>DATJBL010000115.1:0-2676 GCA_035515355.1 Methylocella sp.
ACTCGCGCATGTCCGCGGGCGTCAGCGTTACGTGACGGCAGACGATTCGCGTAACAATTGGCTGCTCGCTTTCTTCACCATGGGCGAGGGTTGGCACAACAATCACCATGCTTATCAGGGCAGCGTCCGCCAGGGGTTCAGGTGGTGGGAGATCGACGCGACCTTTTACATCCTCAAGATTCTATCGTTCTTCGGTGTAGTGTGGGATCTCAAGACGCCGCCAGCGGAGGTTCGCCGCAACGAGCACCGTCTCGGTTCCAGGGTAATCGAGCGCGCTGCCGCCCAGCTCGCCGGAAGCTTTGATCTGGACGTCATGGTCAATGCCATAGCGGCGGCGCTTGCCGGACCTGGCTTTTCCGCTTTCCAGGAAAGGCTCGCCAAGGCGCAGAATCGCGCGGCAGACGTGTTCGCAGGTCTTTGCTTGCCGCAATTACCGACACGGCACGAAATTGTCAGCCGAGCCTTGGCTATGTTTGCCGATACGCCGTCAATGGAAATGATCGTCAGCCGCGCCCATACCGTCATCCTCGAGACCGTCCTCACGCGGCTCAGCGCAATGGCGCCGCGAACAACAACAGCCGCCGCGGCGCACTAGAGTTTGTGCGGACGAAATGCAGGCCACGTGTGATCCAACTTGCCGAGCGCCGGCCTGTAAATTAAAGGCGCCAAAGACCGCGATTTTGCGGCGGGGTTGAGCTGAACCCCGAGATCTCCTCCAAAAATGTGTGGGGTCCATCACCGCTGAGGGGGATGGACATGAAGACGCCACAGCCGGATCAGATTGGCTCGCGCTTTTTCAGGCGCGGCGTTGCGATGCACGGCCGTGGAACTGGCTTCGTTCTGCCAAATGCCCTCGCCTGGGAGCCTTCACAATTTCCAGCGCTTTGGCTTTGTTCTGCCAAAGCTGTGGCTCCGCTGGTTCTCATTAAGGGGTGTCAGCACGCGCGTTGGGTTTGTTCTGCCAAATCGTACGTTCTCATCAGACGGCCAGGCGCGACTTTCCTACCGAGGTGCGCCTCGTTCTCCTTTGGCGCCAATAGGTCGCTGCAGCATTGCGCGCGACGATTCGCCGGGAAGTCGGCAATCGTCCGCTCCTGCTGGACTTTGATGGCCCAGGCCCACGATTCCGGGTCCGCTTTAAACCAAGGTGCCAGTGGTATCTATGGATTAACGGCCTCGATCAACGAAATAGCTCTGCCACGTAGAGTGCGTTGCCGGCCCTGACGAAGTTTCCGAAGAAAGCGATTGTCGGCCGTAACAAACTGGCATTTGTTCTTGGCCGCGAGAGCTAAGTACAAACAGTCATAAGCTGGATGATCGATCTCGATCGATATTCGCGTGGCCGCCTCGAGTAACGACCGTGTGGATAGCAGTTCGATTTCGGCGCCCTGCAGCAGACGGGCGGCAAGAAGCGCTTCGTCCCGTGAAAGCTCGACCCTCTGCACTTTCTTCCACAGAATGTTCGCGCATTCGGCTACCAGCAGTTCAGGCGCGATCAACTTGGCCTGCTGGCGAAGTGCCAGCGCCTCGCGCGTACCGTCCTCCTCGACGACCCATTTGATGGCGATACTGGCGTCGATGACGAGCGTCTTCACCGCTCCTTGCGTCCTTCACGAAGGAGAATTTCCGAGGGCGTCTGCTTCCGGCGCCCGGTCAGCTTTCGCAGGTCGGCGGCTAACTTGTCGAAGGAAGGTTCATCTTCGCCGGCAAGGGCCTGGCGGAGGATTTCCCGATGCTCCGCCTCGGTCGAGCGGCCATGCCGCGCCGCACGACGTTTCAGGCGAGCAATTAAATCATCGTCCAGCTTACGCACGTGCAGATTTCCAGTCATCCGGAGGCTCTCCCTGAGATCATTGATCTCAATGATCTCAAATGACCTCATGGATGTCAAGATCGCCGAGCTCTTAGCTTTTTTCTTTTTGCCGCTTCCTCAGCCGGAGACTCGCCCCGCCCGCGCAGTCATCGTGCCAACCGCAGGCAGCGACAAGCCGGCCGCTAAGCAATACCCCATTGAGCTCTCGCCGGTTCAACAATCTCGCCTCCTTGAATCAATCCTACAAGACCGCTTCCACAACGCAAATTGCGTTTGCTTGGGAAAATGAAAATCATCGCCTCAGCGGCGACGGTGATGAGCAGTCTTGGTCTCAACGTACTATTAGCGTGGGACGCGGGAATAGGCTGGTGGCGATCACCCAGGTTTCGTAATTCGTGCCGGCGATCGCTGACTTCGCGCCCCGGCCACTTTGCCGCTTTGATTTGGTTGATGGATTCGTTTGGCGTTGCCGGCGGACATCTCTGCCGATCGGCATAGCGTAATTCGACGGGCGGTCATGCACCTTATGGACTTTGGATGAACCGATGTCGGCCTCGCGGCGTCTTTTTCGAAAGGCTTCGTTTGGCGGTCGTCCCCCCAAGCTGTAATCGACCAAGCGTGCGGCTAAGCGGCAGCACAAAAAACGCTAAGGGCCCAACACCGCGATCGGTGCCGCTGCTTAAACCGTCAAGCGTCCGAAGGGCTCTTCGAACGAGGCTATCCCGCGTATCCAGGCGCTTGGGTTCCGCCTTGGCCCTTTCGTGGTCGAGATGAGCCGAGCGGGTGCGGGCCGCCGACCGCGGAAGAAACGCCAGAAATCATTTGATTCTTCGGAGTTAATGGACTAAGTTTGGTTTAGTTTG
>DATJBL010000116.1:0-3254 GCA_035515355.1 Methylocella sp.
GAGAAGACGCTACACGAACCGCTGCGACAACGCGCCCCGCAATATTTTCTCCCTCACCGGCTTCGTTCTCAAAATTCTGAAGTCGGTCTCATCCTCGCCAACCCGCGCGATCGAACACTTTCAGGACGACAGAAACCGCGCCATCCGCCTCTTCTCAGGTTTTCACCGAATCGCCCTGCGCCAATAAGACACGCTATTGCACAACTTGGAATCTGGGTGCATTACCCTCGTTGATGCCACCGGTCTCGGCACCGAGGCTATTGAGGTCGCGATATCCGCCAGTTCCCGCCCCAATTGTGCTGCCGAAGATTCCGCCAGTATTACTACCAAACGTCCCGCCGTCGTTGACGCCTCCGGTTGACGCGCTAAGACCGCGGCCCGTACCGTTGATGCCTCCCGTACTAAGACCCCAACTCGTGGTATCCCTGATGCCGCCCGTCCCGGCGCGTGGGGTGCCATTGATGCCCCCCGTCGCATTGCCAACTCCCCCGCCCGTGCCGCCCGTTCCGGCACCGATGTGGCCCCTTCCGACAGCCAATGGTACTTGTTTTGGCGCAATCCCCGTCCCAAAGCCGGTTCCAACTACCCCTCCTCTTGAGAGCGTCAGCCCTACAGTGGGTCTTACTCCGGCCGCAGCTCCGCCGAGTGCCGCAGCTATGCCGGGTGCCGCAGCTGCGCCGGGTGCCGCTGCGGAGGCCGCTTGGGCCAGGGCCGATGCCGAAGGAATTCCAAGAAAGCTCGCCAGACCGACCAGGATCAATGGAAACCGCATTGCCCCTCCTCAACCCCACGGAACGGTCAGAAAATTGTCAAGACAGAAATCCACCGGATGACGGCCGTATTTGGGCCGAAATCGCCGGAAGTGCAAGTTCTTTACGATCCGGATATCGTTTTCCAATCTTTAAAGGTTGCAACGAAGTCTTTAGAGATTGCAACGAAAGCGGGCCGTCGCAATTTTTGGCGCGATTTCCAGCAAGACGAAGGTTACCCGATCATCGACGCAATCAATGATCGGGTAACGGTGTGTCTGGCGCGGTTTCTCCGGTTGATTAATAAACAGCCTCAGGCAGCTGCCTTGGACGGCACAGAAATGCGAATTCAAGGCCGCTTTCGTTCTCCCGAGGTCAATCGCGCAAGCGGGATATTGGTGTAGCCGTCGCGAACGGCGTGACACGATAAATTTTCCACCGCCGCCATTTCAGCCGCAAATCATTTTTGGCTTCCTTTAGGGCCTGCTGCTCAAATTGTTCTTTCTTGTATGATCTGGGCAGTTCATTGCGGGAAGAAAGGTGGATGATGTACGATGTTGTCGTCATCGGTGCTGGCCACAATGGTCTCGTTTGCTCTGCCTACTTGGCAATGGCAGGCCTTAAGGTCGTGGTGCTGGATCAGCGCCCCGTGGCCGGAGGCGCCGCTGTCACGGAGGAGTTTAGCTCCGGCTTTTCCAATTCGGTCGCTTCTTACGCCGTCTCCCTGTTGAACCCGAAAGTGATTCGTGATCTCGACCTCGCTGCTTATGGTTTGCGGATCGTCGAGCGCCCAATCTCTAACTTCCTACCGTTGGGCGACATAGGCTATCTAAAAGTCGGCGGCGGCCAAACGAAACGAGAGATCGCAAAATTCTCGGCACGGGATGCAGCACGTCTTGACGATTATCAAGCACGCTTAACGGTCATCGCAGATATCCTGCGGGCCACTGTGCTTGAAACGCCGCCGAATGTCGTCGAGCGCAGCCCATTCGCCGCGATCGCCGAATTGATCAAGGCTGGTCGGCTCGCCAATCGAATCCGAGCTCTTGGACTCGATCTCCAGCGGGATTTTCTCAACCTCTTCACAACTTCAGCCGGCGATTTCCTCGATGGCTGGTTCGAAAGCGCGCCCATCAAGGCCGCCTTCGGCTTCGACAGCATCGTCGGCAATTATGTGAGCCCATATGCCACTGGTTCGGCCTACGTTCTCTTGCATCATAGCTTCGGCGAGGTGAATGGCAAGAAAGGCGCCTGGGGCCACGCGATCGGCGGCATGGGCGCGATCACCCAAGCCATGGCCAGAGCCGCCACCGCGCACGGCGCCGAGATCAGGCTTTCGACACGCGTGCGCCAAGTCCTTATCGAGAATGGGCGAGCCATTGGCGTTGAGACGGGCAAGGGCGAAACCATCTGTGCCGGTGCCGTCGCCGCGGGCATTAATCCCAAGCTCCTCTACCTTCACCTCCTCGATTCGCACGCTTTGCCCGAGGAATTCCGGCGACGTATGGAAAATTGGCGTTGTGGGTCTGGCACGTTTCGCATGAATGTCGCGCTGTCCGAATTGCCCGACTTCACTGTGTTACCCGGACGCGCACTCGCGGAACACCACGCGTCGGGCATCATCATCGCCCCGAGCCTCGCCTATATGGAGCGGGCCTATTTCGACGCGCGTTCGTTTGGCTGGTCGCACCGTCCCATCGTGGAATTGGTCATTCCATCAACAATTGACGACACGCTCGCGCCCCGCGGACAGCACGTGGCGAGCCTGTTCTGTCAACATGTCGCGCCGCAACTGCCCGACGGTTCGTCATGGGACGACCACCGTGAAGCAGTCGCCAACCTCATGATCGAAACGGTCGACAGTTACGCCCCGAATTTCCGGCGCTCAGTTTTGGCACGCCAGATCTTTTCCCCGCTCGATCTCGAAAAAACATTCGGTCTGATCGATGGTGATATTTTCCACGGGGCACTCGATTTAGGCCAAATCTTCTCCGCGCGTCCGATGCTCGGGTACGCCAATTATCGAGGTCCGATCGCGGGTCTTTATTTATGCGCCTCCGGGAGCCATCCAGGAGGCGGCGTTACAGGAGCGCCCGGCCACAATGCGGCTCAGGAGCTCTTGCGTGACTTTCGGCGCAAGCGCGTCGCTCGGGCGCAATAGCGAATCGGACAGGGTCAGTCTCATGCGTCATTCTGAACAATACCAGCGCCATGGGTGTGATTTGAGATCGTGGATCTGCAGTCCTATCGCTTCGGAAACGTTGGGGGAACCGGTGGAAGTAGTCGATCGCCATTAAAGCTTAAGATTTTGCGATGTGGAATTTTCACGCCTGCGCCAGCCGGTGATACGGTCGTTCACGTTGACGTGACACCAACCCCCGTGTCTTGGCTGCTTGTCCCGTCGACAAGCGCGCAAAACTTGGCAAGACAGCTTTCTTGATCAAACATTTCAGCGAGCTTGCGGCCATCTCCGAGCGCTGGATGCTTGCCCCCGGCCGCCAAGAT
>DATJBL010000117.1:0-51842 GCA_035515355.1 Methylocella sp.
TGGGTCGATGTCGAAGGCCGCCGGTTTTACCGGCATGCCGAAGGTACGGTCGAGACGGACAAACGGCAACCGCCAGTCCGGCTATCGCCTGGCTTACAAGCTCATTTGGCCCGCTGGAAACGTCTCGACGGAGGGCGGGGCTATGTCGTCACCTTCGATGGACAACCGGTCAAGAGCGTCAAGACGGCGCTCGCGCGGGCTTGCAAGCTGGCTGGGATCGAAGAGGGCGTTATCGCTTACACGCTGCGGCATTCGGCGGCTTCGTGGCTTGTCGCCAAAGGCATACCGACCATGCTCATTGCCGAATACCTAGGAACATCGGAGGAAATGATCCGCAAGCATTACGGCCATTTGGCGCCGGACTATCAGGAACAAGTCGCATTGGCGATCGGCCGAAAATAAGATATCGGTGGACATATCGGTGGACAGATTCAACGGACTTTCGAAAATGGATGCTAAGTCATTGAAATCTTGGTGGGCCGGGAGGGACTCGAACCCCCAACCAGACCGTTATGAGCGGCCGGCTCTAACCATTGAGCTACCGGCCCCGGCAGATCTTTATCGAAACCGCACCACAACTTAGCGAAGAGGCGGTTCGTTGCGCCCTGCTCGAATCAACGCCTTTTCAGTCGATAGAACGTCAAAGCAAAACCAGTGACCGTTCGTCTGACCGCTGGCATAGCCGGGGATGTGCGCATTACACCCAATTTCTGGCGCTGCGCAATGGCCGTGACAGCCGCCGCGACAAAAGAGAGGGGCGGAACTCAAGCCTGGGCTTTACAAGCAAAATTCTCTAGCGCGGCGCTTTTTTCGCCAAAATGCGCTGCAAGGTGCGCCGGTGCATATTAAGCCGGCGCGCGGTCTCCGAGACGTTCCGGCCGCAAAGCTCGTAAATCCTTTGAATGTGCTCCCAGCGCACCCGGTCGGCGGACATCGGATTTTCAGGGAGCTCGGCCTTGTCATGCCGGGTGGCCATGAGCGCATTGAAAATTTCGTCGGCGTCGACGGGCTTGGCCAGATAATCGAACGCACCAAGCTTCACGGCGGTGACGGCGGTGACGATATTTCCATATCCCGTCAGGATAATGCCCCGTGCATCAGGCCGCTTCGCCTTGAGTTCGCGGATCACATCAAGCCCATTTCCATCGGAAAGACGCATGTCGATGACCGCGAAGGCCGGAGCCCTTTCGGCGATGGCCGCGAGACCTTCCGCGACCGAAAGTGCGGTTGTGACAGTGAACCCCCGCGTCTCCATGCTGCGGCTCAAACGGGTCAAAAAAGTATTGTCGTCGTCGACAATGAGGAGCGAGCGATCCGGGCCGTAACCGTTCTGTCCGCTGCCTTTATCTTCAGTTTGGTCTCCCGCCTTGGCGGGGCCGGGGGGGTCGCTTTTCATGATCAATCGCCTCGCTCGGTCCATTTCCCGCAGAAAGCGCGCCAAAGTAAGAGAATAGCAATTCTTTTTCTCTTTCCCTCATCGAATAGAAGGGTTCGCTCCTGTCAACTGCGCTGTGAGATTCCGGACTTGACCGCGCTCGCCAGGGATAAACCTTTGGTGCCGCGTTCGAAAGCCGCTCGTTCCCAAGAGATCGTGATGGCCGCGCCGGTTGCCGGAGGGACGCGGTTCTCGGCCTTGACGGTCGCACCGGAGCGCTCGAGAAGCGTTTTGGCGATGAAGAGACCGAGCCCGAGCCCCGCCCCTTCTTCCGATTTGGCCCGCCGGTCGGTCTTCGTTGTAACGTAGGGGTCGCCGACGCGGCCAACCACGTCGGGGGAAAAGCCGGGACCATCATCCGCGATGACGATCGTGACCCTTGCCGCATCCCATTGCGCCGCGATTTGAACCTCGGATGTGGCAAAATCTATCGCATTTTCAATCAGATTGCCAAGCCCGTACAATATCCCCGGATTGCGGCGGCAAGTCGGTTCAGGACCCTCGCCATCCTTGGAAATCGAAATCCGAACGCCGAAATCGCGATGCGGACCGGCGACTTCCTCGATCAACAGGCCGAGGCTCATCTCATCAAGAATACTACCATCATCGCTGCCAAGCGAGGTCAGGGTGCTGAGAATGGCTCGGCAGCGGCCTGTCTCCTGGGCGAGCAGGTTGAGATCCTCCGCGAGGGGGTCGCCCGCCGCGAGTTGTTTTTGCAGATCCCTCACGATGAGCGTGATCGTGGCCAAGGGCGTTCCGAGTTCATGCGCCGCAGCCGCTGCAAGGCCATCGAGTTGCGTCAAGTGCTGCTCGCGCGCGATCACGAGTTCGGTGGCGGCCAAGGCGTCGGCAAGCTTACGTGCCTCGACGGCGACACGGGAGGCATAAATCGCAATAAAAGCCGCGCCAAGAACGATCGCCGTCCATATCCCGGCATCATAAATCAAGGGAAGCTGCAGCCGTTCGCCCCTAAACCAAGGCAGCGGGTAATGATGGAAGGTCAGGGCCGATACGGCGCCAAACATGAGCAGCGTGAGGACCCAAGTGATGCGGCCCGACAGCGATACCGCGGAAATCATGATCGGCGCGAGGTAAAGCATCGAAAACGGATTTTCGATGCCTCCCGTGAGATAGAGCAAAGCCGTTAACTGAAGGATGTCATAGCCAAGCATGGCGGCGGCCGGCACGTCTTCCAGCCGGTCGGTGCGGCTGAAGCGCAGGCGCAGGCCGATGTTAAGCCAGGCCGAAGCCGCGATGACGAGAAGACAAGGGCCGAGCGGAAGTGAAAAGCGCAGCCCGAAATAGGTCACGATCAGCGCGATCACTTGCCCGAGCAAAGCAAGCCAGCGCAATTTGACGAGCGTATCGACGCGCAGCCGTCGCGAGCGCCGCCCGAGATCAATGTTAATCAGTTCGGTCATGACATCCCACTTATACCAGTGGCGATCGAGGCAACAGGGTCTTGGAAGTTTTTGTCGCCTCGGCTCAAAGGCGAGTTGTGCGCTCAGACACTCGCGTTTGGGTCTTGCTAGATTACCGAAGTTTCACGAGAATTTTTCTGCATGACGCGGAACACGCGGCTGCCCCGCGCATTCGCGAGATGCAGGCGCAAGGACGAAAACGCCCTCAACTTGTTGCGAAACACAAACCGTATTGAAATTTCAGTTGTGAGTACATTGAATCCTTTTCAGAGCGTTGTTAAATCATTTGTAGATTTATCGCTATAATAGCTTAAAGCGGCTTAGTGGCTTGCGACATCGCGAACGTTGCAAGATAACCCCTAACCGTTTATTCAGATCGCTTGCCTAACTCACGGAGATGAGAGGCGAGGAAGAGAAAAATGCCGCCTTTTGCTTATGAAATGCACGAAATGGCACATCTCGCCCTGGCCCCGGCGCGGGCCATGTCCGATGTCGCCCGAAGCTGGCTTGAGAGTCCCATCAATCCGTTCTCCTATACCCCGGTCGGCCGGAACCTCGCGGCCTCGGCAAATATTTTCGAGCGGCTGACAAGGCGCTACGACAAGCCGGCCTTCGGCCTGGGCACGACTGCTGTCGGCGGCAAGACCATCCCCATCCTCGAGCGGGTCGTTTGGGAGCGGCCGTTCTGCAAGCTTCTCCAATTTGAAAAGCTGTGGGACTCTGGATCTCCCGGGCCGCAGCAGAAGCTTCTCATCGTCGCCCCGATGTCGGGTCATCACGCAACCCTTTTGCGCGGCACCGTGGAAGCGTTCCTCCCTTTTTACGATGTCTACATCACGGATTGGCTCGACGCGAGGACGATTCCACTTTCGGCGGGCCGGTTCGATCTCGACGATTACATTGATTACGTGATCTCGATCTGCGAGACTCTGAGCAAGGCTCACGATGGCGCGGCCCTTCATACGCTCGGGGTTTGCCAGCCGTCGGTGCCGCTGGTCGCGGCGATCGCCCTCATGGAAGCGCAGGACAGCCCGCATCTTCCTGCTTCAATGACCCTCATGGGCGGCCCGGTCGACACGAGGCGCAGCCCGACCAAAGTCAATCTCCTGGCACAGGAGCGGGGCAGCGCGTGGTTTGAGAGCAATTGCATCTGCTCGGTTCCGTTCGGCTATCCCGGCGCGGGACGGGAGGTTTATCCAGGCTTTCTCCAGCTGACCGGCTTCATGGCGATGAACATCGATCGTCACGTCACCGCACATCTCGAGTTCTTCGATCATCTCGTGACGGGGGATGGCGACTCCGCACGCAAGCACCGCGAATTTTATGACGAATACCGGGCTGTCATGGATCTGCCTGCGGAGTTCTACCTGCAGACGGTTGATACTGTCTTTGTGAGACATGCGCTGCCGAGGGGTGAAATGACCCATCGCGGCGTCCCGGTCGATCTCTCTGCTATCCGCCGCGTGGCGCTGCTGACCGTGGAGGGCGAAAACGACGACATTTCGGGCCTCGGCCAGACCTTCGCCGCGCAGGAACTTTGCAAGAGCATCCCGCAGTCCATGAAGGCACATTATCAGCAGAATAAGGTTGGTCACTACGGAGTGTTCAACGGCTCGCGTTTCCGCAATGAGGTCGTGCCGCGCATCCGCGAATTCCATGCCGCGGCAAAAGCGGTGAGAGCCTTAAAGCTCGTGGAGAGCGTTTAAAGATTAGCTCTCTTGCCTCTTCCTCGCGCAGATCACGCGGTCCCGTTCAGAACTCCTCAGTTTTTTGAGAGCACGCTCTAGCGACTCATTTGGCCTCCCGCTATTGTGAGGTCATGCCGCATAGCCCGCGCAAAAGCGTAGCCCGCGTTTCTGCCAGCACGACGCTCGACATTTCTCATGCGGGCGAAACCTATCGCGTCAACATAAGGCGCATAACCTCCGCGCGCCGCTTCACTCTGCGGGTCCGAGCCGCAACACAAGATGTTGTCCTGACAATGCCGGCACGCGGAAGCATCGCGGAGGCAAAATCTTTCGCGAGCCGGCACGCGGCCTGGATCGGCGCAAAATTGCGCCAGCTCCCGGAAAAAATTCCCTTGAAGCCGGGCGGCTTGGTCCCGTTGCGCGGAACCTTGCATCTGATCATCCATCGGCCGGCAAACCGCCGCGGGGTCTGGCTTGAGGACGGCACCGAAAGCGAGGTGAACACACCCCTGCTCTGCGTGAACGCGGAAGCTGCTTTCGTGCCTCGACGCGTGCGCGACTTCCTGGTCAAGGAAGCTCTTTGCGACCTCAAGGCTGCCGTTGAAGGCCATACAAGGAAACTCGGCGTCCGTCCTTGCAAGATCACCTTGCGCGACACGACGAGCCGCTGGGGATCTTGCTCCTCGTCGGGCGCACTCAGTTTTTCCTGGCGCCTCATCCTGGCGCCCCAATTCGTCCTCAATTACCTCGCGGCGCATGAATGCGCCCATCTCATCCACATGAACCACTCCGACAAATTTTGGGCGACCGTCGCAGGCTTGTCGGCGGATACGGCCCGCGCGGAGGCCTGGCTCAAGGCGCACGGCTCCGGCCTTCTCCGCTTCGGCCAGGAATAGAATAGGCTTTTTTGATAAAGGGCCCGCAGTCGCCGGGCGGCGTTCCTCAACCCTTCGTCGCGGGCGGCGCAGCGGCGGCGGCCTCGTTGAGACGCTTGCGGTAGAGGGCCGCGAAATCGATCGGATCGATATAAAGGGGCGGGAAGCCGCCGCTGCGAACGGCTTCCGCGACAATCTGGCGCGCGAAGGGAAAAAGCAGGCGGGGACATTCGATCATGACGACCGGGTGCATGTCGCTTGGAGGAATGTTGCGCAGACGGAAGAGGCCGGCGTAGTCAAGCTCGAACTTGAACAAAACACCCGGACCTTCGCCAGCCGATCCCTCGAGCAGGATATTCACCTCGAAGTCGGCTTCCGCGACTTGCCGTGCATTGACATTGACTTGAATCGAAATATTCGGCGGCTTCTCTTGGGGACCGAGAGAGCGTGGCGCATTCGGATTCTCGAACGAGAAATCCTTGGTATATTGCACCATCGCATTGATCGAAGGTGCCGTATCGGCCTGAGGGCCGTTCCCGTTTCCGTTTCCGTCAGCCATTATGAAAAATCTCCTGCGGGCTGCCGGTAACACGGATGCAATCTTACGACAAGCGTACTCATGCGGACACTTTACACTGGCGTCCCTAGGCCAGCACCTTCATCGCTGGCCTGCCAAAATGGGCTACGATCATCCGGAGTGGACAATCCACATTGGTTTTCCGCATGACCGTGCATAAATTTGCCTCACAGGCCAATAAGATAGGACGACGACGGATTCGGAGTTGAACTCATGACGGGCAAGCCTCGTCTTTACCTGATCACGCCGCCGGTTTCCGATGCCGCCGCATTTCCGCCGGCTCTTGAGGCGGCGCTTGCGGCGCATGACGTGGCTTGCGTGCTTGTGCAGACCGGCGCCTGCGATGACGCCTCGAAAGAGGAGACTTTACGCGCACGATGCCCTCGCTTGCAGAAGCATGGCATTGCTTGCCTCATTCCGGACGATCCGCAATTGGCGCTTCGTGTCAATGCCGATGGTGTCCACATAGACGGCATAGGACCGCAGCTGCAATCCGCCTTGCATGCTTTACAGCCCGGCCGCATTGTCGGGGCCGGAGGGCTGAAGACGCGGGACGCGGCGATGACCGCCGGCGAAGCGGGCGTCGATTATTTGATGTTTGGCGGTCCTCACGATCTGGAGCCGCACGCGCACATCGTCGAAGAGGTGGCTTGGTGGGCGGAGATCTTCAATGTTCCTTGCGTCGGTTACGCGCATAATCTTGATGCGATCGCCGATCTTGTCCACGCCGGAGCGGATTTCATCGCGCTGGGAGATGCGATCTTTGGAGATCCACGCGGCGCGGAAGCGGCTGTGGGCGATGCCGCTCGCCTGATTTTGTCGGCTCTGGAAACAGTCCAATGAGACTCGGCGCGGGCGACCACCTTTTGCGGCTTTGCGCCTCTCTGGCGGCCTTCGGGCTTGTGATTGCTGGAGGCAAATTTTCCGCCCATGCCGAGTCCGCCGCAACTGTGCATCAACCCCCGGGGGGGCCGCCTGTGAAGGCGTCGGATCCGCCGCCACAGCCTTATGGCGCATTGCCCGTCCCCGCGCGGCTTGGGGGCGCTCCCGATCTCGCCTACGCCGCCTATCAGCGGGGATATTATGTCACGGCGATGCGTGAAGCGATGAAGCGGATCGCGGCTGATCCTGGCGACGGGCCGGCGATGACCCTTGTCGGTGAGCTTTATACGCAGGGCATGGGCATCAAGCGCGACGCCGCGGAAGCCGCCCGCTGGTACAAACTCGCGGCGGAAACTGGAGATCGGGAGGGGATTTTCGCGCTGGGGATTGCCAAGCTCAAAGGCGAAGGTGTGCCAGAAGACCGGGAGGGCGCGGCGGCGCTGTTCGAAAAGGCCGCCGCGCAAAATCATCCAGCTGCGCTCTACAATCTTGCCATCATGGCGATCCAGAACAACGGCGTGGCCGCGGACTTTCCAAAGGCCGCCCTGCTTTTCAAGCAAGCCGCCGAGCTCGGCAATTCGGATGCCGCCTATGCGTTGGGCCTGCTTTATAGGGACGGGAGGGGTGTTGAAAAAAGCGATCAGAAGGCAGCGCTTTGGATCGGCCAGGCCGCGAAGGACGATAATGTTCCGGCACAAGTTGAATATGCGATCATGCTGTTCAACGGAATTGGCGTCGACAAAAACGAGACGGCGGCGGCGAAGCTCTTTCTCAAAGCAGCCGTACGCAACAACCCTGTCGCGCAAAATCGCGCTGCGCGCATTTTGGCGGCCGGGCGCGGACTGCCAAAGGACATGGTCGAAGCGATGAAATGGCATCTTCTTGCAAGAGCCGCCGGGATCAAGGATGCGTGGCTCGACGGAGAGTTGACCAAGCTTACGGCGGCGGACAAAACCGCGCTCGAGGCGAGCTTGCGCCAATATATAGGGAATTAGATTAAGCAGAAGCGGGTTCTAGCTTCAGACAGTTTCCTTCGGCGCGAAAGCCGCCAACGCCGCGAGCATGTGGGAAGGGGCCGGCGCCTCGACTTTCACGGCCTCCTTGTTTTTATAAAGTGGAATTGTGATCGTGCGGGCATGCAGCTGCAGCCCCGTCGCGCCGCCCGGCCCATAAACACTATCTCCGAGGATGGGCCAGCCCAGGGCCGCGCAATGGACCCGCAATTGATGGGTGCGGCCGGTCAAGGGCGTAAGTTCAAGAAGCGCCCGGCCGTCGGCGCGACCGAGGATACGCCAAAGGGTTTTTGCAGGGAGCCCGGAGGGGTCGGGTTTCATCCACCAGCCGCGGCTGGCATCAAGGCGCCCAAGCGGCAGATCGATCAAGCCTTCGTTTTGCGCCGGCTCCCCTTCAACGATGGCCCAGTAGGTCTTTGCGACCTTGCCTTGTTTGAAGAGGAGGCCGAGCTTTTCAAGTGCCTTGTGATGACGCCCGAGAACGAGGCACCCGGATGTGTCGCGATCGAGCCTATGCGCCAGGGCAGGGTTGCGTGGCAGGCCGAAACGCAAGGCCTGAAAATAATCCTCAAGATTGTCGCCGCCTTTCGGGCCGCGATGAACAGCGATTCCGGCGGGCTTGTCGATGACAAGCATCATCCCGTCGCGATAAAGGAGGCACGCGAGCAATTCTTCTTCGGTCATAAACGCCACCGGCATGCGGCTCTACCACCAGCCGCGCCATTTGAACCAAAGGATTGGGATGATTGCGCTGATGGCAATGACGGAAAGCCCAAATTCATAGCCGTAAGCCCAATCATATTCGTGAATGTTCTTGAAGTTCATTCCCCACATGCTCGCAAAGAAGGTCGGCGGAATCCCGACGACGGAGACAACGGTTAGAATTCTAAAAATGTTATTCTGCTCGATGTTCGTTAAGCCCAATGTGGCATCGAGCAGAAACTGGATCTTATCGGTGAGGTGTGTCTCGTAATCATTGAGCGACGTGACATCGCTTTGCAGGCTTTTGAGTTTCGTGCCTATGTCGGCCTCGAGGTAAGGTGCGGCATTGGCCGCAATATAGGGGAGCATGCGGGCGATGCCGAGGAGAACATCTTCGATCTTCGAAATAAGATCGCCATTGCGTCCGATCTTGTGCATCACGCTGCGCAACCTATCGCCATCTTCCAGCGGCCGATGACGTTGCGTCTTTATATGGTGCGTGCCGAAAACCTCTTCGGAGAGACAATCGAGATCACTCGCGTTGTTTTCTAGAAGATCGGCGGCGTGATCGACGATCACTTCCAAAATGGTGGCCAGAGCGCCCGGACCTCCTGCCTGGAGGGGATGCTTGGAAAGATTGCTCTTACAATCGTCGAAAACCTTCATAGGCTTGAAGCGGACCGTCAGAAGCAAATTCTTCGACAAGATGAAACCGAGCGGCGTCAGCGCTGGCATGAACCCCTCGGTCCGGTAGATCATCGGGATACTGAGATAAAGCCAGTCCCCTTCCGTGCGTAGCCTGCTTGACGTTTCAATTTCAGAAAGTGCCGCAAGTGTCGGCACTTCGATTCCAAGCGCCCGTTCCAAAAAGGCAATCTCCTGGGCATCCGGCCGCACGGCGTCAATCCAATTGACCTCCGGCGGGATGGCGCTGGTATCATGTGTGACTGGTATCTCGGCCTTGGCGCTAGGGGAATGAAAGCTCAACATCAAGCCTCGCGAACTCTCAAAGCGCTCATGGGTTTAACAAACTTGGCCCGCTTCGGCGGTCAGCACAAAAGTGATGCCCTTTTCAATCGGGGACTCCAATGTGAATCTTTCTGCGGCGGCTGCGGATGCTCCGATTAAGAAGATTATGGTTTCATCATCTATACGCAAAGCCCGTTTTGTCGTCCCTTTTGCTTCACGAAGGATAAAAAGCTTGGCCTGTGCCCGCCATTGCTTGTAGCCGCTCGCTCGGCCGGTAGATGGGCCCAAGGCTCTCCCGCTTACCAGCGTCCTCGACGACAGTCCGAAGACCGAGGTAATCGGCATATTTGAGGGCGCCGCCAAGATAGCGTGGCAGGCCGAGGCCGAGGATGAGGCACATGTCCACCTCGGCCGGCGAGGCCGCGATGCCGTCCTCGACGCAGCGCGCAGCTTCGAGCATCAAGGGCAACATCATCCGCGCGACGATTTCCTCCGCGCTAAAGGCCGCCTTGCCATTGGGTTGCGCGGCCGCAAGCAGGTTTTCTGTCTCGGGATCGATGTCCTTGTGCGGGCGGCCCTTCGAGTCGGTTTGATATTTATAAAAACCATGGCCGTTCTTCTGGCCAAGGCGCCCGGCGCGCAAAAGAATTTGAAGCGCCGTCTCGAAAGGGACATCCATGCGCGGGGCGTAGCCCGCCGAGACGATTTCGACGACATGGTCTGAAATATCCATGCCAATGACGTCGATGAGATAAGCGGGCCCCATCGGCCAGCCGAAGGCTTCCATGGCCTTGTCGATCTCTTTGAAATCGGCACCGTCGTGAACAAGGCGCAGAAAAGCGATGAGATAGGGCGTGAGGATGCGATTGACGACAAAGCCGGGGCAATCCTCGACGACGATTGGCGTCTTGCCCATCGCAGCTGCATAGCCGGTGATCGCCGCGATCGCTTGCGCGGAGGTTTTGGGACCGCGCACGACTTCGACGAGCGGCATCCTTGGAACCGGATTGAAGAAATGCATACCCAAAAAATTCTCTGGGCGCCGCAGGGCTTCCGCCAGGGCATCGATTCGTAGTGATGACGTGTTCGAGGCAAGAATTGCTGTCGGGCTGACAATCTCCTCGATTTCGCGCAAGACCTTATGCTTGACCGCGATATTCTCGACGATGGCCTCGATCACGACATCGGCCCTATCGAATCCCTCATAGGTGAGACTTGGCGTGATGGAACGAAGGATGACATCCGCTTTGTCCTGCGTGAGGCGGCCCGTCTCCACGGATTTGGCGAGCAGTTTGCGCGCTTCCGCCATGCCATGGTCGAGCGCCACGGAAGAAATATCCCGCATGACAATCGGGACGCCGGACGAGGCGCTCTGATAGGCGATGCCGCCGCCCATGACGCCGGCGCCCGCGACAGCTGCTCGCCGCACGGGCGGGGCTTCCTTGGCGTAGCGGCGGATGCTTTTTTTCACCGCTTGCTCATTGACGAAAATCGCGACGAGGGACTCCGCGGCTTGTGTCTTGGCTGCCTTGCCGAAAATTTCGGCTTCAAGTGCCAAGGCGCCGTCGCGATCGAGAGCCGAGGCTTTTTCGAGGAGTTCCGCGGCGAAATGCGCCGCTGGCAGATGCGGGAGCGCCCTGGCAGCTTGCGCTTTGGCGTTGGCAAGAAGAGACGCGGCTTCTTCCTTCGCCACTCCGAGGCTCCCCTTCATACGGGTGCGGCGGCTTTGCCAATCGGCTTCGCCCGCGATCGCTTTTTCCAGGAGTGCAAGGGCGGCCGGTTGCAATTCCTCAGGCTCCACGACGGCGTCGACGGCGCCATCACGAAGAGCCCGCTCGGGGCCTTGCTGGGCGCCGGAAAGGATCCAGTCGGCGCTTGCTGTGAGGCCGGCGAGGCGCGGCAACCGCACGGTGCCGCCATAGCCGGGGAAGATCCCCAAATGAATCTCCGGAAAGCCAATCTTCGCGGCTTTCGACATCACACGGTAATCGGCCGCAAGCGTGACTTCAAACCCGCCGCCGAGCGCAAGGCCGTTGATGGCCGCGACCATCGGCACCGACAAATCATCAAGCGCCGTGATAATCGCGGCATTTCCAGCGACAAAGCGGGTGATCTCGGATTCAGGCTGCTTGAAGATGCGGGTGAATTCGAAAATATCGGCGCCGACGATGAATGTCTCCTTGGCGCTGGTGATCAGGACTCCTTTAATCGCGGGCGCCGCCTTGATGGCCTCAAGCGCGCGGCGCAGCTCGTCAAAGGTCAAACTGTCGAGCTTGTTGACGGCCTCGCTGCCGCGCTCGAAGCGCAACTCGGCAATTTTTCCGTCCAGCATATTCGCCTTGATCGCTTGTCCGTCAAAGATCATCGGATTGACCTCGCCATTCTCATTGCATCTCGCGCTATTATTAACTGGTCATCGATATCGCTATTACGACAAAGCCCCGCAGATCATGGATCATTCGGGGTGACGGGGCTGCGTCATGCCTCCCCGGCTCGGAATGCCGCCGCGAGAAGCGATCTTGTATAGGGCTCGCGCGGTTGTTCGACAATCTCTTGCGCCGGTCCTTGTTCGACGATGCGTCCGTCTTTCATCACCGCGATTTCATCGGAGGCCGCGCGGATCACGGTAAGATCGTGACTGATCAAGACATAGGTGAGGCCGTGTTTCTCCTGCAAATCCTCGAGCAATGCAAGAACGCCGATCTGGACAGAGCGGTCGAGCGCCGAGGTCGGCTCATCGAGCACGACGAGGCGCGGCTTTAGGATCATCGCGCGGGCGATCGCAACCCGCTGCCGCTGGCCACCGGACAATTCCTGCGCAAAGCGATGCCGCAGGCTCGGGTTGAGGAGGACTTCTTCCAAGGCAACCGCCGCGCGCTTGTCGCGCTCTTTCCGCGTCATCGCTGGTTCGTGTATGCGCAACCCCTCGGTGATAATGTCGCCGATGCGTATCGCAGGCGACAGCGAGCCAAAGGGGTCTTGAAACACCAATTGCAGAGAGCGCCGCAGCGGCCGCATCGCGGCTCTGCTGAGCAGAGAAAGATCGCGTCCATCGAAGCTGATCTTGCCGCTTGCTGGCACGAGCTTCAAAAGCGCGCGTGCGAGCGTCGATTTGCCCGATCCCGACTCGCCGATCACACCGAGCGTGTGCCCGCAACTGAGACTGAGGCTGACGCCATCGACCGCTGTGAATGTACGCTTGGTCCCGAATAAACCGCCACGCAAGCGAAACTCAACCTTGATGTTCTCGGCGCGCAACAGCATCGGCGCATCACCCAAAGCGCGCGGCCGAACGCGCGGCATGCCCTGAAGCAACATGCGTGTATAGTCATGGCACGACATGGCGAAGATTTCGGCAGGCGATCCGCTTTCAAGGACTTCCCCTCCCTTCATCACATAGATCCTGTCCGCGATCCGGCGCACCAATCCAAGGTCATGGCTGATGAAGATCATCGCCATCCCGAGGCTCTGTTTGAGCTCGGCGAGAAGATCGAGGATTTTTGCGGCCACCGTGACATCAAGGGCCGTCGTCGGCTCATCCGCGATCAAAAGATCGGGGTTGCACGCGATCGCCATCGCGATCGCGACACGCTGGCGCTGGCCGCCAGACAATTCATGCGGATAGGCATTGAGCCGGCGTTCCGGCTCGGCGATGCCAGCGAGGTCAAGAAGCTCTTTTGCCCGGGCTCTAGCCGCGCCTCGCGGCAATCGCGCTTTGAGACGCAGGACCGCGCCGATCTGGGCGCCAACCATGAACAGCGGGTCGAGTGACGACATGGGCTCTTGAAAAACCATCGCAATGCGTTGGCCGAGAATCGCATCAAGCTGCTTTTGCGGCAGGCTCAGAAGCTCGCTGCTTTCGAATGTTGCCGATCCGGCGGTACGGGCCTCGCGGGGCAGGAGCCGCAAAGCTGCAAGCATGGTCTGGCTTTTGCCCGAGCCCGATTCGCCGACAATCGCGACCGTTTCACCGCGGCTTACCGTTAGGTTCAGACCCTTCACGACCTGCGCCGGACCATAGCTCACACGAAGCTCGCGAAGCTTGAAGATCGGCGCCGTGGAAACATTCATCAACGGCCTCCGGCTCCACGCGCGCGCTGAAAGCCGTCGCCAAGGGTCTGCAGTGCGGCCAGCGTCACGCCCAAGAAGAGCGCGGGAAAAATCAGCAAATGGATGGAGCCTTGAATGTTGCGGGCGCCGTCCGCGACGAGCACCCCCCAGCTTGTCAATGGCTCCTGCACACCGAGGCCCAAAAAGGAGACGAAGCTTTCAAGCAAGATCACGCGGGGAACGAGCACCGTGAGATAGGCAATGATTGGGCCCGAGGTGTTGGGGATCACATGGCGCCAAAGAATCGCGCCCGGCGTCGCGCCAAGCGCTTCGGCGGCGGCAACAAAATCCCTTTGCTTGATCGAAAGCGTCTGGCCGCGCACGATCCGCGCCATGTCGAGCCATTCGACGGCGCCAATTGCGGCGAAAATCAGCACGAAATGGCGCCCGAAGACCATGACGAGAACAATGACGAAAAAGATGAAGGGCAGCGCATAGACGATCTCGACAGCCCGCATCATCAAGGCATCGACACGCCCGCCCGCATAGCCCGCGATCGCACCATAGGTGACGCCAATGGTCAGGGCGACGAAAGAGGCGAGGAGGCCTACGGCAAGTGAAATGCGGCCGGCGATGAGGACCCTTGTGAAAAGATCGCGGCCATTGGCGTCCGTCCCGAACAGGAAAACCGTCCGCTGCAACGGCACGTCGATCGCAAGTTCTCGACCTTCATCTCCGGTTGCAGCAATTCGGGCAGGCAGGAAAAGATCCGATCGCTCGAAGGTGCGAAGGGTGCGCGGGTCAATCGGCTTTTCGGCGTGGAGGATCATCCGCATGGTCTCCCCCTCACCCGAGGCCGTGATTTGCACACGGATGCGACGGGCGATCGAGGCGATCGCACTGTCCACTTCGGCCGCGTCCGGATGCGCCGAAAGGGAAGGGCGGACGAGCACGTAATCGCGATAGACTTGATCATAGGAGTGGCCGGAAACGAGTGGCCCAAGAAGACAAAGAAGTGCGATCGCCGCGAGGATCGAAAGGCTCACCTGCAATGGCCAATTGCGCGGGCTCACGGCCGCGAACGACGGCGGCGCTTCGGAGCGAGACTTATCCATCATAATCCCGCTTCATAACGCACGCGAGGATCGAGCCAGGCGAGCACAAGATCGACGATGAGATTGAACAAGAGCACGGCGGCCGCGACGACGATGACAGTCCCCATGACGAGCGTGTAATCGCGGCCGAGCGCGCCATAGACGAAGTATCTTCCCATGCCGGGAATCCCGAAAATCGTCTCGACGATCACCGAGCCGGTGAGCACATTGGCAGCGGCAAGGCCGAGATAGGAAACAACCGGCGGAAGGGCCGCCCGAAGCGCATGAATATAAATATGATAGGCGGGCATTCCGAACGCTCGCAGTGTGCGCATGTGCGGCTTTCCAAGCGTATCGTTGAGGGCGGCTTGCATGAGCCGCGCGATGATCGCGATCTGTGGCAAGGCGAGGGTCGCTACCGGCAAGACCTGGTTCTGCCAGGCGCCATCATCCCAGCCGCCGACGGGCAGAACATGAAGGGCGAGGCCAAATCCGAGCTGAAGGAGCGGTGCCACAACAAAGACGGGCACGGCAATTCCGACGATCGATGCGCCATCAATCAGCCGCTGTCCCATCCAGCCCTTGCTCATCGCTCCAAAAAGTCCCAGCGCCGTGCCCGCAAGGATCGCGGTGAGCATGGCTTTCGCGCCGAGCGTGACCGAGATCGGCAGCGCCGTGGCGAAGAGCTCGTTCACGGTAAAATCGCGCCAATGCAAGCTCGGCCCCAGATCGCCATCGGCGAGACTTCGCAGATAGTAGAAAAACTGCTCAAGCAGAGGGCGGTCGAGCTTATAGATGTGGCGCAAATTCTCGGCGATGCTGGGGTCAAGCGTCCGCGCGGAATCAAAAGGTCCGCCGGGCGCGAGCCGCATCAAAAAAAATGAAAGCGCGATGATGACGAAAAGCGTCGGGATCGCCGTGGCGACGCGCGTGAGAAAGAAGCGAAGCATCGGTTAGCCTCGTGCCGCTTTGCAATGTGGTAAAGCGCCGATGCGTCCCTTGGCCTTGCTCATGGCGCGATTGAAATGTAGCGGCCGGGATGATTGTCGAGCACATTGGCTTCCCAGCCCTTGAGCTTCGGCGAGACAAGATTGCGGGTGCGATAGGTCAGAAGCACAAGATCTGGCTGTTCGTCGAGAAGGAGCGCCTCGGCCTTGTGGAGAATGAGCCGGCGTTGCTCGGGCGAGCTTTCCGCCTGAGCGTCATGCATGAGAGTATCGAAAGCCTTATTGCCGAAGCTTGCGACGTTCAGAGCTTGGTTGTCGTTTTGACAAAGGAAGAGAAAATTTTGCGCATCGGGGTAATCGGCGAACCAGTCCCAGCGCGCGACGTCGAAGGGAGGTTTCTCCCGCAGAAAAGCATAATGACTCGTGGCATCGGTCCCAAGAAGCCGCGTTTCGACACCGAGTACCTTCCACATGTCGGCGATCGCCACCGCCGTTGCGCGGTGATTTTCCGAATTGGCGAAGCGGATTTCGACCTCAAGTTTTTCGCCGCCGGGACCGAAACCCGCCTCGGCAAGCAGCCTCTTGGCTTCATCCTCCCGCGCAAGGGGGTCGATCTCCTTCCAGCTCACTGTGGCGGGCGCGCCATAGCTCTCAATTCCTGGCGGCACAAAGCTATAGCCAGGTTCCATGGTCCCGCCCCAGATCCGATCGGCGATAAATTCGCGGTCGATGCCCATGGCGAGGGCTTGGCGCACTCTTCGATCGTCAAACGGCTTGTGGCGCGTATCGAAGCCATAAAAATAAGTGCCAAGGCTCGGCGTCACCTTGAATGCGTCCGCCAAATAGGCGCGCACGAAATCGATCTGCTCCAAAGGAACGTCGTCGTAGGACTGGATTTCCCCGGCCATGAAACGGCGCAGCGCAGCGGAGCGGTCCTCGAGGGAGTAGAAAATTTCTTGATCGAGCGCGACCTGCGCCGCGTCGTAATAATAGGGGTTCTTGATCAGTACAAGCCGGTCGTTCGGGGTGAATTGCTTCAGCATGAAGGGCCCGTTCGTCACCATATGGGCCGGCCGCACGAAGTCCGACTCAAAGGCTTCGACCGATTTTCGATGAAGTGGCTTAGCTGTGAAATGGGCAAGTTGCGCGATGAAATAGGGCGCTGGTTGCTCGAGGATGATTTCAAGCCTGTGTTCGTCCAAGGCGCGGACGCCCAAAGCATCCAGGGGCAGTTGCCCCTTGTTGATCTTTTCCGCATTCTTCAACGTAAAAAGAATATTTGCATAGGGGGCGCCTGTCGCTGGGGCCATCAGACGGCGAAAAGCGAAAACGAAATCGTCCGCCCCGAGTTTGTCGCCGTTCGACCATTTGGCGTCTGGACGGAGCTGAAAATCATAGACTGTGCCGGCCGGATCAATGGTCCAGCTCGCAGCAATTCCCGGGATGAGCTCGCCACGTGCGTTGTGCGCGACGAGGCCTTCGAAAAGCTCGTCGAGAATATTGCTTTCGATCAAGGTCTCTGCTTTGTGCGGATCCAGTGAGCCTGGATCGCCGAGTTCGCCTCGATGCCAGATCATGGGAGCTGGCGCGTCCGTGGCCCTTGTGGCGGTTACCTCAAAAGCCACTCCTAACATGACAAGAAAGATGGCCGCGGCGGGCGCCAAGAGGTGCGATGCTGGGCGAGAGCGAAGAAGCCTCTTGCTCAATCGAACGGCACCTTATGCTGCGCGACGGGAATTTGTGTGCGAACTTTCTTTACGAGCGCGCGGTCGATCCTCGTCGAGACGATGCCGGTGCCATCCGAGGCTTTCGCAATGACATGACCCCATGGATCGACCACCAGGGAGTGGCCATAGGTCTGTCGCATCTCTTTTTTGGCGATGTGCATGCCCGTCTGCGCAGGAGCACAGAAATAAGTCTGCGTCTCGATTGCCCGCGCGCGGCAGAGCACTTCCCAATGGTCCTTGCCGGTTTGCGCGGTGAAGGCAGCGGGCAAAACGATCATTTCTGCGCCCTTTGCGGCAAGCGCCTGAAAAAGATTCGGAAACCTAATATCATAGCAAATCGCACAGCCGATGAGCATGTCTTCGCATGGGTAAGTCACGATTGTATTGCCCGGCGCGAAAGCCGCGCTCTCATTATATTTCGTTCCATCGGGTGCGGTAATGTCGAACATATGGATTTTGCGATAGCGGGCGATTTCCGTGCCGGTGCGGTCAAAGACCACGGTCGTGTTGTGAATGCGTTCGCCGGATTGCGGCTTTTCGAGGATTGAACCGGCATGAATGTAAACCTTATGTTCTCTGGCGATGGCTTGCATCGCGCCATAGGCAGGACCGCCGGGAAACGCCTCGGCCGCCGCCATTTTAGCCGGCCGGTCTCCGCCGAGAAAATCGAAACATTCAGGCAGACAAATCCAGTCTGGCCGTTCCTCGGCGACGGCTTGTTCGACGAGCTTTGTTGCGGCCGCGATATTCGCGGCTTTGTCGCTGGTCGAGTTCATCTGGATCAGGGAAATCTTCATCGAGCACTCCGGCATCGCGAGGGATCGCGATTACCATAATTTTGAAGATATTTCACATGCAGCGTCTTTGTGTTCCAAGGACGCGGATTCGCGTGAGGTTCAGGGAAGATCCGGCGGCATCACGCGCCGCAAGGTTAGGTTGATGCGGCCGCCACCCGGCAGCAGCCCCGAGGAGCCGGCGAATATTTTGTCGACTCCATGGAAGATCAGCCGGGCCGCGCCGCCCATCACAAGAACGTCACCGGAGTGCAGCTCAAGTTTCTTCGAAGGATCGCCGCGCCGCGGACCGCCGTAGCGGAAACGGCAAGTGTCGCCAAGGGAGATGGAGACCACGGGTGCCGCGAGCTCCGCTTCATCGCGGTCCTGATGGAGGCCCATACGGGCGTGACCATCATAGAAATTGATGAGGCAGGCCTCGGGCGGATGCTGGTAGGAGGCCAAGGCCTGCCAGACGTCTAGCGCGGGCTGCGGGATACGGGGCCAAGGCGCTCGGGAAACCGGATGCGTTGCCTGATAGCGGTAGCCTTTGTCGCGGTCCGACAACCAGCCAAGATTGCCGCAATTGGTCATCTTGACCGAAAATGGCTGACCGGAGCGCGGCATGTGTGGGACGAACCAGGGCGCCTGCCGGACGGCCTCCGCGATCGCCAAAGCAAGCGAGTCCTGCGCCGTGACGTCGAGATAACGCCGGAAGAGGGTGAGTCCCGGAGCGAGGTCAATTGCCGTCTTAGCCCCGGCGATTTCGAACAGCTCGTTTTCTTGCTGCATGAACCTCAAGGCGATGGCCGGCCGGTCTTCGCGCAATGATCCCAAAATGTTTCAAGTGAAGCATTTTGGTGCAATGGGCGCCACATGCAAGTCCGGGAGGGCGCCTCGGCGGCAATTCCGCCAGAGTCGGACGCTTGGAATGGGCTCTTATTTTTCAGCAATTCGGATCTTTAGAAAAGGCTCTCTCGTCGCGGACAAAGGGGATACGTCGTAGGGCGCTTTGGGATCGATGATCTCCTTGGTCTCGACGGTTGAATCTGCTTTCAGCCGATAGAGATGCGGCACGCCTGTTTCGAGTTCCATGCTTGGCACTGTTTCCGGCGTTAGCTGGTCGAGGACCATCATGAGGGCGCGCAGTGAATTGCCGTGGCCCGAGATAATGACCCTATGGCCACTGAGCACCTGGGGCAGGATTTTCTGGCAATAATAGGGGAGAACCCTCGCCACCGTGTCCTTGAGGCTTTCGCCGCCCGGTGGCCGGACATCATAGGAGCGGCGCCAGAGTTCCACTTGTTCATCGCCCCATCTCCTTATGGCATCGTCCTTGTTGAGCCCGCAAAGCACGCCGTAATCGCGCTCGTTGAGGGCTCTATCGTGCGTGACCTCGATTCCGGGCGAGCCGAGTTCAGAGAGGACCAATTTCAAAGTGTGCTGGGCGCGGACGAGATTAGACGTGAAGGCGCGGTCGAAGAATAAGCCGCGCGCCTTCAGGCATTTTCCGGCGGCGCGCGCCTCCTCGACTCCCTGGCTGGTCAGGTCCGGGTCTTTCCAGCCCGTAAACAGGTTTTTCAGGTTCCAGTCGCTCTGGCCATGACGCAGGAGCACGAGAATCCGGTCCATCACTCTTCCTTGTTGGGGGTTTCAGGCTTATCTGACGCGCAGCATAGCATCGCTTCATGAGCTTAAGGTGAACCGGCCTTTGCGATGAAGCGTCGCGGGCCGGAGCGCTGCTTGGTCATATGAAATTCCCATGTTCAGAAAGGAAGCGCTCAAATTTAAAAAGTAGACAAGCTGTCGCCTATCGCTTTGGAGAGGACTGCCTTGAAAGCCGGCTCAGACCACAATCGTTCATCAGACCATAATCGTTCAAAAGTGAATTGCATTGCGAACTCCACTCCTTATCGCATGATCTTGCGCAAAAAGCCTGCAATTTTTTAAGAGGTCACGCTTGCCGCGCTTTCGATTGACATCAAATTTCATGATCATAAAGAAAGCACGTGAAATCAATGGATTGTAGCATGTCAGAGCCAGATCCGATCGTCATCGTAGCCGCCGCCCGCACGCCCATCGGTGGCTTTCAAGGTGATTTCAAGGACCTTCCCGCAGCGCGGCTTGGCGCGGCGGCGGCGAGAGCGGTGCTCGCGAGGTGCGGCGTCCAGCCGCAAGACGTAGAGGAAGTGATTTTTGGCTGTGTCTTGCCCGCCGGGCAGGGACAGGCTCCGGCCCGTCAGGCGGCACTCGCCGCCGGCCTGCCAGAAGCGGCACCTTGCACGACCATCAACAAGATGTGCGGTTCTGGCATGAAAGCTATTATGTTTGCGCATGACATCCTTCGCGCGGAGAGTGCGCGAATCGCGCTTGCGGGGGGCATGGAAAGCATGAGCAATGCGCCTTATCTGCTGGACCGGGCGAGGTCCGGCTACCGGATGGGGCATGGCAGACTTCTCGATCACATGTTCCTTGACGGCCTCGAAGATGCTTATGGCGCGCATTTGCCGATGGGAGCTTTCGCGGAGGATTGCGCTGAAAGCTTTCAGTTCACTCGGGCTGCTCAAGATGCCTTCGCGGTCTCATCTTTGGAGCGGGCGCAAAGGGCGATCGGTGATGGCAGCTTCGAGAAAGAGATCGTGCCGGTCGCGGTCAAGAATGGCAAGGACGCAGACCGGACCGTTGTTCATGATGAGCAACCCCTCAAGGCGAGGCTCGACAAGATTCCCTTTTTGAAGCCGGCATTCAGGGAGGGTGGCACCGTAACCGCCGCCAATTCAAGCTCGATCTCGGATGGCGCTGCCGCGCTCCTTCTTATGCGCCGCTCGGAAGCCGAGAAGCGGGGCATCGCGCCCTTGGCGGCGATCCGGGGCCATGCCACCCATGCGCAGGCTCCCAGCCAATTCCCCACCGCGCCCATCGGTGCTTTGCAAAAGCTGATGGTCAAGACCGGCTGGTCCTTGGCGGATGTCGATCTGTTCGAGATCAACGAGGCCTTTGCGGTCGTGACCATGGCCGCGATGCAAGAGCTTTCCTTGCCGCATGAAAAAGTCAATGTGCATGGCGGGGCCTGCGCGCTCGGTCATCCGATCGGTGCATCAGGCGCGCGAATCGTCGTCACTCTGCTTGCGGCTTTGCAGAAATACGGGCTGAGGCGGGGCGCGGCGGCGCTTTGCATCGGCGGCGGTGAGGCGACCGCCATCGCGCTCGAGGTGCCTTGATCGGCCAGAAAAATTCCTCGACGCTGTCCTCATATCCCAGTTTGAGCGCGGAGGATTCCAATGAACGAAGATGAAACTGCGAGGAGCAAGCCGCCGCCCTATTGGACGGCGCCAGGACAGCCATCGAACCCGACCCCGATCCATATGCCTCGCGAGGAGACCGCGCTGACACGCTTTCTGGGCGGCTCGCCAGGCGGCGTCTTCCTGCGTCTTCTTTTTGTGTCCTTGATTGTCGGCGCATTTCTGATGTGGCTCGACATTAGGCCGATGGATGTATTTCGCGCGATCAACGATCTCGTCGATCGCATCTGGAGCCTTGGTTTTGACGCGATCCGTGTTGTCGCGGACTATATCCTCGCGGGCGCTGTGATCGTCGTCCCGGTCTGGTTTGTGCTGCGCCTGATGAATATGCGCAGCGGCCGCTGACCGGATCGCGCGCGGTGTCCTCGACCTTGGCCCCTGGCCTTAATCCTCCAGAAGTCAGCCATGCACGCGTCGCGAGGCTGGCGTTGCCGATGACACTTGCCCATTTGTCGACACCCTTGCTTGGCGTTGCCGATGCGGCGGTGATCGGCAGGCTTGGGCAAGCGCATCTTCTTGGTGCCATTGCTGCTGGCGCGATTATTTTTGATTCTCTTTTCTGGAGTTTCGGTTTTCTTCGCATGGGAACCGCGGGGCTCACAGCGCAAGCGTTGGGGGCGAACGACAGGGCCGAGCAACGTCTAACCCTTCTCCGCGCCCTGATCGTTGCCCTCGGGATCGGTGCCGCTTTGATCTGCCTCAAGGTGCCGATCGCCTGGGTGAGTTTTGGCTTGCTCGGGGCGAGCCCGGACGTCACGAGCGCAGGACGGCTTTATTTCGACATCAGGATTTGGTCGGCGCCTTTCACACTAGCGAATTACGCCTTTTTGGGTGCGATCGTCGGGCGTGGGCGGACCGATGTCGCCCTCGCTCTCCAGATTGTGATTAATCTTAGCAATGTCGCTCTGAACGTTGCCTTCGTCTACGGGCTTGGACTTGGCGTCGGCGGCTCGGCGATGGGCACGCTTGCTGCCGAGATTTTGGGGGCGCTCGCGGGCCTTGGCGTTACGTGGCGCCTTTGTGGCACGCTCTTTTCGGTCGCGCCAGGACTGGTGCTGGACCGCGCGAAGATCATCCGGATGTTCGTGATCAATCGAGATATTTTTGTCCGCAACACGGCGCTGCTCTTTGCTTTCGCATTTTTCACCGCACAGGGTGCGCGAGGCGGCGACCTGAGGCTTGCCGCCAACGCCATCTTGCTGAACCTCGTTCTCGTTGCGGCCTATTTCCTCGATGGTTTCGCGACGGCTGCTGAACAATTGTGCGGGCAGTCGTTGGGTGCGCGGGATGCGAAGAGCTTTCGCGCCTCCGTGCGCCTCACCCTCTTGTGGTGTTCGATTTTCGCTGTCGGCCTGTCGATGGCCGCTCTGCTTTCTGGCAGTTCCTTCATCGCGTTTCTTTCGACCAGCCCGCAAGTGCGTGCTTACGCAGATGATTATCTCATTTTTGCCGCTCTGATGCCTGTTGCCGGAGCGCTCGCTTATGAATTCGACGGTGTGTTCATCGGCGCGACATGGACGCGCGATATGCGCAATATGATGCTGCTTGCGCTCGCGCTCTACCTTGCAAGTTTCTATCTGCTGCGGCCTCTCGGCAATGGCGGGCTTTGGTTCGCGCTTCTCGTCTTTCTTCTTGCGCGAGGCGTCACCCTTGGATGGCGTTACCGGAAATTGTCGGCGCTCAGTTTTCCGCTGGCCCAATCCGCCGCCGCGACGCCGATTGCATCGGCAAGCCGGGGGCAGGATTTTTGATCGAGCAGGTTGACAAGGCCGCGCTTGATCGCAAAGGCAAGAAATGCCCCCTTGAAAATGAGCGAGGAATAAAATTGCACGAGGCTTGCGCCCGCTTCAATTTTCGCCATGGCGGTCTGCGGGCTATCGACGCCGCCCGTGCCGATGAGAGGAAACTGATTTTCGACACGAAGATAGGTCTGCGCCAGCATATGTGTCGAGGGAAAGAACAGCGGGCGGCCGGATAAGCCGCCCTGCTGGCGGGCGGCAGGATCGTGCAAAGAGGCGGGCCGCGAGACGGTGGTGTTCGCGACGATCATTCCGTCGATTTTTCTTGCACGGGCCCGGCTGATGATTGCATCAAGTTCGATAAGGGTGAGATCGGGCGCGATCTTCAGAAGCACGGGCTTGCGCGCGAAATGTTCGGCCGCTTGATCACGCGCCGCGAGCACCCGCGCGAGGAGATCGTCCAGCGCCTCAGCATGCTGCAAGTCGCGCAGGCCTGGGGTGTTCGGAGATGAGACATTGATCGTGAAATAATCGGCGGCATCCGCGAAGGCCGTGATCCCGCGTGCATAATCATCGATGCGATCGGCTGAGTCTTTGTTGGCGCCGAGATTGACTCCGATGATGCCATTCCGCTGCACAAGCGCGGCAAGGCGCGCATGGACGGTGGTGTGTCCCTCGCTTGGAAAACCAAGCCGGTTGATGACTGCTTGATCCTGGTTGAGACGAAAGAGGCGGGGGCGCGGGTTGCCTTGCTGCGGCAGCGGCGTGATGGTGCCGACCTCGGCGAAACCGAAGCCGAGGCGGAGAATCTCATTGGCGACCTCTCCATTTTTATCGAACCCCGCCGCAAGGCCAAGCGGATTGGGAAAATTGAGCCCGAAAGCATTCACCTCGAGCCGCGGATCATCGGGGGCCGCTGGAGGCAGCGGAACGGTGAGCAGCGCTTTGATCGCCAAACGATGCGCGGCTTCCGAATCTATGAATGATAACATCGGGCGTATGAGGGTATGGATAAGAGAGGCCATTAGAGAAGCCCGGCAAAATCATGTTTACCATCTGGCCGCAGCGGCAAAGGTTTTGCGAAGACCACGGCATCGAGCGGCAGATCGGCATAAAGATGCGGGAAGAGGGCACCGCCGCGTGAGGGCTCGTAGCGCAGGGCATCACCAAGCTTTCCAGGATCGGCCGCAACGAGCATGAGATCAGCCTCGCCTGCAAACCATTTCGCGGCTGTCTCTTCCAGCTGGGCGCGAAGCGAGAAATGAATGAAGCCATCGGCGAGATCAGCCGCTGCGCCGGCGAAGCGGCCGCATTCCTGGGCCTGCCGCCATGAAGAGGCTGGCACGATCTTGTAGATCAGCTCCACGTTCTAGGCCGCTTTGGTTGAGAACCGACTTGCTTAAGATGACGTGTTAAACTGCTACGCCCTGTTCCTATGGACGATGTCGGCGAGCCTTCGGCGGACCGGAAGCACGCTGCGCATCGCTTCGGATTTGATGAGGTCGAAAGCAGGATTTACACCGGGCCGCGCTGGATTGAGCTTGAGGCAACGCAGAAAATGATTGAACGCCCGCGTGCGTCCCCTGGCACGGCCTGCTTCCGTTTCGAAGACGAACGCATAGGAGATCGAACGTGACCCGCGCGTCTCGACCCAATGGGCGGCGTTTTGCGGCTGATGCAGACCCTTGCCTGGCCCAAGTGTGAAAACATGCTCACGCGCCGGATCACGCCCTTCGAGATCGATCTGTGCAATAGCCACGCGGCCGAGTTTGTAGAAGTCTTCCAATTCCTCCTCACCGAGTATGCTCGGCGAGTACACATGATAAATTTTTTCGCCTTCGATTTGGGAAAAGAACCCAATTTCTGGGTCAAAGTGAAACGGCGTAGTTGTTGCGGGGGAGGTGATGAGGAGGCCCGCTTCCAGACGAACGATCCGGTCACCGTCGAAGCCGCCAAGGGAATCGGCGACCTGGGAGAAGAGTTGGTTGATTAAATCACGAAATCGGGGATCGTAACATTCGGGCCGCTTCAAGAGGATGCGGTAGGAGCCTGTATCGAGGAGCTGCATCGCCTCATGTGGAGGATGAGAAGAGCGCGGTACGGAAAAGAAGACGGTGTCCGGCTTGGAGGCGCCGCACGCTACATAGTAGTCTTCACTACGGCCAATGTATTTTTCGGTGAGTGCGTAGATTTCTTCGAATTTGAAGATGTCGAGCCCGGACAAGGAATGCTCAAATCCAAATGGCTCTCGGTTAAATGAACTCCGTAAGGTATCAGGATAGAGTTGCAGCCCTGCAGGGCGATCGAGCGTAATCATTGTCTGGTATTTCCTTTTTCCGGCAATATATGGATTGGCGTGATTCCCCAATCCCAGAGTATCCCGGTGAACCAAAACCGGGGCAGAAAATCTTCGGTGCGGCGTCAGTCTACAGCGGAGTAAGGCGGCATGTCCGTGCGTATTTGAGCGCATCGGATGATTGTAGCAAACGATTCCAACATTTTGAGCGAATGGCTTGTTTGAAAAAGGGGCAGCATAAGGTCGCTATTTTCTGTGTGTCTTGAACGAGTCCCCTCCATCTCAGAACAACATGATCTGCTGGTGTCGGCGTCACACTGGATTTATCAAATTCCTACCATTTGGCTCTTTCTTCGACAAGGTTGAAGCCAGGGAACTTTTAGGCTTCGGATTGGCAAAGCCAAGAGCGGCTTCAGCACAGCACCCTCCTTCGCGTTGGAGAGCGCAGCGCATTGCCTGGGGAACGCACCGCTGTCCGGCCATTCTATACGGGCTGGCGACTCTGCGCATGTTTGCGCAACAGATCGCCAGAGAGCGCGTCTGCGATCAGCTGGCGGGTTTCGTTGATCCCGTAAAGCGCTATGAAAGAGCCGAAGCGCGGGCCCCGGCTTTCGCCAAGGAGTACCCGATAAAGCATGGTGAACCAGTCATTCGAGACTCCTGGCCGCTCGGCTGTCGCCCCCTTGGCCTTCATGTCCTGATAGCGCGGTATCTTTCGCGCGACATCATAAAGCGCGGCTTGGATTACTTCGGCGCTGGCATCCGTTGGCTGGGAAGCGAGGGCGGCGGAGAGAGTCTCCAAAGCCGCCCGCTCGATGTCGTCGGGTTCGCGGTAGCTTTTCGCCGGCCGGACGAAATCACAGAAGTAGCGCACTGCATAATTCACCAGCTGGTCCAGGCGCGGATGCGTCGCGGCCGAGACATCGGGTGCGTAGCGGCGCAGAAACCCCCAAAGGATCTGCGGATCCTCGCTATTCGCGACAGCGGCGAGATTGAGCAGCATGCCAAAGGTGATCGTGGTGCTTTGGCTGGTTCCATGGTGTAAAATCTCCGGCGCTGGCGGTTCGCCTGAATGGATATGCCAGACTGGATTACCGAGACGCTCTTTTGCTCCTTGTCTTGGATAGGCATCAAGAAAGGCGAGATAATCATCAACCGTGCGCGGGATCACATCGAAATAGAGTCGCTTGGCGGCGGTCGGTTTCTGATACATGAAAAGCGAAAGGCTTTCGGGGCTCGCATAGGTAAGCCATTCCTCGATCGTCAGGCCATTGCCTTTGGATTTCGAGATTTTTTGGCCCTTTTCGTCGAGGAACAATTCATAATTGAACCCTTCCGGCGGCGTGCCGCCGAGGGCGCGCACGATGGCGCCGGACAATTTGACCGACTCGATCAAGTCTTTGCCGGCCATTTCATAATCAACCTTGAGCGCGTACCAGCGCATGGCCCAGTCCGGCTTCCATTGCAGCTTGCAAGCGCCGCCCGTCACGGGAGTCTCGAAGACTTCCCCCGTCTCGGGATCGCGCCAGCTGAGCGTCCCTGCGGCGGTGTCGATTTTTTCGACCGGCACCTGCATGACAACGCCAGTCCGCGGATGAAGCGGCAGGAAGGGCGAATAGGTTGCGGCCCGCTCCTCGCGAAAGCTCGGCAGCATGATTGCCATCACCGCATCGTAATGGGCGAGGATATGGAGCAGCGCAGCATCGAAACGGCCAGACTTATAATAGTCCGTCGCGGAGGCGAATTCATAATCGAAGCCGAACGCGTCGAGAAAGGCGCGCAGCCGTGCGTTATTGTGGGCGCCGAAGCTTGCATGGGTGCCGAAAGGATCCGGAACCTGAGTGAGCGGCTTGCCGAGATGGGCGGCGACAAGTTCCTTATTCGGGATATTGTCGGGCACCTTGCGAAGGCCGTCCATGTCGTCCGAAAAAGCGATGAGGCGGGTTTTGATCTTGTCCTGCGTCAGAACCCTGAAGGCGTGCCGAACCATGCTTGTGCGCGCGACCTCGCCAAAAGTTCCAATATGGGGGAGCCCGGACGGCCCGTAGCCCGTCTCGAACAACACCTCTGTCTGGCCGGTTGTCTCGATCCGCGCAATTAGCTTGCGTGCCTCCTCGAAAGGCCAGGCATTGGCTTGCCCAAGGGCGGCGGCGAGGGACATGGCATGACCTTAGGAAAGCGGAAATTTCGCGAGACTGTCTCGGCGCGGGAGCGATCTCGAAACGATAAGAAGCACCGGTTCGCTCGTCAATCGCCACGTGCCAGGGCGTTGACATGAATGAGCGGCAGCCTGGGCAAGCCGCCCTGCGCCTAGGGCGTGGCCTCTTTGCCATGCGCCTCAGGACGATGCCAGATCTTCTTTTTTACGGCCAGAAGGAGCAGGGCATAGACAGAAAGGAAGATCAGCACGCCAAAGCCAATGCGCTTGCGCTCTTCGAGCTTTGGTTCGGCGGCCCACATCAGAAAGGCAGAGACATCCTTGGCGTATTGCTGAACCGTCTTGGGCGAGCCGTCGGCGTAATCGACAGCGCCGTCGCTCAAGGGCATGGGCATGGCGATCTTATGGCCTGGCATATATTCGTTCCAGTTCGGATCCTTGTCGTTCGTGTAGCCATTCAGGATCGCGTCGATGTAGTCAGGCCCTTGCTCTTGGTACTGGAGGATGGGATCAATCAGAAAGAGCGGGAAGCCGCGCTCATAGGAGCGGGCCTTGGCGAGCAGCGACATATCCGGCGGCACTGCGCCGAGCGCGGCGCGCGCGGCTTGTTCGTTAGGGAAATTCCAAGGGAAATAATCAGAGGGCCGTCCGGGCCGCTCAAACATGTCGCCGGCATCGTTCGGCCCATCCTTGATCTGATATTGAGCCGCGAGCGCTTTCACTTGTTCTTCCGAGAATCCTGGGCCTCCGGGATCGGCCAGATTACGGAAGGCGACCAATTTGAGGGAATGGCAGTTGGAACAAACCTCGCGATAGACCTGAAACCCGCGCTGAAGCTGTGCTTGGTCGTAACGGCCGAAGAAGCCGTTGAAAGACCATTCCTGACGGGGCGGCTTTGGCTGTTCGTGCGTCTTCCCGGTCTCGGGCCCAGCATCGTCTGCGGCAAAGACATGGGCGGCGCCGGCCGTTAGCGCCACGGTCAGGACGGCACCGAACGCCACTCCGACACCGCGGCGAAACGCGTTACGGTGCTTCATCACTGTTTTCCTTATGGCCATCGCGAGGTCGTCTTGACAGGCTGGTCATTGCCCAGGCTCGCGCACTTCCAATCGGTGGCTGGTTGCCTCAACTGCGCCCGACTTACCAAGCACGGCATCATAGATCGAGGCGGGAAGGGGCTTTGGCTTCTCATACCGCCCAAGCAAGGGCAGGATCACGAGGAAATGGAGGAAGTAATAGACGGTGAGAAAACGGGCGGCGATCACATAGCCACCCTCCGGCGGCTGCGATCCCATATAGCCAAGGAGAACCGCGCAAGCGACAAAGAGCCAGAAAAAAATTCTGTAGAGCGGACGGTAAGACGCTGATTTTACGGGGGATGTATCAAGCCAGGGCAGAAAGGAAATGATCAGCACCGCTGTGAACATTGCGGCGGCGCCGCCGAGTTTATTCGGAATCGAGCGGAGAATTGCATAAAAGGGCAGATAATACCATTCCGGGACGATATGGACCGGAGTCTGAAGCGGGTTCGCCTCGATGTAATTGTCGGCATCGCCAAGATAATTTGGCACGTAAAAAACGAACCATCCATAAAACACAAGGAAACAGACGAGCGCGAAACCATCCTTCACGGTGAAATAGGGATGGAAAGGCAAGGTGTCCTTGGCAGAGTTTTTTTCGATTCCAGCCGGGTTGTTCGATCCATGAACATGCAACGCCCAGATATGCAGAACGACTACGCCCGCGATCATGAAGGGCAAGAGATAGTGGAGCGAGAAGAAGCGATTGAGGGTTGCGTTATCGACTGCATAGCCGCCCCACAGCCAAGTCGTGATTGAATCACCAACAATAGGAATTGCTGAAAAGAGGCTCGTGATGACCGTCGCGCCCCAAAAGCTCATCTGCCCCCAAGGCAGGACATACCCCATAAAAGCCGTCGCTATGGCGAGGAGATAGATGATGACGCCAAGGAGCCACAAGACTTCCCGCGGCGACTTATATGAGCCGTAATACATGCCCCGGAACATATGGACATAGAGCGCGAAGAAGAACATCGAAGCGCCATTGGCATGCATGTAGCGCAGCAGCCAGCCATAGTTCACATCGCGCATGATGTGTTCGATCGACGCAAAAGCGAGGCCGGATTGCGGCGTGTAATGCATCGCGAGAACGATGCCGGTGATGATTTGAGCGGCGAGCATGAACGACAAGATGCCGCCGAAGGTCCACCAATAGTTGAGGTTGCGCGGATTGGGGAACGCCACGAAGGAGGAGTGGACGAGGCCGATGACCGGTAGCCGGCTTTCAAACCATTGGGCGAGCCGGCTTTTCGGTACGTAGGTCGAATCTCCACTCATCGTCAGATCGTCTCCCGGTAACTTCTACTCGCCATTTGTTGACAATCTTGCTTGGCATCAGCCTGCGGGCATTGGCAGGCTGATGCTCTTAGCCTATCGTGAGCTTCGTATCGCTGACGAACTTATAGGGCGGCAAGGCAAGATTGTACGGCGCCGGACCCTGGCGGATACGGCCAGACGCATCATAAACAGAACCATGACACGGGCAAAAATAACCGCCCTCGAAGGGGCCATCATTTTTGAGAGGCACGCAGCCAAGATGCGTGCAAATTCCAGTCACGATAAGCCATTCCGGCTTTTGCACCCGCGACTCATCGCTCGCCGGATCGCGCAGCTCGCTCAGTTCAACAGCCCGTGCCGCTTCGATCTCTTTTGCCGTGCGGTGGCTGATGAAGATGGGCTTGCCGCGCCATTTCACTGTTACGATCTGCCCTTCCGCAATATTCGCGATATCGACTTCCGTCGAGGCAGCGGCGAGGGTTGTCGCGTCGGGACTCATCTGGGCGATCAGCGGCCACGCCGCGAACCCGGCTGCGACGGCGCCCATCGCCCCGGTCGCGACGAACAGAAAATCCCGCCGGGTCGGTTCGTCCGCTATCGTCGTTGCTCCCATGATGTCCTCAATCTGCGGCCTTTTGCCCTTACTATCGCATAATCGAGCCCCGGCGTGGAAGCAATAGCCATGCCGCAAGGCTTTGGAGCGGCTCAGGGCGAGATCGGCCGCCCACCCCCAAAGTCAAGCGATTGTGAGCGATTGTGACCGTGCTCTGTTTTCAGAAAGTTCGCGATGGCAAACCTGCTGCCCGATCGAAGCGCGCCCCTGACGGTGGCGCTTTATCAGCCAGACATCCCACAGAACGCCGGCACCATCTTGCGAATGTGCGCCTGTCTCGGGCTCGGCGCGGCGATTATCGAACCGGCCGGGTTCCCGGTGAGCGACAGGCACTTCCGCCGGGCGGGCATGGATTACCTTGCTCATGTTGAAATCGTCCGCCATCCTCATTGGACCGCCTTCGAGGACTGGCGCCGCGCCAATCAGCACCGGCTGGTGCTGCTGACCACTCAGGCGAGTCGTCCCTATACCGATTTCAGTTATCTTCCGGGCGATATTTTGCTTGTCGGACGCGAGTCGGCCGGCGTGCCCAGGGAAGTCCACGCCGCCGCCGACGCGCGTCTCGTTATTCCCTTAAAGCCGCCGATGCGCTCGCTCAATGTCGCGGTCACCGTGGCGATGGTGGCAGGGGAGGCGACCCGGCAGATTCGTCTCAAGATCTGAGCGGTCAGAACGGCTAAGGTCGCCGGTCAGGGCCGATTCTTGTCAATTATCTGCGCTTCTTCGTCAGCATGGCATTTCGCGCGAAGCCGTCGACGGTACGCCGGAGGTTCCCGAGCAACTTAACAAATTCCTCATTGTCAAAACTCAGCTCGCTTCCGCAGCTCGTGCAGTCGAAGGTGACGATGTCTCGCAGCCGACCGATTTCTTGAGGATCTACATGTCCACATTCCACGCATACAACCGGCCATTTGTCACCGTCGTTGAGCATGAGATTTGTTCCTACAGTTCTCTTGGCTGGAAAGACCCCGTTCTCTCTTGAAAGACCTCCCGGTCGGCTGAAGCTTCCCCGGAGTTAAAGGGAAACGACTCGGGCTTGCAGCACTCTGAACTCTTGGTCACCACCTCAATGCCATCCAGGATCAGAGTCCTTGATTCGCCCCGGGAGCGCTCCGCGTAGAGTGCAGGGTGTAAGCTTTATGGCCACGGCCATTTGCTTAACGCCGGGCGGTAGAACGCTTAGAGCAAAATCATCGCTGCGAAGCCATAGGTGCCATCAGGAACACGGCGTCGTGGAACCTGGATGCGGCGCCGCTTATATTTTTGATGTGAGGGCAAAGCAAGGTCCATCCGGGCTACATCGTCTGCTGGGCAGGCGACGGATCGGCCACGCTTATTTCCCGAAAAACTCTTCTCCCCGTGCTGGGAATTCTCGCGGATGGATTGTCCAGCGAGACGGGGAACATCGGGGCGAGGGCGCTTTCAATTTTTCGTTCAGCCAGTGTTCGTGATCATGCCAGGCAGCCTGCTGCGGGTTCCGTTTAATGCATTACGACACTTGTTCGAACTCAGTGCGCACACGCTAAGCAAGCGGTCGCGTGCTATGCCTCACACATGCAATAGCCGTTGGCTCCTCATGGCTTGGCCTCGAAAAGGCCTCCTGCGAGTGTTATGCAGCCATGAAAAATGCTTCCGCATCTTTGCTCTTCTCCCCTTGGCACAGTGGCGGAGCCAGCCATTACGGCACGGGATCCATAAAAGCCTTGATCGCATGACGAAACCTGACACGAGCGAACATCGTAAAAGCGTGACAAGAACCTGGTTCGAGCAGCTGCAGGACGCGGTCATTGCGGCTTTCGAGCTTTTGGAGATGGAGGCGGGCGGCCCCTTTGCTTCGCATGGAATGGCGCCGGGCAGGTTTGTGACGAAGCCTTGGGCGCGGTTGGATCACGCCGGCGGCGATGGGGGCGGAGGCCGCATGGCGGTGCTCGCGGGCCGCGTGTTTGAGAAAATGGCTGTGCATACCTCGACGGTTTTTGGCACCTTTCCGGCGGAGTTTGCCGCGCAAATTCCTGGCGCCGAAGCTGATCCGAGATTTTGGGCCTCTGGAATTTCGCTCATCGCCCATCCGTGGAACCCGAATGTGCCGACCGTGCACATGAACACGCGTTTCATTGTAACAACAAAGGCTTGGTTTGGCGGTGGCGCGGATCTCACGCCACTGCTCGATAGGAGACGCATTCAAGCCGATCCAGACGCGCGCGATTTCCATGCTGCTATGAAGGCAGCCTGCGACAGCCACGCCAAAGTCGCGAATTATGGGAAATTCAAGCAATGGTGCGACGAATATTTCTTCCTGAAGCACCGCAACGAGCCGCGTGGAATCGGCGGGATATTTTACGATTATCTCGATTGCGGGCCTGATGAGGACACTGGCTTTGAGGCGCTCTTTGCGTTCACGCGCGCTGTCGGAAAGGGTTTCCTCGCAATCTACCCCGAGCTTGTGCGCCGCAATTTCGCACTTTCATGGACCGAGGCCGATCGCGATGAACAGCTCATCCGCCGGGGCCGTTACGCGGAATTTAACCTGCTCTATGATCGGGGAACGATTTTCGGCTTGAAGACAGGCGGCAATGTCGAGGCGATCCTGTCGTCGCTTCCGCCCCTCGCGCGCTGGCCTTGAACAGTCATTGTGAGGCGCCGGCACCTAGCGCGCGCTTTTGTACTGCGGGAAGGTCCATATTTTATGCGCCGCGAAGCTCCAGAGCATGACGATGCCGGTTGTCGCGACTTGCGCTGGAAGATAAGGAACGCCGGCTTTCTCGACGAGAAGCGACATAAAAACATAGGTCAGTCCGAAGCCCACGGCGGCGACGAGCGCAAAGCGTGAAACCGCTGCCTGATGGGGCAGATCCGAACGGAACACATGGCGCCGGTTTAGACAATAGGAAACGGTGCCGCCTGCTCCATAGCCGGCCAATGCGGCTGCCACCGCCGATATCCCTGCAAGCTCCACGAGCCCAATCAACAAAGCATAGTGGACGCCCGTGGCGATGAAGCCGACCACGACAAAAGATGAAAACTGGCGAAAAAGATAAGCCATGCTCCGGTGTCAACGAACGTTGGAGATCTAATTGTTTCAAACTTCGGTGGTGAGCGTATAACCCTTTTACGGCTGCGCTGCGCAGCCGTGACAGCAAATATGTACTGCGTGAGGAGTCAACCCTTATGAAATTTTCGTGCTTCGTTTTGGCGCCGGGCTTGTTGCTCGGTGCCGGCTTGACCGCTACCCCGTCCAGCGCTGCACCGGTTCAATCCGGGGTGCTTGCGTGCAATGTCGAGCCGGGCGTCGGCTTTGTCATCGGTTCGAGCAAGAGCGTTTCCTGTGTGTTTCACCCCTCCCGTGGGCGGCCGGAATATTATACCGGGACGATCAGCCGCATCGGCCTTGACCTTGGCGGAACCGGCCCGGGGCACTTTGCCTGGGATGTTGTCTCGACAGGACCTGCGAGCCGCTTTGCGCTCGCCGGCAATTATACCGGTCCCGGGGCGGGTTTTTCCTTGGGTGAGGGGTTCAGCGCCAATGCGCTGGTTGGCGGCAATGGCAATTCCATAAGCCTGCAGCCTCTGTCCGCGGGCGGCTCCCCTGGAATCAATCTGTCGGCAGGCATCGGTGCCCTCTCGCTGCAGCCAGCAGTCGCGGAGTCGCCGAGGCACTTGCGGCGCCATGGCTAGCGAAAAGCTTTAGCTTGACTTTTCAATCTGCTTTGAACGTTGGCGCTGGCTGACTTGTCGGCCCGCGCCTCGCGATCCGCGATCGCATTGGAGACAAAAGGTTGCGGTTAAGCAAGCGAAGCATATATTCCCTTAAGATCTTGACTTTTCATCGATTGGGCGGGCACTGGACGCCCCGCCCCAGTCGCACAGGGTAATCCATGTCGGCAACTTCCCGCCCCGAAGATTTCTCGCACGCCAAAATGATTATCATCGGCTCGGGCCCCGCCGGCTATACCGCCGCCATTTATGCTGCGCGCGCGATGCTTGAGCCCGTCCTGATTTCCGGTTTTGAACCGGGCGGACAGCTGATGATCACGACGGAAGTTGAGAATTATCCGGGCTTTGCCGCGCCGATCCAGGGGCCATGGCTCATGGAGCAGATGAAAGCCCAGGCCGAACACGTCGGAACCCGCATGATCGCGGATCACATTGTCGAGGCCGAGCTTGGCCGCAGCCCCTTCCGCCTCCACGGCGACAGCGGCAAAGCCTATACCTGTGACACGCTGGTGATCGCCACGGGCGCCAAGGCGAAATGGCTTGGTATCCCTTCGGAAGCCAAGTTCAAAGGCTATGGCGTCTCCGCTTGCGCGACCTGCGACGGATTTTTTTATCGCGGCAAGCCGGTCGTCGTCATTGGCGGGGGAAATACGGCCGTCGAGGAAGCGATCTATCTCAGTCATATTGCCGCCAAGGTGATGCTCGTGCACCGGCGCGATTCCTTGCGGGCCGAACGCATTCTCCAGGACCGCCTGTTCAAGAGTCCGAACGTCGAAGTGATCTATGATCATGCCGTCGATGAAATCTGCGGCGCCGAGGACCCATTGAGCGTCACCCATGTCCGGTTGCGGAACCTCAAGACGGGGGCCCTGCGCGAACTCGAGACCCATGGGGTCTTCGTGGCGATTGGGCACGAACCCGCCTCCGGCCTCTTCAAGGGCCAGCTCGCCATCAAGCCGAATGGATATATCAAGACGGCGCCTTTTTCGACCGCGACCAGCGTGCCCGGCGTGTTCGCGGCCGGTGATGTTGCCGACGATATCTATCGCCAGGCCGTGACTGCAGCGGGTTTCGGCTGCATGGCTGCAATTGAGGCGGAGCACTGGCTTGCCGCGCAAAGTGACGCGCGGGCCGTGGCGGAATGAGGGCGCCGGTCGCGGGGAGAGCCCAAGTTGGACTGGGACAAGCTGCGGACTTTTAGCGCGGCAGCAGCGGCGGGATCATTTACCCACGCCGGCGAGGCGCTCGGCCTCAGCCAATCGGCGGTGAGCCGCCAGGTCAGCGCCCTCGAACAAGAGCTGAAAGTGCCGCTGTTTCATCGTCACGCGCGCGGCCTTGTCCTCACCGAGCATGGCGAGCTTCTCTTGCGCACGGCGCGCGAGGTGATGGAAAAACTTGACGCCGCTCAGATGGCGCTCAATGAGAGCCGCGAAAAGCCCAACGGCGATCTCCGCATCACCACCAGTTTCGGCATCGGGATGGGATGGTTGACGCCGCGCCTTGGTCCTTTTCTCGACCTCTATCCGGACATCAAGGTCGAGGTGATCCTCGCCGATGAGGAGCTTGATCTTGGGATGCGCGAGGCCGACGTCGCACTGCGCCTGCGCGAGCCCTCGCAGCCCGATCTCATCCGCAGGCACCTTTTTGCCGTGCATTATCATCTTTATGCCTCGGCCGAATATTTGCGCAAGCACGGCCATCCGCATTCCCTCGACGACCTCGCTCACCATCGGCTCCTCGCCTATTCGACCAGCTCCGCGAGTTTCCTGAGCGAGCTCAACGCGCCGCTTTTCGCCGGCCGGGGCGGCAAAGACCGGGTGGCTGCGCTGTCGGTCAATAACATTCCGGCTTTGCAACGCGCGGTCGAAAACGGCATGGGGATCGGGGTTCTGCCGGATTATCTCAATGAGCCAGAAAGCGGCCTCGTGCAATTGATGACTCATGCCGTGATGCCGACGCTCGATTGCTATCTTGTCTTTCCGGAAGCGATGAAAAATGTCGCCCGGGTGCGTGTCTTTCGCGATTTTCTGATAGCAGGGGCGCAGAGGTGGCGGTACTGAGGCGGGCTTCGAGTGACGCTGTTTCCTCCAAGCCCACGAACCTATGATATGTTTCGGGGAAGACTGATCCGGCCCTTATAGAAAGGAAAACGCCATGAGAAGTCTGAGGATGGCCCTGCTTGCCCTTTACTTCTGCCTCACTGGCGCATTTGTGACGCCTTTGTTTGCGCAAGCGGTTCAACCCCCTGTCCCAGATCAGGCGGCGCCAGCGGCCAAGCCCGGCAAGGCGAAGCCCGCAGCAAAGCAATTGATCGACATCAACACGGCGAGCGAGGAGGAGCTGCGCGCTTTGAAAGGCGTCGGCGACATCCGTGCCGCCAATATCATCCGCAACCGTCCCTACAAGGGAAAAGACGAGCTGGTTCAAAAGAATATCCTTCCGCCTGCCGTTTACGCTGCAATTAAGGATAAGATCATCGCCAAGCAACAATAGGCCAGTCAACATAAGACCTGTTCGACGCCAAGATCTCTTTGGCGCGCCGTTTGAAAACCGTCCATGCAACGGCCTTTCGCCGACCGGCCCCATATCATCAAAGGATTATTCATGTTTCCGAAGCCCGTGGCGCAATTAGAAGCCAATAGCTACGCCTATGAAAGCTCGCCGATGGTGAAGCCGACCGGCTTTCGCGAATATGACGCGCGCTGGCTGTTCGAGAAGGAAATCAATCTCATGGGGGTTGAGGCCTTGGGGCTCGGCCTCGGCACGCTGATCCATGAGATGGGGGTGCCGCCGGAGCTTGTCACCGGTCATGATTTCCGCGCCTATTCGGCGTCGATCAAACATGCGCTGACGGTCGGCCTGATGGCGGCGGGCATCAAGGTGCATGATATAGGCCTCGCACTGTCGCCCATGGCTTATTTCGCGCAATTTGACCTAAATTGCGCCGCCGTCGCCATGGTCACGGCCTCACATAACGACAATGGCTGGACAGGTGTGAAGATGGGCGCACAAAGGCCGGTCACCTTCGGCCCGGATGAGATGGGCCGCTTGCGCGATATCGTCCTTAACGGCAAGTTCCGCTACGCGGAGGGCGGCTCCTACCGTTTCATCGAGGATTTTCCGGCCCGCTACATCGCCGATCTCACCAATCGGCCAAAGATCACCCGCAAGCTCAAAGTCGTCGCCGCTTGCGGCAATGGCACCGCCGGCGCCTTCGCCCCGACAATTTTGGAAAAGCTCGGCTGCGAGGTGGTCCCGCTCGACACCGACCTCGATTTCACATTCCCAAATTATAATCCGAACCCCGAAGACCTGCACATGCTGCATGCGATGGCCGACAAAGTGCTCGAAAGCGGCGCCGATGTCGGCCTTGGCTTCGACGGCGACGGCGATCGCTGCGGCGTCGTTGATAATCGCGGCGAGGAAATCTTTGCCGACAAGATCGGCGTTATGCTGGCGCGGGATCTCTCCAAGCTCTATCCTGGGGCCACCTTTGTTGTCGACGTTAAATCCACCGGCCTTTTTGCGACCGATCCGCAGCTTCTGGCGCAAGGGGTCAAGGCGGACTATTGGAAGACTGGCCATTCCTACATCAAGCGCCGTGTCACCGATCTCAAGGCGCTCGCCGGGTTTGAAAAGTCCGGGCATTTCTTTTTCAACGCGCCGGTCGGGCGCGGCTATGACGATGGAATTCTCACCGCGATCCATGTCATCGAAATGCTCGACCGCAACCCTGGAAAATCGATGGCGGAGCTTTATGAGGCGCTGCCCAAGACCTGGGGCTCGCCAACCATGTCCCCGCATTGCGATGACGAAGTCAAATATGGCGTCGTCGACAAAGTGACGGAACGGTTCAAGGCGATGCAGGCGAAGGGCGAAGTTTTTACGGGCCAAAAAATTCGCGATCTTGTGACCGTCAATGGCGTGCGGGTTGTTGCGGAGGATGGCACCTGGGGGCTTGTGCGGGCCTCTTCCAACAAGCCGGAACTCGTCGTCGTCGTCGAAAGCCCGGTCTCGGAAGCAAGAATGCGCGAGATGTTCGCGGCGGTCGATAAAGTCTTGCGCGAGAACCCTGAGGTCGGGGCCTATAATCAGACGATTTGAGACGAGTCCGCCAATGGCCTTGAGGGAAGTTTCAGGCGCGATGATTCTCTCTGCCCTGGCAGTTTTGCCTTTAGGGGCCGTTCAGGCACAAGACGGCGAGGCGCCTTGGGCGGATTGCGCGAAGTTGAAAACCGTTCCTCTGCCGCTCGAGGACAAGCCGTCCGCGGCAACTCTGAAAGCTTTCAAAGGTTGCAGCTCGGAAGCGCTCTATTATGGAATAGGGGTCGCCAAGGATCCCGGCCGCGCGCGGCAATGCGCCTATGTCGAGCGGGAAGGCAGCGACAATGGGTGGCCGAACCTGTTCGTCGGCACCGGCATACTGATGACGATCTACGCCAATGGCGTCGGCGCCGACCGTAATTTCGATGTTGCAATGAGGTTTGCTTGTGAGCTTGAAGGCGCGCCGGCGGAAGAAGAAGGCTGGCTCGCCCATCTGCAAAAACTCAAGAAGGAGAATCGGCAAGGCACAGATTTCAGCCCTTGCGAGGACATCACGAGCGGCGCGGCAATGGGATTTTGCGCTGCGCATGAGGCGAAGCTGACGGGGGCCTCGCGCAAAGCCAAGCTTGCCAGAATAACGGCTCAATGGTCGAGTGGCGAACGTAAGGCCTTTGCGACGCTGGAGAAAGCGAAGGCCAAATATGTCGCAAGCGAGGGGGATAACGAAGTCGATATGTCGGGTACGGCCCGGGCAGCCCTCGTCATCGGCGCGACCGAGGCCGAAGAAGAGCGATTTCTCACAATACTGCAAAGGTTGATCGCTGGCGATCTGCCCCGTGTGTCGGCGTCTGACCTCGGAAAGACCGACAATGAGCTCAACGCGCTTTATCAAAAGATCCAAAAGAGTGGCGACACTTCCGGCTGGGGGACCGTCACAAAAGACGGCATCAAAAAAACGCAGCGGGCTTGGCTCATCTACCGCGACGCATTCGTCAATTTCGCTAAAGTTAAATTCTCATCGCTCGCACCCCAGAGCTTGCAGAAGGTCTTGACCGAGGACCGGGTCAAGCGGCTTGAAGATTTGGGCGGTTGAGGCTGGTTGGAACGCTTCCCCATCGGCCGAAATCCTGCGCGACAAGCCGGAGGCCGCGGCATAGAGGCGCTACCGTTCAGTGCTCAAGCCAGTTCGAAATATAGCGGCAGTGCTAATTTATTCTCCTCCATTCGTAGGATGCGTACCAATAGAAATTGTGGTTCGTTTCTGAAGGAACCAAAGCCACATCTCCGCATCCAGACGCTATCGGCATGGCGGAGGGGGCAGGACGAATTGTCAGCCGGTCAGAGGGAGGCGGTTATGAGAGAACCTCTTCAGAATTTCTCCAAAGTTTCGATATTGGCAGTCGGCATCGGGTTAGGCTTCCCGTCGGGCGAGGCCTTGGCAGCTAAAATTTGCCCGCAATTTCTCATGCGTTACTGCGTCGTTAACGCGGCTGGAATGCGCGAAACAATCTGGACCAATCCATGTTTTGCGCGCGAGGCCCACCTTCGCATTCTTTACGCAGGACACTGCAAAAGAAGGCATTACTGAGATCCTCGCTTGGTGTACATCGGGTGCACCCAGTTTCTTTGACCTTTCCCTTTGGCTTAATCCCGCTCGAAATTCGCTCTGGCCCAAGAGGCCCTAGCGGACAAGAGGCCCTAGCGGAATTGGCGAGTTTTGCCCCTCTTGGTGTCGATCCTGGGAAACTGAGAGAGGCACTTTCCCAGCATGCCGAGCTAAAGCGCGCGGCTGATGATCTCGGCCGGTGCGATTAGGCCCGCCTCCAGACTGTTGATCATGTTCGCCACCTTTTGTGGGGCAGACTGTCCCATCAGGATGTGCAGTCCGAGCTGCGGCAGGCTATCGCTCTCTGCAGCACGAGCGCGCGTCTGATGGAAAAATTCGATGGCGAAGTCGCGGCGGCTCCGCTCATTTCGGATGGTAAAGCCTGCGTTCTCCAACAAGGTCCGATAAGTGGCGGCGCTTTCAACGAAGCTCGTCTCCGGGCTCGTTGCCCAGGGAACCGGAAAAGTAAGATCACCTTCCTCTTTCTCGCGCATTACGTCATAAATCGCGAAGATAGCGCCAGGCTTGAGCACGCGATGCACCTCGGCAAACAGCTTTTCTTTGTCGTGGACGTTCATACCGACATGCAGCATGTAGGCGCCGTCGAAAGCATGAGCGGCGAACGGAATGGCGAGCGCGCTGCCGTGTTTGTAGGAAACCTGGCTCTCCAATCCCACACACTTCGCGAGAGCTTCCGCCACTCGGACGTATTCTTCGGTCAAGTCGATACCCGTGACTTGGCACCCCCGCTCGTGCGCGAAGTAACGCGATGCGCCGCCGATTCCGGAACCAATGTCGAGGAGGTGTGAGCCAGGCTCAAATTCCAATTGTGCGGCGAGGTCGATTGTCGCTTGTCGTCCGCCGATGTGGAGCTCATCCACGGGTGCTAGATCGGCGGGCGCAAGATGTGCAGGGTCTTTGCCCGAGGCGGACAGCGCGCCAAAGATCGCCTCTTCGAGCGAGCCATGCGCGTAGTGCCGAGCAACGGAATGTTCAATGTCCATCGTCACCTCTCCCCAAAATCATTCGGCTTGGGGGCATCCTCTTCATCGCGGCAGTCGATAAGGTTCTGCGCGAGAACCCCGGAATGGGGACCTATAATCAGACGATTTGATGCGGGCAGTGCGCCTGATTTTTAAAATCATTTTTTGTGCGCAGAACATTGAAAATTCAAGTGGACGGCTCGTTTACAAAAATCTCAAGATACCGAAAACGAATGGCCGTCTATTGACGTTGGCACGCTACCTTCTAGGATAGTTATGTAGGGGAACGCGCTGATTTGAAGCGGAAATACCAAGTTCCCCGATACCAGTCTCCAAGGAGCAATTCAATGGAGCATTGGTTCGATAGCGCTACGAAGATCCTCGCGAGAGGGGACGTGGCTAGGCGCGAGATATTGAAGAGCCTCGCCCTCACCGGCATTGCATCTTTGTTTCCTGAAACATCTTGGGCCCAATCCTTATTGGGTGAGGCAGCAAAGGTGCAGCCTACCGCCGCTCCGGCGCCGTGCACTCGAACCAGCGTGGGCGGCAAACGCTCGACTACGGTGTTGGCTTCAGCCAGCTACAAGGGTCAGCCGTTGACCTTGAGCAGCAGCTCGACGAGGTTTGGCCGGGGCTCCGCGCCGGAAACATTTTTTCAGCGCGCCGAGCTTGATGGCAAGCTGTTATATGAACTGACGTACAATTTTTTGCCAGCTTTTGAGCGGACGAGCACGGGTGGATTGTCGCGGGCTGCGGTCCCGGTGGGTCGGCTAGAGGCGAGCTACGGCCCATCGATTCGCGGCCCGCGTCATGTCCTCCTGAAAGTCGCAAATGGAGTGGTCCAGGGTTTTGCTGACGGTCAGCCGGTCAGCAACCAGAAACGAAGCCCGGCTTTGGTTACAATCGAATCTGATCTCCAAGAATCGTTGCGGAACCTCTTGGCAACAGCGCGCCGCAATCTGGATCAATGCGATACCGGCCCGCGGAAGCTTGATCTCGATGAGTGCCAACAATGCGAGAAGGAGTGCGATATCAAAGCAGACGCATGCGGCATCGCCATAGGCAGTCAGGTGATTGCAGGTGACATATTGGGTGCTTTTCTTGGACTCGGAGGCTGCGAATACAGCTATTGGGACTGTGAAAATGGTTGTACGAAACAGGGCGGGCCGTGTTGCGCGGTCCAGTGCGCGGAAGATATCTGCTGCGGAGGTGGTCAGTTCTGCTGTGGAACACAGCCCGGCGGTTATTGTTGTGACAACGGCTCCGTTTGCGTCAAGGGCGAGCTCGAAATTTGGTTGTACTCGTATTGTTGTCCGGCCGGGTCCGACCCAGCAGGATGCCAGGCCGATGTTGGCGGCCGAGAGCTCGTAGCCTATTGCCGCCAGCCAAACCAAACCTGCTGCGGTCCCTTTGGGACTTGTAGCAGTAGCCAATATTGCGCCAATGCCGAATATGGCATTTGCTGCCCCACGGGCCAGCCCTTCTGCGCCGGTAGCTGCTGCGATGGAACGTGCCTCACCTACAACAAGGGAACCAGCGCAGAGAATCAAGTGTGCTGCCCGAAGCCGAATGTCGTCTGCGGAAGCACAGATGTTGGCCCAATTTGCTGTCCGCCAAACAACTGCCAGAAGTCTGCCACGGGCAAGCAAGTCTGTTGTGCCCACCCGCCGCTATGCGGCGAAGTGTGCTGCGAACCTCCTGCGACTTGCAGCAATGGCCAATGCGGCATCAATCCATGTGGAAATACCTTCTGCGGATTTGCGCACTGCTGCAATGGCGTTTGCTGTGACTTCAACCAGACATGCGTTAACGGTGTCTGCACGAACACCACGTGCCCTGCTGGCGAAGTGCCCTGCCCAGTAACCCCGGGCCAATGCTGTCCGCCAAATCGTCAGTGCTGCGCGAACAACACATGTTGTGATCCGAGCACGACCGAGTGCTGTGGCGGGAGAGGCTGCGTCCCGACCGGAAGCTGCATCCAATGATTGACTGGGCTGCGATCACGGCTGTCGGGCTCGTGTCGGCAAGGCTGCTGTTGTCGGTCATCTTCTTGGTTGCGGCCGGGGCGAAGCTCGCAGATCCAGCGGGAGGGCGACAAGCACTCATAGGCTTTGGCGTGCCGCATGGCATCGCACCGGCGCTCGCAATAGCGCTTCCGCTGACGGAATTAGCCGTCGCCCTTGCCTTGATACCCGTTTCTTCAGCGTGGTTCGGGGCGGTCGGCGCACTCTCTTTGCTGCTACTTTTCGTCGTTGCGATCGGTGTTAATCTGGCGTTCGGACGCACGCCAGATTGCCATTGCTTTGGCCAGCTTCATTCCGCGCCAGCAGGCGGGTCAACGCTTATGCGCAACGCGGTAATGGCTTTGGCTGCCGGATTCCTAGTTTGGCAGGGCCGCCTCGATCCCGGCCCAAGCCTCGTGAGCTGGTTTGGCGACCTGACGACTTCCGAGCGCGTTGCTTTGGCGGGTGGCCTTTTGGGCCTCACGCTCCTGGCGGGCCAGGCCGCACTACTGCTCCAAATCCTAAGGCAACAGGGGCGGATTCTGCTGCGGCTGGACGCTCTGGACCCTCGCCCTAACAGCGGCGGAACCGCCATCCAATCTCAGGCGGCGATTGCGGGCTTACCACTCGGCTCCGCCGCGCCAGGTTTTCGTCTCGACGCACTGGATGGGGAAAGCATGACACTGGAGGGCTTGCTCGCCAGCACCAAACCGGTCCTTCTACTGTTCACCAATCCCAATTGCGGCCCGTGCCAAGCGCTCCTGCCGGAAGTTGGCCGCTGGCAGCGCGAGCATAGCGCCAAGCTTACCATCGCACTCGTAAGCGAGGGCAATGCGGCAGACAACCGTGCTAAAATTGTCGATGAGGGGCTGAGCCGAGTGCTGCTCCAGCGCAAGCGCGAAGTGGCCGAAATCTACCAGGCGTGGGGCACGCCCGCGGCGGTTGTCATACGGCCAGATGGCACCATTGGCAGTCCGGCGGCACAGGGCGCCGACGCCATCCGGGCATTGGTTGAGCAGACCCTGCGCGGGACACCCATGCTGCCGATGGCTGCGGCGGCAAATGGCCCGACTGGAACTCGACACAATGCCACATTGGGTTCGGCGGTGAAGCTTGGCGGTCCAGCGCCCCAACTGGAGCTTCGTGATCTCAATGGCAAGACCATAGGGCTGGCCGCTTTCCAGCGGCAGAAGACTCTGATTCTATTTTGGAATCCTCAATGCGGCTTCTGTCGCCAAATGCTGAGCGATCTCCAGGATTGGGATGCCGACCCGCCGCCCCAAGCGCCCGCACTCGTCGTCGTTTCGACAGGAACGGCGGAAGACGGCCGTGCGATGGGTCTGCGGTCTCCGGTTTTGCTCGATCCAAGCCAAAAGGCTGGGACAGCGTTCGGTGCCGCGGGCACCCCAATGGCGGTCCTTATTGATGAGGGCGGACAAATTGCTTCCGAAATCGCCGCTGGGGCTCAGGCTGTGTTCGGACTCGCCGGAAAGCGTCACGATCTTGCTATAGCCGCGTCCAACTCCTGAGCGGCTTATTAGGCCTTTATTGCGACGATCGTTTTTTTTGAGGCAAAGCCTATCCGGGCTTCGCACCATCCCACGCGTGGCAGAAGTGCATTTGCGCATACCGTCCATCGTACCAAAATGTTTCACGTGAAACATTTTTGTCCGATTGAGCCATGAAACCGGACAAAACTTCAGTCTGGTACATCACCGTCATTTTCCGAAAACAGCGGGAGCTGCGATTTTTCCCGCGCGGGTTCGGGCAGCCCCAGATGGCGGAAGGCATGGGACGTCAGCACTCTTCCGCGCGGGGTACGCTGGACAAAACCCTGCTGGATCAGGAAAGGCTCGATGATGTCCTCGATCGCATCGCGCGGCTCGGAGAGGCTCGCGGCGATCGTCTCGATCCCGGCCGGGCCACCCCCGAATGAGAGGGCAATCGTCGAAAGATAGCGCCGGTCCATCATATCGAGTCCGATCGCATCGACATCGAGAAGGCGCAGCGCCTTGTCGGCGACGGCCCGCGTGATTTCGGGCTCATCGCCGACGATCGCGAAATCGCGCACCCGGCGCAGGAGCCGTCCTGCTACGCGTGGTGTTCCCCGCGCGCGCTTGGCGATTTCATTCGCCCCATCCTCGGAGATCGCGCTGCCGAGCACCCTGGCGCCGCGCCGCACGATGCACTCCAGCTCCTCGGTGGTGTAGAATTCCAGTCTGAGCGGGATGCCGAAGCGGTCGCGCAACGGGGTCGTGAGAAGGCCGGCCCTGGTCGTTGCGCCGATCAGCGTGAACGGCTTGAGGGGGAGCTTGACGGAGCGTGCTCCTGGACCCTCCCCAATGATGAGATCAAGTTCGTAATCCTCCATCGCCGGATAGAGGATCTCCTCGATCGCTGGATTGAGACGGTGGATTTCATCGATGAAGAGCACGTCGCGCTCCTCGAGCGCCGTGAGCTGAGCCGCCAGATCGCCGGCTTTTGCGATGACCGGTCCAGAGGTCGAATGGAAGGTTGCTCCGAGTTCGCGCGCAACGATCCTGGCAAGGGTTGTTTTGCCGAGCCCGGGGGGCCCGACGAAGAGCACATGATCGAGCGCCTCGCGACGCGCTTTCGCCGCTTCGATGAAGACCTTCAGATTCTTCCGGGCGGCTTCCTGACCGGTAAAATCGGCAAGGGCCAAGGGACGCAAGGAGAGGTCGGCGTCATCGTCGCGTTTTTCAGGCGTCACAAGTCGCGGACTGGGTGGCAAGTCTAGACCCTATCTTCAGGCAGGATCGTCCAACAATCGCAGGTCTTCGAACTCTGCCAGCTAGCGCGTAATCCTATTTCGGACTTTTGCAACCTGATGCCAAAGGATTCTTGCAGCCGAGGCACGCCCTTCAAGCGAAATCCAAAGATTTTTTCATCGATCAGCCAAACCAGTGGGCCGCTATTTCCTCCCTAACGCCTTCAGTTTCTGGATGCCATCGACAATGATTGGAGGGGTGAAATACTTGATGGATGTCATGATCTTCTCCCGTCGCGTTGCCTTGCGGCGTTTGAGAATGATCGTTGTGTGAGATTTTGTGGTCTCGCCATCCGAGCGCCCATTGGAATAATAATATGTGGCAGCGGATCGCCGTGGACGTCCGTTCGGCGCGTCGACCGGCCGGGGATGACCGTGCAGGCTCTTGGATGAATGGGCGAACAGCACCGACCGGCCGAACACCGGGCGGACTTCCACTTCACACTTCTCATCCTGAGCGCTCCACAATTCAAGCGTGCCGCCGTAGGAGGGCAGCCAATCCTTGTTGAGATAGGTGATGAAGACCAGGCGATTATCGAGCTTTGTGACCTCGTGCTGATTGAAGTCGATGTGCATTGCGAACTTGCCGCCTGTCGGGATCTGATGCAGCCCACCGTTGCTCAATCCTGGATCGATAATGAGCCCCTCGATCCCGGTAATCTGCTCCAGAAAACTGACAAACGGGCCGGAATGCACCGTATTGAAATAAAGTCTTGATGCGTCCCCGAGGCGGGCAAAAGGCAGTGTTCCGACTTTTTTTTCATTCATGTTATTATAAATACGAAAGTCATCTTTTTTGACGCAATCGAATTCTTCATACATTAGTTCAAGGAGAGCGGGCGAAAACAGCCCTTCAAAGACGAGATGCGGAAAAGGCTTGTTATTTGCGAATATCTCGCTCAATTCCTTGGTTTTTTGGGGAGCGAGATAGGTTTCATTCAAAATCTCGTCGAGGTTGAGCATTTGGCCGCCGATCACGACGTGATTTGGTTGAAATTGATTAGCTGAAATCAATTGACTCTGGATCATTCGAGTATCCATCCTGTCAAAGGCCGCCCTATCGCTTCGAACGCAGCCCAATGCGCTTCAAGGCGAACTGCCTGCCGCCCCCGCTTTCGTTTCTGTCACGCAATGAAAAAATCCGCGATCTCTCAATCGCGATTTCAGCCGTTCGCCCTCGGCGGGTGATCGGACTCCCTCTTGGAAAACAGAGAAATTGATGAATGGCAGAATCGCAGAAGCGAATCAGCAATAATGAAAAATTTGTGGTGAGCAGTCGTCAGAAGTAAACCAGGCACGATGTCGCGCCGGCGCTTGCCTAGACCAGGAACAGCCATGTGATGGCCGCGAAAACAGGAACGAGAATCGCGCCAGACCACAACAGATAATGGAAAAAGCTAGGCATCCTCACGCCAGCACGCCGCGCGATGGCATAAACCATGAAGTTCGGCGCATTGCCAACATAAGTATTGGCTCCCATGAACACCGCGCCAAGAGAAATCGCCGTCAGCGTTTTGCCAAGCGGCCCCATGAGCGCGGCCGGATCGCCGCTGGCAAGATGAAAAAATACAAGATAGGTCGGTGCATTGTCGAGAAAGGACGAGAGCAGCCCGGTCGCCCAGAAATAGACCGGGTTATTTGGGGTTCCATCTTCATGTGAAAGTGCATTGATGATCACCGAAAAGGGACCATTCGTGCCGGCGTGGATCATCGCCATGACCGGGATGATGCAAATGAAAATGCCAGCAAAGAGATAAGCCACTTCCCTAATGGGCTCCCATTCGAAGCCGTTCTCCGCACGCAGGCGCGGGCTTGTCAATCTCAGTGAAGCGAGCCCGACGAGGACCATGGTGAGTTCGCGCGCCATGTTTTGCAGCTCGATCCTTGTCCCAAGGAGTTCAAAGCCGATGCCAGGGCGCCAGAAACCGCTTCCGACTATGGCGAGGACTGCGATGCCGATGAGCGCTACATTGACGAGGCCGCGAACCCGCAGTCTAATTCGTCTTGAGAGCTCAACGGGCGAATGGCGCTTCTCATGCCGGTAAAAATAGGAATCGATAAGGAAAAACGTCGCCAGCAGGATAGAGCTGGCGAACAAAGTCTGCGGCCATAAAGCGCGCATCGTCCAAAAGAAATCCACTCCTTCCAAATAGCCGAGAAAAAGAGGGGGATCGCCCAGCGGCGTCAACGTCCCGCCGATGTTCGACACGAGAAAGATGAAGAAGACCACCACGTGAGCATTGAAGGGCCGCTCGTTGTTGGCGCGAATGAGTGGCCGGATCAGAACCATCGAGGCGCCGGTTGTTCCGACAAAACTTGCGATCATCGTTCCAAGGGCGAGAATTGTCGTATTGACCAGTGGGCAGCCCTTGAATCCATCTTCGATGAAGATTCCTCCCGCGGTGGTGAAAAGTGCAAAAAGCATGAGAATGAAAGGCAGATACTCGAGCGCCATATTGTGGACGAGCCCCGCCAGGGTCGCGGAGGGACCCTCGGTTATGACAAGGCCAGCCAACGCGATGGCCGCCCAAAACGCCGCAGCCTTCTCGTAATGGATATGCCACCATTCCTTGACAGCGAGCGGTCCGAGCGCGATCGAAAGCAGCATACCGGCAAAGGGGAGTGCGAGCGGCCATGGCAAGCTTGGAGGATTGGGCGGAGCGCCTGAAGGCGTGACGTTCTTGAGGAGGAGTCGGTTCACCTCATCAAGCTTTTCTTTCGCACTGGTAAGCTGCGGGTCAAGCTTCAATACAGCGAGGAGATCTTGCCGAGCCTGCTCGAGGTCATCCTTGCCGAGATAGGCGTTGGCCCGGTTGAGCAAGGCGTCCGCAAATTTCGGGTCAAGCCGCACTGCCTCGCTCAAATCGGCGAGCGCCTTGGTGGAATCACCCTTGGCAGAAAAAGCCGAGCCACGATGATTGTAGGCGTCAGCGAGCTTGGGATCGAGGCCGATCGCTTGGCTGTAATCCGCAATGGCGTGATCAAGGTTGTCCTTCGCCTGATAGATCGCGCCGCGCTCGGCGTATAGAAGGGCCGATTTCGGATCGAGATGAAGGGCTTCGTCAAGATCGGAGAGAGCTTCGTCGGGCTGCCCCTTGGCGCGATAGGCCTCGGCCCGGCCACGGAAGGTCGCTGCGGATTTGGGCTTCACCTTGATGGCCGCGCTAAAATCGGTGATGGCATGGTCGAGATCGCCCTGTTCTTGATAGATCGACGCCCGTTCGGTCAGAGCGGGAGGCGATTTCGGATTGAGGTGCAAGGCTTTGTCGAGATCGGCAATCGCACGGTCAAGATCGCCAAGAGCCCGATAGCCATTGCTCCGATTGATGTAGGCCGCGATCTGGCTGCGCGAGGTCCTTTTTCCCCCGCGCGTGAGGATCTCCGTACACGCAGCGATCCGCACCTCGGGGTCCGCGCCGCGGCAGCTTGGCCAGCGATCACTCTTGCTAAGAGCTGCTCCACTGAGGAAGACACAAACGATCCCGACGAGCATCAAACGAGCAATAAAGAACATCTCGGATTTGGCGAAAGAAGGGGAAATGGCCACTTGAGATCCCTGGAGCAAAAAAGACCGGGCTTCTGCGTTTGATTCTTTTGAAATGAGAACGCCGCGCTTGTTGCTGGACCGCAAGGAACTTGCCGAGAAGTCCAACGCGGCGGAAGTCTCTGAACTTATGCTCCAATGGCGCGTTCCCTAGGAGGGGCTTTACAACAGGATCGCCTGACACGAAAGACCGCACCCGAGGAGAGTTCGCCCTAGAAAGAGGTTTTGCCATGCAATTGGGCATCGTCGGCCTTGGCCGCATGGGAAGCAATATCGCCCGGCGTCTTCACCGGGGAGGACATGAATGCGTTGTCTACAATCGGACGCCCAAGCCCGTCGCCGACCTTGCCGCCGAGGGCCTGACACCGGCGTCGGATTTGCCGGACCTCGTCGCAAAGCTAAATGCTCCGCGCGCCATATGGATCATGCTCCCTGCTGGCGGAATCACCGAGGATATGATCACCTCCCTGAGCCATTTGTTGAACGCGGGGGATATTCTGATCGACGGCGGCAATACGTTTTACAAGGATGATATAAGGCGCGCGAAAGCCCTAGATGCTAAGCTCATCTCTTATATGGACGTCGGCACGTCTGGCGGGATATGGGGGTTGGAGCGCGGCTATTGCATGATGGTTGGAGGATCGAAGGCCACCGTCGAACATCTCGATCCGATCTTTAGAACTCTGGCGCCGGGACGGGGCTGCATCGCGCCAACGCCCGGCCGGGATGCGCGCGATCCTCGCGCGGAACAAGGCTATATCCATGCGGGACCGGCCGGTGCCGGGCACTTCATCAAAATGGTCCATAACGGGATCGAATATGGGCTCATGCAGGCCTATGCGGAGGGTTTCAATATCTTGCGCGGCCGGGCAGGCGTGGGGATTCCTGAAGGGGAGCGATTCGCCCTTGATCTCGCCGATATTGCCGAAGTCTGGCGGCGCGGGAGCGTCGTGTCTTCTTGGCTTCTTGATTTGAGTGCCATGGCGCTTGCCGAGGATGCGACTCTCGGAAGTTTCATTGGCGAGGTCGAGGATTCCGGCGAGGGCCGGTGGACGCTCGATGCGGCGATCGAGGAGGCTATTCCGGCCAATGTCCTTGCTGCATCCCTTTTCGAGCGGTTCCGCTCGCGCGAGGAACACAGTTTCGCAGATAAGCTTCTGTCGGCGATGCGCGCCAAATTCGGCGGCCATGTGGAACAACCCTCAAAAGAGGCCACCCGAAACTGATGACACGCCGCAGGTTGCGGCTATACTTGTTGCTTCAAAGGCAGCCCCATGGCTATTTCTAATCGTGCTTCGCGCGACATTCGCGAAACTCCGCGAGGGTTTGTCATGATCGGACAAAGCCGCTCCTTGCATGAATGGTGCGTTTTGGCCGGATACCCCCACTCGTGACCCCTACACCGACCCTCCAAGTCGCGGCGGATGCGGATGTTTTGGCATGGGATGTCGCGTGCTTTATTGCCACCCGCATTGCCGATGCGACGGAACGCTTTGGCCTCAGCCTTTCCGGCGGCTCGACGCCGAAGCGGATTTATGAGCTGCTCGGGGCTGGGAATCTAGGTATTTCTCTCGATTGGCGGGAGGTCCATGTCTTCTGGGGGGATGAACGTTTTGTGCCTATGGATCACCCGGACAGCAATTTCCGGATGGTCCGCGAGGCGATGCTTGACCGCATCGCCATCCCCCCTCCGCAGGTCCACCCGATCTTGACCGGGGGGACACCTGAGGAGGCCGCGGCTCTGTATGCGAAAACCCTGCAAAGCTTCTATGGGAGCACGTTGCTCGATCCGCAGCGGCCCCTGTTCGAATTGACATTGCTCGGCCTCGGCGAGGATGGCCACACGGCATCATTGTTTCCCGGCACTGAAGCGCTGGAGGAGCGCGAGGTCTGGGTCACGTCGGTCATCGGGGCAAAGCCGGAGCCGCGCATTTCACTGACCTATCCGGCGCTGGAATCGAGCCGTGACATTCTCTTCGTCGTGTCTGGGGCGAAAAAACGGGATATTCTCTCGCGCGTTCTTGCAAATGATATGAGACTGCCAGCGGCCCGCATCGCGACGGGCGGCACAATCCATGTCTTTGCCGACCGTGCGGCTTTGCCGCGCTAACAGCAGCGCGGCTTGCGGCCGCCCCCGCTTACCGCGGCAGCGCCGCGACGGTTTGCTCGAAGGCCACTTCTGCCTCGAGGGCCTCCAGATCCCGGCCGATCGTTGCGAGCGCCAATTTCTTATCTCCGAGATGGTAGCTTATCGCACAGTCTCGCTTGGCGAGACTGCCCGCGATTTCCACCCTATCCCATCGTTCGGCATGGCCGACATAGGCGATCGCAAGATCGTATTGCTCGGTCCAGAAGAAGGGAATGGCGTCGAAGCGCTCCTTCGCACCAAGGATGTTGCGCGCGGCGGTCTGTCCCTGCCGCTCGGCGAGGACGAAATGCTCGACACGAATGGCCTCGCCCGTGAGCCGGTCGGGCCATCTTGCGATGTCGCCGGCCGCGAAAATGCCGGGAGCGCTTGTTTCAAGATATTCGTTCACCGCGA
>DATJBL010000118.1:0-52548 GCA_035515355.1 Methylocella sp.
CCCAAGATGCAGCGAAATGAGCCTTCGCCGAAAACGCTCTATAAGCCAGGAAGCATCCCGTTCTGGATAAGGGCAACCCATCCAGCACTGCTCAACGGAAACAGCAATGCCCTGACGAGCGGTTGCTGCGAGAGTGGACTAAAGGCGCCCTCCCTCAGTTGTTCAACCCGGTTCAACAAGCTTTTCAGCTGGCCCGCGAAATAGACGTTCCCTTCGAAGTCTTTGGCGCGAATAAGCCCATCCTTCAGATTTTCCTTTGCTGAGTCTCGCGCGGACTTCGCCGCCAACCACAACATAAAGGCACAGGCAAAGACGACAGACAGACTAATTCCCTGCGAAACGAGGATGGTGACGCTTGGCGGGTAATTGGCAAAGATTATGCTACGCGACACGATCAGCAACGCGATCAGCACAAAGGGAAGATAGATCAGCGAGCCAATGCAGCGCGTTCGCTTCGCCACAAACTCCAGGCCGATCCAATTATGGATGAGTTTTGCTTGTCCTAGCCACAGTTTCTTGTCGTATATACTCAAGGTTTCATCTGGCCAACTCATCTTATCTCGGCTCAGTTTTCTAATGAAGAAGAGACATAGGCAAGTCGCATCAAAAACGATGAAAGTTAGAAACTGCATGAGTATCCAGTCACAAATCACACTCCAATAGTATACATCTCGGGCGATGTCGCTGCGATGGGGGTTTACGGGCATCCCGGCGAGCGGCAACAACACGTATCTCAATATAACCCACATGGATCCAGTGTAGATGGCTGAACGAAAAATACGTGGCCAGAAACCTTCTTGATGAATGTAACTCCTCCAAGCCGCCTTGACTTGAAGAGGCAAAGATTTGGCGGCCTTATCGTCTCCTCCTCCTAGGGAAAAATCAAAAACGCTCCTGAGTTTAAAGCCTGTCGTGAAAGGCTTCGGGGGAGGATCGAGCCCCATGTCCCTGGCGATCTCCTTGAGGTTTGCATGAAGATCGAACAATGCCCGGAAGATGAAGTAGCAAGCTAGGATGATGCTTAAGAGTCGGAGAAACACCGTTGGCCAGATACTGATACCATCCAACAGGGCAATCGGCTCACCGTTCGGGGCGCCGTGGCCGTCGCTTGTCAGATAACGCGCGATGGGCTCCCAAAAGAAGCATGCAACAGCGGCTCCGACAAAGCAAAGGGCGATAAACCAAAGTTCGACACGCCAGTTCGGTAGCCAACGGCGCCAAACTGCCATAACCGCGAAAACGGCTCCCAAGGCAAGTGATGCGGCCAAACTGTTCCCGCTCTTTCCAATGAAGGTTGGAAAAGGCTTCTCGATAGGTTTTGGATCACTGGCATCTCGGTGGTCTTTCAATTCATCAAGATCCACCGGCTGGATGTAGCGGCAATCGAGCGGATTTGCGCTCTTGCGGCACGGCCATTTCATCTGATCTTGCTGAACTTTACCCGCAGCTGAAGAACGCCCCTCTTCAAGCAGGTTTATGCTGGCGATGGAGGGATCGTCCTTGTGTTCGCCGTCCTGCTTTTGTGGTGATGAAGAAACAGGAACCAGCGGCAGTTCCCATGCAAACGGAAACAAGGTTCCTGTTCGTTTGATTTCGAATAAGCGGGCAGCTGAAAGTTGATAGGCAATATCGTCGGCATTAATCCTCGGATCGCCAATCGCCATTCGCGTAGCAAGAAAGGCCGAAGTCTCGTAGGTATCTCGGAAATAAGGGATGTCGCCTTGCAGCCAATCGCTGAGGTTTGGCCCAAAGCTCGATGAGATGATCAGATTGCGCGTAAAGGGGAGCTCGCTTTTGATCGTGAGAGCTTCATCAAAGTCTGTGGTGAAAAATAACGCCTCAGGGAATTCCGGGCGAAGTGCCCGCAGGATAAGTAATTTGTCGAAAACGTCGCCGCCGAAGATGCCGACAGCCTTTATTCTTTTGCCGTTCCCTTGCTTTCGGAGATCGTTGTCGACCTTATGGAGCTGCTCACTGATCCGCCGGAGATAATCGAATTGGCTCTCTCCAATGGGACGCTCAAGGCTTTGGGTATCCGTTTCGATTTTAAAAAAATCCCGGGTGTCACGTTTTTCTTCTGAAGCGTTTGTTTTGTCTGCCTTCGTTTGCTCTTTGCCCTCCGCCGAAGGGACGAGGCCATCGAGCCCTCTCAAATAGGTAAATTTGTGAATCCAATCACAACTTATGTCCTGGCAGCCGAATTTTTGTTCGACAACTTTAGGAAGAGTCTGACCATAAAATGTATCCCATTCGGAGATCAGGGCAACCTCATCCTTGTGGTCTGCATCTGGATAAACACCTCGGCGGATTAGTTCATTAAGTATGCCGTCGGCCAGCGCATCGTCCGTGGCTATCGATCTTTGCAAATCAATATGCAATTTTTCTTTGAAATAGGCTTGCAGAGAAAGCGGGTTACCGAAAAGCCGCTTATCCGGCGCGCTCGCACCATATGCATAAACTCCGATATCTTTTAGATTTGGCCACGGGGTTTCGGTGCCGCTGTCGTCAGGATTATCAACTGTAAGTGCTTCATTCGCCATTTCATGAAGCAAGTCTGATGAAAATGGGCCAACGATTTTGATATTTTTACCGTCGTGACGATTCAGTAAGCTCACGAATGAGGATAGCGTCGTCAGCGGCCGGTGCATAAGAATGTCCTCCTTTAGCCAGACGATGAGGATTTTCGTTTTGTTTTCGGCTGCCTCTGGAACTCTTTTAAACCACTCGTAGGGAACAATAGCGGGCTCCGCCAACCAAGAATCGGGCACGGGCGAATGCAGGCGGGAGCCGAGCGATAAGCCGAACAGTGGAGGTGCCGGGACGGAAAGTGGCGCGGAGTATGCAATGTGCTTGGCAGATTGCAGCACGGAGGTCGAGAGCGGCAGGCTTGGCGGCTCCTCCAGCAAAAAAGGCGCGGCGCGCGGCGATTGCGTCCACACAAAATAACCGATGTGCCGCCAATCCTCGGGAACGAACCCAGCCTGTTCAAGGCCACTTAGCACAGCGTAACGTGTCCGGAGCCGTCGTTCGGCGTCTTCCGGATAGGGAGCGCCAGGCACGGTGACGGCGAGGACGACTGTATCTTGATCCTCTTTGTTCAATGGCGCTTTACAAGGGAACGCCTCAAGTCCCGGATTGTCTCGGCACTGGTCAGAGTCCTCTTTGCCAGATCTCTCACGCGCCTTCTCGACTGCGGCGAAGGGATCCTGCCATAAACGGGCCTCAACCGTCTGCGGGGTAGCAAGCTCTTCGAGATTCGCATGAGCCAGTGGCCGCAAGTCCACAAGTGGCGCTTCATGGTGAAAATAATACAGACCCATCGCGGCGAGAGCGGCAACGACGGCGCTGCCGCTCGTTAAATTCATTCCGGATTTGTCGTCTGCCATGAGCGTGTCCCCAACGCTCTCTAGCTGGATTGCGCAGGCGGATATTGGAGCGCCCTTGCCCTTGCGTGTCGCCTTCAGCCCCTCGGATGGGCCTCTTGCTTAGGATTGCGGACGCCCCCAAAATTGCTTTGGCCCTCGTCAACCCAGCTTGAGAAACAAATTAAACAACGTTTTAATCGGCATTTCCCAGATGGCTTAGGATGGTCCGACTTTCAGTCTCTTCCCTGCATCATCATCGCCCCCATCAGGAATGTAACGAAAGTGTAATACTAATCTTCCGCCGCGGCATCCGCCAATTGTCCTACAAGGACAAATTTCTGCCTTTGGCGTTGCGGTGCTTTTCCCTTTCCTCAAGCCGGATTTGGTGTATAAGCGCCCTTCACCGCCTCCGCTTGAACCCCGCTGGACGGCATCCCGGCCGGGCCGCGCGGATGGCATTTTTTCCCGCTCTTTAACGAGGTCGTCCGATGTCGATTACCGCCGAGCGCAAGCAGACGCTCGTGAAAGAATATGCGCTAAAGCAGGGTGATACCGGCTCCCCTGAGGTTCAGGTTGCGATTTTGACCGAGCGGATCGCCAATCTGACCGAACATTTCAAGACGCATGTGAAGGATAACCACTCGCGCCGCGGGCTCCTGAAGCTGGTCTCCCAGCGCCGCCAGTTGCTCGATTATGTGAAGGCGAAGGACGAGCCGCGCTATAAGTCGCTCATCGAGCGCCTTGGTATCCGCCGCTGAAACATCTCCCTTCACAGTTTGCTTGTCCGGCGAGGTGGGCGCGCAGCAAATCCGCTCGCACGTCACGCCCGTCGTGGCGTGTCTTCGAAGAAAGCTTGCGATTTCCAGCCAAGCTCTCGTCCAAGGATGAGACGCTTTTCGGACATGCAAGAGGGGCGCTATTATATATTAAGACAAAGCCTTAAACGGCTGTATCTTACGGAGAGCGGCGGCATGGGGCCGCCGCGCCGCATTGCGGCGAAGACCAACGCTCAAAGCAGGATCGCCGGCCGCTGGTCGCAGCGGCTCGCCGTCTTGCTCTAGCCTTGGTCTTCGCCTTGACCCGGAAAGACGCAAGAATGTTTGAAATTCATCGTGAGGAACTTGATTGGGCCGGGCGAAAGCTCGTTCTCGAAACCGGCAAGATTGCCCGCCAGGCGGACGGCGCTGTTGTTGCGACCTATGGCGAAACCACCGTGCTTGCCACCGTCGTCTCCGTCAAGGAGCCAAAGCCCGGGGTCGATTTCTTTCCCTTGACAGTCAACTATCAGGAAAAAGCCTTTGCGGCGGGGCGTATTCCGGGCGGCTATTTCAAGCGCGAGGGCCGGCCTTCGGAAAAGGAAACGCTCGTCTCCCGCCTGATCGATCGCCCGATCCGCCCCCTTTTTCCCGATGGCTATCGCAACGACACGCAAGTCGTCGCGACGGTGCTCTCCTATGATCTTGAGAACGATCCCGACATTTTGGCAATGGTTGCTTCCTCGGCGGCGCTAACGCTCTCCGGTGTCCCTTTCATGGGTCCGGTCGGGGCTGCACGCGTCGGATACATCAATGGCGCCATAAAGCTCAATCCGACCCTTGAAGAGCTGAAGCAGTCGTCCCTTGATCTCGTGGTCGCGGGAACCGCCGACGCCGTCCTGATGGTCGAGTCCGAAGCGAAGGAACTCTCCGAAGCTGCGATGCTCGAGGCCGTCATGACCGGTCATGCCGGTTTTCAGCCGGTGATCGATGCCATCATCAGGCTCGCCGAAAAAGCCGCAAAGCCGCCGCGGGAACTCATCGCACTCGACAAAAGCGAGGTCGAGATGGCGGTGCTCCACATCGCGGAAGCCGGATTGCGGGAGGCCTATAAGATCACCGCGAAACAGGACCGCTACAATGCGGTCGATGCCGTGAGAGCGCAAGTCTTCGAACGGCTTTTTCCGGCCGATGCGGAGCCTCGGTTTCCCAAGGAACTCGTTGCTGAGGTCTTTCACGATCTGCAGGCCAAGGTCGTCCGCTGGAACATCCTTGACTCGGGCATCCGCATCGACGGGCGCGATGTCAAGACGGTGCGCCCGATTCTCGCGGAAGCCGGAGTGTTGCCCCGCACCCACGGGTCGGCGCTGTTCACCCGTGGCGAGACGCAGGCCCTGGTCGTTGCGACGCTCGGCACTGGCGAGGACGAGCAATTCATCGACAGTCTCGAAGGCACCTATAAGGAGCGCTTCCTTCTGCATTATAATTTCCCGCCCTATTCGGTCGGGGAGACAGGGCGCATGGGCTCGCCGGGGCGGCGGGAGATCGGGCATGGCAAGCTCGCCTGGCGCGCCATCCGCCCGATGCTGCCGAGCGCCGCGGAATTTCCCTATACGGTGCGGGTCGTCTCCGAAATCACCGAGTCGAACGGCTCATCCTCCATGGCGACGGTCTGCGGCTCCTCCCTCGCCCTGATGGATGCGGGCGTGCCCCTAAAGCGGCCGACGGCCGGCATCGCGATGGGCCTCATCCTCGAGGGCGAGCGCTATGCGGTCCTCTCGGATATTCTTGGCGATGAGGATCATCTGGGCGATATGGATTTCAAGGTGGCGGGCACCGAGGAAGGCGTCACCTCGCTCCAGATGGACATCAAGATCACCGGCATCAATGAGGAGATCATGCGGGCCGCCCTGGAACAGGCGAAGGCGGGCCGCCTGCATATATTGGGCGAGATGGCGAAGGCGCTCACGGGCGCGCGGGCGGAACTCGGCGAATTCGCGCCACGCATCGAGACCTTGAAGATTCCGACCGACAAGATCCGTGAAGTCATCGGCACGGGCGGCAAGGTCATTCGCGAGATCGTCGAGAAAACCGGCGCCAAGATCAATATCGAGGATGACGGGACCGTGAAGGTTGCCTCCTCCGACGGCAATTCGATCCGCGCCGCGATCAATTGGATCAAATCGATCGCGAGTGAACCGGAAGTCGGCCAGATCTATGACGGCACCGTCGTGAAGGTGGTCGATTTCGGCGCCTTCGTGAATTTCTTCGGCGCCAAGGATGGGCTCGTCCACATCTCGCAGCTGGCCAAGGGCAGGGTCGCCAAAACCTCGGATGTCGTCAAGGAAGGCGACAAGGTTAAGGTCAAGCTCTTGGGCTTCGACGACCGCGGCAAGGTGCGCCTTTCGATGCGCCTCGTTGATCAGGCGACAGGCGAGGACCTCGAAGCCAAGGAAAAGCTCGAACAGCAGGAAGTGGGGGAATAGGGCCTCGATGAGGCATGGGGTCGCACAACCGTAGCTCAGGAGGAGATAGGCCAGCGTTCTTCGGCTTTAGCCCTTGGAACCCTTTTGGATCAGCTAGCGTTTTCTAGAAGTCCTGACTGAAGGACGGCAATGAAACGCTGAGCGTTTCAGAGGCGACTCCGGGTGGGGGTCGCACAATGGGGAGGTGAACAATGAGCCCGATGGCGAGCCTGCTGATCCTGATCGTGTTGGTCGCTCTCTTCGGGACGGGTGCGTATTACGCCAACCGCCCATATGGTATGATAGGAACAATTATTGTTGTCGGCGTAGGCTTCACTTTTATCTACGGGCTTTATGCACTCGGCGGTATGACCTTCATCAAATGACCAGAAATCGGCGGGACACTGCGAAGATGCCGCGCCTCCGTTTGTACAGCCAGTCTGTAAATAGAAAGGGCGCCTTGGGCGCCCTTTGCATTTGATGCGCACGATCCCATGAAGCGGACGCTCGCTTTCGGGGGTGCGGACCTTACCAAAATGTTTCACGTGAAACATTTTTGTCCGGTTGGGACGCAAAACCTTACAAGACCCAAGACAGCGGCCGCTCCGGCACTTGTTGGATCGATCGATTTTTTGGTGCAATTGGCAGGGGCGGGGCAAAAAGGCCGCATCGGCGATTAATCTCGCCTTCATCCTGAGGAGGCCTGAATGGCCGCCTCGAAGAATGGGCCGAGCCGCCATCGAGATGGGCTCTTCGAGCCCTCCTCAGGGTGAGGGCTTAACTTGAAACAGGCTCTGAGGGGCTTGCCCCCGAAATCCCGTGGCAGAAGGTGGCAGGCATCGGCAACGTGCTGCGCCACGACTACGAAAGCACATCGCCGCGCCTGTCATGTGGAAGCTAGTGCAAGCCGATCTTCCGGCCTTGGAGAAAGTCTGCCGCGAAGAACTCAAGGCGGAAGAGGAACGCACGCGCCGCGATTAAAGCCCATCAGACGACGGACCTCAAAGCCAAGGAAAATCTCAAACAACAGGAAGCAGGGGAATAAGTTCTCCAATCAGGTGGGGTTTCGTATGGCACGAATTGCTGACCGCATCTACATGCCGAACCTTGATCCCAAGTTCGTTGCTAGGGTGAACTCTGATGGCAACTGGTGGGTCGCCCGGTTTGTGGAGAATATCGACACACTCAACAAGCTTGCCGCGACCCTGCCAAGGAGACTTCCTTGGGAGTACAAGACAGCCGACGAATTTAAGGCCCGGGCGGCCCGGATCGCGGATCCGAACCAGAAGCTGAAGCTCTGGTGGAGCGATATGCTTGATCAGATACAGGCATTTGGGCTCACGTCGGCCTGGCGGTTGACGGAAGTTGCATCATCGGCTGTCTGGGCAATTCGGCGCAACGATCCGATTTGCGCGGCGATCATGGGGCGAGCAGGCCTCGAGACCGTGGCCAACTATGCTTGGTTCCAAACTAAGGTCAGGCCTGCCATTGAGTCTTTGATCGAGAACAAACAAATGGGATATGTGGCGGATCTTGAGGATGAATTGTTAAAAACACTGTTCGCCTCGCGCATGGAAACGGAGGAATTTTATCATCCAACCAACATTGTCACGGTCATTAGGAACATCGCCAAGAAGATCCCTCATCAGGAAGATGTTGGACCCTGCTACGAGACTTTGTGCGAGGTCTCCCACCCGAACATGCTCGGGAGGTCAATCTATCTTTCCAAAGTAAATGGACGAACCGTAATTTCCCGCGATCGGGGGCCAAGCGTCGCCATCATCGAGCGTGCAACTTTACTTGCTCTGTCATGGGCATCCGGGACGTTGCCAGAAAGCGTGGGAGCGATGCAGGCCACTGGCCGCAGAGCTTTGGAACACTTCGATATCCATCATAGCCTAACCTAAGTCTTGTGTTTGCATTTCGTGATTGCCCTTTGGCGATGCTGCCAACAGTGTAAACATTTAAGCCAGACCGGGAGGTTCAGGAAGTAGCTTGAGGCTTAGAACAGTCGCGTGGTCTCATTGGTCGTGACGGAATACATTTCAAGAAATTGTTTCCCCATCTCGGTAATTACGTAATTTCCATCCTTGTCAACTGAGATAAGCTTCGTATTTAATAGGAACGCAATCCAGCTTGAAAAATCTATTGGTGTTAATCCCCTCTCTCTAGTTTTCTGTATGTGCTGTTCGAAAATCGGCTCTAAGGCACGTTTTGATTGCGGGGGTGAATTTGCTAATTGTCTTAATGCCGCCATTTGCGTTCCGAATATCTGTCTGGAAATCATGTAAAAATGAAAATTTATTAGAAGTTTTGCGTATTCTGTAACAAATAAGTCTTTTTGTTGATCTTGCGTTAGATTGTCTTGGCCGGTTTGTTTAAGATATTTACGTATATTTTCTTCAACATCATTTAATACAATATCTATTGGCTGCTTTGGCGACGTGCGAGGGGTCGCTACATGACCTACCATCGAAGCTGTATCACTGGCTTCAGTTGCAACAATCCTGCCCTCGACCCGCGACACTCCAAACGCCTCGCCGCTGGCAATCCCAGGAATCGCAAGCGTCCCTTCAATGGAAGGCGCCGCCTGCTGCTGTGGTGGCACGGCTTCTGCGCCGGTTGGCCCGATCCTGATAAGTCGGATGAGAAAGTCGCGGACCTGATCTCTGTGCGTGCGCCAGATCAGCCAAACTACGACAGGCCAAGCTATTGCAGCGGGCGTCTCGACTAGAATGAGATGCGCCAATTTGAGAGTAAAATCCTGCCAAGCCATGCGCGCTATAGCCTCGAAATCGTCCAACGCTCACATTCTACGAGCGGGCAATCTCGCCAAGCGTCTTCCTACCAGATTTTACAAGCTTGATTGCCTCTTGCTCCTGACGATGGGTGAGCACCGGCTTTCGGTCAAGCCTGACGCCGTTCGCCACGGCCCGCGCTCGCCCCTCCGTCCGCGCGCCGATCAATTCGCGCTCGAATTCCACCAAGTCGCCAAAGAGCCTGTTTCAAAACCCGGAACAGAACTGTAGCCCCCACCCGAGGAGGGCTCGGAGAGCCCGAAGGGCGAGGGCGCTCCAGGAGCCGCGCGGCTTATCCTTCGAGACGGCCTTTCAGGCCTCCTCAGGGATGAGGGCGGGGCATTTAAAAACAGGGTCTAAAACCGTCAACATCAAACGCCGCAGCGTGAACTGACTTGCAGCAAAAATTCCTATAATCGCGCAGCTAGGCCGCAAACAAATCCCCAAATCTCTCGCGCAAAACATTCTTCTGCACCTTGCCCATCGCATTGCGCGGCAGCTCGTCGAGGAAGATGACTCGCTTGGGCAATTTGAATTTGGCGAGGTTTTTTGCGAGCGCGTCGTGCACGGCCTGCTCATTGAGAGATGCACCAGGCCGAAGCACGAGGAAGGCCGTGACCGCTTCGCCAAAATCGCTGTGCGGCAGGCCGACAACGGCGCTCTCGGCCACGCCTTCGAGCGCGTCGATTTCAGCCTCGACCTCCTTGGGATAGACGTTGAGACCTCCCGAGATGATGAGATCCTTGGCGCGTCCGATGATCTGCACATAGCCGTCGGCGCCGATCCTGCCGAGATCGCCGGTGATGAAAAAGCCGTCGTCGCGGAATTCTTGCGCGGTTTTTTCAGGATTGCGCCAATAGCCTTTGAAAACATTCGGCCCCTTGACCTCGATGACGCCCGTTTCTTCCTGGGGCAAGCCCTCTCCGGTTTCAGGAGCCACGATGCGCAGCGCAACGCCGGGCAAGGGTGGGCCCACGGTTCCAGCCTTACGCGCGCCGTCATAGGGGTTGGAGGTTGCCATGTTGATCTCAGTCATCCCGTAGCGTTCGAGGATGACGTGTCCGGTCCGTTCGAGGAAGGCGCGGTGGGTTTCTTCGAGGAGGGGGGCGGAGCCGGAGATGAAAAGCCGCATATGGGCGAGCGCCTCCCGCGACAGAGTCTCATGGCCAAGAAGCCGCGTATAGTATGTGGGAACGCCCATCATCGCGGTCGCGCGCGGCATTAGCGCAAGGCAAAGGTCCGGATCGAATTTCGGAAGAAAGAGGATCTTGCCGCCGCTCAAAAGCAGGGTGTTGACCGCCACGAAGAGCCCATGCGTGTGATAGATCGGAAGCGCGTGGAGCAACACGTCGTCCGGCGAGAAGCGCCAGTAGGCAGCCAGCACCTCCGCGTTTGAGGCAAGATTGCCATGGGTCAGCATGGCGCCTTTCGAGCGGCCCGTCGTGCCGGATGTGTAGAGAATGGCGGCAAGATCGTCCGGCGCGCGCGGGGCATCCTTGAAATGGGAGTCCGAAGCTTTGCTGAGGTCCGCCAGCGAGCCTTGACCCTCCGCGCCGAGCGTGACAAGCGAGCGCACGCCCGCCCTTGCCGCGACGGGCGCGAGTTGCGCGCGCCGCGCCGGATCGCAGACGAGGATGTTGGGTTCGGCGTCGCCAAGAAAATAGGCGACCTCGGCCTCTGTGTAAGCTGTGTTCAAAGGGAGAAAGACGGCCCCGGCACGGATCGCTCCAAGATAGAGCATCAGGGCTTCGGGCGATTTCTCGACCTGCACGGCGACCCGGTCGCCGGGTTCAAGGCCAAGTTCAAGGAGCGCGGCGGCATAGCGTGCGGACAGCGCGGTGAGATCGGAATAAGTCCAGCAAACGCCCGCCGGTGTTTCAAGGAACGTCCGGTCCTCCCGGCCGCGCGTCGCATCGTGGATCTTTTGAAAAAAATGATTCGTCATGGGCGGCTGAGTGGCTTCAAACTTGCACCTTTTCACCTGTACGCCATATGAGAGATAGGGCATGGGCGGATGCAAGTCAGCGGCGTGGCGCACCCATGCGGTTGGCGAGACGAGGCCTTATCAGCCGAGTGGCGGATTGGAAAGGGTCATGATTACGCCTTGCCGTGAGTAGTTTTGAGCAAATCTAAGCTGGAAGCGTCATACTGTTATTTTGGAATCTTTGTAATCTACGATTCTCCTCTTGTGAACTATTTAGCTGTAAGGTAGAAAGCGTTCGCCAATAAGCTCTCCGGCCGGTGCCTTATGATCGTATGTTCTTGCAACGTCCTGACCGACGCCGAAATCCGGGATGTGATCAACAGCGAGACCTGCCCGCGGACCCCCGGTGCGGTCTACAAATGTCTAGGCTGCAGTCCGAATTGCGGGCGCTGCATTGCGACCTTGAGGACAATCATCAGCGAGGCTTTGGGCGACACAATCCCCGCAGCGTCGCTGTGCCGGGCGAGCCGCGAGCTTGACGCAAGCTGCGGGATGGATGCAGAGCCCCTCTGCTCCCTGTAGCCAATCGGAGACCGCAGTCTCTTTTCCAACAGTCTCATAGCATCGGAAGGATGCGGCGGATGCCTCCCGCGCGGGGCTCGCAGGTCCTGAGGCCTTGACGACATTGCCGCGGCGTAAAGGTCCCGCAGTCGACGTCTCCTTATGTTCGTCTGCCACGACACAGCCGGATTGGCGGTACTCGGTCCCGAGCGAGAATTCCATGAAAGTGACTTGGACCTCAATTCGCATTCAGATTCGAGACATGAGGCCGCAATTGCGACTGTGCTTGAGAGTCACGGTGGCTGCGATGTTGAGCTTCGTCCTTGGACGTTCTTTGAACATTCCCTTTGGCGGCTTATGGGCCGTCCTGACCGCTGTCGTCGTGACGCAACTCAGTGTCGGTGCGTCCCTCAAGGCGACCATCGAATATCTCGTGGGCACTCTTGGCGGCGCAGTTTATGGCGGCATGATCGCCATGCTGGTCCCAGGCAGCGGCGAGCTTTGGCTTTTGGCGGCGCTCGCGATTGCGGTCGCGCCGCTCGCGCTTCTCGCGGCCATAAATCCGAGCTTCCGAGTTGGGCCGTTCACAGCAGTGATCGTGGTGATCGGCTCATCCGTCACCCATGCCGGTCCGCTCGGTTCGGCTCTTTATCGCGTGCTCGAAGTCGCGATCGGCGGCATCGTTGGGCTCGCCGTCTCGCTGCTGGTATTTCCGGAGCGTGCTCATGGGCTCGTCATGGGGGCAGCCACCAGCGCGCTCGATCTTATGGCGGAGCTCTTGCCCGATCTCCTCGGGGCATTCACGCACAAGGTCGATCAGGCCAATGTTCTGCAAAGGCAGCGCAAGATCGGCCAGACCCTTGCGCGATTGGACAGCATCCAAGCCGAGGCCACACGCGAGCGGATGGCCTATTTTGCCTCCACCCCCGATCTGGCGCCGCTCTTGCGCAAATTGCTTCGGCTGCGGCATGACTTTGTCATGATCGGACGGGCTGCCGTCGTCCCGCTTCCCGAATCGCTGGCAACACGGCTCGCCAGTCCTCTTGAACGCATCGCCGAAACCGCAACCGCTTATTTGCAGGGGAGCGGCGCGGCCCTCGTCGCGCGGCGTTGTTCGGCACCGGCGGCGCTTGATGCCGTCGATGCGGCCTTCGACAGCTATGCAGCGGAGGCCGCCGCCCTCCGCCAAGAAGGGCTCACACGCGCGCTTCCAGACGGCGCTCTCGAACGGTTCTTTGCCCTTTCCTTTGCGCTTGAGCAATTACGCCGGGATGTCTGGGACCTCGATCAATACACCGTTGAATATGCGCAATCGGCCAAGCGGCTGCCCCGGAAGAGCAAGGATTAGCCGCCTCACATGTCTTCCTGCAGGAGGTGCTACTGCACCGGATGCACAGGGGACGGGACCGCCGCGGGGATTGGTGGCGGAACGCGATTGGCGACGGGCGGCAAGGATTTCAGATAGATCGCGATCGCCTCAGCGTCCGTGTCTTCCAATTTGTTAAACTGCGATCGCCACGGCATCGCGGACGAAAGGATGCGGCCGTCAGGCGTGCGCCCTTCCTTCAGGGCGTTGATGATCTCATCGGCACTCCAGCTGCCGATCCCCGTTTGTAGATCGGGTGTAATGTTAGGCGGGTAGAGTCGTCCCAAAGCCCCGGCGGCGATCGGATGATTGCCGCCCGTCAGGAGCCGTTCGCCTAGCACGTTTCCTTCGTCCGTCCGCGGCGAGTGGCATCCGACGCAGCCGGTGATCATAGCAAGGTATGCCCCTCTTGCGTGCAAGTCTTCGGGTTCGGCACGGACCGGCAAGCCTGCCATGAATAGGATCATTGCGATCGCTGTCGGGAGGCGCTGCGCGATTTTCTGAAGCGCGGCGAAGTTCTTCAAGGTCGTCCTGAAATTCCGGAAGCCCGCGAAATGGGCGTAGCGAAGATCTGTTTCCACCGCGCAAGCCTACATCAAGAATGTTTCTCGCCTCTTCGGCAATGGTTATTTGAGCGACAGGTCTTTGCAATTCTCAACCACCGACCATTTCGCATCAGGCGGGTTTGTCATGGTGAGGACTATGCCTTCATTTACGTTTTGCTGGTCGTCGCGCTCCCCGGCCCCAGTGTCATACGCAAGCTCGAAACTGAACTGATTGGCTTCGGCTCCCCCGTTTGGGTTACTTATAGCAAGGGGAATAAAAACAACACTATTGATGTCGCGTTTTTCGCCCGCCGCGAGTGTGGTTTCCGGGATACTCGCAAAGCCCATGGTTTGGGCGAATCTCGGATCTGAATGCACGAAGCGGCGATTCGCGCTTCCTGCCGCGAGTACCGGCGGGGATTGGTTCACAAAAAGCCGCTCCGGCGCGAAAGTGAACCTGCTATCGTATTTTGTATTGTCCACGGATTCGATTTTGAAGACAACAAAGCCTTTGTTTGCCCCAGCGGCTATGAGGCCCGTTGCTGTTTCATAGCCCTTGCACATGCCGACCGGTCGATAGGATATATTGGTACGATTGCTAGAACTTTGACCGCATCCAAATAGCGCGATAGACCCTGCGACAAGCATGGGAACGGACAAAAAAAACATCCTTGATGTTTTCATCGGCGGTCTACCTTTTCAAACTCGTCACTCGTACACACGACAAGGGCCGAAGGATCGCAACACGATCCGGCCGCCGCTGGAGGCGACGCCACTAGGAAGAGAAGGCGTAGGCTTGGACGATAGAGATTCCGCGCAGACGGACTATGCTTTACCGGCGTAAACCCGTTCTACGAAAAGCTGATCGAACGTCCTCCCATGCTTTAAAAGCCACCTGCCAAGTAAGCGCTACGTGGAAGAGTCCAATACAGATAAATTGCATAGACCACATAGAGCGGAATGACCAAGCGCATGGCTATCAGAATCCACCAAAACACCGCAGCCTGGCGCTTATCCCTCGCCGCAATTTTGGCTTCTAAAGATTCATCTTCCTCTTGCATCCCGATTCCTCCTCTCGTGGATAGGCTGTTTAACTTCTGGTCAGGCGTCTCGCCCGCCGATCAACTCATTCGGCTGATGTTCCGTCACGTGCTCGGCCTTCATGACCTTTTGCACGAGGAGGCCGGCAGCAGGTCAGCGAAAGTCGCCGGATTTGGATCTGAAGGGGAATTAAACATCGGCAAAACTCCGCCTTGCTGTGAGCGCGCTCACGAAGCTGGGTCAAAGGCAGGAGTTATCAGCCGTCTGGCGGTCAATGGGGAACTCCATCCCCAATTGCAAAATAGACCCTCGGGTACGGCACCGTCAATGCCGCAGGGCGGCTTATTGCCCGGCCGCGCGTCCGGAGGTGGCTGGACATTCGACTTGTTCGCCACCGCTACAGCGACAACCAGGCGCGGTCTGCGGCCGCGGCAAATTTAACACTCACCCACTATCCTCTGGAGGGCAAATCGCCGTACCGCGGCTTTCGATAAAAGCTCCGTGTCGGCGCTAGGCTCGCCGCTCGCCAGCATCGAGAATCCAGGTCCGGTTGCAGAAGGCGACATAAATCCGTTCCTGGCCCAAGGCCGCACCAAGCTCGCCCGCCAGCTCGTTCAACATGGCCTCGATGGCGTCATCTGGCAGATCTCCAAGATAGGCATGCACAGCCTCGCCGGTGAAGACCGCGACGGGTTCACGATCGGAGCCCGCCGAGCCATCGGGAAGGGGCCAGGCATAAGTGACCTCGGCACGGGCGAACATGCCAGACAGTGCCGGCAGGCCGGCACTAACTCGCCGCTTCATCCAAGCGCGTGCCGTGCGCACGGCCTCGGAAACATCATAAACCCGGCCCTCAGCGTCCCAGCCCTCCCGCAGTCCGACGGTAATCCTGAAATCGCGGCGCGGCCCTTGTGATCCTTCAACAATGGCGTAATCCTCCCGCCGCCGTACGGGGGCGCGCCCCGCGATTGCCTCGCTCATTCGTTGTGCTCTCCCGCTTTCAAAACTGATGATTCTCAGTTGATGCGAAGTTCGACACATTGGCCAAGACCGGTAAGTGTCAATCTCATTGCGGTAACGGCCGGTGCCCCGAGGCTCGGAGCACCTTTTTCGGACTCCGGGAAATTCTCTGACTTAACCTCAGCAGTGCAGCTCGAATATCGCAAAGGAAATTCGAGCGAGGGGTTACTAGTGAGCGGCTTTGTATTGGAAAATTAATTTAATCCCCCGCCGGAACCATTCGAGGCGCGAGAGATTTTTTACAGAGTTCACCTGCGGCTTTGCCCGGGCCGGGGACAATCAGTCGGATTCCGACAGTTGGCTAGGAGGCGTGTTCATGGACGCCGCAGCTGTACCTTATGGCCGCAAAACTCAGCATCAACCCGAATTAGCAGAAGTCCACATCCTCTGGATCACAGCCGGTCTTGGCTGCGACGGCGATTCTGTTTCGATTACGGCGGCGAGTGAACCAAGCATCGAGGATGTGCTGCTCGGTGCGGTGCCAGGTCTCCCGAAGGTGCACCTCCACAATCCCGTCCTCGCTTATGACGTCGGCGATGACTTTATGAAACCCTTCTATCAGGCTGAGCGGGGTGAGCTCACAAATTTCGTGCTCGTGGTAGAAGGCTCGATCCCCAATGAGAAGCTCAGTGGAGAAGGGTATTGGGCGGCGGTCGGCACCGATCCGCGGACCGGACAACCGATCAGAACGGCCGATTGGATCAGCCGCTTGGCCCCCAAAGCTCTTGCCGTCATCGGGGCCGGAACATGCGCCACTTACGGTGGCATTCACGCGATGAAAGGCAATCCGACCGGCTGCATGGGGCTGCAGGATTTTCTTGGGGCCGACTGGAAATCGAAGGCTGGTTTGCCGATCGTGAATGTGCCGGGCTGTCCGGTGCAACCCGACAATTTTATGGAGACGGTGCTCTATCTTCTCCGCCAGCTTGCCGGATTGGCCCCTATGATTCCCGTCGACCACCATGGGCGTCCGAGCTGGCTTTTTGGGCCTACGGTCCATGAGGGTTGCGATCGTGCCGCCTATTACGAGGAGGCGGATTTCGCAGAGGAATATGGCTCCCGCAAATGTTTGGTGAAGGTCGGATGCTGGGGCCCGGTCGTCCAATGCAACGTACCAAAGCGCGGCTGGATTGCAGGGATGGGCGGATGCCCCAATGTCGGCGGCATTTGCATCGGCTGCACGATGCCGGGATTTCCGGACAAATTCATGCCCTTCATGGATGAGCCGCCCGGCGGCAGGTTTTCGTCATTTCTGGTCAAGCCTTACGGTACCCTTATCCGCAATCTGCGCAAGCTAACCAACCACACCCTCAACAAAGAGCCGAAATGGCGCAACACGCGTGCCGAATATACGACCGGCTACGATCCAAACAGGCCAGACAAGACCCATCCTCTCTGAAACGTTAGGAAGAACCCATGGCCGACATTGGCACACTAGGGCGTGCAAGCACGGGCCCAACGGGGTCGCCACGCACACTCGTTGAGATGAACTGGGATCCGATTACGCGTATCGTCGGCAGTCTCGGCATTTTTACCAAGATCGATTTCGAGAACCGGCATGTTGCGGAGTGCCACAGCACGTCCTCGATTTTCCGCGGGTATAGCATCTTCATGAAAGGTAAAGATCCCCGCGATTCCCATTTTATCACGAGCCGGATCTGCGGCATCTGCGGCGATAACCATGCCACTTGCTCGGTCTATGCCCAGAACATGGCTTACGGCATCAAGCCGCCAGCGCTTGCGGAATGGATCATCAATCTCGGCGAGGCCGCCGAATATATGTTTGATCACAACATCTTCCAGGACAATCTGGTGGGCGTTGATTTTTGCGAGCAGATGGTCAAGGAAACTAATCCAAGCGTCTGGGAGAAAGCCCAGACGACGGCTGCCCCGCATGCCGACGATCATGGCTATCGCACGATCGCCGACATTATGACGGCTCTCAACCCCTTCAGCGGTGAGTTCTACCGCGAGACTTTGATCGTCAGCCGCTATACGCGCGAGATGTTCAGCCTTATGGAGGGGCGTCACGTCCATCCTTCGACTCTCTATCCTGGCGGTGTTGGCACTGTTCCCTCGGTTCAGTTGTTCACGGAATATCTGACCCGGCTCGTCCGCTATGCCGAGTTCATGAAGAAATGCGTGCCGTTGCACGATGATCTCTTTGATTTCTTCTACGAGGCGCTGCCAGGCTATGAGGAAGTGGGCCGCCGGCGTGTTTTGCTCGGCTGCTGGGGTGCCTTTCAAGATCCTGATAAGTGCGACTACCGCTATCAGACCATGACAGACTGGGGCCGGGCGATGTTTGTCACGCCTGGCGTCGTCGTCGATGGAGAGTTGGTGACGAACGATCTCGTCGACATCAATCTGCAGATGCGTATCCTACTTGGGCACTCGTTCTACGATGATTGGGATAATTGCGAGATTTTTGTGAAGCAAGATCCGCTCGGCAACCCTGTCGATCCCAAACACCCTTGGAATCAAACAACCATTCCGCGCCCGCAGAAGCGCGATTTCAACGGCAAATATTCCTGGGTCATGTGCCCGCGCTGGCTCGATAACCGCACGGGCGATCATCTTCCGCTCGACACCGGCGGCGGGGCATTCGCCAGATTGTGGGCAACCGCGCTCGCAGGCCTCGTTGATCTTGGCTATGTCAAGGCGACTGGACAAAGCGTGAAGATCTATTTGCCGAAAACCGCCCTCAAACCGGAAAAGGAATTTGAATGGCGGATCCCGAAGTGGAGCAATGCCATCGAGCGCGACCGGGCGCGCACCTATTTCCAAGCCTATTGCGCTGCCGCAGCCTATCATTTTGTTGAGAAGGCCCTGGCCGAAGTCCAAGCTGGCCGCACCAAGACCTGGACGGAGTTCAAAGTCCCGGATGAGGCGATCGGCTGCGGTTTCCATGAAGCGGTCCGCGGCGTCCTCTCCCATCATCTCGTCATTCGCGGCGGCAAGATCGCTAACTATCACCCCTATCCGCCGACGCCCTGGAACGCGACGCCGCGCGATATCTATGGCACGCCCGGCCCCTATGAGGACGCGATCCAAAACACCCCGATCTTCGAGGAGAACGGTCCCGATAAATTCAAAGGTATCGACATCATGCGGGCGGTTCGCAGCTTCGATCCCTGCCTGCCTTGCGGCGTCCACATGTATGTGGGGGGTGGAAAGACGATCAAGACCGTCCATTCGCCGATGTTTGGTGTTGGGCGTTAGGACCCGTCATGATCAATGGAGCAAGACAGGACACGGCAACGCTCGAAAAGACGTTGCGCCGTCTCGAGGATCTCACCGCGGCCCTCGGCAGCGCTTCGAGCCCGAATGCCTCAGAGGCCGCACGCGAACTGCTTGAATTGGTGCTCGATCTTCATGGTCTTGCGCTGGCCCGATTGACCTCGGTCGTTGCCAGCGCGCCGGACGGCGGGGCATTGACGGAAAAGATGATCGCCGACCCTTACATCGGCGCTGTTTTGCTTCTGCATGGTCTCCATCCGCAAGATCCGGAAGTTCGCTTGCGCGAGATCCTCGATCGCATGAATTTGGAATGGGCGGCGCGCGGATTTCACGTTGACCTCCTTGGCGTTGCGTCCGCGTCGGCTCGCGTTCATGTTCACAAGAATGGGACGGCCGAGGATATTAATGCGCTCCGGCGGGAGGTCGAAGACGTCCTGATCAATGCCGCGCCTGACCTCGACGATATTTTGATCGAGGGATTGGAAAGCGGCGAAGCAATGCGGGCCGCGGCGCTGGAGAGTTAGGCGTTTCGCGTGCAAGTCTCTCCATGGGAGGCGAGGGACAATGGTGCTGTCTCACAACTGGGTCGCAAGGTTGCGGCGATTTATCAATCGCCAAAGCGCAGAGCATTGCGATCTCTGCCACGCCGAGATCGCTCCCCGCCATGCCCATATGATCGAGCTTAAAACCCGCCGGTTTTTTTGTGCTTGCCGGCAGTGCGTTCTTACGCTTGGGACGAGCGAGCGGTTTCGCGTGATCGAGTCGCGTGTCGATGTGCTTGATGGCTTCAAACTGACAGACGCGGAATGGGAAATGTTGCAGGTGCCTATCGACATGGTATTTGTCTTTCAAAGCACCTTCGAAAAGCGGCCCATCGCCATCTATCCGAGCCCCGCAGGCGCGACGGAATCGCGGCTCAATCCGGAGATCTGGTCTCGGCTGCTTTCGGCAAATCCTTCCCTTGCCAATCTGCAACCCGACACCGAGGCCCTGCTCGTCAACCGGACAAATGGCGCGCGCGAATATTATCGTGTGTCGATCGACCGCTGCTACTCGTTGATCGGACTGATCCGCACTCGCTGGCATGGCCTTTCCGGCGGCTCCGAAGCCTGGGATGCGATTGCGGGCTTTTTCGCTCGACTGCGCGAGGCGGCGTTGCTCCCAGCGGAAGATATGCTCCATGATTGATCTTGACTTTGCCATCGAAGGCGCGCGCCCCGAGCAATATGCGGCATCGCCGCTGCTTCTGCTGGCGTTGCGGGTGACCAATCAGACGCCGGTCCTTTCGGTCCTCAACATCATGCTCAATTGCCAGATCCGGATCGTGCCAGCGCAACGCTCCTACGCGGCGCCGGAGCGCGAGAGGCTTGGCGAGCTTTTCGGTGAGCCGCAGCGATGGGGACAAACCCTCCGAAGCCTTCTATGGACGCATACAAGCGTGTCTGTTCCCGCTTTCGACCATGAATGCGTCATCGACCTGCCCGTGCCGTGCAGTTATGATTTCAACATTGCCGCGACCAAATATTTCTACGGCCTGGAAGACGGGGAGGTTCCTCTCACCCTCCTTTACAGCGGCTCGGTATTCTATCGCGAAGCGGATGGACAGCTGCAGATCGCCCAGATTCCCTGGGCCAAGGAGAACTCGTTTCGGCTGCTTGTCTCCGTATGGCGCGCGATGATGGAGCACTATTATCCGCAGAGCGCCTGGCTCTGCTTGCGCCGGGATACATTCGAGGAGCTTTATCGCTATAAGCGCCAGATGGGCTTGCTGACCTTTGAGCAGGCGATCGAGCAATTGATCGAGACCAGCATGGCGAGCACGCCCCAATGAATATCACGCGGATCAAGGCCGTCATCGAGGCGCTACTTTATGAGGGTTATATGCTCTACCCTTATCGACCGTCGTCGATCAAAAATCGCCAGCGCTGGACTTTCGGCGGGCTCTTTCCGCGCGCTTTCGGCGCGGGCAGTGGCGACGCCTGCGAAATGCAGACACAGGCGCTGTTCTACGCTGCTAAGGGCGCAGAAGTCGGCATCCATATCCGCTTCCTCCATCCTTTGTTGCGGGAGATCGGGAGACTGGCGGCTCCATCTGCGAGCCTTCCGACGAATGATGAGGTCGCATACGACATCGTGCCATTGATGGAGGTTGACGGCGTCCGCTATCTGCCGTGTGAGGAGGCGATCGAACGCGAGATCGTGATTCCGGATTTGTCCGTGCAGGATTTGTGTCTCTCACCAAGGCCGATCGTCTTCGAGTTCGAGGGCGAGCGAGGGCTCGATCCGATTCGTGACCAGGCGGGCACAATCGTGGGCGTTTCCGTCCGTACCGCCCTGACGATCCAAGGCTCCGTTGAAATAGCGGCTGAGCAAGTTGCGCATGACGTGTTCCGGCTGACGGTGAGAATCGCCAATGAGACGCCGCTCACGGCGGAGGAACTCGCCAGCCGCAATGTTGCGCAGCCGCGCGCTTTTGCGTCGACTCACATGATCTTGAATATCCGCAATGGTGAATTCATTTCGTTGCTTGATCCGCCGCAAGAGCTGCGCGAGGAAGCGGCCACTTGTGAGAATCGCGGCACCTGGCCGGTGCTGATCGGCGAGGAAGGCGAGAAGGACGCGCTCTTGTCCTCGCCGATCATCCTTTACGATTATCCCGCCATCGCGCCTGAGAGTCCGGGCGATCTCTTCGATGGAACCGAGATTGACGAAATCCTCACCTTGCGCATTCTTGCGATGACGGATGATGAAAAGCGCGAAATGGCCGCTGCGGACGCGCGGGCGCGGGCGTTGCTGCTCCGCACGGAGGCGCTGACTCCGGCGGAGTTGACGAGGTTGCACGCCACGATGCGGGCACCTGCATCTCCGGTGCGTGATTCAGCCACGCCGGAGGAAGGGTCACAGCCCGCATTGCCAAGGGGTGGGCCGCCGCGCCTTGCCGTCGGAGTTCATGTTCGCCTGCGGCCCAAGGCTTGCGGTGACATCATGGACCTTGCCCTCAAGGACAAGGTCGCCGTCGTCGAGGCCATCGAGCGGGATTTCGAAGATCGGGTTCATGTGGCGGTGACGCTGATCGATGATCCAGGTAGAGATTTGGGAGCCGCCGGCTTCCCGGGCCACCGCTTCTATTTTTCGCAGGAAGAAATCGAACCGCTTGGCTTGGAGGTGCCGCAATGATGCCCATCCTCGTTGCCGGCATCGGCAATATCTTCAACGGCGACGATGCTTTCGGGGTCGAGGTGGTCGGCGCTCTGTCGCAACGGCCGCTTCCGCGCGAAGTGGAGGTCATCGATTTTGGGATCCGTGGAATTGATCTGACCTATGCCTTACTGGAGAACTATAGTGCTGCGGTGCTGGTGGACGCGGCGCAACGAGGCGAATACCCTGGTACGATTTCGGTTGTCGATCTCTCGGAGATGGCTTGCGCGCCCCCATCCGGCGACGACCTCATGCTCTCGCCGCATGAGCTCGAGCCGGCGAAGGTGATCCGTTTGGTGTCCGCTCTCGGCGGAACGTGCAGGCAGATTTTTCTGGTCGCTTGCGAACCTCTGACTTTTGGAGGCGAAGAGGGGTTACTTGGCCTCAGCGCGCCTGTCGCAACTGCTGTGCAAATCGCGGTCGGCACCGTTGAAGAATTGATTGATCAACTCATCAAAGCGGAAGCCGGGAAAACACGGCTTCCTCAGCCGGTTGAGCTAGGAGCGAGGTCATGAGTGGATGGGCTATTTTCTGGATCATTATTTTCGTGCTGGTCGTGCTGTTGGTCGCGGTGAACGCAAGGGATATTTACCGCTATATCAAGATCAGCATGATGTGATGAGGCTCGGCTGTTGATGTCCATTGCCGAAGAACCATTGGAGGCGACTGAGCTTCGCGTGCGCGGGCGGGTGCAGGGTGTCGGATTTCGCCCGACCGTGTGGCGGTTCGCACGGGAGCTTGATCTCGCCGGCGAGGTTCTCAATGATGCCGAAGGCGTGCTGATCCGCATTAGCGGCAAGCGTTCGAAAATGGACACTTTTATCGAGCGCCTTCAGCAGAAGCTGCCGCCTCTTGCCCGCATTGATTGCGTTGAGTCCCGCCCTTACGCCGGTGAATTGGCAAACGAGTTTCGCATCGTGGAGAGCACCGGCGGGACACCCCACACGCAGGTTGCGCCGGACGCCGCGATTTGCGAGGCCTGCCGGGAAGAAGTTTTGAGCTCCGGGACGCGGCGCCATTGCTATGCTTTCACAAACTGCACCCATTGTGGACCTCGCCTAAGCATCACGACTGATATTCCCTACGACCGCGCAGCAACCACAATGTCGAAATTCCCGCTTTGCGAGGCTTGCCGGGCGGAGTATCAGAATCCGGCCGATCGCCGCTTCCATGCGGAGGCGACGGCCTGTCCGGTTTGCGGACCTGCGTTGACATTGGCACGAATCGACGGTGGTGTGCTGCAAGGTGAGACCCAAGACGTCATAAATGCCGCCCGCAACCTGCTCGCGAGCGGAGAAATCATCGCGGTCAAGGGCCTTGGCGGCTATCAGCTGGCTTGCGATGCAACCTCCTCTAATAGTGTTGAACGTCTGCGCCGGTCGAAGAAGCGGGATCGCAAACCATTCGCACTCATGGCGCGGGACATCAATGTCGTTCGTCGTTATTGCAGCCTAAGCGCGCAAGAAGAGCGTGAGCTCACCTCACCGCGGGCGCCGATTGTTTTGTTGCGTGCCGCAGGCCCCGAATATCTCCCCGGCGCGGTGGCTCCAGGGCTCGACACGCTGGGATTTATGCTCCCAACGACACCCCTGCATCTTTTGATCATGCAAGGCATGACGGAGCCGCTTGTGATGACAAGCGGCAATCTTTCCGACGAACCGCAGGTTACCGAAGATCGTGACGTTTGTACGCGGCTTGGGGGCATTGCTTCCTATGCGCTCATGCATAACCGAGATATCGCGAATAGGGTTGACGATTCGGTTGTGCGCGTCCTCGGCGGGAGGACACGTGTGTTACGCCGGGCACGCGGATTTGCACCGGCTCCTGTCCCGCTTCCTGCGGGATTTGAGGGGGCGCCAGAGCTTCTCGCGATGGGCGGCGAGCTCAAGGCGACGTTCTGCCTCCTCAAGGATGGTCAAGCGATCCTCTCGCAGCACCAAGGCGATCTCGAATGTGCCGCGACCTTTAAGGATTACCAGAAAAATCTTTCATTCTATAGCAGGCTGTTCGGCCATAGGCCGACGGCGCTCGTCATTGACCGGCATCCCGAATATCTTTCCGCGAAGTTCGCGCGCGAGGAGGCCCGCAGGCGGGATTTGGCTCTCATCGAGGCCCAGCATCATCATGCCCATATTGCCGCTTGCCTTGCCGAGAACGGCTATCCTCTTTGTGCGCCGCCTGCCCTTGGGATCGTGCTGGACGGATTAGGATGGGGCGATGACGGTACCCTATGGGGTGGCGAATTCATGCTCGCCAACTACCGCCGCTACGAGCGGCTCGCAACGTTGAAGCCAATTGCCATGCTAGGCGGTGCGCAGGCCGTGCGCGAGCCTTGGCGGAATCTTTACGCTCACATCCTCAGCGCCATGGGTTGGGAGGCCTTCGCGACCCGCTTGGCCGGATCCGAGCTTTACTCTTATTTGAAGGGCAAGCCGCGCGCCCTTCTCGATTGCATGATCGAGAAAGGAATCAATGCGCCGGAGGCGTCTTCATGTGGACGGCTTTTCGATGCTGTTGCGGCAGCGCTGGGACTGTGCCGCGAATGCCAAGCCTATGAAGGTGAAGCGGCGGCATGTCTTGAGGCTCTCGCCCGCACTGGGTTCTCACAACATCCCGATCATAAGCCTAGCCCCTACCAGGTGAGGACGTCGGGCTCTGCAAATTGCGGCCTTGTTCAGATCGATCCGGCGCCCATGTGGGATGCGATTTTGCGCGATCTTGGCCGCGGCACTCCAGCGGAAATCATCGCTGCCCGCTTTCACAGCGGCCTGGCTGAAGGGCTCGTTGAAACGGCAAAAATATTGAGGGGGCGCGCGGCGACTGGATCACGCTTTGAAACGGTTGCCTTGTCTGGCGGCTGCTTCCAAAATAAAGTTCTGTTTGAGGGCGTCGCCGCGGCGCTCGAAAACGCCGGTTTCGTCGTGCTTTCCCATGCTGACGTTCCCGCTAATGACGGAGGCCTCTCGCTCGGCCAGGCAGCGATCGGTGCCGCTCGTCTCATCGACATGAACGAGACTGGAACCTTGAGGGCCTAGCCATGTGTCTCGGAATTCCAGGGTGCATTACGAAAATCGATGATGCCGAGAATATGCTGGCGACAGTCGATGTCTGCGGGGTACGCAGGCAGATCAATCTTTGTTGCATCGTGGACGAGGAACACCCCCTTGAAAGCTGCGTCGGCGACTGGGTTTTGGTCCATGTCGGATTTGCAATGAGCCGCATCAACGAAGCGGAGGCAGCCGAGACCCTCAAAATCCTCCATGAGCTTGGGGAAATGCAGCGTGAACTCGAAAGCATGCGCGATGCCGATGCGGAGCTTGCCCCATGAGCAGCGAAAACGAACTCAGAGGACTCTATCCCTTTCTCTACGGCAAGCCGCAGGATCCGGGAACACTCGATGCCGCGTTGCTGCATTCGGTCGCGGAAAAGGCGCAGGAATCGCGCGACACGAATGGGCGATTTTTCGGCGATCAAGCGCTGATCCTCGTTGCGGCGGCCAAGGCTCTCGCTGGCGTCTATCGGCGCGGCGGCCGGATGTTTTCGATGGGAAACGGCGGTTCGAGCTGTGATGCCTCTCATGTCGCGGTTGAATTCGTGCATCCAATCACGGCGGGGCGCCCCGCGCTTGCTGCGATCAATCTCGTGGCGGACGTTGCGATGATCTCGGCGGTCGGTAATGACGTCGGATTCGAGCATGTCTTCGCCAGGCAAATCATTGCGCAAGGCAAGAAGGGCGACGGACTTATCGGCTTTTCCACCAGTGGCAACTCGTCCAATCTTATTGCGGCCTTCATCAAAGCCAAGGAGATGGAGCTTGTGACGATCGGTCTTTCCGGTGGCGACGGTGGCAAGATGAAGGCGGAGGGTGTCTGCGACTATTGCCTTGTCGTTCCAACGACTTCGATTCACCGCATCCAGGAGTGCCATGTCGCGGCCTATCACATTCTGTGGGATCTCGTGCACACGCTGCTCGCGGACGACCGCGGGTCTGCGGCGAGGAGGGAGGCGGCCGCATGAGATATGTCGACGAATACCGCGACCATGCCAAAGCCAAGATTCTTTGCAAGGCGATCGAGCAAACCGTTCGCGGCCTTAAGATTGACGAAAGCCGGCCGCTCCAGATCATGGAGGTCTGCGGCGGACACACGCATTCGATCTTCCGTTATGGCATCGAGGGCATGCTGCCGAAGGCGATCGAACTTGTTCATGGGCCTGGGTGTCCGGTTTGTGTTTTGCCGATGGGCAGGGTCGATGATTGCGTGGCAATCGCCGAACGGCCGGAGGTGATCTTTACAACTTTCGGCGATGCGATGCGGGTGCCCGGCTCGCGCGGAAGTCTGTTGCAGGCCAAGGCGAACGGCGCCGATGTCAGAATGGTTTATTCTCCTATGGATGCGCTCGCGCTCGCACGCAAGGCCCCCGAACGCGAGGTCGTGTTCTTCGGAATTGGATTTGAAACGACAATGCCCTCGACCGCTCTCACCGTTCTGCAAGCGGAGCGGGAAGGGATCACGAATTTTTCCGTCTTCTGTAATCACATCACCATCGTTCCAACGATCAAAGCGATCCTCGACAGTCCCGGCTTGCATCTCGATGGTTTTCTCGGTCCTGGCCATGTCTCCATGGTCGTCGGCACCGCTCCCTATGGGTTCATCGCGCGATTTTACCGCAAGCCCATGGTCATCGCCGGATTCGAGCCGCTCGATATTTTGCAATCGATCTGGATGGTGTTGAAGCAGATCGAAGAAGGCCGTTGCGAAATCGAGAACCAATATGCGCGGATCGTGCCGGAGGCGGGCAACGTTCCGGCGCTCCAGGCCGTCGCGCGCGTCTACGAGCTGCGCGAATTCTTCGAATGGCGCGGGCTCGGCTCGATCGACCATTCCGGCGTAAAGATTCGGGAAGCTTACGCGCGCTTCGATGCCGAGCGCAAATTCGGCGTTCCCAATGTCAAGATCGCCGATCCAAAATGCTGCCAGTGCGGAGAGGTCCTCAAGGGTGTTATCAAGCCTTGGCAATGCAAGGTCTTTGGCCTTGCCTGCACGCCGGAGACGCCGCTCGGCGCGCTCATGGTCTCCTCCGAAGGCGCCTGCTCCGCCTATTATCAATATGGGGGTGTGAAGCGGCATAGCCCTGCTGATGAGGTGAGCGCGGCATGAATCTTGTTCCTCGCATCCGGACGCGGCCCCTCGGCAAATTGCATGTGCCGACGGTGACGCTCGCCCATGGCGGCGGCGGCAAGGCGATGAAGGATTTGATTGATGACGTCTTTGTTGAGGCTTTCGACAATCCGCTTCTCTCGCCCCTCGATGATCAGGCAAGGCTTGATCTTGCCGCGCTTGCCGGCTTCGGCGATCGGCTCGCCTTCACGACCGACTCCTTCGTTGTCGACCCTCTGATCTTCCCTGGCGGCGACATCGGCAAGCTTGCGGTCTGCGGGACCGTCAATGACCTTGCCGTGGGTGGCGCACTCCCGCTTTATCTCTCCTGCGCTGTGATCATAGAAGAGGGGATAGCTGTCGATCTCCTGCGGCAGATTGCCCGCTCAATGGCGGGCGCGGCCGCGGCGGCGGAGGTCAAAATCATTACCGGCGATACCAAGGTCGTGAGCAAGGCGGCGTGCGACAAGATTTTCATCACGACGACGGGCGTGGGCGTGATCAGTGCGGGCATCGAGCTTGGTGCACAATATGTGAGGCCAGGCGACGTTGTTCTGGTCAATGGGTTCCTCGGCGATCATGGGGCCGCCATTCTTTGTGCGCGGGGAGATATGGCTTTGGAGACGCCGATAGCGAGCGATTGCGCGCCGCTCCATGATCTCGTCGCAAGTCTTTTGGCGGCAGCTCCTGCGACGCGTTTCCTGCGCGACCCGACGCGGGGCGGTGTTGCAACCGTGCTCAATGAGATCGCCGAAGCGGCCGAGGTTTCCATTGAGATCGACGAGACCCAAACGCCCATTCGGGAAGAGGTGAGAGGCTTTTGCGAGATTTTGGGTCTTGATCCTCTGTACCTCGCAAATGAAGGGAAGTTCGTGGCTGTCGTTCCGGTGGAACAATCCACACGCGCGCTCGATGCCCTGCGCGCGCATCCCCTTGGCCGGGATGCGACTACCATTGGCTGCGTTCGCCACGGCGAGCCGGGGCGAGTCACGATGCGCACCGTCTTTGGCGGCGAACGCATCGTCGATATGCTCGTCGGCGAACAATTGCCGCGCATCTGTTGAAGGAAACCCCATGCACGAGCTCGCGATCACCTGCAACATCGTTGAACTCGCGGAAGAGGCCGCCAATGGCCGGCGCGTGCATCGTGTGACGATCGAGATCGGCGAATTATCCGGCGTTCTGCCGGATGCCATCACCTTCTGCTTTCCGGAAGTCGCAAATGGAACGTGCCTGCAAGATGCGTTTCTCGAAATCCGCAGGATCGATGCGCTTGCTCGTTGCAGCGGATGCGGAAGTGAATTCCGGACGCCTGAGATCACGACGGTTTGCCCTTGCGGCTCGCTCGACTTCGTGCGCCTCTCGGGAGAGGAATTGAACATCAAGAGCATCGAGCTCGAGGAGGCTGCCTGATGTGTGCGACGTGCGGCTGCGAAGGCGAGGTAAAGGCGTCCGTGCTAAACTTGCAAACCGGGCATGCAGCGGCCCCTTCGCATGAGCACGATCATAACGTGCCGATTGGGCAAGGCGATCCGCACGAACATGTCCATGCGGATGGAACTCGGCATAGCCACCCGCATGAGCTGCGCGAGCACGAGCACGGGCATGGTGGTGAAACCATCACCATCGAGCAGCGGATCCTCGCCAAGAATGATGCTCTCGCGGCAAAGACTCGAGCCTGGCTTTCGGGGCGGGAGATTCTTGCGCTCAATCTCGTCAGCTCTCCAGGGGCTGGCAAGACTACACTGCTTGAGCGCAGCATCGCCGGGTTGGCAAGCGAGTTTCCTCTGTTCGTGATCGAAGGCGACCAGGCAACAGCTAAGGACGGCGAGCGCATTCGCGCTGCGGGTGCGCCAGTCGTGCAAGTCAACACGGGGACGGGATGTCATCTCGATGCCGAAATGGTGGCGCGGGGCCTTCGCGAGCTTAAGCCCGGTTCAGGCGCGGTGCTTTTTATCGAAAACGTCGGCAATCTCGTCTGCCCAGCGCTGTTTGATCTCGGCGAACGAGCCAAAGTCGTCATATTTTCGGTCACAGAGGGCGAGGACAAGCCTCTCAAATATCCGCACATGTTCCGGGCGGCCGAACTTGTCATCTTCAACAAGATCGATCTCCTGCCCTACGTCGACTTTTCAATGGCGCAGGCGTTGTCGAATTTGCGCGAGGTGAACGCCGATGCCACAACCTTCGAGCTTTCGGCGCGGACCGGCGAAGGACTGAATGACTGGTTCGGCTGGATCCGCCGGCAAGCCGCGTTGGCGCGGCAATTTGCTTTTCTTGAAACGGACCCGCTCAGCCGCCGTGGGAACATCACACCGCGATCATAGAAAGGGCAGACCATGACAACCAAGTCGAACGTTTCTCTTGTCGCACTCGCGACACTGGGGCTGGTGCTTCCAACCTCAGCCTTCGCTCATGTTGGAATCGGTCCAACCTCGGGCTTTGCGCATGGTTTCATGCATCCCTTGAGTGGCGTCGATCATATTCTCGCAATGGTTGCGGTCGGCATGTTCGCGGCCAGTCTTGGCGGTCGCGCGCTTTGGGCCGTGCCACTAACATTCATGTCGATGATGGTGGTGGGCGGGGCTCTTGGCGTTGCAGCTATTCCGCTTCCCTATGTCGAATTTGGCATCGCCTTATCGGTCGTCGCTCTGGGCGCGGCGGTGGCTGCGCAACGGCAATGGCCTGTCACGTTGGCGATGGCCTTTGTCGGTGCTTTCGCAATTGTTCACGGGCATGCCCATGGTTCTGAAATGGCGAACACAATGTCGGCGACCGAATACGGCCTCGGATTTGTCCTTGGCACCGGGCTTTTGCATTTGGTCGGCATCGCGATGGGATTGGGAATTATGATGTTCGGCGCTTCGCGCGCGAGGCAGGTTTTGAGGATCGGCGGGGTCGCAATCGCGGCCGCTGGCGTTGAGCTGCTGGCGACGCTAAGTTGAATCTCGGAAGCGGTGAGCCGTTCTTATCCTGCAGAAGCCCAGGCGGCTGCAGAAGCGTTCCGCATCGAGTGGAGCTGCTTGCGTGACCGCTTCTCCGTTCTAGCGGCTGAGCTTATGGAATGATGAGCTTATGGACTCATGCCTCGGCCGCTTTCGCGGGAGCCGAGACTTCAAGCGCCTGGGCGCGGGCTTTGCTTGTGCCTTCGTGCCCCTCTTTCGCGAGACCATTCCCCTTGTGAACGACACGCCGTTTGTGGCGAGTTCCGATTACATCCAGGCCACAGGGAGCGCCCCATCTTCTGTCAAGTCTGACCTTGAGCTGAGTCAGATCCATCCGAGAACCTCCCTGGCGGGATACGCCACGCCACGCCTAGTCAACGCCCATTCTGGCTATAGGACAAAATAACGCCGATCTTGCTCATTTGGTTCCGACGCCGAAATTCGCCCAATCTCAGGGCGCGCCGGCCTTACAGCGGAGGGGCAATCGCATAGATTATATTTCGCGCATGACCTGAGCATAGGAGATGAGCGCGAACAGGGCGGCTCCCCCGACAATATTTCCCATCAGAACGGGTGCAACGAAGCTGCCGGCCATGACGCCGATGCTCAATTGGTTGTTCACGACAAGCATAAAGGCCTCGACACTCCCGGCAACGATGTGGGTAAAGCCGCCGGCTGCGATGAGATAGCTCATCAAAGTCACTGTCTGGAATTGAGCGGTCGCCGTGCTCGCAACGAGCCACACCATCGCGGCAACTAGAAACCCGCCTGAAATGCCCTTGAAGAACATTTCGTTCCAGCCGTTTTCCATCATGTTACGGCTGATCTCCAGCATTCCCGCGCGCAGCTCGGGCGTCAGGACGGGGGTGAAGCTGCAGAAAACCGCGGCGAAAAAGGTCCCCACCATATTGGCCAGGAAAACAATGCTCCAAAGTCTGGCGAGCTTGCCAAGATTGCTGAGGGTGAACTGCTTCATGACCGGAAGCACGACTGTGATGGTGTTTTCGGTGAAGAGCTGCTGGCGCGAAAGAACAACCATCAAGAATCCGACCGAATAGCCGAAGCTCGTCACGAGCAAGCGCCAGGGAGCATCCGGCAAATGCACGTAAAGAACGGCCTGCGCGAGCAGTGAAAAGCTGAGGGAGAGACCCGCCGCAATGCCCGACCACCAAAGTGACACGAGCGGGCGGCACATCTCCTCTTCGCCGAGCCGGCGAACGATTTCATAGATCACCGGGGTGCGCGGCTGTGATTTCTCCTCGATCTTTTCGATCTCGCGAGGGGTGACGCCTTTTGTTCCTCCCTCATCGGTGCTCTCGTCCTGAGGGGGCCTTTGGGCAGCGGCTCGTGGAGTATGGCGGCGTTGTTGCCGGCTTGTCATTCGATCACCTTCGGAAAGCTGGCGATCCTTTTGCCGTCCTGCGATTCTATGGGTTGATCCCGGCGTCTCGCCTTATGGGGCGCTATGGGGCGGCCGTCCCTGGTTGCTGCTCTGTTGAAGACGCCAGGGTGTTTTGTGTACGCACATAGTGCATGGCTCGTGTCATTGGGTCCAAACTGCCCATGCCAAGAAGAATGGTCAGCCAGAGCAGACTGGCGACGGCGAAGAGCCGCACGATTTCGGGTCCTCGTCCGACTTCCATGAAAACCACTCCGACAAGGCCAGCCATCAGCACGGCGGGGAGCAGCACCACCGGCCGTGCCGATCTGTCGAGCGGCAAAAAGCTTATGCCGATTTCGATGGCGAGCAGGACGACCAACAAGACCCAGGTCAGCAGGAGCTGGCGAAGCCGCTGCGTCATGTTCCGCGCCCCACGAGGTAAATGAGCGGATAGAGGATGATCCATACCATGTCGACAAAGCTCCAATAGAGACCGACCACGAAAGCAGGAGTGAAATAGCTCGCCGAAAAGTTGAGCCGTCTCGCGCGGAATATGACCCAGCCGACCAGAACCAATCCTACGACCATGTGGAGCCCATGGATTGCCGTGCCAAAAAAGTAGAAGACAAAAAAGGTCTGCGCGCCGCCTCGCAATGGGCCGTGAATCCCAAAAGAGGTTCCAGGAAACAAGTGCCTGGCAAAATCATCGCGCCACTCAACTCCAAATTTGAGAATGAGAAAGGCGGCGCCGAGCAGCCAGGCGATGGCACAACATTGGATCAGCCTGCGGCTGTTTCCCATCATGATAAACGCGATCCCCACGCTGTACACCAAACTACTCGTAATGAGGATTAGGGTATTGGCCGTACCGATCACCAAGCTGGTCTGCTGGGCGCCATAATCAAATCCCGGCTCATCCCAATGGCGGGCGTAGATCCAAGCAAGGAAAAGGGCACCGAAGAACAGCACCTCAGTGGCGAGAAACAGCCACATCCCCGAAACGGCTGTTTCCGCCTGGTGTTGGGCGCTCGAATATTGGAACTCATGGGTCGCAGAAGCTTCAGACATGGCGCTGGGTTGCCTCTTGCAGCGGATATTTATAAGGAGGGTCCGTTACCGTCGGCGTGGTTTCGAAATTCTCTGTAAGCGGCGGCGATGAGGTCTTCCACTCCAGCCCCGTTGCGCTCCAAGGATTGGCGCCTGCCCGCTCTCCAAAAAACACCGACCAGGTCAGATAAGCCAGTGGCAGAAGATAACCGAGGGACAGAATGGTGGCGCCGCCCGAAGAGAGGACGTTCAACACCTGGAAGTCCGGCAGGTACGAATGATAACGGCGCGGCATCCCAAGATAGCCCAGGATGAATTGAGGGAAGAAGGTCAGGTTAAAGCCAATGAAGATGATGAGCGAGGCTGCACGGCCCCACATCTCTGGATACATCCGGCCGGTGATCTTCGGCCACCAAAAATGCAATCCGGCGAAATAGGCGGAGACCATTCCGCCGACCATCACATAGTGAAAATGCGCGACGACGAAGTAGGTTTGGGTGAGGTGGACATCCGCGCCCAGGGCGGCCACGAAAAGACCGGTGAGGCCTCCTATGGTGAATAGCCCAATGAAGCCTATCGCATAGAGCATCGGTGCATCGAAGCGGATGTATCCTTTGTGCATCGTGCCGACCCAGTTGAACACTTTGATCGCGGACGGCACGGCGACCATGAAGCTCAGAATCGAAAAGACCAGGGCCGAATAGAGTGAGGTGCCGGCGACGAACATATGATGCCCCCAGACAAGAAAGCCGATCACGGCGATCGCCAGGCTGCACCAGACGACAAATTTGTAGCCAAACAATTCCTTCGACGAAAAGGCGGGGATGATCTCGCTGACGACCCCCATGCCGGGGAGGATCATGATATAGACGGCCGGATGCGAGTAGAACCAGAAGAGATGCTGAAATAGGAGGGGATCGCCTCCTATGGCTGGATCGAAAACGCCGATGTGAAAAAGGCGTTCGAACGCGATCAGCAGCAGCGTCATTGCGAGAACGGGCGTTGCAAGCACCATGATGACACTGGTGCTGTAAAGCGACCAAAGGAACACCGGCATTTTGTACCAGGTCATGCCGGGTGCGCGCAGGCGGTGGATGCTGACGATGAAATTGAGACCGGTCGCAATCGACGAAAAGCCAGCGATAATGATCGCGATGACGGTCGCCACCACATGTCCCTTTGAATAAAGGGTGGTGAGAGGGGTGTAAAAGGTCCAGCCGGTGTCGACGCCGCCGGCAAAGAGAGCGTAAAGCGCGACCAGCCCCGCCAGGACGAAGAGATACCAGCTAAGGAGATTAAGCCGCGGAAAGGCGAGGTCGCGAGCCCCAAGCATCAGAGGAACAAGGAAGTTTCCCAATGTGACTGGAATGGACGGAACCAGGAAGAACCAGACCATGACCACGCCATGCATGGTGAAGAGTCTGTTGTAGGTTTCCGCCGAGCCGATCATGCCCTCGGGCACAATCAAATTATAGCGCATCAAGGCCGCCGCCACGCCTCCAACAAAGAAGAAAATCGTGATCGTGCCGAGATAAAGGACTGCGATGCGCTTGTGATCGGTCGTCAGGAGCCAGCTTCGGAGGCTGAAGCCATCCGTCAAATAGGACTCTGTCGCTCTGGGGGTGGTGATCGCCGTTATGCTCATGGCTGGACCTCCGGCGCCAATGATTTGATGTAAGCGATAATCTTCAGAATGTCTTCCTCGCTGATTTGTCCCGCAAAGGAGGGCATGATGGGCGGATAGCTCGCGACCCGGCGCTTCTCCGGGATCAAGACGCAGTCGCGGATATAAGCCTCGTCAGCGGTCACGATCTCGCCGTTGTCGAGGGTCACTGGGCTGCCATAAAGACCTGCAAGCGCCGGCGCGGGCACTGTGCTTTCGGATTGGCTTCCGCCCGCGCCATTCCCGCCGTGGCACCCGCTGCATCCGTAGCGCATGAATAGGGTTTGGCCTTGCTTCGCGAGCGTCCCATCGGTACCATTCTGCCCCAGCCAATGCTGATAGTCGGGGTCCGACATGGCCACGACCTCGCCCACCATTTGAGCATGGCCTGTCCCGCAAAGTTGCGTGCAAAACAGATGATAGGTGCCTGGCGCGACGGCATTGAACCACAATGTTTCGTAGCGGCCAGGAAGGACATCATGCTTGATCCGGAATTCGGGCACGGAGAAGTCATGGATCACATCCTCGGATGTCATGACGAGCTGGATCGGGCGGCCAACCGGAATATGCAGTGCATTGATCTCGCGCTGGCCGCCTTGATGCTCGACTTTCCACATCCATTGTTTGCCGACGACGTAAATCCGCAGGCTATCGGCAGGCGGCTGAAAGAGGCGAACGTAGAGATCAGCGCCCCACACAAACAAACCGAAGAAGATCAGCAGGGTCGCGACTGTCCAGCTAATCTCCAGCCGCCAGCTCTTTGTGGCAAGACTGCCGCGGTCGATGTCGCTGCCGGCGCGATACTTGAATGCGTAGAGGAAGATCAGCCCAAAGACGAGCGCGAGGATGACGCAAGACGTCAGGAATAGCGCGAGGATCAGATAATCGATTTCCGGCGCGCTGGTTGTTGCCTGAGGGAGCCAGAATTTCATGCGCGCCGCCTTTCCCGGCGGATGGCGAAGAAGGCAAGGCCCGCAATCGTCACAACCGTGATCGCCGCGGCTAAGCGCAAGATCTTCATGATCGCAAGCGTGTAGCGCCCTGTCGTTAAATCGTAGTCGAAACAAAGAAGGAGGACCGGCGATGCGGCAGGAGCGATCGCATCTGTCATGGCGCGCGTCACGGCGAGACGCACATCGGCGGATTGATAGCCAACGCCAAGCAGATAGCTTGAGATGGCGCCGCGAGGGGTCGCGAAGATGACGCCGACAGGATGTGCAAACCTCTTTCGCTCTGGATCGGAGCGATCGCGAAAGCCGACCGCATTGGCCAAGGCTTCGACCGACTCCAAGTTCCCTGTAAGGAAGTGCCAATTCTCCCGCGCGCCGGCTGCCGGAAAGCGCGCGAGATCGTCGGCCTTGGCCGCCGCTGCGTCGGCACTTCCCTCCGATGGATCGATACTTAGCGCGACCAAGGAATAGTCCCGGCCGGCCATCAATCCCGACGTAGTCAGCGCCTTCAACAGATCGGCGCGAACGACGCTACAGAGATTGGGGCAGTGAAAGTAGCCAAGCACAAGCACCAATGGCATGCCCTCAAAAAGCTCATCGAGCCGCACCAGCCGGCCTGTGTCGTCGTGATAGACGTTTTGCCTTGGGAGCCGGGCGCCCGGCCTTTGTTCGAATGCAATCCCCGCGAGCGGCAGCGGCGGCGCTGCACTTGCGAGGCGGGATGGCGGGAGGAGCAGCAGCGACAGAAGAAGAAGGAGAAGGAGAAGGTTGCGTGGCCTCATTCGGTTTCTCCGTCGGTGCGGGCGAAGCGGGAATTTCCGCTTGCACAGGGGGTGGCTTTTCAGGCACCCCGGGCCAACCAGGGATATTCTCCTCGGAGATGATGCGCATCGCCTCCGCGATCGGGATGTGCACGATGCCCTTCGTTCTATCGACCCAGCCCGTGCCATTGAGCCATTGCATTTCTTGAGAATAGAACCGCGCCATGTCCAAGGCTGGATCGGGTTGTAGTTGAGGGGACGGATATTGGGCGAGAGGCAAGTGCAGGGTTCGATCCACCATCGCTCGCGGAAAAAGCCACAGGACAATCAATCCCAAAACAAAGACCGCGCCCAAGAGCAGCAATGCGCCAATCCAGATCAGGCGGCCGCCGACATCAGTCGACTCGTGGCGAGCGGGCTCAAGGAACTTTTCAGACACGGCGCGCCTCCGTCACTGAATAGAATGGCAAGAGCGGCGCTCGCAGCGCCAGCGCGGTGCCGATCCCAAGGACGGCGAGCATTGCCAAGACGTCAACGGGCCCGAAGCCGCGTCCGGCCGCTGGCAGCACGAGCCACCATCCGCGAATAATCTCGATGACAATGAGGAGTGCGGTGATGAAGGCGATCCACAGCCGTGAGCGTTGCAGAGCCGGCGATAGAAGGACGAAGAACGGCAACAGAAAATGTCCTGTCGCGATCAGTCCCGCCATAATGCCCCAACCACCTCTTATGCGGGGGATGTACCAGGCGGCCTCGTCCGGCAGATCCGCTTGCCAGACGATCAGCATCTGCACGAAGTCCAGGTAAGCCCACAAAATAACCAAGGCGAGCAGCATTCGGCCGAAGTCGCGCATCGTGCCGCTATCCGCAGCCTGTTGAATGATGGCCGCGAAGATGGAAACCGCGAGTGCCAGCAGCCCCATGTCAACGATCGTGATCAAGCCATAGACACTCGAGGTAAAATGAGGATCGAGCGACATGGTCGCATCGATCGCCGCGAAGGTGATGCTGACCGCCAGTAGAATGAGGCCGAAGGGCGCGATCCGCGCGAGCCTTGCATTCGCATCGCTCCGCCGCAGGGCGTTCAAGATCAGAACACCGAGCCCAAACCAAACGATGAGATAGGCAACGGTGCGCATGGTGAGGAACGGCAAGTTCAAGTAGAAGCCATTTGACAAATGAGCTGCCACTTCCGGGCGGAGCCAGGGGTAAAGGGCAGGAAGCACCATGATGAGAGGAATGAGCGCGGGTGGCAGCAGGACCAAGCTCGTCATGCCAGCGACCAGTTGCGGCCGCGTCGCATGACCCCACTGTCCGCCAGTCAGCGCATGGACCAGCAGTAACCCCATACATCCCAGGGGCCAGCCGAGCCAGGTCGTGAGTGCCGCGAGCCAAGCATGCGGAAATGCGACTGGCGCAAGAATCGTGCTGGCGCTGGCACCGGCAAGGCCAATGCCCCCGATGATCCAGGCGATCCGTTCGGCTCGACGGCGGGTCATTGCAAGGCTCCGCGCTCATTTTCCGGGACATCTGCAACTTGGGCATCCTGGCTGCGCTGCAAGGCGCGAATGTAGGCAGCGATCGCCCAGCGATCCGGCGGCTGCACGCGATTGGCAAAGGAATACATCGCGCCATAGCCGTTCGTTATGACATCGTAAAAATGCTGTACCGGCGCCTGGCGCAAGCGATCCGTGTGATAGGAAGGCGGCGGCGGGAAACCGCGCTGCACGATCATGCCGTTCCCATCCCCCAATTCCGAATGGCAGGGCGTGCAATAAATGCGGAACCGCTCTTGGCCGCGCGCGAGGAGAGCGAACGTCACGGGCGGCGCAGACGTCTGCTTCTCATTATATTGCACAATGCCAGCGGGAATTTGAACAGGCGCGACGAGCGGCCGATAGGTTTTTTGCTTCGGCTGAACACTCATATCGTCGCAGCCCAGAAGCACGAGCGGCAAACCCAGACAGAGGAGACCGCGCCTCATGCCGTGACCTCCTCGATGAGCGCCGGACGGAACCTTGTCAGTATCTCGCGGGCTCGTTCACGCGCGCTTGTCTCGCCTAAGCGGATCGCAACCACCCATCCATCGCGCATGGCGTCGCGCAACGACAAGCACTCATCGATGGGATCGTAGAGCCTCGGCATGCGGTTGACGATGAGATAGCCAAAAACGCCGGTCAGAACAGCGCATAGAATGGCAATCTCGAAGGCAATTGGCACGAAAGCCGGCCAGGAAAACTCTGGCCGTCCGCCGATATCAAGAGGATAGCCGACCACATCCGCGTAGCTTTGCATCCCCAAACCGGCGGCAAAACCAAACACGCCCGCGATGAAGATGGCCTTCGGCAACGGCGAGTTCGCCCGTTCATCCCCCTCAAGAGCTTTCGGAGTGTAGGTTTGAAAACTGCGAATGCCTTCGGCGCGCAGTCCTGCCATCGCTTGGACTAGCGTACCCTCTGTTTCAAAGGACGCGACGAGGACCTCGTTCACGTGCGTTTCCCTTCTGCTCGGCTTTGCAACAGCGTGCGCATCTCGAACATCGCGATCATCGGAAAAAAGCGCACCGCTATAAGGATCCCGGCGAGGAACAGACCGATCGTGCCGAAGAGCGTCGCCCAATCCCAAAATGTAGGAGTGTAATTGCCGAAGGCGGATGGCAGATGCGTCCGGCGCAGACTCATCACGACGATGGTATAGCGCTCGCACCACATGCCGATGATGATGCCGAAGCTCACGAGCACGATAAGGGGCTGATTGAGGCGCAAAGGCCTGAACCACATCAGCTGGGGGAGTGCGAGGTTGAACAGAATGGTTGCCCAGTAGATGGGCGCCAAGGATCCGGTGACTTTATCGATGAATTGGAATCTGTCCGCCGCGTCCGAACTGTAGAAGCTCGTAAAGGCTTCCATCATGTAGGCGTAGGCAAGGCACAGGCTGCTCGCCAATAAGAGCCGGCAAAGCACATCGAAGTGGTGGCCAGTGATGTAATCCTCAAGGCCGAGGAGCCGGCGCAGCGGCACAGCCAAAAGCAGAACCGTTGCGAACCCCGACAGCAAAGCACCGAACACGAAAAAGGGCGGGTATTGGGTGGAATGCCATCCGACAGTGGCGGCGCCGGCAAAATCAAGTCCGACGATGCTGTGAACGGAAACAACAAGCGGCGCCATGATTGCCGCCAGCACACCATAAGTGACATGATAATGCCGCCATTGATCGTTCGACCCGCGGAATCCTAGCGCCATCATCCCATAAAGGATCTGCTTGCGGCGCGTTGGCGCGCGATCACGCATCGTCGCAAGATCGGGGAGGAGGCCGAAATACCAGAAGAGTACCGACGAGGTGACATAAGTGAAGATCGCGAAAAAATCCCAGAGCAGCGGACTGCGAAACTGCGGCCAGAGAGTCATCGTATTGGGAAAGGGAAACAGCCAATAGAACAACCAGGGCCGGCCGAGATGCAGAATCGGATTGATCCCCGCGCAGGCCGCCGCGAAGAGCGTCATCGTTTCGGCGATGCGGTTCAAGGATGTGCGCCACTGCGATCTCGTCAGATAGAACAGAGCGGAGATGAATGTTCCCCCCGACGCGATCGCGATCCACCAGACGTAATCGATGATCGCAAAGCCCCATGCCACGGGCCAGTCGATGCCCCAGATGCCGACGCCCGCATAAAAAAGCCAGACCGTCGCGACAATAAGCACGAGGGTGAGGAGCAAGGGGAGGATCAGCGCCAGCTTCAGCCAAAGAAATGTGCGCTCGCGCAGCGCGGTTGCGCACACGTGATCCGTCATCGAGGCGATCGTTGGGCCGGGAAGGACCACCGGATCACTTGCGCGCGGCGGTCGCGGAGGGCGTCCGGGACTTGCCGCTGGCAGTATATGCGGGGCTGGGATATCGGTCATCCGCGTTCGCTTTCGATTGCCGGATTCGGATTGCGGATACGCGCCTCATAGGTCACGCGCGGATTGGTGTTCTGATCAGCGAGAAGGGCGTAGTCGAGCGGGCTTTGCTTGCGTTTTGCGACTTCGCTTTTCGGGTCCGCCATATTTCCAAAGGTGAAAGCTTGCGCCGGGCAGGCGGCTTGGCATGCTGTCCGCACCTCTCCGACGGGCCGGTTCTCGCGATCCGCGGCAATGCGCGCTTCTGCGATACGCTGGAGACAAAAGGTGCATTTCTCCATCACGCCGCGGCCGCGGACCGTGACATCGGGATTGCGCGCCTCTGGCGGTCTTCGCTCGTTCTTCGCGAAACCGAAGTAATTGAAGCGGCGTACCTTGTAAGGGCAATTGTTGGAGCAGAAGCGGGTTCCAATGCAACGGTTGTAGATCATCACATTGAGGCCTTCGGAATCATGCACGGTAGCACCGACCGGGCAAACATATTCGCAAGGCGCCTCTTCGCAGTGCATGCATAGAACCGGCTGAAAGTAGCTGTTGGGCGCGTCGGGGCTGCCTTCGTAGTAGCGGTCGATGCGAAGCCAATGCATCTCGCGCTCGCGGAGCACCTCGTCTTTGCCGACAACGGGGATGTTGTTCTCAGCCTGGCAGGCGACGATGCAGGCATTGCAGCCTATGCAGGCGTTAAGATCGATGCTCATCGCCCAGGCCGCCGGTCCTGGAGGCCGCCAGCGATATAATTGCGGGTTTGGCGCCTCGACCGCGAGGAAATGGGGGTCCTTATTATAGCTGGCGAGCGGGCCGTGCCTGACGATCCTATCGGCTTCGTCGAAAATGAGATTGTGGTGGTCGGTCGAAGCAAGTTCCACGTGACCGCCCGCCTTTGCAAGCGATGGCGGACCCGGTTGGCCGATCAGTGGATAAACGTTGAAGCCGCGGCCATTTGCGATCTCCCCGGCCTGCTGCTGGCCGAAACCGAGGAATGCGACAATGCAGTCCTGCGCTTGGCCCGGCAGAATCCAAATGGGAGCGTCCAGATTTGCCTCGCCGATGGAAAGCCGGACCATATCGCCATTGCGGAGTTGCAACTGCTTCGCCCGCTCGGGCGCGATCAGCAGCGGATTGTCCCAAGTCAACTGGGTCAGCGGGCGCGGGAGCTCCTGCAACCAGGCATTGTTCGCAAATCGTCCATCCCAGAGCGAAGGGTCGGGCCGGAACAACACCGTCAAAGGAGTCGCAGGAGGCACTGGCAGAGCCTGGCGCCCTGCGTCCTGGCGCAAAGCGGCGTCGGATTTCGGGCTGGCGGTTTGCGGTATGACGCCGCTCGCCAAAGCGTCGTGCCACGCCTCAGCAAAGTTGTGACCCATTCGGCCCTGCCATGTCGCCTGCACGGTCTCGAGGTCGTTCGAAGGGGCGGGGCTTGTGAGCCGGGCCAGCAGGGCGTGCATGCTCATGCCGCCATAAAGTGGCAGCGCCTGCGGCTGCAGAATGGTCGCGGTGCCGTCATAGGCGCGGGCATCGCTCCAGCTCTCCCAGGCATGTGCCATCGGAACCGCCCAAGTGGCCGCTCGGGCGGTCTCATTCGGGATCGCGGTCAGTGCGAGGCTGAAGTCCACATGTTTTAGCGCCTCGGCAAAGCCGAGTGCGCCGGGAGCGGTGTAAACGGGGTCGCTGTCAAGGATCAGCAAACCGCTGATTTTTCCGTCTCGCATATCTTCGACAAGGTCGGCCAGGGGCATTTCATGGCGGCTTGCGGCGTGGGTTACGGGCGCGATCAATTCGAAGGTGTTTCCGCGCGCCTCCAACGCTTCGTTCATTGCGTGGACCAGGGAATGGGCTTCTGGTGGCTGGTGAGGTCCGATATGTACGAAAGCGCGCCCTCGGTTTGCCATCAGATCGGCGACCACATCACGCACCCAGGCCGGGGCTTCGGAGGGGGATGTCCCTTGCAGAACTCCGACAGCAAGCGCGGTGATGATGGGATGAAGCTGATGCGGCCCGGCGATGAAGCGATGGTCCGCGACCGATCCGATCAGGGACGGCGTCGGCTCGATGGCGTAAATCCGGCTCATCTGTTTGGTGCGCGCGGGATTGCGGCGCGAGGCGAAATCGCGCGCGAAGCGCAGATGGCCGGGCGCCGAACTCAAGAGATCGCTGTCGATGGCGAGGATAACATCGGCGGCATCGAGCTTGGGTGCCATTTCCGCCGGCTGGCCATAGGCAAGCAGCGCACCCTTGGCTGTATTTGCACGGGAGACAGGCTCGAACCGGATCCAGCGTGCTTCAGGATAAGTCGAAAACAGCGCATCAAGCTGCGCCGCCAATGTCGGCGAGGTGATCGTCCCCGTCAAAACGCAAAAGCCTCTTCCGTGGCTTTCTGTCAGCTTGCTTTGCTGCGCGGCGAGCGCCCTCTGAAATTGCGGCAGATCGGCGGGGATATTGTGTGCCAAAATTCCCCAGGCCCGGTCCGGGTCGTAGAAATCCAAAAGTTGCGCCTGCCCGAAGGCACTTGTGGCGCCAAGACTTGCCGGATGCTGGGGATTTCCCTCCACCTTGATCGGGCGCCCCATCTGATGTTTGACAACTATGCCAGTCGCATAGCCATCCAGCACATGAGCGGTGGCGTAGTAATTCGGCAAAGCCGGGATAATGCTCTCGGGCGCCTTGACCGCTGGAATGAGATTTCCTTCGGGCCCCATGTCGCAGCCGCCAAGCCCTGCCATCGCCAAGGCGGCCGACATCAGCTTCAGCACATGGCGGCGGTCACGCGGCGAATCGAGCGCCTCCGTCAGGCCGGGAAACTCCTCTTTGGCGCGTGCTAAGAAGGACGGATCCTCCGTCAGCTGCTCCAGGTTGCGCCATTGCCGGTTCACCGGTGACATATCGAACAATCCGTGAGGTTGCGGCCGCCGATGAGGTACTCGGCGATCAGAACTTCCGCCGAAGGCGTGTCGGCGCTCCTGTGCCATTCTGTGTTGTAGATCTCAGTCTTCGGCCGCAGATTCGGGCCAGGGTTGCGATGACAGTCCAAGCAGAACTCCATCGTCAGGGTCTTGGCCTTATAAGTCAGCGGCATTTGAGCCACTTCACCATGACAGCTTGAGCAGCCGACGCCCTTTGCGATGTGAATGCTGTGGTTGAAGTACACGTAATCTGGCAAGTCGGTGACCCGGTTCCAGACGATTGGCTTGTCGTTCGAGAGGCTTTGTCGCACCGGTTCCAGAAGTGCGGCATTCGTCCAGATTTGCGAGTGGCACGTCATGCAGGTGTAGGTGGGCGGCAGGCCAGCGTTGGACGAGATCTCAACGGAGGTATGGCAGAATCGGCAATCGATCCCCAAACCTGCCACATGGTGGTGATGGCTGAATGGGACGGGCTGCGTGACGGGCCAATCAATGTAACGCGCGTAATTGGTTCGCGGCCAGGTCGCCCACCAGACAACGCATCCGATCGATAGAGCTGCGATCACAAGAAGCGCCAGCGCAGCCGCGAGATTTGCATTTGGCCGGAAAATGGCGGCCATCGGACAAATGCTCCTGTGAGGGGGGCTGTCACAGACACCGCCTAGTAAATCCAAGCGCTAAGATTTGGTTCCACCCCATCTGAGCAAGCCCGCCGCATCACGCTGCGTTAAAGGCGACAGGTGTTCTGCTAGAGGTTGAAGGTGTGAATGCGCGCTTGCCGTTCCCGTCGCCAGGCCAAATCATGCCCGGCGATCATGCGCGGCGGCATGCTCGGCATCGGACGCTGCCGTTCCACAAAGAGAAACGAATTTGCTCGGCAGGGGGTGCCAGCCCCGCAGCTGAAGCCGACGTTGAAAGCATGGCTGAATAGTGGCATAAACGTGGCAACTAGCTGAGTGTTTGGCGTTGTGCGCCGCGTCTCTGGACATCGAGCCTCAAATAACAGGTCAAATGGTAAATCGAAGATCGACGGCCTCACATTTGATTTGAGGTCTGATTGCGCTGGAGGAGCCGCTATCAATGAGTGCAAATGAAATTGAACGAATCGTTATTCGTCACGTTTCCGGCTCAAAAGCCAATCAGATTGAACAAATTCCTTTTGTTGACCTGTCAGAAATCACCATCGGCCGCGATCCGTCCTCCAATATCTCCTTTGATTCTCCGCGCGATGATATTGTGAGCCGCCGCCATGCCGTAATCCGCGTCATTCGCGGGGACCAAATTTCATTCCGCCTCGCCGATCTTGGCAGCAGCAACGGGACCTTTCTAAACGGCGAGCGGCTCACGGAAGAGAAAGAACTCCTTCCCGAAGATACGATTGGCCTTGGCAAAAATGGGCTGAAGTTCACCTTCGATGTGCAGCCAAGGCCCGCCAATATGGTGTCGCGCACGCGGGTCATCGATATTAACGATCAGGCCGCGACGCGCATCGTCAAGGCGAGCGAGATCGCGGCGACCGCGGTCCAGGACGTGGTCACGAAGGGTAATATCAATGTCGAGCCCGCGATGCAGAATTTCGAGCCGCCGCCGAAGCCGGGCATCGGCAAGGAAACCGTTCTGCGCATGCTCGGCGAGGAGCGCCGCAATACGAGCCGCTTCTGGATTTCCTCGCTTGCCGCTGTTGCCGCCTTCGCAGCGCTTGGCGGGGGCGCCTTCTATTGGAAGCACAAGCATGATCTCGAGGAGATGAAGAGTCAGGCGTCGATCCTCGCCTCGAAGCTCGACCAGAGCAAAGCAGATGTCGAACAGAAGACCGAGGAGGAGGAGCGCAAAAGACTGGAGGAGCGCGGTTTGTCCGCCGAGGATGTGGTCAAGCAATTTGGCAACACAACAGCTCTCATCGATCGGACGTGGCGCCTCTATGATCAGCAAACCGGCAAGCCGGTCTTCCAGCAAACGTTTCAAGTGACAGTGGGCAGGGGGAAAACCCGGCAAAGCCTTACCTATCCGGCCTATGTGCGGTTGCCAGGCAATCTCGGGATTGTCCGCTGGCTCACGCTCGAAGACGACAATAGGACGAACATTGAGATTGGGGGAAAGGCCAGCGGGACCGGGTTCGTCGTTAGCGAGCAAGGATTCATGCTCACCAACAAACATGTTGCGGCGCCTTGGAATCTCGCGTTCGGACAATCCGATCCCGCCAATGAAGCGCCATACGGCCACGGCTGGCTTTACGAATATCGGGGCGGCCCGCGGGCCAAGGATCCCAAGCTGAGAACGCCGACCCTCATCGACTTGAATGACGATGAGTTCGACTTCTTGACGAAATGGGTTCCTGCTTCTGGTGGGGTCGTCTTCGCGAGCGATGTGGCTCTTCTGGCCGGTCAATACAATATTCCCGATCCGAGCAAGGGAGAGTCGCACACGTTCTTTGGCCGGAACGATGTGCTTGAAGTCCGCTTCGCAAACAGCCGCCTCAGCGGTAACGCGAGCCTCGTGCGTTTCTCTAATGAAAGCGACGCGGCGCTCATCAAGGTTGATACGCCGCAGCAGCTCAACAGGGTGGAGCTCTCATCAGACGATGCCGTGAGGGTTGGCGAAACGGTTATGGCCCTTGGCTATCCCGCGGTGGCCCGTCCGACCGTCGCTATCAGTTCGACCATCGAGAATGGACAGGTCCGGCAAAATACGGACGTCGTGCCGCTGCCTTTCGTCAGCGAAGGAATTGTCGCGCTGGTCACCCCGCACGAAAAGACCGAGAATGGCGTTACGGTGGCGGGCCTCATGGGCGACATCATCCAAATGAGCATCAACTCGACGGGCGCGGGGAATAGCGGCGGGCCCGTTTTTGACAAAGAGGGGAAAGTCATCGGCATATTCACCTATGGAATCAGCCGGGGCGGCGCAAATACGTCCGGAGCTATTCCGATCAAATACGGCCGCGACTTGCTCCTGGCACAGCATCCTTGAGGAGTCGCCCGTCCGTGTCGGTCGCTTCCGTGAACTGCTGCGAGTTTGAGATTGTCGGCGCAATGCTGACGGACGTCGGCCGCATCCGGACGTCGAATGAGGATGCGGTCGCCTTCGTCATTCCCTCCAAGAACGATCCTGCCGCGGGCCGCGGCTGTCTATTCCTTGTTGCCGATGGAATGGGTGGCCACGCGGCAGGCGAAGTTGCGAGCGCTCTTGCCGTTGAGGTCGTGCGGCAGGTTTATTTTTCACTGCAGGGGCCGCCCCTCGAGTCTCTAAGGATTGCGTTCGAAAGCGCCAATCGGGCCATCTTCCAACATAGCCAAAGCCATTCGGAGTGCAGGGGCATGGGCACGACCTGCACGGCGCTCGCTGTTCGGGACGGACGCTTGTGGTTTTGCCATGTCGGCGATAGCCGCGCCTATCTTATGCGCGACGGCCATTTGACTCAGTTGACGGATGACCAGACGCTGCATGCGCAAATGATCCGCGAGGGCCTGATGACCGAAGAAGAGTCGAAGGCTGCGGGAGGCGGCAACGTCATCTTGCAGGCGCTCGGCACAAGTTTGGAGATTGTCCCGGCCGTCAGTGAGGATGGGATCGCCCTCGCAGAGGGCGACATTCTTGTTCTCTGCTCGGACGGGCTTTGGAACATGGTGGACGACGCTGCGATCGCAGCGATTGCTGGGCACGCCATGCCGCAGGAGGCGTGCCAAGCCCTCGTCGAAGCTGCGCTCGCGGCGGGCGGATATGACAACGTATCTGTTGGCCTCTTCGCCGTGCGCGCGCTTGCCGACCGGATGGCCGATCCACAAGGGGTGACGCGGCCGATCAAGATCGCCGACTTCAATGCGCCGGATGCGGCCGCGCTGCGTATGATCGGCATGCCGGAGACACTGTCATGAAACATCCGCGGGCGATCGGCCAGTACCAAATCGTCGAACGGCTCGCAACCGGAGGCGCCGGCGAAGTCTATGCGGGCATAGACACCAAGCTCGGCCGCGAGGTTGCGATCAAATTCCTGCGCCCGGAGCTTGCGAGCGACCAAAGCTATGTCGATCGCTTCCTCGTCGAGGCGAAAAGCCTCGCGCGCCTCAATCATCCCAATATCGCAACGCTCTACGCGCTGCCGCAAGAGGATGATCAAGTTTGCATGATCATGGAATTCGTCCGTGGCCGCACGCTTGAGCACATCATCCAGAACCGGCATGCTCCAATCGGCAAACGTGAGAGCCTCGCTGTGATAGCGCAGGTGGCCGACGGTCTCTCTTACGCCCATCAGCAGGGGGTGATTCATCGCGATGTCAAGCCATCGAATTTGATGGTCACCGATTCCGGCCGCGTCAAGATCATGGATTTTGGTATCGCGCGTGTTCAGGGGAGTGCCCGGCTGACCCGCTCGGGCAGCGCGATCGGCACCCCGCTCTATATGTCGCCCGAACAGCACCGCGGCTTGGAGGGCGATGAGCGCAGTGACATCTATTCCCTTGGCATTGTCCTTTATGAGCTTCTGGCCGGCGCGCCTCCTTTCAAGGGAACGACCGACTTTGAACTCGCCAAGGCACATCATGAAACGCCGCCGCCGCCGCTCATTCCTCGCATCGCCGGCGTCGATCCGGGACTTGAATCCGCCATCATGGTCGCTCTATCGAAGCGGCCCGAGCAGCGTTTCCCCTCAATGCGCGCCTTCAGCGACGCGGTCGGTGCCACTGCGCTACGGGGGGATGCGAGCGCGATCATCCAGAGTTACGCCCACCTGGAGCAGGGTTCAACGGCCTCGAATGAAGTGCCAAAGGGCGAGGCTTTGCACACCGTCGCGCTCGCCCTGGCGCGCAGCCGGGCGGCGGCCATTGCACGCCGGTTCAAGGGGTTCCATCCCGCGGTGCAAGGTATTTCGGTCGGCGCCTCGGCGGTGGCGGCCATCGGTGCGGCTTTAATGTTGCTCCGCTCCGAACCCGGACCATTGCCCACCAACCCAGAGCCGGCTCCAGTGGTGCCGGTGAAAGCGCAGACGCAAACAAACAAGTCCAATGTGATGCCGGGCGTCCAAATCAAATCGCCATCCTATGCTGGGAAGATGGACTCCAATTCGGAGAGTGCATCCTCGCTAGCCGTGAGTTGTGATGACAACCTCGTTGATCCCAACGAACCAGGATGCGTGACCCATGATCGCGCCGATCCGGCCAAGGGGCGCCTGCGTCAGCCGGTCGAAGAAAAGCCCGTGTTTCATCAGCAGATCGCCAGCGCCAAAGAGACACCCAAACTAACGTTTGCGGATTTCGAAGCAGCCGAGCAACAAGGAAACTACGGGACGGCCTTCGACATAGCGAAGACACTCGACGCGGCGGGAGACCCAGCCGGAGCCTATGGACAGGGGGACTTTTATGTCCACGGCTATGGCCGTGTTCCTAAGGACCTCACCTTGGCAAGAGACTTGTTTTCCCGGTCCGCCCGGGACGGGTTTCCGAAGGCCATGGTCAAACTTGGTTTGATGTATCACGACGGCAAGGGCGGTGCGAAAGATAAGACCGAGGCCCGCGCCTGGTTTGAGAAAGCGGCAGCATTGGGCGATGCGGAAGCGATGTGGAATCTCGGCTCGATGTGCAAGAATAACGAGGCGGGGCTGCGTCCTTGCGACCCCGAGGATTATTATGCCCAGGCACGAGCCAAGGGCTATAGGGGACCCAATAGCACCACAAAGAACTCGGCCAACGAGTAAGGCGTGTTGAATTCGCCGGGTTTGAAGCGGTCCAATCTAAAGGGGTGACATGGGAGCCGAGCCGCCGTGGCCGTGATGTCCATGTCCGCCGCCGTGATGGCGATGGCCGTAGCGATAAGAACGATGATAAGAATGATGATAGCTATGGTGGTAGTAATGGCGGTAATAGCCGCCATAATGGCGGTGGCCGCCAAGATAAACGCCAAAAGGTCCGAGACCGATATATTGCGCTACAGCCGGCTGGCCACCGGAAATAGCGGAGGCAGAAAACAGAGTTAGACTCAACAAAAATGGTCTGAGGCCGTGCCTTGGTTTCCTTGAAAATCTCGTCAGGTCATTGATTGCTGAAACATTCTTGCTGCCAGGGTGTTCGTTCCGCCCAACCATTCCGTTTCCCCGCCACCTTGGTGCTGAAGCCTGGACAATATTTCATACGGTCTATTGCTTGGCAATATCCAGCGCCTCCCAGGCTCGCGGCCTGCCGGCACCCATCATGCTTGGGGGGCGGGGACGATGAAGATTGACCGCCGCGACCTGGTGACAAGCCTTGCGGCGACGGGCGCCGCGTTTGCGGCTCCCGTCCCTTTAGCGCGCGCCTTACCCCTCGCTGTCCCGCCTCCAACATTCGTCAGATTGGAGGGGCCGATCCTATCCAATCCCCCCACAGGGCCATGGGAAGATGAAGAGCTTATGCGAATTCTTCGCAGCGGCTATTGGTTTATTGCTCGCCACGGCGACCGCGTTTTGGCGATTCGGCACAGCCGGTCTGGTGTCATCTTTGAGCGCATGCCGCACGAGAATGACCATTTTGCCGTTAAGGCCATCGCGATCGATGCCGATAGGCCGTTCCCCAGCGCCAAGGAGCTTGCGCAGATCGGGCGCGCGGCTCGCTTTGCTGCCATCAATGCCTGGTTCCTGTGCCGCAGACGCGGTGATGAGGGCGGGGTTTTCGTCCGGTATCCGGCGGCTGCAGATATCAGTGAGCCCACCGTTAGCGAGAGCCTGAATGCCTGAGTCTTCTAGACGAGAGGATCCGAACTCCGCTTGGACCGTGTGGTGGAGCCAGGCGGAATCGAACCGCCGACCTCTTCAATGCCATTGAAGCGCTCTCCCAACTGAGCTATGACCCCAAACCGCTCGAAAATCCAAAACTTCGGAGACGTCTGGCGGGTTCCGCGAACATCCACTTGGGCTGCACATCCGCCACCGGCAAAACCGGCAAAATAGAACCGCACGGCGGCTGTATAGCCTTCCCCGCCACGCTTCACAAGCCAAACGTCAGCGTTCTTCCTCCTCCCCGATCTCGCCATCGATGAGGTCGCCGACGTCGTCGTTATCTTCTTCCTCTTCCTCGAGGAAATCATCGTCGGCGGGCTCAATCTCGACCTCGTCGTCCGGCGTGACCGCCACCTTGTCCTCTCCGGCATCGGCTTCCTCGAGGGAAACGAGCTCGGCCACCGGCACGCCCTCCGCCTCCTCCTCTTCCACCGAAGAAGCGGGCTGAGCCGCCCGCGCGAGCGGCACGGCCTGAGAAACCGTCCCGCACTTCGGGCAAACGACGGGCGATTTGTTGAGATCGAAAAAACGAGTGCCGCAGTTCTGGCAATGATGCTTATTACCGAGTTCGGGTTTGGCCACTGAACCTACCTCTCGAAGGGACGACTTTGCGGTCCCGTTAGTGATGCAAGGCCCGGCTGTCAATTGGAAGTTGATTCCCCGTGGCGGTTTGATGACAGGATCCCTCCCGTCATGTTACCAGCATGGCGAGGCCCGGCCGGAACCCGGGATGCGCTTGTCTTATGCATGATCATTCGTCAAGGAGGCTGCAATGGAGGCACTAGCGCTCGCGCTTGCGGCGCGGGCTGGCGGGCCTTTGCGCGGCCGGGTGAAGCCGCCGGGCGATAAGTCGATTTCACACCGGGCCTTGATTCTCGGCCTTTTGTGTGTCGGGGAGACCAAAATCGAGGGCCTGCTCGAAGGCGACGATGTTCTGCGCACGGCCGCCGCCTGCGCTGCCCTGGGCGCCAAGGTGGAGCGCTGCGGCGAAGGCCGCTGGCGCGTTCACGGCTGCGGGGTCGGCTCGCTCCTGCCCCCGCGCGAAACCCTCGATTTTGGCAATTCCGGCACTGGCATGCGTCTGCTGATGGGGGTCGCGGGCAGCCATGGGATTGCCACTTGTTTCGACGGCGATGCCTCCTTGCGCAAGCGCCCGATGCAGCGGATTCTCGATCCTCTGTGCTTGATGGGAGCCGAGGTTTTGTCGCAATCGCCTGGAGGGCGCTGCCCGGTTCTTCTCAGGGGGACGAACGAGCCCGTTCCCATCGAATTCTCGCCGCCGGTGGCGTCGGCGCAGGTCAAATCGGCGGTGCTTCTCGCCGGCCTAAATTCACCTGGCCGCACCACAGTGAGCGAGGTCTTCGCCACTCGCGACCACACCGAAAAAATGCTTAAGCATTTCGGCGCCTCGTTGAGGATCGAGCCCATTGCAACGCAGGGCCAAAAAATCAGCCTTGAGGGCCGCCCTGAATTGCGCCCGGCGCATGTGATCGTTCCATCCGATCCTTCCTCTGCCGCTTTTCCGCTGGTCGCCGCGACCATCGTGCCCGGCTCTGACGTCGTCATCGAAGGGATGATGATGAATCCGTTGCGCATAGGTCTTCTCACAACATTGCTCGAAATGGGCGCTGGCATCGAAATCCTCGACCGCCGTGACGAAGGCGGCGAGGAGGTCGCGGATCTGCGGGTGCGCGCTTCGGAGCTGAAGGGCGTTGACGTGCCAGCGGCCCGCGCGCCTTCGATGATTGATGAATATCCCATCCTCGCGGTTGCCGCCGCTTTTGCCTCGGGCGAGACGAGGATGCGCGGCCTTGCCGAATTGCGGGTCAAGGAATCTGATCGCCTCGCCGCGGTGGCGAACGGCTTGCAGGAGGCCGGGGTTGAAACTCAGATCGTCGAAGATGATCTCATCATTGAAGGCCGCGCCGGCTCTGTTCCGGGCGGCGGCATGGCCGCAACCCATCTCGATCATCGTGTTGCCATGAGTTTTCTTTGTCTCGGCCTCGCCTCGCGGCGGCCGATGGCGATTGACGACCAGCGGATGATCGCGACGAGCTTTCCAAAATTCCGGACGCTCATGGAGGAGCTGGGGGCAAGGTTCCAATGATCATCGCCATCGATGGCCCGGCTGCTTCCGGAAAGGGCACGCTTGCGCGCAATCTCGCGCGGCATTTCGGCCTGCCGCATCTCGACACTGGCCTTCTTTACCGGGCGACCGCGCGGGCCTTGATGGAGGATGGCCGCAATCTCGCCGACAGGGATGCTGCGATCGCCGCCGCGCGGGGCTTGTCGCTGACGGACTTCGATGAAGTTTCGCTGCGCGGCCGCGAGATGGCGGAGGCAGCCTCGATTGTCGCTGCCATTCCGGAGGTCCGCGCCGCGCTTGTCGAACTGCAACGCGCCTTTGCCCACCGGCCCGGCGGCGCCGTTCTCGATGGCCGCGATATTGGCAGCGTGATTTGTCCCGAAGCCTGCCCTAAGATCTTCGTGACCGCTAGCCCGGAGGTGCGCGCAACGCGGCGGGCGCTCGAGCTGAGAAGCCAGGGGGGACCGGCCGATTACGCGACGGTGCTCGAAGAAATTTTGCGGCGAGACGCGCGCGACAAAAGCCGTGCCACGGCGCCCCTCGTGGCGGCAAAGGATGCCGTCGTGCTCGATACGACGGCGCTCGATGTCGAAGCGGCCTTCAAGGCCGCGCTCGCCATCGTGAACCGCTGCGCCCGGGCGGGGGTCGCGAGCGCGTGAGCGCCGCTGATGTCCGATTGCAGGCGAGTTCCTTACCAAAATGTTTCACGTGAAACATTTTGGTCCGATTCGGGC
>DATJBL010000119.1:0-2252 GCA_035515355.1 Methylocella sp.
TGGAGTGCGCCCTTGGGGCCGGACAGGTTGAGGCAAGTGAATTGACAGTTGGAGCTGGGCTTTCAAAGGATGAAAGCCATGGCCCGACAACGTTCCCACAGCATCGCGTTCAAACGGCAGGTCGCACAGGAGTTCATTGCCGGAGAGACCCTTTATGGGCTTTCCAAGCGGCATGATATCTCGCGTCAGCTGATCCGGGTCTGGGTTCAGAAATATGAAGCCGGCGCCTTGGACGAAGATGCCCAGGCTGCCGATCTCCTCCAGGAGTACGAAGCCAAGATTGCGGCGTTGGAGCGGATGGTTGGCCGACAAGCGCTCGAAATCGAGTTCCTAAAGGGGGCTCAGAAAAACGCACCACGGCCGAGAAACGCGAATACGTCCGTCATTGCCGGCCCAGCGGCATCTCCATCGCAGAAGGATGCCGGCTAATGGGGATCGGTCGCTCTACGTTTTACGACATACCGGAAGTCCGTGCGCGCGATCTAACTATCGTTGTGGAGATGAAAGCGATTTGTGACGAGTTCGAAGCCTATGGCTATCGGCGTGTTGACGCCGAACTCCGTCATCGTGGCATTGTCGTGAACACCAAGAAGATCCGTCGGCTCATGCGCGAGCATGCACTGAATCCAAAGCAGCACAGGCGGTTTATCGCGACGACAGATAGCGATCACGATTATCCGATCTTCCCGATCTCACGAAGACCATGACGCCGGACAGTCCCAACCAACTCTGGGTGGCCGACATCACTTATGTCGCAATCGCGACTGGCTTTGTGTACTTGGCTGCGATCCTCGATGCTTGGTCCCGTCGGGTCGTAGGTTATGCCATCAGCCGCTCGATCGATGCGCGGCTCGCTGTTGCTGCGCTCAAGGCCGCCATCAGCGCCCGCGATCCACCAAGGGGATGCGTGCATCATTCCGACCGTGGATCACAATATGCCTCCGAAGACTATCGCATGGTCTTGCGAGAGCACGGTCTCAGAGGCTCCATGGGTCGGCGTGGCAATCCCTACGACAACGCCAAGGCCGAGAGCTTCATGAAAACACTGAAGGTTGAAGCCGTGTATCTGATGGCCTACGAAATCTTCGAGGAACGTTGCAGCTGATCTTCCCCGCTTCATCGATGAGGTTTACAACACTCGCAGACTCCATTCCGCGCTGGGCTATTTGAGCCCCGTGCAATACGAGGATCGACACGCCCAGCAACCTGTCAAAACCGCCGCCTGAAACTGTCCACCAGCAAGGGCGCACTCCAGCTCACAGCCGCTTTTGGCCCAAAGCGGACATCCCCAGTCGTGCTGTCTAATGTCTGCTTTCGGGGGTAAAGCGGACATCGGCTATACTGTGAACTGAGCGCGGGGCCGGTCGACGGACCGTTGCATCTCATCACCGCCGAGATGCTTGCCCCGCGCCACCTCTCGATCCAAGGGCGGCGCGGCGGTTAGTCATGAAATCGCGGAAGTCTGCAGGGCGTCTGCCAGGCAGCAAGAATAAGCGAGTAAGAGCGGATGTCTCAAAGGAAGCGCTGCGAAAGCGCCGGCAGCGATGGAAACAGAATTTAATACAGCGAAGGAAGCAGGGCCTAGAAATACGGCTAGTTGATTTGCTGCGATACCATCCATTGCCCAAACGCAAGAGGCGCACCGAAGACTGACCAAAGGTAGTAAATGTCACGCTTTTCAGGTTGGCAGCAATTTTTGTCACGCTTTGTCCAGTTATAAGAAACTGAGATCGTGCTAAGGCGTGCCTTAGTTATTCATTGGGCGAGGGAGAATTCATGTCACACGGTCCGCAACGCTTTCGTGAAGCCGAAATGCGACGCGCGATCAAGGCAGCACGCTCGGCCGGTATCGAGATCGCTCGCATTGAGGTCGGTCCCGATGGTCGCGTTTCGCTTGTTCCCGGCAAGGCAAACGAGGGCAACAATGGCGATGAATCAAATCCTTGGGACAAGGTTCTGACTAATGCTGCGGACAAAGAGCGGGCTGCCTAAGCACTGTTCGTGGAATTGCGACCAGCACGGTAAACGCCGCGTCCGCTTCCGTAAGGGCGGTTTCTCGACCTATCTCACTGGCACGCCTTGGTCCGAAGGCTTTATGCGCCAATACGTGGCGGCGCTCGACGGTGTGAAAGCGCAAGCGAGCAACGTCGGGGAAGAGCGGATCGTGCCGGGCACGCTAGGGGCGCTGATCACCGCCTATCTAGATGCGAACTCTACATCGCTTTTTAAAACGCGCGCCCCGGAAACGCGGC
>DATJBL010000120.1:0-81898 GCA_035515355.1 Methylocella sp.
CAGTTGCGCGAGCGGTTGGTTCTCGCGCATTCCGCGGCTGCGCTGAACCAATCCCCCGAGGCGCCTGGTTTCGCTCCGGAGAGTCTCGAAGCCAAGGAGCCCGCGATGCAGCCCGAATATGCCTTTGGAGGGAGGCCTGACGCTTGAGTCATGTGACCTGAGACTACACATCCCAAGTGCATCGTGTCGACCGATTCTATCAGGCTGGGGATCCTCGGTCTTGATCAGCTGCGAATTGTGCCCTTCAGATCCGGCGCTCTCAACTTGTCTACACATTCGATTCGGATATCATTTTGGTTGCGGTAGTCTCAACCACGAAAAAGTGGGCAACGTGCTTCTAGTAAAATAGGGCAGTTAGCTTTATGAATGCTGTGCACGGCCGGCTTGCACTTGGTGCAATGCATATGCCTCGCGCTCTAAAAGCGCGACATTGAAGGGGCCTTATGTCCTCGGTGGAAATTGACGACAGCAGGGAGAGGTGCATTGGGGGACCAATCCGCGCCACCGTCTACGTTCATGGAAAGCCTTTACCAAACACAATTCCGCATGACGGACACGCTGCGCCGAGTACAGGGCGACGCGCTGGAATTGTTTGGATTTGGTCCAAACGAGTGTGATTATCACATTATCTCTTCGGGACCGCACTGGCGCCTACGCGAATATACCTGTCGGTCCGCGGAATCATCCCTACTCATCATTCCGGCGCCGATCAAGCGGCCTTACATCTGGGACCTCGCTCCCTCGGTAAGCGCAGTCCGGGATTGTCTGGATTGTCGATTGCGTGTGTATCTCCTCGAATGGGTACCGCCATCGGCCAATGGTCAACAACCTGGTCTCGAAGGTTACGCGGATCGCGCCATCTTCGAATGCGTCGCGAAGATCTCGAGCGAGGCGCGAGGAGCCAAGCCGTTTCTCATGGGACATTCGCTCGGCGGCACGCTCGCAGCTATCTTCTGCGCCCTAGAGCAGCAAAGCGTCCGGGGTCTCGTGCTCTTAGGGACGCCGCTTTGTTTCGCGCCCGGATCGAGTCAATTCCGGGATGCGCTTGTTGCTCTCGTTCCGCAAACGGCGCTGGGAGCGGGTCTGTTGCCCGGCTCTCTATTATCGCAGGTCAGCGCGATGGTCTCTCCAAACACTTTCCTATGGGCGAGACTGAAGGACGCTGCCCTTGGCGCCATGGACCCCCTCACTTTCGAGATCTACGCCCGCATCGAACGCTGGGTTCTTGATGAGGTGCCACTTTCAGGTCAGCTGGTAGCTGACGTCATCCAGCTTCTCTATCGTGAAAACCGGTTTTGCCAAGGCAGTTTGTCAATCCGCAATCGCTCTCTAGGGCCAGCATGCATCAAGATCCCCACGCTCGCCCTCGTCAACAGAACTGATGACGTCGCGCCTCTCAATTCCGTCAAGCCTTTCCTCGACGCAATGCCTCCGAAGACAACGCGGATCATCGAATATCCTGGTGAAGCAGGCGTTGGACTGCAACATCTCGCACTGCTTGCAGGTCCTCGGGCGCATGCCCGTATTTGGCCTGAAATTGTGAGTTGGCTCAGGTCCGGGTGATGAATCCGGCTACCTTGAAACTGCACGCTTCTCAAACCCTAAGATCAAACAACTCCCTCAACACGGGACTCGCGGTTCCAATGAATACCGCCGCTCCAGCAGCCAAAAGGGCGAAACCTTTGCCCTGATCGAACGCCTTGAAGGAGCTGCTTTAGCAAAAATGCCGGACGTCGAACTTATGAGGCGATCGGTGGCACAAGCCAATAGGTCCCGTGCTGGTCCTTGTGGGGACGCACGACCAACACACTGCAATTCGCGTGGCGCACAATCTTTTGGGCGTTCGACCCAAGGAGGTAGGTGCTCATCGACGGGCTGTGCGATCCAACAATAATGAGATCGGCCATCCAGCCTTCCGCTTCCGACAAAACCTCGTCGTATACTGTTCCGCTCCGGACGGTGTACGAGAAATGTTGGGTTGGAATGTTCGCCTGCTTGGCCAAATCTTGGAATTGTGAACCGATGGCTTTCTCACGATCGGCGATGACACTGGTCGGCAGGAATTCTTGGAAGCCGTAGGGAATTTGGGGGAGAACATGAATCATTCTAACGGCGCCTCCGGACAAGGCCGTGAGCTGCGCTGCGAGAAAAACGGCTGGCTCGGCGACGCCAGGCTCGGCGGTATCGATTGGAACGAGGATTTTTCTGAACACTTGCATGTGCTCCAGTTCGGCCATGCTGTCGGCGATACTGCGGGAAGACCTAGAACTTCGTCTATGGATCGTTCATTGATGTAGATCAACTGATCTTCCTTCGAATTGATAGGCGGCTGCACGGCTGCAAGCGCTCGATCCTCAGCGGAATAAAATTGAATCCCATTTAAGAACGCCGCGCGCATCCGCCAAAAGCGCAAGGAGAATAGCGTTTGCACGTGCGAGACTCGCCCTTCCCGCCGGTAAAGCACTAATAGCTGCAGGATTTCCTCGACGAGTGCGCGTGAAAAAGAGCACGTTCTCGATTTGGAAGAAGTTCGATATCGGGCCGGATAATAGGGGCCTGTTCTAAAGTGCGATTTCAAGGCGCTCACGGGCGCTCTGACCACCGTCACAGCTATCGGAAGCTTGTTCAAGTTCTAGGAATAAATATATTCGAATTTGCAACTCGCCACTTTCAGAGTAGCAGACAATGTTGAGCCGCCGAGGGTCAGCGCCGCAGCGAAAGGGAGGCCGGTATTGGCAAAAAGAGACCTACGAGAATTAGATGATGTCGTCCCTGCCGCCATGGAATGGATTGATGATCTTATGCGACGGCTCGGCTGGCAGGATCGCGACAAGGTCTATTCGGCTCTGATCGCAGCATTGCATGCGCTGCGCGACTGGCTGCCCCGTGAAGAGGCCATTTATATCGGAGCCTGTTTCCCGTCGCTGCTTCGTGGTCTCTACTACGAGGGGTGGCATGCGACCGGACATCCGCCGGTCAAGAGCCGCCGCGCCTTCTTGGAGCGCATTCATGACGGCGTGCATCGCGAACCAGGCATCGACGCAGAGCAAGTCGCAAAGGCCGTGCTAGCCCTTCTCGCGGCGCGATTGCCGGCAGCCGAACTCGAGAATGCTAAGGCCGCCACGCCAGAAGAACTGCATGGCTTGTGGCCGAGCTAAGTTCAAGCCATCCTTAACAGTGTGAGCGCTTCCACGAGAATACTAAGCCGAGATTAGGCGGGGCCGTCCACTGGTCGTAGCGTCCGAAAGACGATTCCCGAACGTTCGGATGTCCGTCACAATCAAGACCAAGAGAGTAATTTCTCCACTGACGCAGCTTTAAGCAGACTCAGGCAACCGCAGATGAGGCTCGGCTCCTAACGGCAAAGAAGCGAGAATTTGATAGCCGCTGCCCGCCTTATGAGGAGATTGGAAGAGCTCGATGGACGTAACGTATTGGCTGAATGACAGACTTTGATCCATCGCGAACTTACGGGCAATAGCCCGGCCGTTCTTCGGGATGCGCGCGAGGGTAACGTGCGGCTGGAACGGGCGCGGATCCATTTGCCCATACGCGGCGAAGAGCGCCATGTGCAATTCCATGAGTTCGTCATTCGGCACGCATTCCGCCCAAAGGAGATGTGGATGCCTGGGTGTGGGGCCATACCGAAGATGTTCAAAGCCTAGCCGGAAGCAGCCAATCCCGCAGACAGCGATCCCCAGTTTCTCAACCGCGTCGGTGATATTCGCCTCGTTCCAAGGTGGCACCAGAGTGAGGTGGATATCGCTGGTTGGCACCAGCCGGACTTCGTCATTTTTGAGAGGGCGCGCGAGGTCAGCGAGCTGCTGCGCGAGGTCGGGCGCAATCTTAAGGCCAATAAAGACACGAAGCGGCCCAGGATTATTCATCGGCCATTTGATGTCCAGTCACGCTAACGGTGCCATCCGCCCCAGAATTGCAGCGGATGCTATCATCGCTCATATAAGCCAATGAGGGCCGCTTCCGCAAGGAGATGGCCACGCGCCGCTCGTTCGATATCCCGGCAGGATGCATGCGCAGCAACATTTAAGCTTGGGCTCGACAGAGCCAGCAGCCGGAAGTGGTAATGATGCGGCCCATGGCCGTGCGGTGGGCATGGGCCGCCATAGCCCGGTCGGCCAAAATCATTGATTGCCTGCTTTAATCCCTCCTTGCCGCCAGACCGGCCCGCGCCTTCAGGAAGCATGGTTTGGCTGGCCGGGATGTCATAAGCCGCCCAATGATGCCAAGTCCCTGCCGGAGCATCGGGGTCGTCGCATAGAACAACAAAACTGCGGGTTTGCGCTGGCGCATCGCTCCATTGAAGCGGCGGGGACAGGTCGCTACCATCGCATGAAAAGCGCCGCGGAATTGGTCCGCCATCAGAAAAGGCGCTCGAATTGAGCCGCATAGGGTTGCCTCCGTCATAAAGGCCTTGGCAAAAGTTATACACCTCTGGAGGGGGAAAAGCTTGCGGTTCTTACCGTCATTGCTGGTCCATTGCCATGTCAGGTGTTCGCCGGGAGAATACGCACCTTCCCGCTCGCATGCACCACCTACCACCATGAACGGCATTTCCCGCGCCGTCAGTTTCTGGGTAAGCTTGACGGAGGATTCGTCCTCCAAGTAGTTGGCATTGATGATGGCTTGCATCGGGATTGCGGGGACTGAGCCACTTCCCGGCTGATCGGAAGCGTTGTTTCTTGACAAAGCAAAAGGAAAGCCGCTTGCGGGCGCAAGCGGCCTAGTCAGTCGCGTCAATCGGGGTGCGACGGTTACCTTTCGCGAAGCTTTACGCCGCAAGCTTCAAGTTTGCTGCGGAAGTCTTACCAGAGCGCTGGTCAACCTGAAGCTCGAAGGCGACTCTCTGGCCTTCGCTAAGCTTGAGAATACCGGATCGCTCTAGCGCGGTTGCGTGGACGAACACGTCCTTGCCGCCCGCATCCGGCTGGATAAAGCCATAACCTTTTTGGTCATTGTACCACTTCACTGTGCCTTTATTCATAAGATTTCCTCTCTTAACGGAATGCACGTTTGAACATCCGCGCTCGCGCGCGGCCTGCTCGATTCTCTCGATATTTTTGGGGAAGCTACTAGTCTAACGTGCGCCCGCACTGCACAGGCGAAGCGGCCCAGTCGTCCGGCCAAATCTCGATGCGCTTAACATGGGTGATCACTCCAGCTTTCGCAAGGGTGCTTCCTGCAAAGATCCCGTCTTGGGGGCAACAAGGGCGGCCATCGGTCGAGCGCCCCCTTGCATCTGGACCCGCGCAAACGCCCTAGCCTAAGATCCGAATAATTGCTGATCAAAGTCCAGGAAAGGCGATGAGTGCTGCTCGGCTGCTTCTAAGGCGTAGCAAGACGATTATTTGCATCGCTGCAACTATTTAGCGTACGAGCGCAAAGGAGAACGCGACCCCGTCTTCACCAAGACTGCGCATGACGTCGCACTTGGCTTCATCGTGATTAGATTACGGTTGGGCAATGCGACCTTTAACTCTTGGCGCAGATGAGCCACCATCGTGCCTAATGCCTGTCGGGAAGACGCAGATCTGGTCAAAACGCGAGTGAGCAATGAGGAGCATGGAGCTGACATTTCTCGGCACACGCGGCGAAACCGGGACCCGTTCTCGCCGACACCGGCGCCATAGCTCATTGCTGGTGCGGCACAAGGATGCCCGCATAATGATCGATTGTGGAGCGGATTGGCTGGGCAGGCTCGACACTATTGCACCAACTGCCATCGTGCTCACTCACGCACATCCCGATCATGCCTTTGGTCTTGCCGAAGGCGCGCCATGCCCAGTCTACGCGACTGAGGAAACGCTGGATTTGCTCCGTCGTTTTCCCATCCACGATCGACGCAGGATGCCGCTGCGAAGATCCAAGGTCATCGCTGGAGTAAGCTTCAAAGCATTCCCGGTCCATCATTCGATCCGCGCCCCAGCCGTCGGCTACCGCGTGTCGCTTGAAACGATCCGATTTTTCTATCTTCCCGACGTAGCTGCGTTCCCAAGGGGTTCGAATGCGCTTAGCGAGATCATCCTTTACATCGGCGATGGAGCGACCGTTCAACGCACCATGGTCCGCAGACAGCGTGGGACCCGGATCGGCCATGCTGCTATCTCCGTGCAACTCGGCTGGTGTGAAACCGCGGGCATTTCTCATGCCATCTTTACCCATTGTGGATCGGAGATCGTACGCGGCGATGCGCGACACTTCAACCCTTTGGTTCGGCGGCTCGGTCACAAACACGGGATTGACGCGCGCCTTGCACATGATGGTGAACAGCTGTGCTTCCAGGCGGTAAGCAGTGCCGTTGATGCGCCCAAGACTTTGAAACAGCGCTCCGTCCCCGACGGACAACTTGCTGGGCGAAGGATAAGAAGCAAGGGAGGAGAGTGTGAAGCTAGCAAGGAGATCGTTTGGCAGCCAACAGAGTCGGCTCGGAAAGGCAAGGAACGGCCCGGCGGATCGATCGACCGCATATAGTAATTGCCGACTTGTATGCCGAGGGAGGCACCATCCCACTTGGGGGAACCACTAGAACTGAAACCAGCCGTATCGATCTGCGTTCCAAATCAGGCCGGTTCAAATGTACCCGGCGGAGACCGATAGCCTCACGACGAGAGCTCGTTGTCGATAATAGCGGCCGGGATTTTATTCGTCCGCACGACGTTGATGCCGGAGATCGTCGCGATTGCCATCGACTCCTGGCCAATAATAAGGGGTGCAGATTCCATCAATGCAAGTGTTTCAGTTTGCCTGGCATCGCGGGCAATAATAGCTTGTGCGCCCGGCGTGCTTAACAGTCTCGAGCGGGGCGCCACAATGTGGGCAGCGGCCTCCGGGACGCCGCTGAGTCAGGAGGAATTCCTTTGGCAGGCGTTCAACGCCTCGTTCCGAACCGGCACCGCTGTTTATGGCGGTCTCGAGCGTCTTTCTCATAGCGCGATAAAGGCATGTCGCCTTTTTGCCCTTCAGTTGGTTTGCTACGGTGCCGGGAAAGACGCGGGCCTGGAACAGAATTTCGTCAGAGTAGATATTGCCGATGCCGGCCATCAGAGCCTGGTCCATGAGGACCGATTTAATATCCCGCTTGCTGCCGGCGAGGATCGCAGCGAATGAATGAGAATCAAATGTGGCATCCAACACGTCGGGGCCGAGTTCCGTTTTGGCGATGAACGCCTCAGCGTTCTCGGCAAGGCCAACGCGTCCGAGTCGCCGTGGATTGATGTAGGCGAGCCGGTCGCCCTTTTCAAAATAGATTTGGAGCCGGGCATAGGAAGGGTCTGGCTCGCCTTCCGAAACGCGCTTTAGGGAACCGTTCATCCCGAAATGCATGGCCAGCGTGCCGCCGCCGCTCAGCTCGAGGAAGAGGTGCTTGCCACGGCGCCGCGTCGACCGCACGCGTTGCCCCTTCAGTCGCTGTTCCAAGTCCTTGGCTGAGATGCCGTCTAAAATGGCCGGGTCGGCGATCGAAACGTGATTGATGATACCCCCGCGACAGCTGTCAGCGACTTGCTTGAAGATCTCGACTTCCGGCAGCTCAGGCATCGGCTTATACTCGAGAATGGGCGCGGGGGACGACTACGAATTATCTCAGATACGCTGCTAGGTTAGGGCGTGGCACCGATCGACTCTCGGCGGATCAAATCTTTGGTCAAGTCTCTCTTGCGAGAGAGGGGGCCGGGGACACTGGTTTGGACCGAGCCCAATTGTTTCGATGGAAACGGGGGCCCAAGGGTGTTACTCCTGGTATATCGATTATGAGCAATACTGAGTGCACGGCGTTCCTGCAGTGGGCATTGCCACGCCTCAACATGCGATGGAAAGGGTTCCGGAAGGTCCGCGGCCAGGTGTGCAAGCGTCTCAAGAATCGCATGGGCGAACTTGGGCTTAAGGAATTTGCCGAGTATCGGGCACGACTTGAGACCGACCCGCAGGAATGGTGCGTTCTGGATAGCTGCTGCCACATCACCATCTCGCGCTTCTTTCGCGATAGAGGCATTTTCGACGCGATACAAAAGCGCTTGCTGCCCGGCATTGCAAGACGGGCCAAGCAGGAAAGACGCGCCGCGTTTTTTTGGTCGGCCGGCTGCGCTGCTGGAGAGGAAGCGTACACGCTTAGAATTCTTTGGGACATCGAAGTGGTAAGATCGTGTCCGGGCGTCTCTCTCTCGATCGTTGCCACAGACATCGATGAGGTCATGATAGGCCGTGCGCGGGAAGCCTGCTTTGAACAGACGAGCCTCCGCGAACTGCCCCTACATCTCGTGAGGCAAAGCTTCGATCAGGTCGGCCTTCTCTATTGCGTGAGGCCACAGCATCGTGAAGGGATCGATTTCCTGCAACAAGACTTGCGGTTCGAGGCGCCTGCGCCTTTCTTCGATCTCATCCTTTGCCGTTACGTCGCCTTCACCTATTTCGAGGTTCCACTGCAACGTCAGGTCCTTGCACGGATCGCAGAACGGCTCCTGCCAAATGGCTACCTTGTTATCGGCACCCACGAGGAGCTGCCACGGGATGGTTCGGAATTGACGCCGCTAGCTGATGCTCCACAAATCTTTCAAAAGGCAGCGCATGAACAATGAGGAACAAGCCTTAATGCAGCGCCTTCAAACGCATGTCGAACAGCTCGCACGCACGATCGGCGAGCGCAACATTTTTCATCCTGTGGCCCTGCAGGCGGCTGCGTCATATATCGAGCGCGAATGGGAGCAGCAAGGCTACACCGTCGAAAAATTGCCTTACGAGGTCTCCGGCATCCGCTGCCTGAACCTCGAAGCTGCGCGTCGAGGCGCCGCGCATGAGTCCCAAATCCTCCTGATTGGCGCGCATTACGATACCGTCCGCGGTAGCCCGGGCGCTAATGACAACGCCAGCGGTGTCTCTGCCCTTCTAGAGATATCTCGCCTATTCACTGGCATCGAGCCCGCATTGACCGTCCGCTTCGTTGCATTCGTCAACGAGGAACCGCCATTCTTCATGAGTCGTGAACAGGGGAGCGCGGTTTACGCGGAGGCAGCCCGCTCGCGGGGAGACGACATAAGGCTCATGGCGTCGATCGAGACCATCGGGTGGTACAGCAGAGAGCCGGGCAGTCAAAGCTATCCGCCGCTGTTCAATCTGTTTTATCCGAATCGGGCGGACTTCATTGGGATTGTCTCGAATTTTCGTTCGCGGGGGGCAATGCGACGGCTTGCGTCGGCGTTTCGTTCAAATTCGGATTTCCCAATCGAGACAACGGCAACGTTCGCGTTTGTCCCAGGAGTCTCCTGGAGCGATCATCGGTCGTTTTGGCGCCAGGGTTATCGCGCCGTCATGATCACTGATACGGCATTCTATCGATATCGACATTATCACGCACCGAGTGACACGCCCGACAAGCTCGCCTATCCCGAACTTGCTCGGGTTACATCGGGTTTGTTTTCCGCGTTTTCGGAACTCGCACGTGGAGGCGCCGACTGACGACAGGACAAGCCGAAAGCACGGCGTGCGCCGAGTGCGAACAGCGCGTACGTCGGGATGTGGAGGAGCCTCGATCCGCTCGCCAAATAAATCAGACCAGGGATGAAACGGGCTCCTGAAGCGATCAGAGCTCTTGGTATCGGGACTGGCAAAAAGACATTCCAACAAGTAAATTAAGTTTCGAGAGAGTCGCAAATGCAACTCTGTGGAAGATTCGACGTAAATCTCATGTCGAAACTCGTTACCCTGGCAGCAGGTGGGAGACACCTTCCTTTGAAAGGTGCATGAGGCAGTGACAAGCTATGGCCTGCGTGCTGATGCCCCTGCCGTCAGGAGACTTTGATCCAACAGAAGCTGCAGTCACGTGGAGAGTCTGCTCCGCACGTGGTCACAAGATCACGTTCGCCACCCCTGGCGGGGTGCCGGCTGCGGCCGACGACATGATGTTAACCGGCCGTGGCCTCGATCCTTGGGGCTTCGTGCCTGGCCTTGATCGGATCCGCCTCATCGGACTCCTGATGCGCGCAGATTCCGCCGGGCGTGACGCTTATGCGGCTATGAGACGTGACCCGGCTTATAGTCAGCCCCGCCGCTGGCGTGAGGTAAGCGAAAAAGATTTCGACGGTCTCATTTTGCCCGGCGGCCATCGTGCTCGCGGCATGCGAGAATATCTCGAGAGTTCCCTCCTTCAGGATCTCGTGGTCGCGTTCTTTCGAGCCGACAAGGCAGTGGGCGCCATTTGTCATGGCGTCTTATTGCTTGCACGCAGCATCGATCCATTGACTGGCCGCTCCGTGCTCTGGGGGCGCAAGACGACAGCGCTGACCTGGTCCATGGAGAGGCTTGCGGGGGGTGTTGGGAGGATCACGCGATGGTGGGATCCGAGCTACTACCGGACTTATCCGGATGAGCCGGGCGAGGTCGAAGGCTACCGTAGCGTCGAGGCGGAGGTGAAACGTGCACTGGCGGTGTCTTCGGATTTCCAGGACGTGAGCGTAACCGATCCCGATCGGCAGCTCAAGCTCAGCGGACTGAGGCGCGATCGGATCGACGATGCTCGGCCGGCCTTCGTCGTACGGGACCGAAATTATGTTTCGGCGCGTTGGCCCGGCGACGCACACACCTTTGCGAAAGTATTTGCAAACGTTCTCGAGGCTGCGTGCCGGTAGCCTGCGGTTTCCGAGAGGTTGATCAGACGCCCGTCAAGCTCGGTTTTGGGAGCGCCGGCTGCCGCTCGAGCTGAGCAAGTGCCGCCTTCTGAAGCGACTGCCAGCTTGACGTCGCCATCGCCTCGTGGAACCTCTCATTTCATGACGATGTCGCCAAACATTCTCTCGCCGAAGCCGATCGCTCCAAAACTCTTTGCCGATGCTGTCAGCGCAGTCGCTCGGATCGAAGAGATCTACGAGCGCAACACCGAATTTCTGCGCGGTCATTTCCAAGCCTACGCTAAGGGCGAGCCATGCGCGGGGCGCGCTCGTACTACCTATCCCTTCGTGCGGATTACAACGACCAGTTACGCCCGTCTCGACTCGCGGTTATCCTACGGATTCGTGGCGGGGCCGGGAGTGCACGAAACGACGGTGACGAGGCCCGACCTTTTCCGTGCCTATTTGATGGAGCAGATTAGCCTCCTGATCGAGAATCACGGTATCGCGGTCGAGATCGGCGAGTCGGACGAACCGATCCCGATCCACTTCGCTCATCGGCGCGACATCAACATCGAAGCGGGCGCCACCACGCGCAACCAGACGCTGTCAGACCGTCCCCTATTCCGCGATATCTTCGACACACCCGATCTCGCCGCGATGGACGACGCGATCGTCAATGGCACGCTACACGTGCCGCCCGGCGCGCCGGCGCCGCTTGCCTTGTTCCGCGCTGCTCGCGTCGATTATTCGCTGCACCGGCTCTTCCACTACACCGGCACAGACCCAGAGCACTTCCAGAATTTCGTGATCTTTACCAATTACCAGTTTTACGCCGACGCCTTCGCGCGGCTCTGCCGCGAGCGCATGGCAAAGGGCGATCCGAGTTACGACGCCTTTGTCGAGCCAGGAAACATCATTACGCGCAATGCGCGGCTCGGCGGCGCCAATCCGGCTGGTGCCGCGCCGGAGCGGCCGCCTCAGATGCCCGCCTTTCATCTCGTCGCGCCGGACTGCCGCGGCATCACTATGATTAACATCGGCACCGGCCCTTCGAATGCGCGTAACATCACGGACCATGTTGCCGTGATGCGGCCGCATGCCTGGCTGATGCTTGGCCACTGCGCCGGCCTGCGAAACACGCAAGAGCTCGGCGACTACGTGCTGGCGCATGGCTATGTGCGGGAGGACCACATACTCGACGAAGAGCTGCCACTTTGGGTGCCGATTCCGGCGCTTGCTGAAATGCAGGTGGCGCTTGAGCAGGCGGTCACCGAAGTGACAGGGTTAACCGGGTTCGAGCTGAAACGGGTCATGCGTACCGGCACGGTGGCGAGCGTTGACAACCGGAATTGGGAACTTGGCGACCACGTCTCCACCCTTCGCCGGCTGTCCCAGTCACGCGCCGTGGCACTCGACATGGAGTCGGCCGCTGTGGCGGCCAATGGCTTCCGCTTTCGAGTGCCTTATGGCACGCTGCTGTGCATTTCGGACAAGCCGCTGCACGGAGAGATCAAGCTCGCGGGCATGGCCAGCGAGTTCTACCGTCGGCGGGTCGGCCAGCATCTCGAGATCGGACTCAACGCGCTAGAAAGACTGAAATCTCAGGAACGTGAACGCCTGCATTCGCGCAAATTGAGGAGCTTTGCCGAAGTCGCATTTCAGTAGACTATGGCGAGGCCGGAAAATAAGCGCGTGCACCCGCTCGCGGTGGGTCGAGGGCCATTTATTGTTACCGAGGCAACGTGGTGAGGTTACCTTCTAAAGTATGAGTTCGAGCGGCGCGGAACGTGATTCATGGGATGTCTGGCTCACGAGGGAGCATTGTATTCTCGCTTCGGGCGCGAAAATGTCTGACCTTCAGCGTCGGTTTGACCAGGGGACGAACGGTCCGATTTGTTAGCGCCGCGCCAGAAGCGCGATTTCCTTGGCGGAGGCGGGGGATCGCTTCAAAAGGATGCGACAAATCAGTTTCAAAGTGATTTGGTGACGGTCTGGTGCTTATGCCAGGATGACTTAGTCCCCAATGCAAGACTGTACAAAAGGGAGTCTTATGTCCTGGTCATTTTCGATCGGCCGGATCGGCGCAACGACCGTGCGGGTTCATCTCACATTTTTCCTCCTCCTGGCCTGGATCGGTATCAGCGCCTGGCAGAAGGGAGGAGCCCCTGCCGCGGCCATCAGCATGCTCTTTATCGTCCTCATCTTTGCCTGCGTCCTATTGCACGAATTTGGCCATATTTTAATGGCGCGGCGGTTCGGGATCGAGACGCCGGACGTAACGCTCTTGCCCATTGGTGGAGTGGCGCGCATTTCCCGTATGCCGGAGAAGCCTACGCAGGAACTCGCAGTGGCGATTGCAGGGCCGATGGTGAACGTAGCCATCGGGTTCCTTCTTTTCCTTATTATCGGCGCAATCGAGCCCGATGCCTTGTCGCGGATTGATGATCCGCGCATCTCGTTTGTCGCGCGGCTTGCGGCCGCCAACATTTTTCTCGTCATTTTCAATTTGATCCCAGCTTTCCCAATGGACGGCGGCCGTGTCCTGCACGCACTTCTCGCCATGAAGCTAGGACCGGCTAGAGCGACGCAGGTCGCCGCCTCCCTCGGTCAGGCCTTGGCGTTTGCGTTTGGCTTTCTTGGCCTTCTCTACGGCAATCCACTCCTGATTTTCATAGCGATCTTCGTTTATATAGCCGCCGCGGGAGAGGCGCAGATGTCTGCCTTTGACGAGGCTGCGCGAGGGCTGTCGGTTCGCGACGCAATGGAAACGCGCTTCAATGCAATCCCGCTTGAGGGGCGTTTGGACGACGCCGTCGAAATGCTGCTTGCGACAGCTCAGCATGAATTCCCGGTCGTCGATGCTTTCGGCAAGCCCGTCGGCCTCCTCCTCCGGGAGGACATCCTGTCGGCTTTGAAGAATTATGATCGTGAGGCATCGATCACATCCTTTATGCATGCTCCCGTCGAGACCGTATCGCCTGATGCCCCGCTCGCGAGGAGTCTCGATCGGCTGCGTGGACCAGGAGCCCAGGCTGTCGTCGTTACTGATTCCGAAGGAGCGCTTGTTGGCCTCCTTACCCGTCAGAACCTTGGTGAGATGATGATAATCAAACTCGTGCGGCCGGATTGGCGCTTCCACCGCGGCTGAGCCAGATTGGCAATCCGGGTGCGCGCCAGATGGGGCATCGAAATGGCAAGACCTGGAAGGCATAGCGCAACCGCCGGCATGAACTAACGCCAGATCTTGATTTCCCATGATTTTCTTATGGAAGTGGTTGTTTAAGCCGCCGATTAGGTTACGCGTGTAGGGGTGGTTGTGCAACGATTCATTGGGCACCTGACTTCTGTGTCAGACTGAACCCTCGATCAATCATTCTACCCAAGCGATGCCTTCAGCAGGCTAAAGGACTTCGCGCGCATCACAACCCGCTATGATAGGCCGCCGCGCAATGACCTGGCTCTGTCTGCTCGGCCTCGCGCTGCCACGGCGGATCTAATGAGTCTGGACCCTAACGACTTGAGACACATCAAGGCGTGGTCATCAAACTTCCTTATGCATGCTTGCGCATGCATGGCTATTTCTTTACCATCCGCGCCGCGCGAATGTGTTGATTTTGGCAAGGATGTGGATGTCAGGATATGCCCGCAATTGCCGAGTTCTCCATCTCGTCGACTCAGTTTCTCAATTCATCAGGAGCGTTGGTTGCGCCGGTCCCCGGGTTCGCGCGTGACCCTGCGACGCTCATCACGCTCTACCGCGGGATGGTTTTAGCCAGGGCTTTCGACACCAAGGCCATTGCGCTACAGCGCACCGGACGCCTCGGAACCTATGCCTCCTCGCTCGGTCAGGAAGCGGTAGCGGTCGGCCTCGCTGCCGCGATGCAGCCGAGCGATGTTCTGCTACCGAGTTTCCGCGAGCATGGCGCTCAGCTCTGGCGCGGGGTGACGCTCAAGGAACTGTTCCTGTATTGGGGCGGCGACGAGCGTGGCAATGATTTCGCCGGGCCTCGCGAGGATTTTCCCAACTGTGTCCCAATCGGCTCGCATGCTCCGCATGCTATCGGCGTGGCGCTGGCTTTCCAGTTGCGCAAAGAGAACCGGGCTGCCGTCTGCGTATTTGGCGACGGAGCAACATCAAAGGGCGATGTCGCCGAGGCATTGAACGTGGCTGGTGTTTTGAAGGTACCAGCTGTCTTTATGGTAAACAACAACGGCTGGGCGATCTCTCTTCCGGTGAGAAAGCAGACAGCAGCGGCGACGCTAGCTCAAAAGGCGATTGCCGCCGGCATTCCTGGCGAGCAGGTCGATGGGAACGATGTGATCGCAGTTCGCTTTGCGACGGAGCGAGCGCTGACGCGCGCTCGCGCGGGGGCTGGTCCTTCACTGATCGAGGCTGTCACCTATCGTCTGTCCGATCACACAACAGCTGACGATGCCAGTCGCTATCGGGATGATGCCGAGGTCAGCCATTACTGGCAAGCAGAGCCCATTGCGCGGCTACGGGGCTACCTCGAGAAGGCGGGCGTCTGGAACAAAGGAGAGGAAGAGAAGCTGCTCCAGGAGTGCGGCCAAGCAGTCGAAAGGGCTGCAGACGAGTACATAGCGATGCAACCGCTAGCTCCGGCGACGATGTTCGATTCCGTCTTCGCGCAGCTTCCTGCCGATCTCGTTCTGCAACGTGACGGGGCCTGTTGCGGGAGCGGTGGCGCGGGATGAGCGAAGTGAACCTCGTGCAGGCGGTGAACTTGGCTCTACGCCGTGCGATGGCCGAGGATTCCCGTGTGCTCGTGCTCGGCGAGGATGTGGGTGTTAATGGCGGAGTATTTCGTGCCACAGAGGGGCTTCTGGCGCTTTACGGAGATAGCCGCGTGCTCGACACGCCACTCGCTGAGGCGGCGATTGCCGGGATATCGATCGGGCTTGCGGCGCAGGGATTCCGGCCAGTCGCCGAGATCCAGTTTGCCGGCTTCGCCTATACTTGCATCGACCAGCTTCTCAACCATGCATCTCGCCTGCGCACCCGCACACGCGGTCGCCTAACTTGTCCGCTTGTCCTGCGCACGCCTGCGGGAGGCGGAATCCATGCCGTCGAGCATCACTCGGAAAGTCCTGAGGCGATGTTCGCGCACATTCCTGGCCTCAAAGTTGTGATTCCATCGTCGCCAGCCCGCGCCTATGGCCTTTTGTTGTCAGCCATTCGCGATCCGGATCCGGTCGTCTTCCTCGAACCAACTCGTCTTTATCGGTTCGCGCGTGAAGATGTGGTCGACGACGGTGCTCAAGTCCCGCTCGAGACATGCTTCATTTTGCGTACGGGCCGTGACATCACCCTCGTCTCTTGGGGAGCTATGCTCAAGGAAACGCTCGAGGCGGCCGGACGCTTGAGCGAGGAAGGCGTAGAGGCCGAAGTGATCGATGTAGCAACACTGAAGCCCCTTGATGGCACCACCATTCTTGATTCCGTCGCGCGCACTGGCCGTCTTGTCGTTGTACAAGAGGCGCCTCTCACCGGAGGGTTTGGCGCCGAGATCGCTGCCCGCGTAGCCAGCACTGGTCTTATGAGTCTGCTCGCCCCGATCGAACGAGTCACCGGCTATGATACTGTGATGCCCTATCCCCGAACAGAAAGGTGGTACATGCCGAGCGTCGACCGGGTGATGGCAGCCGTCCGCCGTCTAATGGCGTACCGATGACGGCCTTCAATCTCCCGGATCTCGGCGAAGGCCTGCGCGAAGCCGAAATTATCGCGTGGCATGTGGCCGAAGGCGATCATGTGGTCATCGATCAGCCGCTGGTTTCGGTCGAGACGGAAAAAGCAGTGGTGGAGATCCCCTCACCAAGAGCCGCACATATTGCGCAGCTCGTTGTTCGGGTGGGCGAGCACGTCAAGGTCGGAGAGCCATTGCTCGTTTTTGAGGATGGTCCGCATGCCGAGACGGGGACTGTCGTCGGTGAACTTGCGTCCCCGGCGCCAGCAACCGTAAGGCCGAAGCAAGCAGAGCCAGTCGTTACGCACAAGGGACTAGCCGCTCCCGCAGTCCGAAGCCGAGCCCATGCTCTTGGCGTCGACCTTTCCAAGGTTGAACCGACCGGTCCGGGCGGCGTCATTACCCTCGCTGACGTAGAAAAGGCCGCCACCCCATCTCCTGAGAACATGCGAGTATTACGCGGCACCCGCAGGGTCATGGCCGCGAACATGATGCGGGCAGGACACGAAGTGGTGCCAGCGACATTGTGGGATGATGCGGACATCGAACAGTGGTGTGCGGGTGAGGATGTGACCGTCCGCCTTATCCGAGCAGTGATCGCTGGCTGCAACGCCGAGCCGGTACTCAATGAGGGCTTCGATGCGGCTGCCTTGTCGCTGCGCCACAATCCGCGCATTGATCTTGGGCTTGCGATCGACAGTCCAGATGGTCTGTTCGTCCCCGTATTGCACGATGTGGCGCGATCGCCTCTTGATACCTGGCGGTCCAAGATCGAAGCGGCAAAGAAGGGCGTGAAAGAGCGCAGCCTAACGCCGGCGGGGCTGCGTGATCCGACCATCACCCTGTCGAACTTCGGAACCATCGCGGGGCGACACGCGGCACTCGTGATAACGCCACCGCAGGTCGCGATTGTTGGAGCAGGCCGCATCTGGGATGTGCCCGTACGCGCTCCCTGCGGCCTTGCAATGCATCGCTCCCTGCCACTTTCCCTGACCTTCGACCATCGCGTAGTGACCGGGGGTGAAGCTGCCCGCTTTCTTCGCGCAATCATCATGGACCTCGAAAAGCCGGATTGAAGGGGGAAGAATGCCATGGAGGATATGTTTGGCTTCGCAGACCGCTTTGGTCCTGCCAAGATCGTTCACATCCACCGTCCCTCGTTGAACCTGAAGGCCATCGTCGTCATCGACAACATAGCCTGTGGCTCTGCCCTTGGAGGAGTCCGAATGGCGCCCGACGTGTCAGCGCTCGAGTGCTTTCGACTTGCTCGAGCGATGACATGGAAGAACGCTGCAGCGGGACTCGCTCATGGGGGAGGCAAAGCCGTCATTTTTGGCGACCCCCATATGCCCGTCGATCATAAACAGCAGGTCATCCGGGCTTTCGCCGATGCCATCGGCGATCTTACCGACTACGTGCCAGGGCCCGATATGGGAACCGATGAGTTGTGCATGGGCTGGGTCGAAGATGAAATCGGTCGGGCGGCTGGCCTGCCGGCCGCAATCGGTGGTATCCCGATCAACGAAATCGGCGCCACCGGATTCGGACTTGCAGCCTGTGTTGATGTGGCGGGGACCTTTATTGGGCTCGAATTGAAAGGAGCGCGCGTCGCAGTCCAGGGATTTGGGGCAGTTGGCAGGCACGCTGCCAGGTTTCTTGCCGAGAAAGGTGCGGTGCTCGTCGCTGCGAGCGACCGTAGCGGCACCTTAGTAGATCACGGTGGGCTCGACATCGCAGCGCTGATCGCGTTCAAGGACAAAGGCTATTCCCTGCACGACTACCCGCATGGCAAGAAGCTTGAAGGTGAAGCAATTCTCGATGTTGAGTGCGACATCTGGATCCCGGCGGCCCGCCCCGACATCGTGCACACCGGCAATGTTGCTCGCTTAAGGGCGAGGCTCATTCCCCAGGGAGCAAACATTCCCTGCACTCAGGAAGCCGAGGTCGCACTGCACAAGCGCGGCATCCTTACGATACCGGACATTATAGCCAATGCGGGTGGCGTGATCTGCGCGGCGATTGAATATCAGGGAGGTACTCAGGCCACCGCATTTGAACACATTGATGAACGGATACGCACCAACACGCGCCTCATCATCGAAGAAAGCCAGAAGAGTGGGGAAATTCCACGCCGGGCTGCACTTGCGCTAGCCGAGCGGAGGCTCCAAGCGGCCATGCGAACGCGACGGTGGCCATGAGCCTGCCGGCTTTGCAGGCTAGGTTTTTTGCTTTGGGCGAAGATAACACTCGGTCATAGAAGATAAGCCTGCTCCGCCAGCATCTGAAGAAGAACGAATGAAAGGATAGGTACCCGGGACTCTTAAGCTTGTAGCACTAACTCGGCTTTTGCTGACGCGGGGCAGCATTGGCGTGCGTGAGCTCCAACGGCTCGATGACTAGAATTGGAACATGCCGTGCGGAGGCCAGTCCCAAGGCAATGCCGTGTCTATGGATATCACGGGTCATCACCATAAGACGCTCCTTTAATTCGTTCAATTCATGAGAGAAGGCAGCTGGATCTGATGGTGGCATATTGCCAGCGGTGATATGCTTGATTTTAAGGGGCGCACTGGCAGCGAGCTTGCGGATCGGTAGATCGTCAGAGGCGCTCTCATAGGGTGCAACAACGACAAGCTCTTCGTTGGCCGCTATTGCAATTGCAGCTGCGGTGCCGATGCAGGGGTCATCCGGTGCCGCCGCAATTGCGGCTACGGGGCCGCTTGCTCTTGCGATGTGGGATGGGACAATCATTACGGCTCCAGCCGAGCGGAACGCCGCATCGACAAGCCATGAGAACTGCTGAGTAACCCGGTCTGCCGGGCTCGCAGGCTCGACGATCATGACAATGTCAGTGGTTTGCGAGATCGATGCAATGGTTTCAGGCGTTGATCCGCGGACGACTGCAAAGCGGGACCGGGCCGCAAGGCCCTTTGTGGCCTCGGCGAACATTCGCTCTCCGATTCGGGCTGCGATTTCCATGTCGTGCAACAGATCGTCAATGTCGATCGGATGCCACCCGCCTCCGAGTGGCCGGAACTCGCGTGCAAATGGAATGTTCGCGAGATCGTGCAAGCCCGTCTCCTCAAGAAACAGTCCCAGCAGCTCGAGTTCAAGTAGATCGGCGAGTTCGACAGCCAGCCGCATCATCCGATCGGGCGTTTGCGGCTGGAGGCCGAGAACGACGCGTTTGAAGCTATGAGGTTCTGCTGCCATAGCTACACATTGGAAAGCTCGCCCTCGCCCCGTGTCCCGAAGCTCCTCCGGATGCTGGCGAATGAACGTAGCCGGTCTTCCACGCGGCGATTGATGTTCTCAAGCGGGTAGGCCCCGTCAGCATTGCGCTCGCCCGCAGGAATTCCGGTTAATAGACCGATCCCCTCATTGATCGTGGCGATCGGATAGACAGCAAACTGGCCTGCCGCACAGGCCTCGATAACATCGTTTCGCAACATCAAGTGTTGGACGTTCGCCTTAGGGATAAGGACACCCTGAGTTCCGGTTAGCTCCCGCGCCCTGCAAATGTCGAAAAAACCTTCGATCTTCTCGTTGACGGCGCCAATGGCCTGGACATCGCCATGCTGGTTGACTGATCCGGTCACGGCCAAATCCTGGCGAAGAGGGACGTCCGCCAATGCCGATAAGAGCGCATAGAGTTCCGCAGACGATGCGCTGTCACCCTCGACCCCGCCATAGGACTGTTCGAACACAAGGCTTGCAAAGAGGGACATTGGCGTATCGAGCGCGTAGCGGCCCGCGAGGAACCCGGAGAGAATGAGGACCCCTTTGGAGTGCACGGGGCCGCCAAGTTCGACCTCGCGCTCGATATCGACAACCTTGCCGCTGCCAGGTCGCACCTGGCAGGTAATGCGAGTCGGCCGCCCGAAGGCAAATCCCCCAAGCTCGATGACGCTGAGGCCGTTGATTTGTCCCGTGCGTGTGCCGGTCGTTTCAATGAGTGCTACCTTTTCAAGGATTGCCTCCTGCGTCCGGTCTTTGATGCGCCCAGCGCGCTCAATGCGAGACGCCAAAGCGCGCTTCACATCAGCCTGGGCAATGACGCTGCGCTTGGACTCCCGCGAGCAGTAGTCCGCTTCGATCAGGATTTCGCGCAGTTGCTCAATGATGAGCGAGAGCTTGCCAGAATGTGCAGCCAAGCGGGCTGCGTGCTCAACCACCAGAGCAACGGCGCTACGGTCAAGGGAATTTAGGGCTTCGCGCTTGGCAACGGACGCAATCAGGCGCGCGAGTATGGCTTCGTTCTCCGGCGTTCGTACTATGTCATCCTCGAAATCAGCAAGCACTTTGAAGTGCTCTGCCAATTCCGGATCGAACGCGGCAAGGAGAAAATACAGCAGGCGGTCGCCGAACAGAACGATCTTCACCTTCAACGGGATTGGATCGGGCTCCAGCGACACCGTGCTGGTGAGGCCCAAAAAACGCGCAACGTCCTCGATCGCAATCTCTCCGCGCCGCAAAGTCCGCTTGAGGGCGGTCCAGCTGAACGGCTCCATGAGAAGGCTCCGGACATCGAGCAGGAGATAGCCACCGTTCGCGCGGTGAATGGCGCCAGCCTTGATGAGACGGAAATTCGTCACCAGAACGCCGCGCAATGAAACATACTCAATGCGGCCAATCAGATTGCCGAGCGTGGGATGAAGCTCCTCGATGATAGGGGCCCCCGGGGCGTCCCGCTCCTGTGATACGAGCACGTTGACCTCATAACGATCGAATGGGCTTCCAGCCCGCAAGTCGGTCAACTCACTCTCGCCATCCTCGCTTTTGGCGACAAACATCGCGACGTTTTCGACCAAGTCGGCGCGCACCATCTCAACGTGTTGGATGATCCTCGGGATATCGCTGAATGTGGCCTTGGTCTCATCGATCAACTGATCGACAGCATACTTTGCGGTGTCACGGTTGAGTTGGCGCACTTGATCGCGCCGTTGCTTTTCCCATTGGGGAACCTGACGGAGGACGTGCTCAAGCTCCTTTTCAAGGGCCGCGATATCGGCCTGCACCTCACGCTGCTTAGTTTCAGGCCAAGCGGCAAATTCGGTGGGCGGGACAACCTTTCCATCCCGGGTAACCGTTAGGGCAAATCCGAGGGGAGTGCGCAAGATCGCGATGTCCTTTTGGGCCGCCTTGTCGCGCAAGGCAGAAAACGCCTCTCCTTGCTTTTTCTGAAAATCTTCATCAATTGCGCCCCGCCGCGTCTGATATTCTTCGCTTTGGAAGACGGCGGGCAAGGCGCTTTTGAGATCGTCGATCAGCTTGCGCGCCGCTTCCTGGAACTTCCGGGCGCGGCCGGCGGGAAGCTCGATGGCGACCGGGCGGTCGGCGTCCGCAAAGTTGTTAACATAGATCCAATCGGAAGGACTAGGCTTCGCGCATGCCTCGGCGTGCAGAACGGCTTTGACGGCATCCTGCATCCGGGCGCCGATAGGACCAATCACAAAGAGATTGAAACCGGTCTTGTCGATCTGAGTCCCAAACCGAATCGCATTAAAGGCTCGCGGTTGACCGATAAGCCCGTCAATGGGCTGCAACTCGGCTGTTGTTGAGAACTGCAAGTTTGAAAGGTCCGTTGGGCGATAGAGTTCGTCGACCTGTAGCGGCCGGACGGCTATTCCCCCACTGGCAACGGCAGCATCCACGCCATGCACTCCTCACTCGGACAGCGACGCTGGTCAACAAGGTCGTCCATCCCGAGCTCCCCCTTAACGCCTCTGCATTTTTGCGCCTCAATTCATAGTCGGTTCCGACAGCTTGATCTAGTGGGGTGCCGCGGTCAGCAACGCGATGGACCAGCCGGATGAAGCGAAATACGGCGCGCGGGCCGCATCTTGACGTGCACATCCGGTGCCGAGCCCGCCGAAAAGCCTCGACTTCTTCCAACAGATCTAATGGGGGCGTTCAACCGCCCCTAAAGAGTGCGGACGATCTCTTTGAAGCGATCCCACTCCGTCGCCGTCCAAATTTCGGTATGGGCATGGCCAAAGGTGCGGACCAGGGTCGACACCTTGCTTGCCGTCTCGATGTCCTTGGCGCGGAATATATCCAAGTAATCGCAAGGGCCTAGTATGGCGTAGCTCTTGACCCATTCGACGTCCGGGCACTCTTTCCGCACGCGCTCCATGGCCTGGCGTTCAAGGTCCTCCAGGGCTTTGGGCGAGCGCACTGCCTCCGGACTAAGGCGAGTCAACATGATAAAAGTTAACATGGCAAGAGTCTCTTTCAATTCGAGGCATCAAACGCGAGACGCGGGACCAGGCAATTCGTTCCAGTCGAGACCGAGCTCGTCGACAATCTGTCTGACAATTCTCGGATCAAGCTGCTTCTTCGTCCCGATCTCTGGGAGAACCGCTCTTCGGTGGCCTCGGTGGACGGTGACATAGGCATGCCCATGGGCCCCGACCGTATCCTTCCCCGCCTCGAAGGTGCAACCCCGCTCAGAGAGCCATTGGCGAAAGGTCTCAGATTCCATCTCTGCCTCCTTATCCTTTGAGTGGCAACCAATGCTTACGATGAAAGGAGCTGCCCGATTTGCGTTGATTCTTTGTTCCCTCGGGCCACAACGTGCATCTGGCAGCCTCGTCCCTTCGAAACTGTGTTGTTCAGTCCCCTTCGCGTTCGAGTACGCAACAATGTGGCGCGTCGGCACCGGCCTCCTCTTCGCTGAGCACCGCGCCTGTGACTGGGTTGGGACGAAAGACTGTGCAGCCTTTCAAACCCTTGTCATAGGCAAGATCAAAGATCTGCTGGAATTCGCTGAAGGGGAAGTCTGCCGGAACATTGATTGTCTTGGAAATCGAATGATCTACAAAGGGTTGAATGACCCCCTGCATCGAAAGATGGGCACCCACCGGCAAATCGCTCGCTTTGGCGAAAGCATCCGGCAGGCCGTCTGGCATTCCAAATTTCGAGCGCCACAGTGCAGTTGCATAGTCGGTGAGCGCAAATTCTTCTGGCTCACCATTGGCGTTGAGCACCTTTCGTCGGTATGTGGCTGCGAAAACGGGCTCGATGCCGCTTGACACATTTCCGGCAAGAAGGCTGATGGTCCCAGTCGGCGCAATCGCGATAAGGTGGCTGTTGCGAATGCCAGCCTCCCCTATGGCCCTTTGGATTTCCTCGGGAAGCGTGCGGATGAACGGACCACGCAGATACATGTCCCGATCAAAAAAAGGAAACGCACCTTTTTCCGCGGCAAGAGCGGCCGAAGCACGATAGGCCGTATGACATATGAGCTGTATTGTTTCGGCCGCGACTGTCAGAGAACGGTCGTTTCCATAAGTCAGCCCAAGCATCATCAGAGCATCGGCAAGCCCGGTGATGCCAAGGCCGATGCGCCGGGTGCCGCGCGCATTTTCGGCTTGCTCCGGCAAAGGAAAACGCGAGACGTCTATCACATTATCGAGTAGCCGGACCGCAACGCGGACGGTATCGGCGATCGCCGCAGTATCAAGATGGGCTTTGGGAGTGAATGGCTGGGCCACGAAACGCGTAAGATTGATCGAACCAAGATCGCACGCGCCATAAGGTGGCAATGGAATCTCGCTGCAGGGATTGGTGGAATTAATCTTTTCACAATACCAGAGATTATTGAATTTATTGATGCGGTCGATGAATAAGATGCCGGGCTCGGCGTAATCATAGGCTGCCGCTAAAATATGGGACCAAAGCTTGTGGGCGCGAACACGGCGCACAATACGGCAAGGCACCGTTACGCCCGACCATTCAGTCAGGACTGTTGGTCCATCTCCGTCGATCGTTGCGGCGGGGAACACAAGAGGCCATTCTTCATCGCCGCGGACAGCGGCCATGAAGGCATCGGTCGCGAGAACGGAGAGATTGAAATGCCGGAGCTCGGTTGGCTGCTGTTTGACGCGGATGAACTCTTCGATGTCTGGATGATCGCACCGCAGCGTCGCCATCATAGCTCCGCGGCGGGCACCGGAAGAGAGGACGGTCGCGCACATTGCGTCCCACACCCGCATAAATGAAACGGGACCGGAGGCCGTGGTGCCGGCGCCACGCGCCCTCATGCCCTTTGGGCGCAAGGTCGAAAAATCACAGCCGATGCCGCCGCCCTGCTGCATGGTCACGGCACTTTCTTGCAGGGCCTGGAAGATGCCCGGAATCGAATCCTCGATTTTTCCCATGACGAAGCAGTTGAAGAGCGTGACAGTGCGCTCGGTCCCCGCACCGGCCTGAATCCGGCCGCCGGGGAGGAACTTGAAATCTTGCAAGATGGTGAAGAATTGCTCTTCCCAGGCTTCTGGCTCCTTGGGTTCGACTCGTGCGAGGGCATGGGCAATCCGCCGCCATGTGTCGATGACCGTCTGCTCATGTGCAGAAGGGCCAACATATTGGTATTTCGCCTTCCAAACATGCTGTGAGATGTCCGCAGCAAACTCATTCATGGGTGGGTTCTCTATGCCGGCGCCACGAAGCCGGCTCGGGTACGGCTACGCGAGACATATCAACAATGCCTCAAGCGCGGCTGGGTTCCTCAAGCTAAGCCCGAACCGCCATCTCGCGAAGTGGATCATTAGGATAATCTGACAGCACCACCGGCGCGTTCGAGAGGCTGTAATGACGTGGAGATTGTCTTTGAACGCCAGAGTCTAGAATCTCTGCTTCGTGCTGGGCAAGCAGCCGGGAACGCCTGAGGAAGGCCCTCATCACCGGTCAGTCGATCGAGTTTGTTTGCGGCCAGCAATCTCGGGCGTGCAGGGGATGATGCTTGGTCGGTCAAAGCCAAAGCGCCGCATCGCGCGCCGTCGGCTCGAGCTGCAAACTCCTAAATCATATCGCCACACCAGCGGCCTAGGTTGTCTCTCCACCGTTCTGGACCGAGGCAGTCTTACCACTCGCTTCCGATTCCGCGCCCCACTTGCCTATGTAGGTATTCAAAGATCATTCCAAGGATCACTTCAAAGACTTCGGCGTTGGATTTCCTGCTTCATCAGGAAGGGGAAGGGCTCGCGATCGTTCGGAAGGCCCGTACCATCCGCACCTGCTATCATTTCACGATCATCACGGGACATTGAGCGAGGTGCATGATGCGGTCAGCGCGGCTTCCGATCATTCGTTCGTAGAGCGCGGAATGGCCCGTTGCTCCGATCACGAGCAAATCCACTTTGAGATCGGCGGCAAGCTTGACGATGTCCCGGACAGGGTACCCCGGGAGAACGTGAGTTTTAAGGTTCAAGTGGTGTTCTTGGGCCATTGCACGCGCGCGCTGCAAAACGCTATGGAAACGGCGGGCCGCCGTTCCCGCTGTCTCGCGAACTTCTTCGATGAATTCAGGCAAATAGGGAACTTCCTCAACGCAAACCATGTGGAGTTCGGATTGGTTCCGGCTGGCGATGGCGAGCGCCAAGGAGAGCGCACGGAAGCCGGGTTCCGAGCCATCATTAGCGTGTAGAATCTTTTCGAACATAAAGTGCCTCTTGGGATTAATCCCGTCGAGCGGCGCGCCGCGGCGTTGGCACTGCGGCGGGTTTTTCGCCAAGCATGTCATCCGGTTTGGCCGAGGGCAACAGGTGACGGGGCAGGAAAAAACTGTTGGCGATCAACGTCGGAATGATTGCGGTTCCAATGATCGCTGCCACCAAAGTCGAATATTGAGCTTTATCGATAATTCCATGCGAGAGACCGAAGAGCGATGCGATCGTTCCAAAGGTGAGCCCCGACGACATCAGGAGTGTCGTGTACATGGCCTCCTGGTGCGATGAGCCATAGTATTTTGCGATTGGATAAACACTGACGATTTTTGTCGCGGCCTCGACGGCAAAGAAGAAAATCACGCCCAAGGGTGCAGAGATGACCGCGGGGAGAGACACCAAATAACCCGCGCGCGTGAAATAAAACGGCGTCAACACGCCGATCACCACTGTCCGCAGACGCCTGATCAGGACATGATCCCTACCGACACTCCCCGCGAGTGCCATTCCAATGAGATAGGCTGGAAGCACCGCTTCGCTGCCGGCCCAGGTGGCAAGCGACCCCAATCCCAGTAGGCAGAGAAGCAGAAACTTCGTTTCCACCTCGGAGGGGCGGCCTCCAAACAGTTTGAAGAGACGAGGCGTGAGCCAGGGAAGCGCGATGAATGCTGCTGCGGTACTTCCGGCGAATACCAAGGTTTTCAGCGTGAAAGGAGCGAAAACCAGTCCAAGCGTCACGACCGTTCCAAGATCAGTGATGAAACAAGCGGCAAGGATCGTCTTGCCGAAATCCGTTCTATTGAAACCGAACTCCATCATGACCGTATAGACGACCGCCACCGAGGTTGCCGCCAGCGCGATACCTGCAAGGATGCTCGGCATGAACTCCCATCCGAGCAAATAATAGCCTGCTGCGGCGCAGCCCACGGAAGGAAGAAAGAAGCTCGCAGCCCCGACCGCCGCGGCCTCTTTCCACTTGAGCTTGAACACCTGCGGGTCGAGTTCGGCGCCGGCAAGAAAGGTAAGGAGGATGGCACCGACTCCTGCGAGAAATTTGACCCATGGCTCGTTGGTGCCAAGGACGTCCGCCCCAATCGTGGCGCCCAAAATCAATTGAGCGAGCATCCCCACGATGATTTCGGACAGTGCGGTCGAGATGCGGAACCAGTTCGAGGCGAAGCTCGCGGCTAGCGCGAGACCAAACCACAACGCCGCAAGCGCCCAAACGCCGGTCATGATCTGCCTTGATGTTCGAGAGGAAACTCAGAGGCCGGAACCAACGCCGAAGATGTCCCGCACGCGGGTTTTGCCAGGAATGGCTCAAGAACAGAGCCGAGTGCGAAAAGCCAAGCGAAAACCGCTTGTCCCGATGAACGCATAAAGCCCTCCCGCTTATCTTCGTTGCGCGGCAGGAGTCATCAGCCTGTTCGGCGGTTTTGGGGAACCCCATCCCCTTGGGTATTTGGAAGGCTTAGCAAAAAGAAGTGAGGGGTGGCAAGGTGAGAAATTCTGCTCTCATTTGAATTTTGTCCGCCAATTCCAGCGGGGAATGATGACAGCTTGGTCCCCTTTGCACGATCTTTGCTCGCCAAGAGATTAGAGCTCAGAGGTCCGGCTTTGAGCCTAGAGTTTGCTCAGAATATTCGTCTGATGAACCCCGCGGCGGCAACTAACACCCTATGCGCAAGCGGCTCGAGAGCTCGTAGCGCCGCTTCCGCCTCCGCCGCATTGATCACGACATCCTCCCCGACGCGCTCAACGGAATCGGGAGCGACACGCAGGGCTTCAAGGAATTCGATCAGCACTTCATAGGCTTGGAGGCCGGCAATGTGCGCTCACAAAGACCGCTGCCCAATTGTGCTTGTCATCCAATTGATGTCATAGAGAGGATGGAGACCGTCAGCGGGCTGCACCTCATTGGTGACAAAGGAGCGGTGGTCTTCGCCGAAGCTTTCTTGGCCGGCCGCGCCGTGCTCCAATTTCGTATCGGTGAGACAAATGGAGCTTGTCTTGGTTGGCCCGACTTGTCAAAAAGCATTAGAATCTTGCCCGTAAATTAGCGTGCGAACGTGAACGGAGTGAAACATTGGCGCCCGAGCTCATTTTGAAAGGCGCAATCGCTGGTGAACATAGACAGGTTTCCGCGTCCGGTTTCTGGACGGCCGCTCACGCCGCGACGATCGAGCAGAAGATCGAAGCAATCAAGTTACAGGTCTCGGGCTCCGGGATTCTTGAAATCGACATCAGCGAAATCGGAGAGCTTGATACTTTTGGGGCATGGCTGCTTGAACGTCTGACCCGCTATCTCATCGGAAAAGGCTTCGACACCCGACTTGTCGGGGTCCCCGAGCGGTTTCGCGGCTTGCTCGACGAGATTCATATGTGTGGGCGGGAGAAGTCCGTCACGGCAAAGCGAAATCGCTTTCTGCTCCAACTTGAGGGCATGGGCCGAGCGGCGGCGGATTTCGCCGAAGATCTCGTTCGGCTTGCCGACATGCTGGGGGCCTTGAGCAGCGCCGCCGCCCGCACGCTTGTTCGTCCAAGCACCTTTCGATTCGCCTCGGCCGTCCATCACCTCGATCGGGTGGGCTGGCAGGCCCTCCCGATCATTTTCCTGATAACGCTTCTCATCGGAGGAATCATCGCGCAGCAGGGCTTTTTTCATTTTCGTAAGTTCGGCGCCAGTGACTACACGGTGGATTTGGTCGGAATTCTGGTCTTGCGTGAACTTGGCGTGCTCATCGTCTCGATCATGGTTGCTGGACGTTCGGGAAGCTCTTACACGGCTGAACTCGGCTCTATGAAGATGCGCGAGGAGATCGACGCCCTTCGCACGATGGGCTTAGATCCTGTCGAAGTCCTGATGCTGCCACGGGTCCTTGCGCTGATCTCCGCCTTGCCGATCCTCACCTTTCTCGGCGTGATGTCCGCCCTTTACGGCGGCGGCCTCGTGGCGTGGTTCTATGACGGCATGAGCCCTGAAATCTACATTGCTCGCCTGAAGGAAGCGATCTCGGTCACGCATTTCGAAGTCGGCATGATCAAGGCGCCGTTCATGGCGCTGATGATCGGCCTTGTCGCCTGCTCGGAAGGACTGCAGGTCCAGGGAAGTGCCGAATCACTCGGCCTTAAGACCACTGCATCCGTTGTGAAATCCATCTTCCTGGTGATCGTGCTCGACGGCTTCTTTGCGATCTTCTTCGCGTCGATCGGAATGTGATTGATGGCCGCCACCTCCGAGGAGCCGATTATTCGGGTACGCGATCTTGTGGTTGGATTCGGGACTCAAACGGTCCTCAGTGGCGTTTCGCTCGACGTTCGGCGTGGTGAGATTTTAGGGATCGTCGGCGCTTCCGGCGGAGGTAAATCGGTCCTGCTGCGGACGATCATCGGCCTCCTTCCCAAGCGTCAAGGAAGTATTACCGTCTACAACACGGATATTGGAAGCGCGACGCCCGAGGAAATGCGGTCGGTGGAACGGCGATGGGGCGTTCTCTTCCAGCAAGGGGCGCTCTTTTCGTCGCTGACCGCGCAGGAGAATGTTCAGTTCCCAATGCGGGAACATCTCAAACTTTCAAAAGCGCTCTGTGAAGAAGTCGCTTCAGCAAAGCTCGAGATGGTCGGAATCAATCCCGATGATGCACAAAAATTGCCTGCGGAGCTCTCGGGCGGCATGGTCAAGCGCGTGGCGCTCGCCCGTGCGCTTGCGCTCGATCCCGAAATTGTTTTTCTCGACGAGCCGACCTCCGGACTGGACCCGATTTCCGCCGGGGAGTTCGATTCTCTGATCAAAACGCTGCAGCAAACCCTCGGCCTGACCGTCTTCATGGTCACCCATGATCTCGACAGCCTGCACACGGTCTGCAATCGGATCGTCGTGCTTGCGGATGGCAAAGTCGTCGCCGTCGGGCCAATCGCAACAATGCTCGCTTCCGAACATCCATGGGTGAAGGCCTATTTTCGCGGCAAACGTTCCCGCGGTCCTGGTTCGAGCCTGACCTTGTTACATTGAGGACACAATGGAAACGCGCGCGCGATATATCCTCATCGGTCTGTTCGTTTTTGCTACTATTCTCGGTGGTTTCGGATTTGTCTACTGGATGCATACGATCGGCGGGCTCGGCGAGCGTTCGGTTTATAGGATACGTTTTGAGAATTCTGTCTCTGGATTGCGCGTCGGTGCGGCCGTTCTGTTCGATGGAATCCGCGTCGGTGAAGTTACCAATCTTCGGTTGAACAGGGAAAACCCACAACAGGTCCTCGTAACGGTCAGTGTTGAGCGGGACACACCAATCAAAGCCGACAGCCAGGTACGAATCGATGTCCAAGGTCTCATGGGCAGCCCAGTGGTCTCGCTCCAAGGTGGTTCGCCTGCCTTGCCCTCTCTCGCTCCAGTCCACGGCGAACCTCCTTTATTGGTCGCGGGCGCATCTGCTGGCCAGGATCTCACTCAAGCGGCGCGTGAGGTGCTTGCCCGGATCGACAAGATCCTCGCCGAAAATTCAGACCCGCTTCACGACACCATCACAAATATCGACGCGTTCTCGGCGGTGCTTGCTCGCAATTCGGGTCGTATCGATGGCATCCTTGCCGGCCTCGAGAAAATGACTGGCGGAACGTCAAAGCCTCCTCTGCCGACATTCGACCTGACCGCTCCGCGCACCACCGTCCCGCCCTCCAAGAGGCCCGGCAAGCAACTCGTAATTGCCGATCCGACAACGCTCGTCGCGAATGATACTCAAAGGATCCTTCTAAGCGGGCCGGGAGGCGCGCGCTCTTTTCTAGAGGGCGCCCAATGGGCCGACAGCTTGCCCAAGCTTTTTCAGGCCAAGATCGTTGAGAGCTTCGAAAACGCGAATTCCTTCTCTGGTGTTGGACGGCCATCGGACAACCTCACGGCAGATTACCAGCTTCTTCTCGACTTGCGGGAGTTCCAGGTTTCACTCGGCCCTCCCCCCAAGGCCGAAATCGAATTCATCGCAAAAATCCTTTCTCAGGGCGGACGAATTATCGACTCTCGCGCTTTTCACGCGGAAGTTCCGGTGACGTCGATGCAGGCAGCTTCGGTTGTAGAAGCGCTCAACGAAGCCTTCATGCGAAGCGCCACGGAGCTTGTCCTTTGGACCTCGCAAAAGATCTGAAACCCGAGTCGACGCTTCAGGCAGACCGCCGACGGGTTTTTGATGCCGATGTCATTATCGAACTCTAGAGGTTCGCATCAAACGCCAATGGTTTTAGATACCGGCTAATATGGTATGAACGGGCAAGCCGGCTTTGGGGACACGACGCGCCTCGGCAATGGGGTCGGCCCCGGGATCCGTGGTCGAGAGAAGGAGGGAGGAGAAATGAAGAAAATAGTGCTTACGGTAATGATGATTGCCGTTTCAGCGCCGGCGTTTTCGCGCAAGCGCAATATGTTCCATCGGCTTGTGCTCACGGATATTATCAAAATGCAGATGGCGTCTGCGTCCACAAACCGACCGCGGTTCCGCATGAAGGTGCCACTGCGCTTTGCCGCGATGGTCTTTATTCCTATGCGACACGCGGGCCGGATATCTGCGCCAATCACGGCGGTATTGCCGAGCTGTTGAGACCATAGCCAGCGCCGGGTGCAATGGAAGGCACCCGCTCAGCACTGGTTAGCGGTGAAACGGGGCCGCGCGGCCAAGGGCGAACTTGCCAGCAATGATCCAGGCAGCAACATCCGTTGGGCCACAATTCCAATTCCGATCCGATATGCGTGCTCTACGTGTGGTGCGGAGATACCGATGTCAGTCTTGAAGGACACCCAAGGGCAATCAGACGCCAAGCCGTCCGCTGCGGCAGCAAGCTCTTACGAGGAGGTCGCGAGAATACTGGCAGCGAATGAGAGTGTCGGCTTTGGCAAGCTTTCGGTGTTGGCTGATTCTGTCGCTGTAAAATCACCCGGGCTTGCCAATATTCTGCAATCGTCACTCATCCGTACCCAGGTTGAAATATACACTCGCCTCGATGCTGAGGCCGTGGCTCAACAAACTCGCTTCATGCGTGAGCTCACGACAGCTAATATATGCTTGATGATCATCGGTATCCTGAGTGGACTCGCACTCGTCGCCGGCAAATTTGGATCGCCAATCGCATCGCTGTCCGTTGGAAATGTTTCGCTAATTATCGGAGGCGCCATATTGGTCCTTGGCGCTTGTGCGACGATGCTTACCTATAAAGCGCGTGATAGCGGTCGAGTGGGGCGCTGGCTGGGTTCCCGGGGCGCCGCAGAAATGGCCCGGATCATAGCCTTCCAAAGGACTGCCACTGAAGCGGCCGGGAAAGGTCACATTGTTGCTGGTGGCGCACTAGCCTTCATCCGGTCGTGCCTGCTCGACCATCAACGCAAATGGCTGGAAACGCGGGCGCGCGAACACCGCAGCTCGGCCGAAAGAACGGCCACTTGGGGAGCCATTGCTGCAGCGCTCGCCTTCGTCGCTGGAAGCGGCGCGGTCATCGCCAGTTTCCAGCCGAATCAAACATGGCTTGCACTTGCAGGCGTCGTCGGTGCAGCGATTGGCTCTTATGCCACCAATCGGGAAGGTCTGCAGCGCGACCACGCCAATGCCGACCGCTACGAGAAGGCGGTGGTGGCGCTCGAAGCGCTTGCTGGCCGGTTCGATGCGGTCGCGGAGGAAGTCTTTTCTGGCAACACGGACGCATTGATTGCTTATACCACGGCCATCACAGACCAGCTCGCCGCCGAGCACAAGCAATGGCTCGATGGAGCCGCCCAGGCCGAAAGCGTCATCGCAAAGCTCGACGAAGACCTGCGGAGATTGGGCAATAGCGACTCGAATACTGACTCGAAATGAGTGCGATTGCTGGACCCCGCATATCCTCTGCCTTTTCGCCTTCGTGACCCCACCGGCTAGCCAATCCAGGAGTGCCGCGGATAAGCCGGGAGCTGTGCCAGTGATTTCGAAATTAATGTCTTCATGCGTGGCTGTGAGCTCCGCCCCTTGCATGGGTTGTGCGATACCTCACCGTTGCGAATATGCTTTTCTCCTATTTGCACTAGATATATTCCAATGCATTATAGGAGGCAATCTTGATCCGGGTCGACAGCGAAGTTTTGCGCGCTATCGCGCCACGCGTAAGCGGCTTTAAGGCGAAGCATCAAAACGCCATTTGCGACGCTTTGAGCGCGGGCATTACCAATACCCTGCAAAAGTATGAAATCAATACGCTTCTAAGGATCGCGCACTTTCTTTCCCAGGCGTGTCATGAGTCAGATGGCTTCTGCACGACAGAGGAATATGCGAGTGGGGCAGCCTATGAGGGACGCGCTGATCTCGGCAATACGCAGCCGGGTGATGGCCACAGGTTCAAGGGCCGCGGACTATTTCAGCTCACTGGAAGGGCCAACTACCGGTCGTTCGGACCTGCCGTTGGCCTAGACCTCGTCGCGAATCCGGCGGCGGCGGCGGACCCGCTCAACTCGTTGGCAATTGCTTGTGAGTATTGGAAGCGCAAAAATCTTAACCGTTTCGCCGACAACGATGATATCGTCACGATCACGAAGCGGATCAATGGCGGTCTCAATGGCATCGAAAGCCGAAGGGCCTATCTGGCAAAGGCTAAAACAGTGTTGGCCGGCGCTCATGCTGCTGCCACAACGGGACATGAAACAACCGCGATGCCGGTGCTGCGCCGTGGCTCTAAGGGAGAAGCGGTCGCAAATCTACAGTCTCGCTTGATAGCCGCAGGGTATCGCATCACGCGCGATGGAGATTTCGGCGCAGGCACCGAGCGAGCAGTGTTGCAATTTCAGGCCGCCAGAAAAAAGAGGGCGGATGGCATTGTAGGTCCCGAAACATGGACCGCACTTCTTGAGACGGCACAGATGGAAGATAGCAAGAGGAGACGCGAAACAACCGCGATGCCAGTGCTGCGCCGTGGCTCTAAGGGGAAAGCGGTCGCCAATCTTCAGTCTTGCCTCAGGGCCGCGGGATATCGCATTGGAGAGGATGGGGACTTCGGCGCAGCGACTGAGCGAGCAGTGCTGCAATTTCAGACCGCTAAGCGAAAAGCGGTGGACGGGATTGTCGGCCCCGAAACCTGGGCGGCTCTCCTTGGTGATGTCACGCCAATCTCTCATCGAGCGATGGGTAGCGCTGACCTCTGGTATGCTGGATGTGAGAATCGCTCGCCGCTGGAATGACTGATTGTCGGTTAGACAAGGCTGTGCATGAGATGGCAACTGCCGTAGCATGAGCGAAGACGGCGGCTGACGGTGGAGGGGGATGTTAAGGTTCAAACACCTTCCCCCTTCCACAGAAACAACACTGGGCGAATAAGGGAACGCACACGACACGTCGGTTTAAATCAAAGGCTTGCCCTTCGAAGCATTGTGCCGCCCATATGGCGGGTGCGATAAGCCGGCCCGGACCTCGAACCGTGTTTGTTGGATGCGTCTGTCGTCCAGTTTTGACGATCACAAACTGGATGGATAAAGCGACCTGCGGCGAGCATGATTGCCTCCATTGCATCAAAAGGCGCGAGCCCGATCGGCCTTCCAAGCATTTCAGAGTTCGTATTAGATTGCCTGCTTCTACATGCGCGCCTCTCCACGTCTTTGCCCTCGAAAATGCCTAGCAGGAGAAGAGTGGGAAGTAAGGCGAAGCTGGACGCTTATACCAATATTTCACCAAACACGTTGCCGGAGGAGCATTGGAGGAAAACCAAACCGATATTGCTTCTGAGTCTGCAGCAGGATTCCTGAGGGTGCCAGCCTGTGGGTGCGCAGGGCACCAAAAACTCGCGATCGCAGAGCGACAGAACATCCCTCCGTAGAGGAGTCCTATTTCGTCGAATGTTTTCCAAAAAGGCTGCATGGCTGGGTTCCATACCATCATGAGCGCCCGCCTACCTCTCGTCCCATCTCGGCTCTGAACGCCTCACGAGTTGCGTGCGCTTCCAAGGACTCGGACCATCGCAAGCTGGCAAAATGGTCCTTCCCCTTGAATGCCGGGACCGCCATCTCAGAGAGAGATTTAGAGACTTGACTGGTATACCGGCAAACCTGATCAGCCACACAAGAGGATGCATTACCTAAAAGAGAATCTTCAAAGAGATTTTCTGTCAGGTTCTCCTCGGTCTCATAAGAGTTTCAAAGACGACCTGGATCGGCTCCGGCCCGACGCTTACTTCCCCGCGGAATGGATTATCCATCGCGGCGATCAGAAAGATCACGATGCCAAGAAAGAGTGACAGCACGCCACCGAGAACAACATGGACATGCACCTCCATATCGAGCATCCAGACAAGGATGATGTTGAGGAGTGCCCCGATAGCGACCACCCACCAGACGATCGCTGGTATTCCGGTCGTGACGTTGGCGAGCCGAGTCCGCTGGAGCTCGAGAAGCTTGTTGAACTGTCGTAAAGCCTCACTATGAACTATTGCCTCTTTTCGCTTTGTCGGATTGTACGCCAGAAGTTCATCATAAAACGTTGATACCTGCTCCGATCCGCCCGCGATACCTCGCCGCTGCAGCGGCCAACTCTCTTCGATCACCCTTCGGGTATACTCGCGCAGTTTGCCTTCTAAACTTCCGCGAATTGGCTGCGGATAGCCGCTGAGATCACGATACAGCGCCGCGAGAGTCGATGCTTCCTTGGTGACGAGCTCAGTAACCGCGGCAAAATTCTGATAGGACGCAACCGCGATAAGCCCAAGGAGAATTCCGTAGATCGTGGAAAAGCTCGAAAGCGCGAATCCGACCATGTCGTTAGCCGGGCGCCGGCGATGAAGCCAAGAGCGAACAAGCGGCCGAAAAACGAGAATTCCGAAGCAGGTTGTAGCGACAAACACAAAGGCGAACAACCCACCTACATATTTTGTCGGATAATCATAAATCCAATAAAACATCCGATGCCCCTATATCTATGGCGGTCTATTGGTTGCTTGCTTTCTTGAACAGATCCCAATTTCAAGCGTGATCAAAGCAAACCTTCCCATCATCAATATCTGACAATTTTAAAAGAGGTCGTGAACAAGCCGAGTGCTGGATCGCACCTGGCAAAGAACGATGTGCGCGCAAATGCACCCGGGACTCTAGCGGCGGCGCTAACATATCTCATGCCTTCGTAGTGACGGCCTCAACTTCCGTCTTCGGCTGCAAAAGAGGCAGCTCTCGAGCAGAGAACGAACAAGACAGAAGCAACCGCGATGATGTAGGCGGGGCTTCCTTTCGTGACCGCTTTGTCAGGCGCACGACACAATGCCGGGAAGTGAGTGTGTGAAAGCGCACGGAAGCCATTGGCCTTCTGGCGATAATTCGCACGTAGTCACGAGGACGTGTGTGTCCAAGTGATACATCAATCACAATGGAGTCGTTTGGATCGCGATACAGTTAGGAAAGTGATTTCTTGACGTTATTTGAGATCTCCAAGCCTATTGATAAGGAGAAAGACCTATGACCGATGAGCAATTAGATCCTGCACAAAAAATGATGAAAAGCTTGCTTGGCAAGCTTTATACAATTCTTATGGGAGGAGATTCGAGCGCACCCGCGTCAACGGATAGCTTCGTCGCGTGGCTAGCACCAGGTATTCCGGTGGACCCGAACAATTTCGTGTTTGCAACGAAAGGCACTGCCGGCAAGACGGGCGATGAAACTCGTGCGCTTCTTGACCAAGCCTTAGACTTTTCCAGGCTGGTCAATATGCTACCGGACGCCAGCGGCGTGATTGGCCTTGACCACCAGAAAGCGACGTTCGAGCAAACCGGCGAAATGCTCTGGAATGCGTATTCCAATGCCTTGAATTACAGCCAGGTCGCTGCCGGGGATCTAACACCGGACCAGAAGGCAAAAATCGACAAATTCCGTTCCCTTCTTTGGACGACGAAGGAGCAGACGAACATCGTCACGGGCGAAGTCACCACGATCGCGATCGAAGGTCCTGTCCTTGCGGCTTACAACGACAAAATGGCCTCTGCTCTCGAAGCGACCACTATATACAACAACAAGCGCATCAGTGCCATGAACGCCGACGATTCGGCGATCGTGCAGGACTGGGCCCTGAATGCCGACGCCTATCGTGCGAAGGTCAAGGCGGCAAATGCTGCTTGGGTCTCAGGCGGCTACAAAAATGAAGTCAATGACATGAACGCCTACATCGATCAGGTGACGCGCCGCAGCTTGACACTTATGAAGGACCACCTCCTCAACCAGTATGAAGCCGGGAAACTAAACCATCCGATTTATGGCGACTTCTACATCACCGCGCCCGTAGCAGCGGGGTTCGCGAAGAGCAACGGCTGGACGAAGTTCACTTTCAAGGAGTCGAACACGGATAGCTACGATCGGAGCGAGACGAACGCATGGGATGCAAGCATCAAGGGTGGCTATGGTCTGTTCAGCGCCGGGGGTGGCTCATCCGGGTCCATCGGGCAAGAGACTGCCACCCTCGATGTTACTGGCTTTGATTGCAGTTTCGAGCTGGTCCAGGTGCCCATCTCGCGGCCATGGTTCTCGCCCGAGTTCTTGAAGCTTAAATCATGGCGCTTCCCAAATGGGGGGTTGCTCAGCGACGGCAATCGGCCTCCAAAAAATGGAAGCCTCATTGGATATCCAACCACCTGCGTGTTTGTACGCAATGTACGGATGAACTTCAATGAGCTGCATAAGGCCGACAGCAAATTCACGCAAGCCATCAAGGCAAATGCGACGGTAAACTACGGACCATTTGTGTCAGGGAACGCCGACTACTCACGCAGCGTCGCGGAAAACAAATCCTCCACGAAGGTCTCGGATGGCGGCCTCGAGATTCCGGGAATGCAGCTGATCGCCTTGAAGTGCGCGCTGCTTCCAATGGCTCCGAATCCAGACCCCAGCATCAAGCAATGGTCGTAACGCAATAGAGAGTGAATAGGGGAGGATTATCATGGCAAGTAGCGTTGCTATTGCGCTTGCGATGAAGCTCGAAAAACTGTTCGGCGCCGGTAACCCCGGCGCCGATGGTCAGAGCTTCCTGGCCATCCAGACGCCTGGATGGCCCATGAGCGCGGACGATCTCGAATTCATCAAGCCAGAAAGCACAAAGGCCAAAGCGTCCCCGGTGGAAGCGAGCCAAGCTCGGTCTTCCTTGGCTAGGCTTGTGAATCTGATCCCGCGAACTGCTGGGCTGTGCTGGGACCCATCGGAGAGCCTCGTATGGGATGAATATCAGCGGGTGCTAACCGACGCCGTGATCCTGCCTCGGGAGCCTACAGAGAATGAGAAGCATGCGCTTTTTGAAGCGCGCAAGGTTCTGTTTGAACTCAAGGTGCCCGGCTCTCAGGAGTTTGTCGTGCCTTGGACAGAGTCCGAGAAACTCCAGGCTTACCATAAGTATGAGTCGATCTACCGCATGCAAGTTGACCGTTCGAATTCGATTGAGTTGACAGCAACTGACTCGAAGAACGAACGTGATCGAGCGGCTGATACGGCAGCCCGTGCGCTCCGGGACTGGGAGGCCTTTGGCTACAAGAATGAGGTTGAGGCCGCCTACGAGACCATCGATCAGGTCACGGGCAACAACCCTCTTCTGGCGTGGGCGGATTGGAAGGATACGTTTAGACGATCGAAGCGGGCTGATATTAGCTCCGACGCCAGTTACTACGACACTTATCTTTATCCTGAGGCATTTTCCGATGAATCCCATGACGCGAATTGGATGAAACTTAGCATGGACTCTGGCGAGGTCGCTGAGCTTACAGCGGGTGCCGGTCAGACTTCAAACAAGGCTGAGGAGGTATCGGTCGAAAAACTGTCCCTTGAGGTCGCGAGGGTTAAGATCATTCGTCCGTGGTTTACGCCAAGCTTGCTCAAATCGAGATCCTGGGAGTGGGGGGCTGCCGGAATGCAGCCTCTCTCCGATGGAAGAAGTTCTCCACGAGGAGGAATGGTCGCATATGCGACCGAAGCAATCTTCGCGCGAAACATCGATATCGCGTTCGCCGCTTCGCCGGCCAAAGACACTGGAGGTGCATTGTTGGCAGGTCCGCTGAAGATCGACCAGGCATCGGTGGTTAGCAACCGCGTCACATCGAGAGGAATGCAATTGATCGCGTTCGTTTGCGAACGCACGCCAAAGTCACCCAATCCACCAGCGTCGGGCTTGATCTCCGTTAGAAACAAAGGCGCATTCGTTGCGCGCTTTGCCCTGAAGTACGAACTGAACGGCATTCCAATAAATTACAAGTCGGGCAACTTTCCGGTGCTCGTTACGAAGGACATTCCAATCCATCGTGATGCGACTAAAATTTCCATGAAGATTGAAATCATGACCTTTCCGAAGCCTGTTGAAACCTGGTCCACCGTCGTCACGAACGATTTCGATGAACCGGTGAAACAGCTCTACGAGTTGTCTGGGACGACGTGGAACCCCAAGCTCGCGGGACCTTTGTACGCGGGCTAACAAAAATGACGTGAATAGCAACGCAGAATATCATCGGAGCACAACAAAGCGTTGGGCTCCGATGACCAGCCAAGTCGGCATACATGGCAATTCACTTGGTGGCTTGCTGCTACAGCGTTGGGTGCCTGTGGCGACATTTGGTAGACGATTTTCTTACAAACGCGATTTAAGAGGGACCGACAATGATTAATTCACAGCTCATTTACAAGCGTATGGGCAGAGACGCCGAAGCTGCCATCGTGTTCGTCCATGGCTTCACGGGCGTCGCGGAGACGACTTGGGATAAGTTTCCAGATTTCTTGGCAGATACGCCGGGACTTGCCGACTGGGACATCTACACCCTTGGCTACGATAGCCACTTGAAGATCGACATCCCTGGCCTTTGGGCCGCCGATCCCGATCTGCGAAAAGTGGCCTATAAGATGAAGACTGATGCAGGCGTCGGGCAGCTCGGTCGCTATCGTAGTCTGTGCCTTATAGCCCACAGCATGGGCGGACTTGCGGTGCAACGGGTACTCCTCGATGACCCCAAGCTGCGCGCACGTGTCAGTCACGTATTCCTTTTCGGCACGCCAAGCGGCGGACTCGCTAAGGCTTCGCTGATGCAATTTCTCAAACCGCAACTGCGTGACATGGCGAGAGATGGCCAGTTCATCAAGACCTTGCGTGGCGAGTGGGACGCGACGTTCAGCCGCCAAAATCAAAAGCAGCTTCCCTTCAAGTTTTTCGCCGTGGGTGGCGAGCGTGATGAGTTTGTGCCCTTTGAGTCTTCACTAGGGCCGTTTCCAGAGGAGGCCTATCCTGAGAGCCGTTTTGTTGTGCCTGGTCACCATCTCCAGATCGTCAAACCGGCATCGGCAGAAAGCCCAAGCGTTCAATTGGTGATCAAGGGCCTCATTGGCGATGCGGCGCCTGCAGGCCCCTGGAATGCAGCTCGAGTGGCGGTCGAGTCTCGCGAGTTTCAGCGGGCAGCGGAGCAGCTTGAACCGAATCAGGAGAAACTTGATGAAAGCGGTCTGGTACAGCTCGCCCTCGCGCTCGAAGGCGTTGGCCGCCCGAGCGATGCGATTCAAGTCTTAACAGAACATGGCCGCTCGCGAACCGACGCCATGGGCGTGCTCGCCGGCCGCCTGAAGCGGCAATGGCTGCTCACGCGGCATGAAGAAGACGCTGAAGGCGCATGCCGCTACTATGAAGAAGCCTTACATCTGGCGCTTGCTGGTCCGAAGCCGAATTACGTGCAGGCCTACTACCACGGCATCAACCTGGCGTTTTTTGCATTAGCTTATGGCGAAAACCTTGAGGTCGCATCCGTGCGTGCCAATGAGGTGCGGGAATACTGCAGGAAAGCCGAGGTCAATGAGCTTGCCAAGGATCGGAAATGGCGGCTCGCGACGGAAGCCGAGGCGGCCCTCATCTTGGGCGACACAGCCACCGCGTACCAGTGCTACCGTGAGGCAGCAGATCGGGTTCGAGGTGCCTCGCCGCGGGAACTAGAATCCATGTATCAGCAGGCCGCATACATCAGCCGCCTGGTGGAGGACGGAGCTGTGCAGCACGAACTCTCCGAGATCTTCCGACCTGGAGAGGCGATCTCATGACGTAGGATCTTTGCTTCCTATCGATGCCGTTCAATTCGAAAGCGGACACTGCCGGTCGGCAGATCCTTTTCGATGCGGTTTGCAGCGAGTTGGTCGTCCCGAGTATCGAGGCGGCCGGACTTTGCTTCACTGCGAGCGGCTGATCGAGCGCTTCGAAGGGGCACTAGAGTAGGGACGACCTCATGGTCGGAGAACTGCAAATCGAGCCGGCTTGTCTTCGACGCCGCAAAACATGTTTCGTCGCGCCTGGAAATGTTTTGAGAAAACTGCGGCCGTGTGCAGTCTCGGCCGCAATCTCGCTGACGTTTCAATATCGTACGACGTCGTCAGACCCTATTCCACCAATCCTCGCGCGTGGCCGCCGTAGACCCTGCAGGAACAGCCAGTGCCGACCCATCCTGGTTCACGGAGCAAGCACGTTCTCACGGGGGTCGCGCAATAACTTCCGGAGGCCGCTACGCTTCGGCCGGTCACGAGAGGCGCGGTCGCATCGGCGGCTAATGTTAGAGGCGCGGTTGCAAGGGCCGCTAATCCGAGCCCGTAGCCGTAGCCGTAGGGGTACCCGTAGTAGTAGCCATAATAGGGGTACCCATACCAATAGCTGTAATCAACAGGATGCCAGCCGCAGCGGTGCCAGCCGCCGGCATACCAACAACGTGCGGAAGCTGGGCTGCTCCCTAGCAACACCGCCCCACACATGGCAATTGCAGCGAATATGCTAAAGCGTTTCATAATATTCTCCTCTTGAACGATATTCTCTTTTCGAACGCTCCCTTTTACGGGGGCGCCCGCCCTTCCGGGTGCCAATATCTAAGCGTCGTTGTATGCTTGCGTATTTAAGAGAAAGCGAACGTATTTAAGAGAAAGCGAAACGTCAGCCGCTGGGGAATGTTCCATGGTCTCGTTGTGGTCCTTCCTCGCCGATATTCATGACGCCAAGAGGGTGGGCCAGGAACCACTGCAAGCTGGGCGGCGCAAGCCCACGCTGGTCGAGCCCAGCACCCATCAGCGGCAAGCGCGACGGCGAAGGCAAGGCCCAAGATCAGGCCAGATATGGCTACGGCGCCGCCAAGAGAGGCCATCAAGATGACGTCGGCGACTTCCGGTCCGCCGAACGGATTTCGCTGACCAAGGTGCGTTGGTGTCATCCGCTTTTGACGTCGACCACAAGGTTTGTCATGCAGGACTGAGCCAAGCAGGAGCGAACGATCGGTCTCCCCCAATGGTTCCCCCGTTTGAGCACGCCTTCATGATGACGCCTCGAGCACAATAACGACCGCCGCTGTCTCAAAGGCCTAACCGATCTCGTTCGCGCTGATCTCTGTTTGGGCGCGCCAGAAAATTCGCGCTTACCGAGAAAGGATCAAGCGCGCCACAATCCGAGAGTGCTGCTGCAACAGCAAAAGAGCGCGGCATGAAAGTGGCCGTTGGATGAGCCTATCCTCGGTAAATCCAGCCACGATACGCACGTGCGGCGACGCACGTGATTGAAGACGGAGTCGAAGTAAAGGTGACGGAATATCATTGCAGTCCGTTGGAATACGGGATGAGCGGCAACAGGGGGTGGGAGGAGAGATGGTTTCCGAAGCTTGTCTCCCAGCATTCGATACCGATATTTTTATCAGTTATTCGCACATCGATAACGAGGCCTTCGGCGAGGACCAAAGCCATTGGGTATCGGATCTACACCAGCGGTTAAAGGTGCGTCTGCATCAGCTCGTGGGTGGCCCGGTTTCAATTTGGCGCGATGTCAAGCTAACAGGCAACGATGTTTTCGATGACGCGCTCATCGAGCGCCTCGAGCGCGCAAGGATTCTGATATCCATCCTGTCCCCGCGTTACTTGCAGTCTGAATGGTGCGTACGTGAGCTTGAAAGCTTCGTGGCAGCCGCCAAAAGCAATTGCGGAATTCAGGTGGGAAACAAAGCCCGAGTGTTCAAGGTGCTTAAGACGCCGGTGCCGCTGCCAAAGCAACCCGGCGAAATGCAGCGCCTCCTCGGTTATGACTTTTATCATGAACTCGAGTCAGGTAAGGCGCGGGAGTTTCATCTGGACCCGAGCCCCGAGGGCCGTAGGGCGTATTGGGCGCGTCTCGATGACCTTGCGCAGGATATCCAGACCCTGCTTCTGGAACTGTGGTCAGTGCGTCCCGGCCCGATCGTAACATCGACGCCTTTGCGGGAGACGACAGTCTATCTCGCCGAGGCAGCCTCGGATCTGAAGTCCGCTCGTGACTCTTTGCGGCGTGAATTGGAAGGCCGCGGTTACAATGTCCTGCCAAATGCACCCCTCCCCTTAGATGGTGAGGGCCTCATCGCTGCCGTTCGCGAGGGCATGGAACGGTCTTGCCTGACAATCCATCCTCTTGGCGCACGTTACGGAACGGTGCCTGAGGGTGACGAGCGTTCCGTAGCTCATATTCAGATCGATCTCGCCGTCGAGAGCACGAGCGATGGGGCACGCCGATCTCTCATCTGGATCCCCGATGATCTTAAGGCGCCGGAAGGGCGTCAGAAAGCCTTCATAGCGGAGACAGAGCGAAGGTCGGTGCCAAGCGCGGCGCTGGAGATCCTGCAAGTGTCTCTTGAAGCGTTCAAGACATATGCGCTCGACAAGCTCGATGGCGCCTCAAAGCCCGCAGTAGTACCCGCCCCGCAAAAGGATGTGACGAGGATTTATTTGATTTGCGCTCAGAACGACTTTGAAGCCGTCAAGCCGATCCAGACCTATTTGGAAGACCAGGGCTTCGCTGTAACCCTGCCGCTACGCGAAGGCACGGAAATTGAGATCCGTGAGGACCATCAGGACAGTCTCGTGCTTTGCGACGCGGTGCTCATCCATTACGGCGCCGCCCACGAGTTCTGGCTGCGCACCAAACTTCGGGATCTGGTCAAGGCTCCAGGCTGGGGACGCTCGAAGCCGTTGCTCGCCAAGGCTGTTTATCTCGCGCCGCCAGACACACTGGAGAAGCAGACTTACCAGAACAACGAAGCCCTGTTGCTGCGCGGTTCAGAACAATTCTCTCCGGCCACCCTAGAGCCCTTCGTCGCCCAATTGCGCGGGGCAGTTGTGAAATACCAATGATGATCACGAGCTTGCCCCCTTTCAATCCTTTTCCCGGACTGCGCCCGTTCGAGCCCGAGGATACCCATCTCTTCTTTGGCCGCGACCAGCAGATCGATGAGCTATTGCGGCGGCTCGGCAAAGACTGTTTCCTCGCGGTGACTGGGGAATCCGGCAGCGGCAAGTCCTCATTGATCCGCGCAGGTCTCTTGCCCGCCTTATATGGAGGCTTCATCGCGAGGGCGGGTTCGGGCTGGCGGATCGCCATCTTTCGTCCCGGATCTGATCCAATCACCCAGCTGGCGCTGGCGCTCGCGGAGACCGAGGTGCTGGGCAACCCCACGTTGGACGCCGAGATTCAGTCGGCGTTGCTGGAGACGACGCTGCGGCGCGGTGGGGTTGGACTCGTCGAGGCCGTGCGTCATGCGCGCCTTGCACCCACTGAGCAGCTCCTCATCGTCGTCGACCAATTCGAGGAGATCTTCCGCTTCAAGCGTGCCGGCTTCGCCCCGAACGTGGCGAACGAAGCCGCGGCGTTTGTCAAACTCCTCCTTGAAGCCGTCCGGCAGGAGGAAATACCGATCTATGTCGTGCTGACAATGCGCTCGGATTTTATCGGAGACTGCGCGGAGTTTCAAGATTTACCTGAAGCAATCAATGAAGGCATGTATCTCATCCCGCGAATGACACGCGATCAGCTGCGGGAGGCATGCGTAGGGCCGGTCAAGGTTGGTGGCGGCGATATGACACCGCGCCTCGTTCAAACGCTTCTGAACGAACTTGGAGATGATCCAGATCAGCTTCCGCTGCTTCAGCATGCCTTGCTCCGGACGTGGGATTACTGGGAGCGCGGAAAAACGTCTCCCCACCCGATCGATCTTGAGCACTACGAGGCCATCGGTGGAATACGCGAGGCGTTATCCCGGCACGCCGATGAGGCGTTCTTCGCTCTCGATGCGCCGAGCCGACAGGTTGCGGAAAAACTCTTCAAATGCATCTGCGATCGCGGCTGCGATAACCGGCCAGTGCGCAGGCCTTCTTCCGTCAGGGAGATCTGCGAAGTCGCGGAGGCCAGCGAAGCTGCTGTGGCTGACATCATTGAATGTTTTCGGGCCAGCGAGCGCTCCTTCTTGATGCCGCCCCCGGATCGGCTGCTGATGCCAGACACGGTCATTGATATCGGTCACGAAAGCTTGATCCGGCAATGGCAGCGTCTGAGAAATTGGGCGCAGGAAGATGCGGAGTCTCGCGACATTTACTTGCGACTCGCGGAGGCTGCCGATCGCCACGCTCAAGGAAAGGCGGCGCTGTGGCGCGATCCCGAACTGCAGTTGGCGCTGGATTGGCATGAGCAGCAACGGCCGACCTTGGCCTGGGGCCGCCGCTTCCATCCGGCCTTCGAGGAAACAATGCGCTTCCTCGGCGCCAGCCGCTCAAACCGTGATGAAGAAATTCGTCGAGCCGCTGCGGCTCGACAGGCAGCCAGGCGCCAGGGATATGCCATCGCCTCAGTGATACTAACGGTGATCTTCGGCATCCTGCTTTACATTGCGATCCTTGCGACACGCAAGGCCGAGGATGAACTCGATGTCGCCCTTGTCGGCCAGTTAGCCTCGGACGCGCAGTCAGTGGAAAGCGGCAAGGCTGCGCTCATCGAACGTGGCATCTTGCTGACAATCGAGGCCGTACGCCGTCTGGGCCATGTGCCTTTATCGGTACCTGTGCGGTCGGAACTCGCGCTCAAGAGCCAAGCCGTGCTGGAGGATGGTTTGGATTTGCTGACCAAGCCGCAAATGCAGATGGCGCCCGGCGGCCCTGTGCATGCAGTGGCGTTTAGCCCAGACGGCCGGTACCTTGCGACAGGCAGCGCAAGCGGTGCCGCCATCTGGTCGCGGCAGGACGGAAAGCTTATCGCTCGTTGGGGCGGGGTGGCGGTCAGGTCGGTGGCCTTCAGCCCAGATAGTAGCTTTCTAGCCGTCGCAAATCAGGAGGGTACGGTCACTGTTGTCGACCCTACCTCCGCTAGAATAAAATTCCGGCTTTCGGCCGCCGCGGTTCCATCGCAGCCCGTGCATGCGCTTGCGGTAAGCCATGATGGCCGATATGTCCTGACCGGCGATGACGGAGGGAAAGCTTGCGTTTGGCGCAGTGATACGGGTGCGCGCCTGGCTTGCCTGGTTCACGGCGGATCTCTACAGGCAGTCGCCTTTAGTCCGGATGATCGATCTGTCGCTACCGGCAGCTCCGACAATAGTGCCCATCTTTGGCGATGGCAGACCCGCGACGGAGCGCGGGTGGTCAAACTGGTGCAGCGAGATACGGTTCGCGCTCTGGCTTTCAGCCCCGACGGGCATTATCTCGTCACCGGCAGTGGCGATGGCACGGTCGCAGTGTGGGACGCCGACCAAAACCAGGACGGCAAGCGTTTGGTTTGCACATTGCGCCATCGTGGTCCAGTGACAGCGGTCGCATTCAGCCCCGATGGAACAGTGTTGGCGACTGGCAGCGTCGACCGCACGGTTCGGCTGTGGACGTGGCGCGCGATGGCGACCAAAGAGCACGAGTTCCAAAGCCTGTCGCATGAAGACGCCGTGTTAGCAATCGCTTTCAGCCCCGATAGCCGTCATGTCGCAACTGCGAGCGAGGATTACACCGCACGAATCTGGGAGACCGAGAGTGGCCGAGAGGTGGCGCGGCTCGCGCATCAGACCGGCCCCATAGGGGCTGTGGCCTTTAGTCCGGACGGCCGCTCCGTCGCAACCGGCAGCTATGACGGCTCAGCTATGGTCTGGTCGCCGAGCCCGGACCCGGGCGCAATTACGCTGAGCCACGCCAATAGGGTCGGCGCTGTCGCTTACAGTCCAAGCGGACGGTTGATCGTGACGGGGGGCGACGATCACCGCGCGAGGCTCTGGGATGCCGCAACGGGCGCTCTGCGATTTGATCTTCGCCAAGACGGGGCGGTCATGGCGGTGGCTTTCAGCCGCGATGAGCGTCTGTTGGCGACTGCCAGCGACGACGGGACGGCACGCCTCTGGGAAGTCGGGACAGGCAAAGAAATCGCGCGGCTCTCACACAAGGGCATCGTCGGCTCGGTCGCGTTTTCTGCGGATGGCCACTATTTGGTCACCGGGAGCGCCGACAACACGGCTCGGATCTGGCGCACGGACAGCGGTGCGCAAGTCGCCCAGTTTCTACACCTTGATTCCGTCAACGAGGTCGCCTTCAGCCCAGACGGGCGCTCTGTCGCAACCGGCAGCGAGGATCAGACGGCGCGCATCTGGGACGTCACGACTAGCAAAGAGGTGCTTCGGATCCACTTTGACGGTCCCGTACGGACTGTGGCTTTCAGTCCGGATGGGAAGTCCTTCGCGGCCGGAGGCCTCGACGATGCTGCGAGCTTGTGGAGTCTGGAGAGCCGCCGGGAAATTGTACGCCTCGTTCACCGGGGTCCAATCAAGATCGTGCGCTTTAGCCCTGACTCACGATTGTTGGCAACAGGCAGCGCCGATAACACAGTAGGACTTTGGACGGTCGCGGATGGTAAGCTGGCCCAACGGCTCACGCAGGAAGGCAGCATACAGGCTGTCGCCTTCAGCCCGGACAGCAGATGGCTGGCTACTGGCAGCGATGATCATACCGCTCGGGTCTGGGAAGTGGCAAGTGGAATGGAGCAGATCCGGCTAAGCCATGCGGGCCCGGTGCGGTCGGTGGTCTTCGATCCTATCGACGGCGGACACCTTGTGAGCTCGAGTTCCGACAATACGGCGTGGGTGCGGATTTGGAACCGCCCGGTGCAAAGGCGCTGGGTTGATGCATGCGCCCGCTTGACACGCAACTTGACCGTTCAGGAATGGAAGCGTTACTTTGATGATGTTCCCTACCGCCGCACTTGCCCCGATCTGCCGGACGGGTGACGGAGCAAATTTTTGCCCGAGTGAATTTAAGCCCGGCCATTCATCATGAGCGCAAGCAGGCCTTTAAGGAGTGCGATGGGCGCGGGTGGACAGCCGGGAATATGCAGATCAACGGGAATGACCGCTGACACCCCGCCCGCACAAGCATAGCTACCGGCAAAAATGCCGCCGTCTCGCGCGCAACCGCCGGCAGCGATCACCCATTTTGGTGCGGGTGCCGCTTCATAAGTGCGCAGAAGAGCCTCGTGCATATTATTGGTCACCGGGCCGGTGACGAGCAAAACATCGGCATGGCGCGGCGAGGCGACGAAATGGAGGCCGAATCGTTCAAGGTCGTAAAAGGCATTCCCGAGTGCATGGATTTCAAGTTCGCAACCATTGCATGAACCGGCATTGATCTCGCGGATGGAGAGACTGCGCCCAAGCCTGATACGCGTAGCCGATTGGATCTGCCTTGCTAGGTCAAGAATTTCTGGATCGTCGAGTTTCGGCGCGGATTCCGTGAGCGGCCTTCCAATGAGGCTTCTGAACAAGATCTTGCGCATCGCGTCAGGCCTTTTGCTTATCTACCACACAGTGTCTCGTTGGGCGTCTAGAGATCGTGCCCCGAGTAGGAGCAGTTGAAGGATTTGTTGCATAGCGGGAAATCAGCGACGATATTATTCTCGATCGCGGCCTCAAGCACCGGCCACTGAAACCAGGAGGGGTCGCGCAAATGACAGCGCTCCACGCGCGCGTACCCATCAAGCCGCACCCAAACGAGAATATCGCCGCGGAATCCTTCAACGAGGGCAAGGCCCTCCACAGTGTCGCCCGTGCCGGTCACCGGGACACGAAGGGCGTCCCCAACAGGCATTCGAGCGAGGATCTGCTCGATCAGAGCCAGGCTTTGCTCCACCTCCCGGATGCGAATCCACAGTCGTGCATTGACATCGCCCTCGGCAAGCACAGGCACGTCGTAATTGAAGAACATCGCCTCATAAGGCGGGTAGGAAAGTTGTACACGGGTATCGAAAGCACGCGCCGACGCCCGGCCAATATAGCCGCCGCATCCATATTGCTTGACGAGCGCCGGCCTTGCCAAGCCGGTTCCAACGGTCCGGTCTTGCAGAGAAGCGGTGTTATCGTAGAGTTCGACGAGGGGCGGGAAGGCTCTGCCAATGGTTCCGACGAGTTCCCGGATCTGGTCAAATCCCCGTGCGGGAAGGTCAGCGCCGACGCCGCCTGGCACAATGCAGTCCATCATCAACCGGTGTCCGAAACAGGTTTGCGCGGTGCGCAGAACGCGCTCGCGCAGGACTCCGCAGTGAGCAAGCATCAGAGCAAATCCGGCATCATTGCAGATGGCGCCGATATCTCCAAGATGGTTGGCGAGACGCTCAAGTTCCGCCATCAAGGCACGCAGCCAAATTGCGCGCGGCGGAATTTCAATCGCGAGGGCCGCTTCGACAGCGCGTGCGAGGGCAAAAGCATAGGCGACCGTGCTGTCGCCGGAAGTGCGTGAAGCAAGACGCGCCGCGTGATCGACGGAGGCCCCGCTCATGAGCGATTCGATCCCCTTATGGGTATAGCCTAGACGCTCCTCTAGCCGGACTACCGTCTCGCCATTCGCTGTGAAGCGAAAATGCCCCGGCTCGATAATCCCGGCATGGACGGGACCAACCGCGATCTGATGCAGACTTTCCCCTTCCACTGAAAGAAAGGCGTAGGGGTGACGGTCGCCGTGCGGCTGCGGCTCCTTTGCCAAGGGATGATGGAGATTCCATCGGCCGTGGTCGAGCCAGGGCCTCTCGTCAGGCAAACCCACGGGATCTAAACCAAAGAGGTCGCGGGCCGCACGTTCGAGCCGGATCGCAGGCGGATGCACGCGCCCGATAGATGGAAACCGCCTGTCGGGGCATTCAATGCTCGCCACCGCGATCTGTTTCTGGTCCTCCCCGAGGATGGCCATATGGACCGCCGCCACATCGCCCCAAAGGCCGAGCAAAGTCGCGCGTCCTTCGGCGAACTGCGCCGCCAGCAGGCACCAGAGATCCTCATTGACGAGGACACGCGGACAGGGTCTGTGCCCTTCAACCCCCCGCCCATTTGCGATCAGCTCGGCGAGCGTTGGCACGATCGGCTTTTCCCTCTCTTCATAAAAGGCAAACCACCATTGGTCACGTTTAGCCAAGCAAGCTCGCAACATGTTGAAACCACGTTACGAGCGGCGGCGGCAGATAGATTCCAGCTGTGAAAACAAGGCCAAGATGACCGGCCATCGGCAGATAAGAAGCCTCAACCGGCGCAGTGCTTCCCTTTGGCTCGCCGAACGCCAGTCCTTGCAAGTGGAGCAGAAGCGCACCAAAGCCGACGAGAAGGCCCAAGACCAAAGGGATTGCGAGAAGAGGGACTCGTGCGAATGTCGAGCTGACCACCAGGAACTCGCTCATGAAGATGCCAAGCGGAGGCATCCCGGCAATGGCGATAACCCCAAGGACAAGGCTCCAGCCAAGTATCGGATGAGTCGCCGTCAAGCCACGGATCTCGGAGATTAGCTGCGTTCCCTTGACCTGTGCGATGTGGCCAACCGTGAAGAAGATTGCCGATTTGGTGAGGCTATGCATCGTCATGTGAAGCAGGCCCGCGAAATTGGCGAGCGGCCCGCCCATGCCAAAGGCAAAGACAATGATGCCCATGTGCTCGATCGAAGAATAGCCGAACATTCTTTTTATGTCACGGCGGCGGTAGAGCATGAAGCCGGCGAAGAGGAGGGTGGAAAGACCCAAGGTCGCCATCAAGGGTCCCGGCGCGAGGGCAGCCGGATTAGCGGCGAGCAAAAGCTTGAAGCGCAACACCGCGTAAAGCGCGACATTCAGCAACAGGCCCGAAAGCACAGCCGAGATCGGCGTCGGGCCCTCGGCATGCGCGTCAGGCAGCCAGGCATGCAGTGGCGCGAGACCAACCTTGGTGCCATAGCCGAGCAAAAGGAAAACGAACGCGAGGTTTAGGAGGCCGGGGTCGAAAGACTGGACGTGCTGGATAAGAACGGTCCATACCATGCCGTCCTGGCCTTCGCCAACGATGGGCCGCGCCGCCATATAGACAAGGATTGTGCCGAACAGCGCAAGAGCGATGCCGACGCTGCCGAGAATAAAATATTTCCAAGCGGCCTCGATCGCCTCCTCCGTCCGGTAGATGCCAACCATGATCACGGTTGTGAGCGTCGCCATCTCGATCGCAACCCACATCAATCCGATATTGTTAGCGACCAAAGCGAGATTCATGGCAAAGAGCAGGACCTGATACATCGCGTGATAGAATCGCAGATGCACAGGGGTGAGCCGCCCAATCTCTAGTTCATGGGCAATATAGCTCGCGCTGAAGACACTTGTGGTGAAGCCAATGAATGTGTTCAGAACCACGAAGACGATGTTGAGGTCGTCAACCAAAATGAAAGGGCTCGGCGGCGGCTTCTGGATGAATAGCGAAAGAGCGGCGAGCAGGGCGAGGAAAGCCGCCGCCATGTTGAGACTCGCCGACAGCCGATAGCCCGGCAAGACCGCCAGGATAGCGGCGGCCAGCACCGGAATGATGAGCAAGAAAGGAACGCCGTTGAGTGTCACAGCGGTCATCCTTGCCATCTCCGGAGCTGGTCGCCGCGAAGCCGGTCAAGCGCTTCAAGATCGACCGTGTCGAAACGCTCGCGGATGCGGAAGAGGAAGATGCCGATCACGATAAAGGCGACGAGCACCGAAAAGGCAACGCTGATCTCGACGACGAGCGGCATGCCCTTGGCTCCCGTTGCCGCAAGGATCAGACCGTTCTCCAGCGACATGAAGCCGATGACTTGGCTGACCGCGTTGCCGCGCGTGACCATCATGAGAAGGCCAAGCAGCACCACAGAGAGGGCGAAGGCCAGATCCTCACGGGAAAGCCAATCCGCCTCGGATGTGACCCGCAGCATGAGCACCATGGACAGCGCGACAAGTGCTATCCCGGCGAGCATGGTCGGACCTATGCCAACAACGGTATCGACCTCGCGGTGGATACCGAGCCTCGCGATGATGCGGTGGAGCGCGATCGGAATGATGATCGCTTTGAAAATGAGCGCAATCGCGGCGGTGATGTAAAGATGCGGTGCGGCTTGCACAAAGGCCTGCCAGGCAACAGAAAGGGCAAGCACCACCGCTTGAAGCGCGAACACGTTCAGGAGGGCGTAGAGGCGATTCTGATAGAGCAGCATGAAGCTGATCAGCACCAGCCCGCCGGCAAGGAGATGGGCAACGTCATAGGCAAGGCTGCCGGTCATCGCAAAGTCCTCGTGACGAACAGAAGCAGTACGCCGAGCAAGCCGAGCATCAAGGCGGCGCCAAGGAATTCCGAAATGCGGAAGACGCGCATTTTGGCGACTGCCGTCTCGAAGAGTGCGAGCAGAAATCCGCCGGCCGCAAGCTTTATGACGTAAGCCGCGATGCCGGCCAGTTCTTCGCTTGCGGGCGCACCAGGCGGCGCGAGACCCCAAGGCAGGAAGACGCAGCCGATAAGCGACATGAAAAGGAGGAGCTTCAGGGAAGCCGCAAGTTCGATGACCGCGAGGTGGCGTCCGGAATATTCGAGCAGCATGGCCTCGTGCACCATCGTCAGTTCGAGATGGGTTGCTGGATTATCAATCGGAAGGCGTCCATTTTCCGCGATCGCGACAATCACGAGCGCGATGAGGGCGAGCCCCGCTGACACACGCAAACCGACCGCCGGGGACAGCATGAAGCCGGCGAGGTTCGAAAGCTGTGTTGAACCGGCAAGGAGTGCGAGGGTGAACACGATCATGATCATCGCAGGCTCGGCCAGGGTGGCGATCATCATCTCGCGGCTTGACCCAATGCCGCCAAAACTCGTCCCCACATCCATTCCGGCGAGCGCCAGAAAAAAGCGGGCGCTGCCGAGAAGAGCGATCACCACGATAAGATCCGCCGACCAGCTGAACATGAGTCCCGTGGCAAAGGTCGGGACGAGCGCCGCCGCCACCCAGGTCGTAGCAAACACGAGATAGGGCGTGACACGAAACAACCAAGAGGCGTTTTCGGCGAGGACCGCTTCTTTGCGCATGAGCCGCAGCAGGTCGCGATAGGGCTGCAAGAGAGGCGGCCCGCGCCGGCGTAGAAGGCGCGCCTTCAGCCGGCGGATAAAGCCCGTCAGGAGGGGAGCCAGCAGAAGCACAAGAAACATTTGCGCGCCCTGCGTGGCAAGATCAAGGATCACTGCCATAGGGCGAGCACCAACAACAGGAAGACGAGAGCGAAACTGACAAAGCTGAGATAGGTTCGGATGGTCAGGAACTGGAGCTGGTTGAGCCGCGTCGCAATGAGCAAAACCGTTTTCCTGATCGGCGTATAAAGGAGTTCCCACGCAAGATCATGCAGTTCGACATTGAAGCTTGCTGGACGAATATCGCCGGGCTGCCGCATCACGACAGTTTCGCGTGCACGGAACACATAGCTGCCGAAGACACGGCGGATCGGCTGGGCGAAACTCCCCGCCGTATATTGCGTCGCTGGACCTTGCTCGGGGAAGCCACAGTCCCAGGCGGGGGCGCGGCGCAAGGAACTGGACGCCAAACGGTGGATGGCATAGGCCGCGAACGAAGCGGATGCCGCAATGAAGAAAAACACGACGAGGCCATTGTAAGAGCTGCGGCTCTCCGCGACCGGCACGATCGATAGCCACTCCATGCTGGCTTGCGCGGGCATGCGGGCGCCCGCGAGGCTTTGGACAGCGGGCGCCATGGCGTCGATCACGAGGCCTGGCAAGATCCCGGCAAGAACGCAGAACGCGGCGAGCGTGATCATCGCGCCTTGCGACCAGCGGTCGGACTCAGTGGCACATTCGGCCGCAACCGAGCGCGGCCGGCCGAGAAACGCAATCCCAAAGACACGCACGAAACAGGCCGCTGCGAGTGCAGCAGCAAGAGCAAGAAGGCCGCCGACAGCCGGCATCAGAAGTTTGAGGCCCCATTGCGGCAGCCCCGGACTGAGCAAGATCGCTTGAAAGAGCAGCCACTCAGAAGCAAATCCGTTGAGTGGCGGCAGCGCCGAGATGGCGGCACAGGCAATGAGGAAGGCGAAACTCGTGACGGGCATCGGATGAATGAGGCCGCCGAGACGTTCCATGCTGCGCTCGCCCGTTGCGGTCAGCAGAGCACCCGCGCCGAAAAACAAAACGCTTTTAAAGAGAGCGTGATTGAAGACATGAAAGAGTGCCGCGGTGAGGGCCAGCGCGCCTGCGGTGGACCAGCCATTTGCGTCGAAAGCCAGCGCTAGCCCCAACCCGGCAAAGATCACACCGATATTTTCGATGGTGCTGTAGGCGAGGACGCGCTTGAGATCCGTTTCCATAAGCGCATAGAGGATGCCGAGCACCGCAGTGCCGCCGCCGGCAGCCAGAACAGGGACTCCCCACCACCATGCCGAGGGCCCGAGAAGGTCAAAGACAATCCGAATGAACCCGTAGATAGCGACCTTGGTCATCACGCCGCTCATCAGCGCCGAGACATGACTGGGCGCCGCGGGATGGGCGAGCGGCAGCCAGACGTGGAGTGGCACAAGCCCCGCCTTCGATCCCGCGCCAAAGAGGGCAAGGCCAAGGACGAAACCAGCACCGACCGGCGATATGTCATGCGCTCTCATCGCGGTGAACGCATAGCCTCCTTCCGGGCCCGCGAGCAGGCCGAATGCAAGCAGAAGAGCGATCGTGCCGACACTGGCCATGACGATATAGACGTAGCCGGCCGCAATGTTCCCCGCCTCTTTGTGATGGGCCAAAACGAGAGCCCATGAGGCGAGCGACATGAATTCCCAAGCGACCAGGAAGCTGAAAGCATCAGCAGCCAGAACGACAAGATTCATGCCGGCGAGAAACGCCGGAAAAAACGGCAGCACCCGCAAGGGCTCATGCTCATGGCGGCCATAGCCGATCCCATAAAGGCTCGCGCCTGCGCCGCCGAGATTGACAACCACCAGAAAGAAAGCCGCGAGCGCGTCGATGTGAAAGTGTGCGCCGACCCAAGGCAGCCCGAGCGGCAAGGTGACGTCTGCCCCCGCCGTGCCGAAGAGAAGATGATGAAGCGCCAAGAGGAGCGCGGCGAGCGAGATAATGAGACAGATGGCGTAGAGAGTAACGTTGGCGTCGCGCGCGCGGCCCGTCAAGGCAACGAGAACTGCAATGCAGAGCAACGCGCCAACGCATGACAGACTCGCGATAGCTGCCATCGCGCCTAGCTTTCCGCCGCGCGGGAAGTGGTGGCCCTCGCGGGTTTTTGCTGAGAGACTGCGGCAGGCGCTCCCGTCTTGAAGCGGACGCCACGGCCGCCGCCCGAACTCGCCGCTCCTTCGCCAATGAGTTCGATACCGGCGCCGTCAAGCGCGCCGACCAATTTCATCAGAGAATCCACATTGCAGCGGATCACCCCGGCGCTCGCCTCCATCCGCTGAATCGTAGGGACGGAGAGATCAGACAGATCGGCAAGGTCGCGCTGATCTATTCCGAGCAAGGCGCGCGCTGCGCGCAACTGTGCCGCCGTGATCATATGCGCTCCATTTCAGACAATGTATTTTCATACTTACAAAATTGAAAGTTATGCTTCAATAGCTATTTTAGATGGAAGATACATCATGATGGATGCTTTTGACAGTGAGGCTTTTTATGATGCCTTGGCTGATTGCTACGTTTGGGCCGATGTCAATTCCACGCCGCGCGATGGCGGGCCACGATTTGCGCCCCGGACCAGGGATCGGACAAAATCTTGCTGCTTGTCCCCCATTCTGGGACGAGTGCATATGCCGCATGGGCCGAGGAAAACCCATCAGTTACCAAGTATAGTCAAATTCACGGAACAACGATGAGCTACAACATAACTACAATATTATTTGGTTTGTGTCTCTTGCTTGGTGAAATTACTGAGATCTCCTTCTTTCGCTGCCCGCTGACGCCATGACTTTGCGACGGCCGGATATTTGATCTCGACGCAAATCTTGGCGACACGCTGTTGCAATTTCTCGCTTCCGCAGGACGGACAGGCCGGGACATCAGAAGACCGAACCAAGAGCTCGAAATCGGCATTGCAGTCTTGGCAATTGTAAGAGTAAAGCGGCATCAAACCCTCGCGTTGCTTACCATATCATAGGCGTAACGCCCTCTTTTTCGGCGGGCGAGCGACTGAAAGCAAGTTTCGCGCCGCGATGAATGCTGGTTGTTTCGAGGGCCATAGCTTGCCTTCGAGAGCGGCGCAGTGTGTAGTGCTCTGAGCCCATCCACTTGGGTGAAAAAATCCCGAAATCGCGGTCGATGATCGCGCGGGGCGCGTTTTCTCGAGCGCGGTCCAGCGTAAGATATTGTGCTCTCCCACGATAACGGAGGAGCGTCACAGCCTTTCCCCCCACCATGCAAATCTACGCTATTATCCTCGTGACTGCGCTTGACCATTAATTGCGGAAGCGATCCACCGCTTGATGAACGACGCGAATGTCGTCGTGAACCGGCCTGTGGCGGACCTGGGATGAGGTACAGCATGCTGAACGAGCACCTCAGGCCTTACCGCACAGGCATGGTAGACGGATGACGCCCGAAATGACCGCCGAGCAGGCAAACTCCCGCCCGTCTTCGGACCCGACGGCGAAAGCATCCAAGCCGAAGACAGCGATTGTCGTGATCCACGGCATGGGAGAGCAACGGCCGATGGAGACCTTGCGCGGCCTCGTCAACGCATTATGGATTTGTGATCCCGATATCACAGGAAAGCGCGACTCAACAGTTTATTCAAAGCCTGATTCGATTACCGGGAGCTTTGAGCTCCGGCGCATCACGACACGCAATGTGGCACTCGAAAATGACGTGCCGAAGCGCGCCGACTTCTTTGAGTTCTATTGGGCGCATTTGATGACGGGCAATACGGTTAAGAGCGTCACCAGCTGGTTGGTCAGCCTCTTGATCCGCAAGCCGGCCAATGTGCCAATACGGTTATGGCTGCCGTGGCTTGTTGGTATCGTGTTGTTCTCCATGACGGTTCTCGAACTGGTTCTGGCAGGGACCAAAGTCGTCTTGCCGGATGTTCTGACGGCTCTGCATCTGCCTCCAATACCGGCAGGCTGGTACCTTGCCGCATCAGTTTTTACACTTGTATTTAGCGTGTTTTCGACTTGGTGGCTTGCGCCAGTCGCTGGAGATGCAGCCCGCTATCTCAGTCCGACTCCTGAAAACGTTGCTGCACGCCAGACAATCAGGGAGGCTGGGGTCGATCTTCTTTCGAAGTTGCACGGCTCCGGAAACTATGACCGGGTCATCGTCATCGGACACAGTCTTGGGTCGGTGATCGGTTACGACGTATTGAACTATGCTTGGGGCCGGCTCAACGCAGACGACCTGCTCTCCCGCCATGTGCAAGGTTCGCGCGCCTTAGAAACGCTTGGCGCGCTGGAGAAAGCGGCTGGGACTCTATGCCATGCATCACAAGCGGAGATGGGGGCGGCGCGGGTCGCCTATCGGAGCGCCCAGCGCGCCTATCAAACGGAACTCCGCCGCAGACAGAAGGATCTGCCTCCGATTTGGATGGTGACCGATTTCGTTACCCTTGGCTGTCCGCTGAGCAAAGGTGACGTGCTGCTTGCAAAAGACAATAATGATTTCGGTATTCGCAAGCGACAGCGCGAACTGCCGACATGCCCGCCCTGGCTCGAAAAGGATGACGCTAAGAACAAGCGTTTTCGATTTTCTTATCCAATTGACGAAACGGTCCGGATTCCTCACCATGCTGCTGTCTTCGGACCGGTTGTCTGGACCAACATTTATTTCAAAAATTGTTTGATCATCTTTGGTGACATTATCTCTGGAGCCGTTGCGCCGCGATTCGGACGCGGAGCGTTGGACGTTCGCCTCAAGATCGGTGGACCTGTCTTTCGGCATCTTGATTATTGGAAAGATCCAAAGTCTCATCCGCCGCGGCCGTGGCTGCGAGCCCTGCGCCGTGCCACGAATCTCAAATGTCTTGATGACCGGATCTTATGGCGTGAACAGGCTGATGGCGAGGAGATAAAGGCTGACGACTTGCCCAATCAAATAACGCCGTAGCCTGACATGGCGCTCTTGATTTGAGCCGTTGCATTGGGAGGCATAGGACCTCCCCATTCGGAATGAGCGCGGTGTTGTGCTTTTGATCTACTCGAACAGGAACGGTGAAAGGTCGCTGCGGCCGGGCGTCACAAAGCGGCCGGCCAACTCACGAAAGATCTTTGTCCCAAAGCCAATCACGCCTGCGCCCGGGTCGTCAAAAATCCGCATCTCGCGGGTTGTGATAGGCCAATGCGATCGATGTCCCTTGCCCGGCCCATGCGCTTTGCAATGTCGTATCCGAAACTCCGGAAACCGATGACATCCCCGGCGCTAGGCGGCGAAGGCACATGCTCGGTAAGCGTCGGCTCGATCCTGCCGCTTTCCGGAAGGCAAGTGTTGGTTCGCTGATCCCAGCGCCGAGGTCGGTACAGTTTTATAATTTATGTTAGGCGCGGATTCAAAAAGACGAGTTCGCCCCGTTCGCAGGGTCCGCCTGAGACGAACTAACGTAAACGGTTCATTTCGACTCCTTAAGAATCCGCTTCGTTTCTATCCCGCCGCGATGACCCACCCTGAGCGTTCGAAATGCCACGATGCAACGGCAACTTTCGCGTCAAGAAGAGTCTTCACGCTGGGCTTTTTGGGGGGGCTGTCTTCTTCTGCTTTACGCCGAAGTACCAAATACCATAAACTCCAGCGATCAGACCCACCAGCATCAACCCATAGAGCGCCAGCCCTTTGCCAACTTGCTGACCGACGGAAAACGGGAACTGAGAGACAAATTTCTGGCCGTGGTCGTTTTCGACTGTCACGATGCCGATGAATTTCCCGGACTCAGGGAAGATATGCTCAAAAGTTAGTGTACCCGTCGGATATTTCTTTGGAGGAAAATAGGCGATGCTGACGGCATCGAGGGCCGGTTTGTTCGCTAGCTCAGCATCTGTCAAGACCGGCAGCCCGTTCATCTGCGTATGGGTTCCGTCGTCCTTGATGAGGCGGATCTCCGTGAGCATGTCCCGGAGCTCGGTCTCTTGCATGTCGAGCGCGACAACCGTTTGTCCGGTGTTGGGGACATCGTCACAGAACTCATCTCGGGAATACTGCGGTTGGTAACCGGTGAAGAACATGAGATCCGGGCCGATCCGCAAAACGCATCTATTGTCGACCATACCTACCCCGCCATGGGCATATGCGGCTGAGGTGAGTAAAACCGTAGCGAGGAACCAAGCGGTTAATCCACGTATCATCATAATTATTCCTCCCGAAATTGTTTCCACCGCGCTTCTGTTCCTATAGTGGAACTTATGGGCCGTTGACAGCCTATTATAGACCGTTCGAGGAATGGTGTTGGACAGGCAACAACCGCTCTGCGCATTGGGCGTTAGCCTTGAAATTTCGAGCACCGCCTCCAGCCTCTGGACAGAGGACCCCATGGCTTTTCCTAAACCATGCCGCATTGAGTTACATCAAAGGCCTTTCTCACAATCATGTGACTGCCTTTTTGACGATCGGGGCCAGCGCACCTGCGGAAGCGTGGGAGGGTGACAGTCTCCGTGGCCTTGGCTATCCATCTTGAGCCTTGCGATGAATCAAGAAAAACTCGCAACTTCCGCCAAAGTAGTCCGCGAGGTCAAGCTGACCAAACGCGCGCCTCAGTAGGACGACCGCTTGGAGGGCGATAGCACGGCTTGAGCAAAACAAAGCGCAGCCGCTCAAGCGCTCTGGGGTGAATCAAGGACATCCTTAGGCTGGACCCGAACTGTGAATGGGGGCGCGGCGCGCGACGGTGCCGTTAAAGCCGTCCTGGCCCAGGACGCGCAAGGATCTTTGAGGCGTCGCCGCGGCCACTTCACGAACCGGGTAGGGAGCAAGTTGCATGATGCGGTCTGCCTGACTGCCGATCATTCGCTCGTACAAGGCCGAACGACCGACCGCTCCGATGACAAGCAAGTCCACCCCGAGATCTGCGGCAAGCTTCACAATGTGGCGCGCCGGATGGCCGCGCAGGACATGCTTCTGAATTTTCAAATTCTGTTCTTCGGCCATTGCGCTGGCGCGCTGGAGAACGGCGTGGATACGGCGCGCGGTTGCCCCCGACGAATCACGCAAACCATTTGCGGGGAGTATCAATGAGCACTGAAACCGGACCCCATGGTTTCGTGCAAAAAACGACCTCAGTTTTGGTGAGTGGAAAGAGCGCCGGTCAGCCATAGCTGCTCGGGCTGCAGACCCTCTCGGGCGCGGTTGGGAGTCGTGTTTTCGTGATCCAATATCGATGTGGCTGCTTTTAGGTTTGTTGCGCTTCGAGCAAAGCCTTAAAGTCCTCCAATCCCAGTATAGCGGTCGTGTTCAGATCATCGTCGAGGATCTCATAAATCGGGCCTTCGACGTCTCGATTGCTGAAAACTGCGATAACGTCCTGATCTCCACCGCCTTCCCGGTGTGGTTCACCGCCTGCAGGTCTCGAGACGTAACTGCCGACACCACGGATCTCTTTGAGGTCACCATTGGCATTATAAATTCTAAGTTCGCCTTGAATGACGAAGGTGCGGTAAGCAGCCCGGTGCCGCTGCAGAACAATTTTTGCGCCCGCTGAGAACTTGAATAGAATATCAACAATTCGATTTTTCTGGTCGACCTCGAGCACATGGTACCAGACATCTGAGATCCCTTCGAGCCTGAACCAGCGAACGTTCCTCTCATCGAACTTTATCGTCATCATATCTTTGTTCCCTGCTTATCTTTGTCGCTCGACGATTTGATTTCGTCGAGACCGTCGGGTTGAGACTGGGCCGGCTGCAGAGGGCCAACCTTCCGCGTTCCCTTTGGGCTTGTCCTGCCGGACGGCGTCGCGTGCTTGGCTCGTGCTTGATCGCTTACTTTGACGCCAGCATGCGGTTCTGCATCAACCAACGGACACCGCGGGGCCACGAGTAGTTCGCGCCCATGCGCAGACCGGTTGCAAAACTGGAAATAACTCTACGTTTCCGGGCGTCGCTGACCTGAAGCCGCACGACGTATTCCGTCATGCTTATTTTGGTTACGACGCCGATCAGGGCTTGGTCTGCTCCAAGCTTCATCGCGATAGCTGCCTCGCAACCCTTACAATTTCGCAGACCCTCCTCCTTCGCTGCCCCTAGGTCGATACCGGCGGTGTCGATGAGGCTATAGTGCCCTGATTGAAGGAGCTGCTTTTTTGCTTCCTCTGTTGACTGGACCAAATAGGAGGTCTCGATGGGGCTTGGCCCTTGTTTGCCTGCCGCGCTGAAATCCTCAAGCTCGAACGGGAACACTGCGATCTTGACGGGAGCTGTTGAGGTGTCAGGGCCGTCGATTGCGGCGGCGGGGCCTGTCCAGCAACAGAGGATGACAGCGGCAACGCCAAACTGGTCAGCTAACTTGCGAGTCCAGTGATGACGACCGGAGGCGGCTCGGATTTGCGGAGCAAGGTGGAAATGCAAGGCAGCACGGTTTTCGTATTTGCTGATTTCAAACATTTGAGGCCTCCAAGAACGGTTCAAATCGCTGGGTTCGGAAGCAAAACCGAGCCGGAGATTGAACCATCGACGGAACCACAGAAACGGGGAATTGCCCGTGGAATCCCGGGAAAATTGCCTGTGCAAATGTTGCTCGGACCGGATGCGGGTGTTGGCGCCTAATCCCCGATCTCCGCTGCGGGCGAAACGGGGCCGACGAGCCCTTGTCGCAGACCGAAATGGAGAAGCTCGATATCAGAAGCCACTCCTAGCTTTGACTTGATGCTGTAGTGATAGTTCGCCACCGTCTTGCGGCTGACATTGAGTGCCGACGCAATCTCGTCGGTCGATCTCGCATGGAGGATCATGCGGAGAATTTCGAACTCGCGCGGTGAAAGACCCTCCAGGCCTCTCTTTTCCTCTTGCACCCGCTCGAGCGCGAGCACTTCGCTGATCTCGGGACAGATGGCCACTCGGCCTTCGGCAACGTCGCGCACAGCGCTTATGAGAAGATCAGGAGGACTGCTCTTGGTCACATAGCCCCTAGCTCCGGCTCGGAAGGCCTGCAGTGCATATACAGCCCCGCCATGCATCGTGAATACGAGGATGCGCGCCTGAGCATCGAAACGGCGGATATGCTCGATCGCATCGATGCCGCCGCGTCCCGGCAATGAGATATCCATGATGACGACATCCGGCTGCGTGTCCTTGTAACACTGATAGGCCGAGGCGGCATCGCATGCCTCGCCAACGACCATTAACCCTTCGTGCTTCGCCAGGAGCGTACGGTAGCCCTCACGAACGACGGCGTGATCGTCGACAAGAAGGATGCGGATTATTTTCTTGGTCATTGCAAGAGCCCCGCTGCCGTCTCAAAGGGAATCATAGCGTGGAGCCTGAAGCCTTGATCCCCGAGATGGACGACGTCCAATTGTCCACCGAGTGCCATCACCCGCTCGCGTATCCCGATCAGTCCGAATCCGCCGCCTTCGCTGCCCTTGCCACGGTCCACCCTGCGTCCATCGTTCTCGATCGTCAGCGTGAGCCAACGCCGCTGATGCATGGCCTGTTCTCCAGGCCCCGGGTGAAAGCCGAGAGCGACGCGGGCCCGGGCTGCATTAGCGTGCTTGCCTATATTGGTGAGGCCCTCCTGGACAATTCGATAGACATGCGCCGCCGCTGTTGGCGGCAGCCCCTGAAGGTCGCAATCAATCTCAAGTGAGATCTTCAGTTCCCGATCGGCGCGCCGTTCTTGATCCCGAGCCAGAGCCAAAAGACTAGCGGCGAGCCCAAAGTCATCGATCTCGGGCGGACGCAGGGTCTGCAAGGTATGACGCAGAGATCTCATCAGGGTCATCGACGTCTGCGAGAGATTGCTTGCCTCGGGCACGAGCGCGGGACACTCAGCCTCGGCCGTCGCCTTGATTGAGGCGGCGACCGCACTCATGGCGCTCAAGGTCTGCGCGAGTTCATCGTGAAGTTCCCGCGCTAAATGGCGACGTTCTTGTTCTTGTCCGTCGACGAGCCTCGCAGCCAATGCTGTTCGCTCATGTGTCGTCCGATCGAGACCCGTCGCGAGCGTGTTGAACACCTCGCTTACGCGCTGAAGCTCGATAAGTCGAAAGTTTGGCAGGCGACACGATAAGTCACCGTGCGCCAGCTTATCGAGCCCGGCTAGAACATCCTTCATAGGACGGAGGGCTCGGCTAATCGCTACGTATTGCAGCACGCAAATCGTGACAACTAGCATTGTGGTAAGACCGAGCAGCCTCGAAACATCTTTCCAAATCGCGGCTAGAACAGCGGCTGGCTCGGTGGTGACGACCAGAGTTCCGAACGACTTCCCATGATAGAAAATAGGACGTGCAACGTCGGCATGGCCGGCGAGGATCCAGGTACTCAGGGAGAAAAGCCAAGCCGGCGGGGTGCCGTTGTCGCGATCGAAGCCAACACAGCTTGATCGCCCGACGCTTCCATCGGACTTGATATATCGTATGCATTGACCGGCGCTTTGGATGCGTTCGGTTACAGGGTCCCAATCGGGGAAGTGCGCTAACAGGTCGATGTTTGAGTCGATGCGAAATAACTGGACTTGCAGCTGCTTGGTTACAATGTCGGCAACATTCTCATTGACTTGTCCGACATCGCGATAGGTTCCGAACAATGCGAGCGTTGCCGCGACGAGAAAGCAAAAAAGGGCGACGGCCACAACTCGCAGTGTTAGTGACCATTTGAGATCGATATCCGGCGATATAACGGGTTCTATAGCCAAGGGAATTTTCCCACAACCATTGGCTGTCCAAGAATTATCGCCTCTAGGCTACACGCGCCATCGGTCTAAAGAAAGCGCTCCAGCCGCAGACGGGCAATTTGCCTAAAGCTTCTCAGGCAAATCTCTCTTTTGATCCTTCGCGCTTCACCCGCTGGCGGCACCACATCTCCCCACTATGCCAAGGCTAGGCTCATCAAGTTCGTGCTGTGATATGCCTTCCCCCGAGCCCTCCAGATCACCAGGGGCGATCGGGTGGTCTTCATTCGGACGCCGAGTGGGTTTTAGAGATCGCTTCGGGCCTCTCTTCTGGGGATTGCGGTCAAAAACACAGTCCTGCTCAGGGGCGAGCTCTGGTCTTTGCCGCGTGCCGCGGTTATTGTGCGGCTATCCACTGGGCAATCGACGGCCAATGCTCCTTGAGGGTCCGTGCTCCCATGAACAGGCCGATGTGGCCGCCGGGCACCGTTTTCTGCACAATGTGGTCCTTTGGCGTCCCGAGATATTTGGTGGCGTCGAGGACTTGTTCGGGCGTCGTGATATCGTCGGAGGCACCAGCCAGAAGGTAGACCGGGCATGTGATGTTGCGGAGGCTGAGCTTCCGGCCAAGCCCGACAAATTCGCCCTTGGCAAGCCGGTTCTCCTTAAAAAGCTGTCTGATCACCTGAAGGTACCAGCGGCCCGGCAAATCAATTGGGTTTTCATACCAGCTCTCGAACGTCTCCTCCTTCGCCAGATAAGCCGGGTCGTCGATGTGCTCGTAGAGATCGATATGGTCCTGGATGTAGTGCTGCGCAGGATGCATGTTCTTCCAGCCCTGCAACATAAATTTCCCCTTCATCAAGCCGCCGCCGAGATTGACCAGCTCCTGGTAAAACGAGGTCGGGGATTCGTGGACCATGCGCTTGATCGGCCCGTTGCCTGCATCTGTGTCAATGGGCGCACCTGCGAGCACAAGCGCGTTCACTTTATTGGGAAAGCGCGCTGCGATCATCGCCGAGACCCAACCACCCTGACAAAGGCCAACGAGATTTACGCAGCCGCCGAGATCGTCGATTGCAACAATAACCTCGGCAAGGTAGTTGTCGATTTCGAGATCCTTCATATCCGCCGTTGCCGGCTTCCAGTCAGTCAATGCCACATGGTTGATGCCGTTGGCCAAGAGCGTCTGTACGAGACTCTGATCGCTGTGGTAGTCGGCAATCATCGCCGTATGACCGGCGTGGGGTGCGTCAACGAGTGTCGGAGTCCCGCCTGGCTTGCCATAGTCTCGCAGCACCATGGTGCGCAGATTGAGGCGTATCTGGTTCGGCGTCGCTAGCCTCGGTCTCAGCTCATCGTGGATCTTGATCTCTTCCTCGATGAAATTGATGTTCCGCGCATAAAGTTCTGCACCTTCCTCAGCTAAAGCTGCCGCCATGGCCACCGGCCAGAGCGCCGGGACGCTCGCTAATGAAAATTCGGACGACTTTGGGGATGACTGGTTAGACATGGCGGCTCATCCTTCGGTGATATTGGGTGCAGCTGGTCGCGGCGATATGCTACGTGAATTTCGACACGATGAGATGACGGCTTGGTGCGCGACACGGTGCTCAGAACGAGTGCGTGTTCGCTGACGTCGTTGTCATGTTGGGAGCCCTCCGGAAATCGATGGAGGGCTTCAACCCAAAATGTGATAGCCCGCGTCGACGTATTCGATGTTGCCTGTCAGCGCCGCAGCGGCATCGCTCGCGAGAAAGGCTGCCACGGTGCCGATATCCTCGATACTCACGAGCTCGTGTTCCGGGGTCCGGGCGCGCGTCCGTTCCAACAGCTCATCGAATCGTTCAATACCTGACGCAGCGCGCGTCTTCAGAGGGCCGGGCGAGAGCGCATGGACCCGGATGCGCTTCGGGCCGAGTTCGGCCGCCATATAGCGGACAGAACTTTCGAGCGCGGCCTTCACCGGTCCCATGAGATTATATTCCTCAACCACCTTTTCGGCGCCGTAGAAGGTGACCGTGAGCAGACAGCCGCCTTTGGCCATGAGAGGTTCCGCCAATCGTGCCATTCGAATGAAGGAGTGGCACGACACATCCATGGCCATTGCAAATCCGGCCTGTGAGCAATCGGTAATGCGGCGGTGCAGATCCTCCTTCGGCGCATACGCGATAGAGTGCAGCAGAAAGTCAAGGCATCCCCATTGCTCCCGGATGCGGGAGAATACCGCTTCGAGCTGGCCGCTTTCGCGGACGTCGCAAGGAACGATGATCGGACTAGCGAGCCGTTCGGCGAGAGGCCGCACGTATGGCCCCGCTTTTGCGTTCAAGTAGGTAATGGCGAGCTCTGCGCCTTCTCTAGAAAAAGCGTCGGCGCAGCCAAAGGCGATGCTGTGCTCATTGGCGATTCCGACAATCAATCCCTTCTTGCCATGGAGAGACATGTCGTTCCCCTCGAGTTGCGGTGGCTTGTTCAGCGTACTGCATGGGTTAGCGATGTGAGCACCTGAAGCCTGCCACCTGAATGTTTGGCTAAATCGATAATTGTTGAGCTGCGCCAGCTACCATTCCGTGTCGGACGACGGTCTCTCTAAGCAAGAAACCTGCACGCGGAAACGACCGACGATTGGCGCGAAGATAAGGAATTTATAGCGAGTGTCGAACTGGCCAAGAGCGTTTTTAGCCAAATGAGCTTATAATACAAAGCAGTGACACCCACAATCAGCCTCGCGCCGGCCCGCCTTGCGTCGGCGGGATCGTGTTCATGCTGCGCCTCCCGAATAGACTCGACCAGCGTATCGCGCTCTTGAACCAGGGCCATCCCAAAAGCTGCATAGAGCCCGCCCGTAGGATGCTCTGGTGACACGGATCTAACACAAGTAACCTCTCCGTTGGGTCGGAGCTTGCGATGCCAGAGGATCAACCGACAGCTGGCGCCCATGCCGAAGCTGAACCCGGTGAGATTACCGCCGACGCAGCACAAGATATGTCGTCTGCAGTCATCGAGGCAAGAGTCTCGACTGCATTTCAAATCGAGGGCGATGGCATACCCCACAACGACGAGGATCGAGAAAAAGCGTGATCGGCTGGAAAGTGAACGGCAACGGGCTATCGATATGCGATCAGGGAGTCATCGGAGACGCCCTTCGATAGCGCGACCATTTGCTCTCCTTTGCACACGCTCCTACAAATCGACATAGACAAATTTCTCCGCCTTAAGCGCCGGATAATTCTCACGCAGCGCTTTGGCAATCTTGCCTACGAGAACTTTGTCTCCGGCCGCTGATGGGCCGACGAAGTCGGTTCCCTGCATCCAGGTTTCGAGGAAGCAATGCAAAGTCTCGTCGTAGTCGGCACCAGTAGGATTTGCCGTTTTATCGGCGAGACTCGCGACGCCATCCGCACCAACCTCCAGACGCCAATCGCGGTCGTCCGTAACCGATCCAATCAGCTTAGCGATATCCGCATCCGTCCAGTTTCCCCTCAGATCCACAGACATGACCGTCAATCCCCAAATAAGTTAGCTACGTGCAGAGTGTCGCATGACGTCGATTAGCCTCTGCCTCACTCTCCGTCCTTGATGACGGCTCGTCAAGCTCCCGAATGTCATGCTGCTGCAGATTTAGCCAAGGATCTCGTGGCTCATCGAGTGCCATTACGGCTCAATCAGCTCGAACTGTTAGTGAGCTGCCGAACTGGAGTGCATACGCAAGAGAGTAAACGACGAGCCGGTGGGGCTTGGAAATCAGCCGGGCGTGCCTTTATGGTCCATCAACGTTTAGCTAGGAAGGGGCAATCGCGAATCTGCGAGTGAATGGACCGAACCAGCGTATTGAAGCGCTCTCGGCGCCAGCAAGGCCCCCGATTTCAGGGCCCAACCAATTCGGAGTTAAACTCTTAGACTATTGGAAAGCAACGATCGCGAAATCTTTCGCCCGTGGTGCCTCGGCAGACATCAGTGATTTCTGCCGAGCGCTTACGAGGGATCGAAGTATTCAATTTTTCCGTTGGGATCCCTGGTAGGACAAGGGATTTCCTTAAAGATCACTTCGGCCAATGCTTTCAGACCGGTATTGGTGCGTAGCGACAACCTGTTAGGGTCGGTGGTCCAGCTTTGATAGGTAACAATGCCGCGCGTTATGCTAAGAACCGTGTACTTTTCCGAGTCTTTTTCACCGCCCCTGGTCCTATAGCATTTTCCGACCTGAATATCCTCTTCTTTCATCGGCATAATGATCACTCTACAATGTGGCATTATATCCATTATGGGCGTGGAAAGACCAAAATCAAGACTAAAATCAAGATGTCCGCGCGAGCTTTCCGTTCCCGCCGCGCCCATCACGAAACTCAAAACTCAGCCGATCTAATGAGGCTCTAAACTCGTGGCTTCCAGAAGGATTACGCGCTCACGAGGTCAAGCCGCATTAACGTTCTGGCGTCGAGCGTCATTGTTGTCGCGCCGAAAATTTCAGTGAGCTGGGCCGGGCTCGTGACGCTGACGATCGGTGCGGTGACGCCCGGCTGGGCCAGCAGCCAAGCGATGGCAATCTGCGCTGGGGTGGCGTTGAACCGGTGGGCGGCGCTGTCGAGTTCGTGCAAAATGTCAAGGCTGCGGGCGTCGAGAACACGCGCAACCACAGCGCCGCGCGCCGTGCCGACCGTATCGGCCATTGAGCGGTATTTGCCGGTGAGGAATCCCGCTTCGAGCCCTCGAAACGGAATAACGCCCAGATCTTCCTTGAGACAGAGCTGACACAGATCGCCTTCGTAAAAGGCGCGGGTGACGAGGTTGTAGTGCGGCTGCAGACAGCTGTAGAGCGGTAGCCCATGGGCGCGGGCAGTTCCCAGTGCTTCGGCTAGGCGCGGCGCCGAATAATTTGACGCGCCGATCGCTCGCACTTTGCCGCTTTGGATGAGGCTTGCAAAGGCTTCGAGCGTTTCTTCGAATGAGACAGCGGTATCGTCAAAATGAGCCTGATAAAGATCAATCCAGTCACTCTCGAGCCGGCGCAAGGAATCCTCCGCCGAGCGGATGATGTGGGCCCTCGAAAGACCCTTGCCCACATTTTTCATATTGCCACCGACCTTGGTCGCGATCAGGACTTGATTGCGCTTGCCCGTCGCCTTCAGCCAATTCCCGATGATTGTTTCAGACTCGCCCCCTTGATGGCCGGGCACCCAGGTCGAGTAAGTATCGGCGGTATCGATCAGCGCGAAGCCGCGATCGGTGAACGCGTCTAGAATTGCGCATGAGGCGGCTTCGTCGGCCGTCCAGCCGAAGACATGACAGCCAAGGACAAGAGGGGCGCAACTAAGACCTGATCTGCCGAGCTTGCGATGTTGCATGAGAATGCTCAGGAAATAGAATGGCTAGGCAACCTCGCAACATGTTGTGACCGGCCGCAATAGACTCGCCCTCCGGCTGCTGCGAGTGGAAGCCAGATTCAGAGCTTGACTTGAACATGCCACCGCGGCGATTGCCTGCCTTCATCGCGTTGCCGACACTGAACTAAAAGCTGCCTATATCTTCCGGGGCTATACAGACGTTCATCCCGTCGAGGCTGGCATCAAACTTGATTTGACAGGAGAGTCGTGACGTGACGCTGCGATGGCTTGCTGTTGAGAGCATACGGCCTTCACCTGGCCCGATCTGAGCCATCGTAACGCCGGCGGGCAATGTGATGTAAACATGGCATGTCGCGCAGGCGCAACTGCCACCGCATTGAGCAACCAACTCTTCGATGCCGGCGCGACGAATCAATTTCATCAGCGAGACGCCGTCTTTCCCAATTATTTCGGCTTGGGCTCCGTTTCGGGTTTCAATTGTAAATCTCGCCATCTATTTTCCAACTCGTCCGGAATCGCCGCCGAATCTTTTTCCGTCTACACAGTTCGGCGAGGTCCGGCGTGAAATGAAGTCATCATCCCAAGTTCAGTGACGGGAAATCCGGGCAAACCGGATGGCGACTATCCACACGACCCTCGCGAGCGATGCGGGTCGTGGTCAGGCCCGCGGACTGGGCGGCATCCAATTCTTCCTCATTGTCCGATAGGACCAGGATCGATTCGCAAGGCAACGCCAAACGTCCGCAGATGACACGGTAGGAGGCGGGTTCGATCTTCTGGCCGATGGATGTGTCGAAAAAGCCCTCAAACAAGGCAGTCAGATCCCCGGACGGGGTGTGGCTTAACAACAGCTTTTGCGCCAATTCCGAATTGGACGAATAAACGAAAAGGCGAAGGCCAGTGGCCGCCCAGCTTTTAAGACAATCGGCGACGTCAGGGTAAAGCTCGCCCTTGATCGAGCCCGTCTCATAAGCTTCCTGCCAGATCAGGCCCTGGATAAATTTCAGTGGCGTTGCCTTGCGCTCCTGTTTCATCCAGCGCAGCAGCAGGGCTGCCGCCTCCTCGGCCTTCAAATTGAAACCACCGAGAAGGCGTCCGGCTTCGTCCAAGGCGTCCTCCACGTCGGGGTCGGAGGCGTGTTGCGCAATAAACCCTCCGAGCCGCTCGCGGGCGAGAGGTGCTAGGGTCTCGGTCATGAACGCCGTGGGCATGGCTGCGCCTTCGAGGTCCGTCAAGACGGCGCGGACAGGTTCAGTCATCGTAGGGCATCCAGCTCGGAATCGGGTTGGCGGTGATCGATGGAAGGAGGCATGGCCGTGAAAGCCCGCGCGGCCCGATGTCGAAGGACGGCGCGCCCCGGCGCGGAACAGCAAGGAAGTCGCTGGCCATACGTATGGGGCCAACCATTTGGCCCTGGCTTTGCCGAACACCAGCAGAGAATTGTCTGAATTGCGCCATCAACTGCTTACACTTTCCCATTTCTCCGGACTTATAGTCTGACAAGCATCATTTATGCCGCCTCCCAACTGCGGAGCGGGCGTGCAATTCGAAATTTTCCGTGGGTGTTGAGGATCTACGAGCGGCGCTCGACGAAATTGCTCCGACTATTCGTAACTGCCGACCATGCAATAATCTTAGGCAACGTAGCTTGTGACTTATTGCGGAAGCAGCACGCCGGGCGGCAGGCGGCGCGGCGGTCGCAAAGACCCTGAAACCAGATCCATCCGCGTGATAGCAGATTTAAGGGCGAGCCGGTGCGTGTGGTTTGGTAGTACTGACAATAATCTGCTAAGCTCAGCCGTTCTTTGGATTGGAGAGAAAGCCATGGATCGACGCTCATTCGTGACATCGGTATTGCTGTCGGGGGGAATTCTCGCCGTTACCCTAAAGGCAGCCGATGCGCTGCCTTTAGTCATGCCCCCTGACCATCTGGTGCCGGCAGACGATCTCAATGTCGAAACCGTTTGGTGGCGCCGCCGCTGGCACCGTCGCTGGCGTTGGCACCGCCGTTGGCGGCGCTGGTAAGCAAAAGGCTGCGATGCCATTCGGCGAAGCGCTCTGGTGTGGTTTTGCGCCTTATCGAGGACACGTTCGAAACCTTGCCCACGAACTTCGGCACATTCGAAGTGTGACGCCGCCAGAGAGGCTTGCAAGCCATTGATTATACGTTGGAATTAGCTTTCCAGCGGGGTCGCTTTTCGCACGAAAAGGTGACTCCGCATATCTGCTGATTTTCTTAACGATATCCATGATCCAGAGGTGGGGTCATGGGTGGGCGCGATTCCACATGAACAGCGCGCGGTCGGCCCTGCGAAACGCAAACCGCGCGCGTGTGCGCCGCAGGACATTGAGCTGATGCCGCAATCCCAGGATTTCGGCTTCCAGCCGCGACTTGGAGCATGCGGACGTGACAGGAAGACAATTGCAATCATGCGACGATCATGCTCTGATTCGCTGCCCGCCCAGCCAAGGGGACAGAGCTTTCGGAAGCGACAATGGTCATCTATCGGTCACTTGTGAAAGCTGCTGCGGTCGTCAGCGCACTTGTGCCGGCCTGTTCGCTATTCTTTCCAGTCGCAGCATTCGCGAAGCCGACGCGGCTCGAGTGCACCCTGACGAGCGCAGGAGCGGACGGCAAAGAGATGTCGCGCAAAATCAGCGTCGTATTTGACGCCGGAGCGAATACGCTTGACTTCTACCAGGGGTCTCAACACTCTGAACTGGCGAAGGTGACTATCAGCACCATTTCGATCGACGGCTACACCGATGACATGAGTATCGGTATAGATAGATCCTCGTGGTCGATTGTTGTCCAAACTTATTCGCAAGACCACGTCCTTGCGGAGTTTGGCATATGCAAGCCGCATTCATAGCGGCAGGCTGACAAGTGCAGGCTTCGGCGTCCAGGCCCAGGCAAGCTCGCGGCCGGCGCCTTTCCAAGAGAATATGATCCTTCTCTTCGCATCGCGCGTCGACGAAAGGTCACCGCCATATCGTAGCCGTTGCCCGATCATCCACGATGACATTTAGATGATGATGCAAAATCGACGAGGATGCGAACATCCCGCCCGAGATGGAAGCGGCAGGCCGGCGGCGTCCCTGTCGTTTGCTTCGCACCATGGCTCTCGCGTTTGAACCGCTCATGCAGAGCGGAACCTCGAGATTGTGAAAGCCTCGGTTCACTCATACCGCAGTGCTTCGATCGGATGGAGGCTTGCCGCCTTGCGCGCAGGATAATAACCAAAAAAAACACCAACCGCGACAGAGAAAAGAAATCCCCCCGCGACGGCCAGAAACGAAAAGGGTGCAAGCCACCCAAAGAGGACCGGAATCGCCGCCGACAGGAGAATTCCTGCTACGATGCCAGCGATGCCGCCACCAAGGCTCAAGAATACGGCTTCGGCGAGAAACTGTAAGAGCACGTGCAAACGGCGCGCGCCGATTGCCATCCTGAGGCCGATTTCGCGCGTCCGCTCGGTGACAGAGACAAGCAGAATGTTCATGATGCCGATACCGCCGACAAGAAGCGAGATCGAGGCGACGGCGGCGAGAAGAAGGGCCATGACGCGGCTGCTGCTTTCGGCCGTTTCCACAAATTGGCTCAGGTTGCGGACATCGAAATCCTTGGCCTGGCCGGGCTTGATGCGATGGCGCCGCATCAGGGTTTCGCTTGCTTGCCGGATGGCCGCTTGCACCTCATGTTGAGTCACGGCCTGGACATAGATGCGATTCACGAGTCCTGTCACTCTCGGCTGCAAATTATAGGGGTTGGGCGGTGGTAGATAAGGCCAGTTGAACGGTGTTTGCACTTGCGTCGGCGCCGCGACGCCGAGCACTTTGCGCTCGGCCGTCGAGAAAGGAGTCATCAAAATATCGTCCTGATCTTGGCCGAAGGGCGATTGGCCTTTGGCCGCGAGAATGCCGATGACTTGGAGCGGCACGCTCTTGACAATGATGTAGGCACCAATCGGATTCTCGCCCGGGCTGAAGAGCTGATGATAGACGGTCTGACCAATGAGGGTGACGAGAGTAGCCCGGTTCTCGTCATCCCGTGTCATGGCGCGGCCTGCGCCAATCTGCCAATTTGTGATCGGCGGGTAGCTGACGCTCACGCCCTGAATGGTCGTCGTCCAATTTTGATGGCCATACTGGATCTGCCCTGTCTGGCGGATGTCATAGCCGACTTGAGCAACAGCAGGGTCTTCCCGGCGGATGGCGTGCGCGTCGTCGACTGTGAGCGTGCTGGCGCTTCCGAAGCCTGCCGTGATCCCGCCGAACGTAACGGCGCCCGGCAGAATGACGACGATATTGGTGCCGAGGCTCTCGATCTGCTTGCGAACCGCCTCATCAGCGCCTTGGCCGATGGCAACCATGACGATCAAAGCCGCGACGCCGATGAAAACGCCGAGCATGGTGAGTGTGGAGCGCATTTTGTTGCGCCCAAGTGCTTGCGCTGCAGCTGCGAGAATCATCAGTAGAAAGGCCCAGGAGCCTGTGGCGCGAATGGCAGCGGCGGCGCGTGATTCTGATGGGGCAGGAAGCGAAACTTGCGGGCCACCTGTCGTAAGTTCGCGCGCGGCCTCCAATCGTACTTTCTTGCTGATCCGCTTATCGGAAATGATCTCACCGTCACGCATGGTAACGACACGGTCTGCATAAGCGGCTATGTCTGGCTCATGCGTGACGAGGATGATGGTAACACCTTGATCGCGGTTCAGCGTGACCACAGTTTCCATGATCTCATGCGAGGTCTTCGTATCAAGATTGCCGGTCGGCTCGTCGGCAAGCAACAGGCCAGGCTCGTTGATCAATGCGCGCGCGATCGCCACCCGCTGCTGTTGGCCGCCCGACAGCTGGGCTGGTGTGTTGCGTTCGCGGTCGCTCAATCCGAGCAATCGCAGCGCTGCGCGGGCGCGTTCGAGGCGGGTTGTGCGGCTCTCTGGCCCCACGGCCGCATAATACAGCGGCAGACTGACATTTTCGAGGGCGCTCGTGCGCGCCAGCAGATTGAAGCTCTGGAACACAAAGCCGATCCGCTCGCTGCGAATCCGCGCCAAATCTGGCTCATGCAATGCCGCGACGTCTACCCCTTCGAAAAAATAATGGCCGCTTGTCGGCCTGTCGAGGCAGCCAAGGATCGACATGAGCGTCGATTTTCCGGATCCCGAGGCGCCCACGATGGCGACGAATTCGCCGCGCTCGACAGCAAGGTTGATGCTTCGCAATGCGCGTACATCGACGTCGCCGACGGTGAAGGTCCGCGTGACATTCTCGACTCTCAGCAGAGGTTCAGACATCGCGGACCGTATCCTGAGCTAAAGCCGCCGCATGGGCAGCCTCGATGGTCATTGCTTGCCGCGTTCTTCGCCGACGATGATAAGATCGCCCAGTTTGACGTCACCCTTGACGATTTCGGTAAAACTGTCGTCGTCGAGCCCTGGCACGACGCTGACAGCTGTGGGTGTGGCATTGTGCAATACCCAAACGCGTGCCACCCTATTCTCCGTCCCGGCCGGAGGCGCCGAGGCCGGTTGAGAAACTGCCGTGAGGCCGCCGGGCGAGTAGCGCAGTGCCTGATTCGGAACGCGGATCACGTCATTCTTATTTGCGACGATGATTCGGGTCGAAGCGGTCATCCCCGGCATCAAGGCCAAATCATCGTTGTTGACGCCGACAACCGCATCAAAAGTGACGACATTCTGCACGGTCTGCGGCGACTCGCGGACCTGGACGATCGTCCCTTGGAAAATCCGCCTCGGATAAGCATCGACCGTGAAGGTCGCGGCATCCCCTAGCTTGACACCGCCAATGTCGCTCTCGCTGGTATTTGTATCGACTTGCATGTCCGCAAGGTCGGTCGCAATTAAAAAGAGCGTCGGCGTTTGAAAGGAGGAGGCGACCGTCTGCCCTTGAGTGACGGCGCGAGATACGACGACGCCTTCGACCGGCGAAACAATATCTGTATAGGCAAGATTGACCTTCGCACCTTCGACGAGGGATTCGTCGAGTTTGACGGTCCCTGTGTCCTGCTGGACTGCATAAAACTGGTCCTCGGCTTGCTGGCGCGCGATTGAGTTCTGCTCTGCAAGCTTCTGGTAGCGGGACAGATCCATCTGGGCCTGGGCAAGGAAGCCTTGGTCGCGCGCAAGCTGGCCGACATATTGGTCGAGAATCGCCTTGTAAGGGCGCGGGTCGATTTTCGCGCAGATTTGTCCGGCCTTTACAAGCGTGTTGTAGTCGCAGAAGACCTTTTGAATGGTTCCCGACACATAGGCCCCGACGATGATCGTGAGCACCGGATTGACGGTGCCTGTCGCGTTCGCCACCCGGGTGATGCTCCCCCGCGTCGCAGGCGTCGTCAGATAATGCAGGCTCGGCCCGCGCGAACTATTCCACCAGACCGTGCCGATTGCCGCCGCGAAAATCGAGACAATGGAGATGACGAGCAGGCCGCCACGTCGGCGTCGTTGCGCTTGCGGCAGCCATTTCTCGGCAAGTGGCGGCGATTGCCGCGCGAAAGGTTTCGCTTTGGCCTGTTCGTTCATACGATTGGACTCCGCCGGATGTGAGCCGTTCTATGCGGCCACCTGTGCATAGCCATTGACCTGGCTCAACCATCAAAATGCCGAGCAAGAGCTGATAGCTGAAATACAGTCTTGGCAAGATCAATGCTGATTGTACTAGCGCCCGCGGTTCGGCGCAAAGGGTGCGAGCGATTGCTTGGTCAAGCGTCCGCCGGGGCTAGATCGAAGCTTTCATTCCCAAACGCCCTTATGCCTCTGAGGAGGCCGTGGGTTTCGCCGACGAGAGCATGGAAGCGATCAGCTTTCAAACGATCTCGGCGAGCGTGGGCCTCGCAGCCGAGCGTGGGCGATATCCTTCTTTCAAAGGTTCGCTCTGGTCGAAAGGCGTTCTACCGATCGATTCGATCAAGTTGCTCGCAGGTGCACGGAACGACAGCGCCTTTGCAACAAGGTCTCGATCTCGACCGCTCAATGAGGCTCGATTGGAACAGCCTGCGTAAGCGCGTGACAAATACCGGCATGCGCAATTCGAACACAATGGCAATCGCGCCGGCAGCGACGATTTCCAACATCTCGGCGTCAGCCAGTCGATCGTGCCAGCCTATCAAAACCTTTCTGTCAAATCGAACATGTCCGGAGATTTCACCGTCGTCAATGCGGCCTTGGTCCGTGACCTCGAGACGCGCGGGCTCTGGGATGAAGTGATGGTCGCCGATCTCAAATATTTTGACGGCAGCCTCGGCGAGATCGATCGCGTTCCGGACGATCTCAAGGCTTTGTACGCGACGGCCTTCGAAATCGACTCGTCCTGGCTGATTGAAGCGGCGGCGCGCCGTTAGAATGGATCGATCAGGCACAGTCGCTCAATCTCTGTATCGCCAGCCCTAGCGGAAAGAAGCTCGACGCGCTCTATCGTCTCGCGTGCCGGCGCGGGCTGAAAACGACCTATTATTTGCGCTCACGCTCGGCGACCCATATCGAGAAATCGACGCTGAAGGGCACAGACGGTAAGTTGAATGCGGTCGGCGCCTCTATCCCCGCGCCGCAAGCCTGCGTCCTCGACAATCCCAGCTGCGATACCTGCCAGTAAGCGGAAGAAGGAAAATAAAATGCCGGTGCTCGACTGGTCCGAAACCGAAACCGCGCATACGCCAATCATCCGTCCGGCCTTCATCGGCCGTCATGAGCCAATCGATGCGACTGGCCTCGGGAAGATCGATCGTCATGGCGGCCGCGTTTCGGTCGATGAAAAGCAGATGATCAATGCGCGCGCCGATGTGAATCAGCTTCTGCCGCTAAGCAAAAGCGAAGCATCATCGTGCTCGCAGTTCCGCGCAGCGCAGCGGCTCCGGCAGTTCTTGGATTGACGCGCGTCGGAACCGACAGCGACGCCGTTCAGTCAGAGAGTCTTTGCGAGATTTTGTACGAATTTGGCCTTGGCAGTGCGGCCGCGAGCTTCGGCATCCGGACCGCCGACCAAGATCTTGTCATGAGCCTTGATCATCCGGCAGGCCAACACTATCAGGCTTTCATGGGCGAGATCGGCGGCGCGATCCTTCGTATCTCGCCGACACGGATCGTTCGCAATCCCATCGGACGGATAGAGGTCTTTGCTCCCATTCCTCCACCCGGCGGGCGCTCGCCCTTGAAGCCTCACACGCATTTTCTGCAAGAGCAACTGAAGCAAGGCGGCGATATAGCTGCCAGCTTGCACATTCCTGACTCTTGCCTGCCCTGTTTCATTTACTATCCGCATAACAGATGAGAGCCACGGAGAACTTTACTTGTCCGGCTTTCGAAGCAGATAAGTATCCATAATCCAGCCATTCTGCCGACGCCTTTGCGCGCGAATCCTCTCAATGTCGTCCATGACCTCGGATAACTTGCCTGCGATGAGAACTTCCTCCTCGGTACCGATATAGGCGCCCCAATAGATTTCGAGATCTCCTTGATCGAGCCGCTTAAAAGCCTGATTGCCATCGAGAAGAACCACAACGCTGTCGATATTGTTAGGAAAGCCTTCGGCGAGCTTTCGGCCGGTCGTGATTTGCACCGGTTCGCCAATACGGTTCAGGGCAATGCGGTGCCTTGCCGCCAGCGCCTGGACCGCGCTGATGCCGGGAATCACGTCATATTCAAGCGCGAAGTCCGCTTTTGAATGGATTCGTTCGATGATCCGCAACGTGCTGTCGTAAAGCGTCGGATCTCCCCAAACGAGAAAGGCGCCGCATTCGCCGTCGCCGAGTTCCTCCATCAAAAGTCCCTCGTAGCTTTCTTCGATCTCTCTGTGCCAAGCCTCGACGTTCGATTTATAGTCGGAAAAGTCCTTTGCCCGTTTGGGAGGCTTCACATCGACGAAACGATAGGTTTTCTCTTTGATGAACCGTTCGCAAATCTCCGTCCTGAGCTTCCGGAGAGCTGCCTTCTCAGTCCCTTTGTCCGGAATGAAAAAAACATCGACCTCGTTGAGAACATTGACGGCTTGAATCGTCACGTAGTCTGGATTGCCGGCGCCAATGCCGATGACAAAAACCTTTCGCATATGGTTTCCTCCAATATCGCACCGGTTAAGGAGCGGCATTGAATCATACTTTATCTGAGTGGAAAGCCGATCATTGATTGTTCTTCCGCCTTGCTTTTGTTTGGCGGTAGCAGGCCGTGCTGGTACTCTGTCGGCTGCTGTGACTGGTCACCGTGATGTCTTTGACGGCGGCTGGGTGCGCGTCGTTCCGGCTTTTTTGAACGTTAGGAGATGCGCTTCGTCGGCCGAGCCCTTGGTCGCCGCAACGCCGAACGCCAACGGCTCGTCCTCTGTATATCGCTTGCCGAGGCGGAAGGCGATTTCGGCCCGCGCTGTCTCGACACCGAGATAAAATGCGTGGCCGACATCCTCGCGTGCGTCGATCTTCGGAAAAAGCTCGAAGGGATCGTCGGAAACATAGTGGCCGTCCCGGCTGTAGATGTGTATGTCGTCTTTCGCGACTTCGATCCGGTAGTTCGGGTCACGGACTGTCGTGGCATATGGCTTGCGATCGCGAAGGGCCGTCAGGCCGCCGCTCGCCCTCGATGCCACCACCGCCATTGCGGACAAAGTTTTTCCAGGACGGCGTCTATGCCGCCGGCAAACAGGCGGATGCCGAGCCAAACTGGGCAGCCGCTTACCCAATAAATAAGCGGCCAAGTCCTTCACATATAGGACCGCGCAAAACGGGCGATCGACATGGCGATCAAAGGAGTCATTGGCGAGGAAGACGCCCGGGCCCGGATCGCTGAGCTGAAAACCCTGGTGCTGCAAGCTGAAGTAGAGCTGGCGTCTTTGGACGAAGCTCCGAGGATCATCGCGCTTCATCCCGCAACACTAACGCAATACATCGAGACAGTGGACCGCTTAGCGGCTGTTCTGGCGGATCACGCCCAGGCGGGGGACGATCGGGGGCCGCTCATCGCCGATTTCCGCGCTTTGGTCCACGGCGTGACCATTCATCCCAAAGCACCGAGAGAAGGTTTTCAGGTCGAAGTCAAAGGCAAGCTCGCCGCGCTCATCGGCGGCGATGCGTTCTTCCAGGCAAAATATAGTGGAGGACGCGTGGTAGCGGAGGAGCGCTACCGCCTTTCCCCACACCTTCCAAATGTGCGCTACCTTATCCGAGCTTGCGCATGAAACTATTCCCCACGCACCGCAATAAGAAATTCGGAACTTTGATCAAAAACATCCTTTTGCAATGACCGCCTCCATTTCAGCCTTGGTGAAGGCGTTGAAAGGCGCGGCAGCAGCTTCGATGGCGCGCGCGGCCGCCATATGGGTGGGATTGCTGACGTCAAAGGTCTCTTTTGTCGCAGCCATGAGGAGGCCGCCGTCGGGCTGGCGCTCGACGATCGCCTCCGACGGTGGCGTGATAAGATGTGCATAGCTAGGCCCAACATAGGTGATCCAGGCGAGCTTGATGATGGGCCGGCCGCCTTGACCTTTGGGCCAGAAATCAAGGATGCTTACCGGATAGGCGATCACTCTAGCCGGCTCGAAGGCTTCACCGAGCGCGAGCACGATCCCTCTGAACACTTTATAAGTGACGACAAGGGGATCTGGTGCAGTACCACAACTCGTACTGACAAGGGCGTTATTGAAGCAGTAGGGACCGCCTGTGCCTGCCGAAAAGCGCGTCGAAAAAGAGCGCGGCCCGTCTCCAGCATCCGTATTGATGGCAAAACAGCTATAGCCATAGAGAGGCTGTGGGGATCCATCAGCGTCATTGGTTCCCACATTCGATTCAATGAACTTGATGATGTGCGTTCGATCCCAATCCTGCGAGGCAATCCGGCTGGGCTTTGGCCAATAATACCAATGGGCGAAAACAGGATCGATCGCCTGCAGCCTTGTGATCAGCTTGATCCAGCGATCAGCCAAGGCTTCCGGGACTTCCCGGCGAGAACCCCAGGTTGCTGTTGCACCGAAATCACGGACGCTCATTTTTGCGCTTCCTCGGCGGCATTATGGAGATGACGATTTCGTCCAAATCATTTTTTCCAAAAAACTCACGAACTGCGTTGGCAACATCGGGGTCGGCAAAATACCATTTCAATCCGCGTCCCTTCGATTCGGCAGTCCGGAGCTGTTTTGTCGCTTGGTCTTTAAATTCTTCCAACGCCTCTTCCTTCTTATCGCCACCAGCCTTGAAGCGCCATTCATAGCCCAGCCCCTTGGCCTCGGCGAGATCTCCTTTCTTCATGTCGCCGTCGACAAGATCGCCGGCATAGCGGAAGCAATCATCGTAATAGACTGGTGTCCCGGTGAGTGGATCAATCATGTTTACGCCGAAGCCGCGCGGGATCGGTGCCAGAGGATTGACGCGCGCATGCACATCCTCTTCATAATCCATCGCTCGTTCGCTCGCCCCGTGTGGCGTGTCTGGCCCTGGTGCCGGACAAAGCTTTGGCTCATCCTCATCTCGCTCCGAATGCGCAGTGGGGGCGGTCCGCTGCCCTGACGCAAGCCCGGCATGGATCGCGGCCTGAACGGCATCGAAATCGAGATAGAGCTGCCCATCGAGATCCCGCCCGATTGGCTCGCCGGTGCGGATGTCCCGGTAAACACCACCGCGATTTTGTGCGCCAACGACAATGTCCGAGCCATCGGCTGCCTTCGTCTTGAGCCGCAAAGTGCCAGCCGGACGATCGAGCCTGAAGCTTATTCCGGTGCGTCGGGCAACGTCCCTTCGGTGACACCACCGCTGTTCGGCATCGGAATGAAAAGCGCGCCGAGCACGGCAACGGGCGCCGAGAAGCGCGCCGCGAAAGCGGCCAGCGCCCTGATGAGGCTTGGGCCTGCTTCCGCTAGAAAAGACTGCGCCCCGAGCCGCTCCAACGCGCCCGCCACAGGACCGAGGAAGGCGTTGTTTTCACCGCCACTGCGGACATTGTTGTCGGGACTCCATCCTCCGCTGCCGTGGCTATCCGACGTCCATCGGCCGCTCTCGCGCCCGTTGCCCGAAGGCACGCGCGGCTGATTGGAGTCATATTTGAGAAGCACGAGATCGAAGCCCAGCTTTTGCACAAGATGGTCCGGCGTCATGCCTTGCGCCAGAAGATCGTCGGCGAGGAAGAGGCGGAACGCGTCTTCCTCCGATTGGAGACGCGGGAATCGGGCGAAGGCAAGCTCGATATGGGCGTTCGCTTTCTCGCCGCGTTGCCATTGGAGGGAGGCGCGAGTGATTGGCTTGACGACTGAAGGATCAACTTGCCTTCCGTAGACGGCCGCGAGCAAAGCCAGGAGGCGTGACTGATCGGCCTCGACGGCGAGACATGGTCTGCCCGATCGCATCACCGCCATGCGTGCCAGGACCGTGCCGCGGCCGAGCACCAAGCCTCCCTCTTCAATCACAGGCAAAGCCTGGAAAGGGAAGAAACCCGCGCTCGGACTCAAATCGTTTGCGAAGGGCTGCGACCGGGTTCACGAGAGCCTCAGGTGATGTATTGCAGGATCACGCAAGGCTAATGTGGCTGCCAGGCGCCGTCAAGAACATAGCAAGAACATTAAACGCACGGATTTACGAAGAGGAAATGTCCAATCGAGCAAAACCATTCCGCGGCACCAGGCTTTTGATGTTTTTGGATAGGAAGGAGGAAAAACCTCCGCTGTGACCGCCATGGAACGCACTTGGTGCTCGCGACCGTGGATGAGCGGCCGCTTATTAAGCGATGTTTTTAGTCGCGGACTCTTGCGGAAGAGAGACGTTATCCTTCTTTCTTCGCAAAAGTCTTCTCCGCTCGGGCGGCCAAGCAGTCGTCATATGGCAGCCCAGTATCGCCCGTTGAATCTACAACGAAATTTGACCTTAAGGCGCTACCACATATCCTGCTTTTCAAAGCAAATTCAGGTAGTTAAAAGATTCCTGGTAGCGGAGGAGGGACTCGAACCCCCGACACAAGGATTATGAT
>DATJBL010000121.1:0-44421 GCA_035515355.1 Methylocella sp.
CTGGAATTGGCGTTCCGGGCGGGGCGGCGAGGGGAGCGAGTTCGCCCATGAGTCGCCAGAGGCGCTGCACGAATTTCGCCGCGCCCTGGACGCCTTCCTCGGTCCAGATCACGTCGCGCTCGGGCGGCGAATCCGAGAGCATAAACCAGCGGGCGGTATCGGCGCCGAAGGTCGAGATAATGTCGTCCGGATCGACCGTGTTCTTTTTCGACTTCGACATTTTCTCGATGGGGCCGATCTCAACCTCCTCGTAAGGGGCGATCCTTTCCGCGCTCCGAATTGGTCCTGTGGCGCCAATACCATAGTGAAATCGAATGTCCGACGGGTGGATCCACTCTCCGGATGTCAGGCCACGATAGGTCTCGTGCACGACCATGCCTTGCGTGAAAAGCCCGTCGAACGGCTCTTTCAGCGCCCCGGCATGACCGGTCGCCTGCATCGCGCGGGTGAAAAACCGAGCATAAAGGAGATGCAGGATCGCATGCTCGATGCCGCCGATATATTGATCGACCGGCAGCCATTTTTCGACCATCGCGGCGGTCGTCGGTGCATCGGCGTTCCACGGGTCGGTGAAACGGAGAAAATACCAGGAGGAATCGACGAACGTATCCATCGTATCCGTTTCGCGAAGCGCCGGGGCACCGCAGACCGGGCAGGCCACATGTTTCCAGGTCGGATGGCGGTCGAGCGGATTGCCGGGCTCATCAAAACTCATATCCTTCGGCAATTCGACCGGCAGCTCTTGCGCGGGGACCGGCACGACGCCGCAGGCGCCGCAATGGATCACGGGAATCGGACAGCCCCAATAGCGCTGGCGCGAGATTCCCCAATCGCGGAGCCGGTATTGGACCTCGCGCTTTCCTTGCGTCCGGTTGCCAAGCGGTCTTGCCTCAAGACGCCTTGCGACCTCGTCCTTTGCTTGCGCCGAGGTCATCCCATCGAGAAACCCCGAATTGATGAGCGTTCCGTCGCCGTCATAAGCGGTATCGCTAATCGTAAAAGAGGCCGCATCAAGGCCGGGCGGACAGATGACGGGGGTGTTCCCTAGGCCATATTTATTGGCGAAATCGAGGTCGCGCTGGTCATGCGCCGGGCAGCCGAAGATCGCGCCGGTGCCATAGTCCATCAGCACGAAATTCGCCACATAGACCGGCAGCCGCCACTTTGGGTCGAAGGGGTGGCCGGCCCGCAGCCCCGTGTCATAACCCTTCTTTTCGGCTGTCTCGATCGCCTCGGCCGATGTGCCGCCATGATGGCATTCGGCGATGAAGGCCGCGAGCTTCGGATCGGTTTTCGCGGCCTCCGCCGCCAAAGGATGATCGGCGGCAATCGCCAGAAATTTGGCGCCGAACAGCGTGTCGGGACGTGTCGTATAGACCTCGATCTCACGCGCTGCGATGCCCGGCGCCGGATCGAGTTCGAAGCGCAGGGCGAGACCCTCCGAGCGGCCGATCCAATTGGCCTGCATGAGGCGCACTTTTTCCGGCCAGCGGGGAAGATCATCGAGCGAGCGCAGAAGATCCTCGGCGAAATCGGTGATCTTCAGGAACCATTGCGTCAGCTCACGCTGCTCGACGAGCGCGCCGGAGCGCCAGCCGCGCCCGTCAATCACTTGCTCATTGGCGAGCACAGTATGATCGAGCGGGTCCCAATTGACCTTGGATTTCTTGCGGACGGCAAGGCCAGCTTTCAGAAAATCGAGGAACATCCGCTGCTGGTGCTTGTAATAGCTCGGATCGCAGGTTGCGATCTCGCGCGACCAATCGATCGAAAGCCCCATCGCTTTCAGTTGGGTGCGCATCGAGGCGATATTCGCATAGGTCCAATCAGCCGGATGGCTCTTGTTGTGCCAGGCTGCGTTCTCAGCCGGCATGCCGAAGGCATCCCAACCCATCGGATGCAGCACATTGAAGCCTTGCGCCCGCTTATAGCGAGCAATCACATCGCCCATGGTATAATTGCGGACATGGCCCATGTGGATGCGGCCGGACGGATAGGGAAACATCTCCAGCACATAATATTTGGGCCGCGGGTCATCGTTCCGGGTGCGGAAGATTTCTCTCTCTTCCCAAAGCCGCTGCCATTTGGGTTCCGCCTCGCGGGCGTTGTAGCGCTCAAAGTCCATGTGTTCGTTGATCGTTTCGTGTCCGTTTCCAAAGCCCAGGTCTCGTCCCGAAAAGGGGCGAAGCGCCGTCTCGAAGGAAGGCACTTCAAGACGTCCTCGTGCTTCGAGGTGCTTCTCCCGGCAAGCCGGGGATCGCAATCTCTCGGCGCGAGGGTTTCGAGTTCCGCGCAGGCTTTTGAAACAGGGTCAGGTGAAAACCGGCTGTTAATCAAGCCTACACAGCATTAATTAACGGATTGGGTCAATCTCCCCGGTCAAGGCCAAGCTCGTTCTGATTGATTTAACGCAAGATGCCGCCGTTCTCAGAGCGGTAGGAAGAGGTCCGTACCAAAGGGGAGCCAGCTTGTGACGCCTGACCTGATCAGCCGCTACGCCGCGCCAGTGCCACGCTATACGAGCTATCCGACCGCGCCGCACTTCCACGAAGGAGTCGACGCGGGCGTCTGCCTGCGCTGGCTCGAGATGCTGCCCGCCGACGCGACACTATCGCTGTACGCCCACATTCCTTTCTGCGACACGCTGTGTTGGTTTTGCGGCTGCAATACCAAGATCACCCGGCAATATCAGCCGGTCGCTAGCTATTTGAAAGTGCTGGACACCGAGATCGCGGCCATCGCGCGCACTGTGCCGCGCGACGCCAAGGTTCGCCATATCCACTTGGGGGGCGGCTCGCCCACGATTCTGTCGGCGGCCGATCTCAGCCGGCTCATGGACACAATGCGCCGGCGCTTCAACCTCGCAGAGGATCTGGAGTTCGCGGTCGAGATTGATCCGCGCGGGCTCGATCGGGCGCGCATCGACGCGCTGGCCGAAGCAGGCCTGACCCGCGTCAGCATTGGGGTGCAGGACTTTGACCCGAAGGTGCAAGCGCGAATCAACCGCATTCAGACCGTGGACGAAACCCGCGCTGTTATCGACGCCTTCCGCGATCATGGCGTGGCGTCATTGAACATCGATGCGATCTATGGGCTGCCCGGCCAGCACGAAGCCGAACTTATCGAGACGCTCACAGAGGTCCTGCGCATGCGGCCCGACCGCATTGCGCTCTTCGGCTATGCCCATGTGCCATGGATGAAACGCCATCAGATGATGATCCGGCAGGCTGATCTGCCGGGCGTCACCGAGCGTCACAACCAGGCCGAGCTGGCGGCTGCGTTCCTCGCCGATCACGGCTATACCCGCATCGGGATCGACCATTTTGCGCAGCCTCATGACGCGCTGGCGGCCGCGGCGCGGGAAGGGCGGCTGCGCCGCAACTTCCAAGGCTACACGGTCGATGATGCGGATGCGCTCATCGGGCTTGGCGCCTCCTCCATCTGGCGGCTGCCACAAGGCTATGCCCAAAATGCGCCGGCCATCGCCGACTATTCGCGGCGCGTTGCGGGTGGCACGCTCGCGGTCACAAAGGGGGCGGTGCTGAGCGAGGACGATCGGGTCCGCGCGCATGTGATCGAGCGGCTGATGTGCGATCTTGCCTTTAGGCGGTCGGAGGTCGCACGGCGCTTCGGGGCGGCGGCGCAGGCGGTGATCGCGGAGGCCGCGCTGCTGGTGCAAGCCGACGGCGACGGGCTAGTGCGGGCGACGGAGGACGGCTTCGTGATCACGGAACGCGGCCGCCCCTTCGCGCGCACCATAGCTGCGCATTTCGACGCCTATCTTGCCGGCAGCCAGGCGCGCCACTCGCTGGCGGTGTGAGCGGCGCCTCTCCGGCGCTCGCCTCAGCCGGCCCGGTTTACGATTTTAGATGAATGGCGATCCAGTTTGCGAAGGCTTCGATGAACTGCTGCAAAAACGTGCGTGTTCCCTCGTTGGCAATTTTGCCATCGGCAGCAAAGAGCTTGTCCGCGCCGCCAATATAGGCCTCCGGCTGTTGCATTGCGGGCACATTGAGGAAAACCAGCGAGGGCAAGAAGGCTACACGGCGGCGAGCGCCTGATCGAGATCCGCGAGAATATCGTCGATGTGCTCGATGCCGACCGAGAGCCGCACATAGCCCTCCGTGACACCCGTCTGCGCCTGTTCCTCGGGTGTGAGCTGGGAGTGGGTCGTGCTCGCCGGGTGAATGGCAAGCGAGCGCGCATCGCCAATATTGGCGACGTGATAGAACATCTTCAGGCTTTCGATGAATTTGCGTCCCGCGGCCCTCCCGCCCGCGAGCTCGAAGCCGACAAGACCGCCATAGCCGCCCTTGAGATAGGCATCCGCCCGCCGCTTCGTCTCTCCCGCCATGAGCCCCGGAAAGATGGTTTTGGTCACCTTCGGATGCTTGGAAAGATATTGCGCCACGAGAACCGCATTGGCGCAGTGCTGGCGCATCCGCAGCGCGACCGTTTCCAGCCCTTGGATGAACATAAAAGCATTGAAGGGAGACATCGCCGCGCCAATGTCGCGGAGCAGCGTCACCCGTGCCTTGAGGATGTAAGCGATGGGACCCAGCGGCTTGACTGCCTCGGTCCACACTGCGCCATGATAGCTCGGATCGGGCGTGTTGAGCATCGGGAAGCGATCGGCGTGTTTCTCCCAATCGAAATTGCCGCCATCGACAATGATGCCGCCGATCGAGGTGCCGTGACCACCGATATATTTCGTCGTCGAAAGCATGCTGACGGCGGCCCCATGCTTGATCGGCCGGCAAAGGACCGGACAGGCGGTGTTGTCCATGATCAAAGGCACGCCGAGCTCATGCCCGATCTTGGCAACCTCCGAGATCGGGAAGACCGCGAGCTTCGGATTGGGGAGCGTCTCGCCATAGTAGCAGCGCGTGCGGGCGTCGGTCGCACGGCGGAAATTTTCGGGGTCGGAGGGATCGACGAAACGGCATTCGATCCCCATCGTGCCCATCGTGTTTTGAAAGAGGTTCCAGGTGCCGCCGTAGAGATCGGTCGAACTGACAAAATTATCTCCCGCATGGCAGATGTTTTGAACCGCGAACAGCGAGGCAGCCTGGCCGGACGCCAAAGCGAGCGCTGCAACGCCGCCTTCGAGCGCGGCGACACGCTCTTCGAGCACAGCCTGGGTGGGATTCATGATCCGCGTGTAAATGTTGCCGAGTTCTTTGAGCGCAAAAAGGTTCTCGGCGTGTTCGGTTGAGTTGAACTGGTAGGAGGTCGTTTGATAGATCGGCACAGCGACCGCGGTCGTTGCCGGATCCGAGCGGTACCCCGCATGCAAGACAATGGTTTCTGCGTTCTGGCTCTGCGTGGGCATGGTTCTCTCCAATTTAGGCGATCCTGCTGCCTTCAAGGCAGCCCCGGATGAACCTTGTATAATTTTCCCTGAGAATCGGACAAAAATGTTTCATGGGAAACAGCCTTGTCCGATTTCCCCTCGGATCGGATTTTTCAATCTGTAAGTCTTTTGATGAAGGGAGATAGCATGCCCTTATTCGTTCATTCCGCTCTCTTGGCGGCGGTCGCCGGAGCCGTGACGATCTGCCCTCTCAATCCCGCCCGCGCCCAGGATGTGCCCTCGCTTTGCGCGAGGGTCACCAATGACGATCGCGTGAGGCCGATCCCTATCACTCTTATCCCAAAAGCACGCGAGATTTTTGGCTTTTCGGCGGATGCCGCCGACCAATACATTCAAAAAAGCACCTCTTTCCGCTGCATGGAGGGCAAGGTTTGGCTGTGCAACACGGGCGCCAACCTCGTCTGCGGGAAAGCGAATACCAGCCAGGCATCGGCGGGTGCTTCGAGCTTTTGCAAGGAAAACCCGGGTTCGGATGTCGTTCCCATGGCCGCCACGGGTCATGACACGGTCTATGAATGGAAATGCGTTGGAACGAAAGCGGTCATCACCAAAGAGGTTGAGGCCGTCGATCCTCGGGGATTCCTGACGGCCAACTGGAAAGCGCTGAATTAGAGGCTAAAGCAGTGGAAAAACCAGAGAAGCCGCCTGAAACCAGCCTCGACCGCCTCGCCTTGGTGCACGCCCGCATTGCTCGCGCGGCGCGCGACGCTGGGCGCAATCCACAAGACGTCACCCTCGTTTGCGTCTCCAAGACCTTCGGGCCGCTGGACATCGCGCCAGTGATCGAGGCCGGGGAACGGGTGTTCGGCGAGAACCGGGTCCAGGAGGCTCTTGAAAAATGGCCGGCGCTGAAAGCGCGTTATCCGGGCCTCGAGCTTCATCTCATTGGCCCTTTGCAATCCAACAAGGCCCATGAGGCGGTTCGCTTTTTCGATGTCATCGAAACGGTAGACCGCGACAAGATCGCAAAGGTGCTTGCGGCCGAGATCCAAAAGACCTCGCGCCATCCGGGCCTTTATGTCCAAGTGAATACCGGCGTCGAGCCGCAAAAGGCGGGCGTTCTCCCTCAGGAGGCGGATCGTTTCATCGCGAGCTGCCGCAAGGACTATGGCCTTGAGATCTCTGGCCTGATGTGCATCCCGCCTGTTGATGATCAGGCCTCGCCACATTTCGCGCTGCTCAATAGGATCGCCGCCCGCAACGGGATCGGCGTGCTTTCGATGGGGATGAGCGGCGATTTTGAACTTGCGATTCAGCTCGGCGCAACCCATGTGAGAATGGGCAGCGCCATTTTTGGGCAGCGGTGAATCTTATCGGATCGTCAGCACCACGTTTTTGGCAAGTCGCGGGAGCAACCGGCGCAGATCATCCGGGCGCAGCGCGACGCAGCCTTCGGTTGGCGCGAGATCGGGCCGCGCACAATGTAGGAAAATCGCGCTGCCACGATTTTTGCAGCGCGGATGGATGTTGTAATCAAGCACGATGATGAGGTCGTAGAGATTGTCGAACCGCCAGAGTTTTTCATGGCTTTCCTGGCGCGGCAAGGCCACGCGGCGGTTGTAAGCCGCCTGCTGCGGATCGTCGCACCAGCCATCGCTTGGCACGAGGGCGCGCATCGGCAAGGGCCAGGCCTTGCGTGGGATGCGGTCAGACCGGAAGAAGCTGGCGAGAAACCGGAACCGCCCCGCCGGGGTGGCTTGATCGCCCTCGAATTTGGTGTGCTTGATCCCGGCGCGCCCGAGCGCACAGGTCAGGGTTATCGGGCCGGCGTGGACCCTGCCAAGCATGAGTTCCCGCCCATATCCATGGCAGGGCAGACGCACCGCCACGAGACGGCCAAGGCCGCGCTTGACCTCTTTTTGCGCAAGAGCAAGAGCAAGAGAGGATGTCAGTTTTTTTGCAACGAACTTCATGCAAGCTTATGATTTTGTCGACGGCAAAGCGATTCGCCCGCGCCGCGGCCCAGCGCTTTTGTGTAATAGCGCTGCGGACAGATTAAGGAGATTTAAGTAGAAACGCCGATGCAGTTTGAACGAAAGATGGGGGGAAGGGCGGAAGAGGCTGCGTCGGGAAGGGAACCACCAGTCGAATTCAGCGCCGGTTTTTGAACCCGGGGAGACCCTATTCATCAAGGACAAGTTCATGACCACGGCTCTTAAGATCCTGATCGCCGAAGACGACGCGGATTTGCGCGCGGCCTTGGCGGAACAACTCGCCTTACACGAAGAATTTGCGGCCATTCAAACGGATACGGCGCAGGGCGCGATCGACGTGGTGCACGCACAGACGCCGGACCTCATCATCATGGATGTGGGCTTGCCCGACATGGATGGACGCGCGGCGGTCAGGCAGTTGCGCCAGGAAGGTTTTAAGAATCCCATCATTATGTTGACCGGGCACACTTCGGAAGACGACACGGTAGAGGGGTTTGACGCCGGTGCAAATGACTATGTCACAAAGCCTTTTCGCTTTGCCGAACTGCTCGCCCGGATCCGTGCCCATTTGCGCCAGCACGAATCGAGCGAGGAAGCGCTGTTCCGGATCGGCCCCTATACGTTCCAGCCCGGCGCCAAGCATTTGATCGGCGAAAAAGGCAACAAGCTCCGTCTAACGGAAAAGGAAACCGCGATCTTGCGGTTCCTCTACCGGGCGGGCCAGTCGGTCATTTCCCGCGAGGTGCTGCTGCGCGAAGTCTGGGGCTACAATTCGAACGTCACGACCCACACCTTGGAGACGCATATCTACCGGCTCCGCCAGAAGATCGAACGGGATCCAGCCAAGGCGCAGCTTCTCGTGACCGCCGCTGGGGGCTATAAGCTGATCCCTTGATTGTCCGGAAAGCCTTCTCCGGCCAAGGGTTTTGCGGCCGCAGGAAGCGTCAGCATGGGATTGGAAGATGATATCAGCAAGCTCGCCGGCAACCCGGCATTTGCCGCGATTGAGCCGGAAGCGCTGCGGCTGATCGCCTTTTCGGCGGACACCCGCACTCTGCGCGCCGGGGACGTTTTGTTTCGCCGGGACGAGATTTCCAATGGCGGTTTCTTGGTGCTGAGCGGTTCGATTGCCCTGGATCCCTCAGGAGATGGCACCGCGACGGCACGGGTCGTGCGGCCGCCGGGGCTCATTGGCGAATTGGCGCTCCTCACGGAAACGCGGCGGCCGGCAACGGCGATCGCGCGCGAGCCTTCGAGCGTTCTTCGAATTTCACGGCAACTTTTTCATCGGGTCTTGCAAGAGTTTCCAGCGAGCGCCGACCGCTTGCGACGGCAACTCGGCCAAAACCTCAGCGGGCTTATCGGCGAGCTTGGTGCCGTCCGGGAAAATCTCGCTCCCGGTGACGGGGATTCCGGTGACGGCTCAAAGGCCGAGTGACGCCAACGCTGGGACGGACCCCTGGTGTCAAAGCTGTTCGGCCGCGGACTGAAGTCCCTCCCGGAAAATCGCCAGCACATCCTCGATGAGCGCATCGAGCTTGGCGTCGGCGGCGAGTTCAGTCGGAAGCTGGCGGTCAGCGATAAGATGAGAAAGCCCATGGACGATCGCCCAGGCACCGATCGCGGCAGCGCGGTGTGCCGCTGGTGGCAGAGCGGCATCGATCGCCTGCCGCAGGATCGCGAAGCTGCGTTCGGCAGCGGATTTCAGTTCCGGAAAAGGGTCTTTTTCGAGCTCGGGTCCAAACATCAAGAGATAGGCCGCTGGGTGCGCCCTTGCGAAGGCGACATAGGCGATGCCCAAGGCACGCAGGCGTTCGAGCCCCTCTTTGCCCTCCGCCGCCCGCTCCATTGCCGTCCCAAGCGTCTCGAAGCCTTTGGTGGCAAGCGCGGCGAGAAGTGCTTCGCGGCTGTTGAAGTGGCGGTAGGGCGCATTGTGGGAGACGCCAGCGGCGCGGGCAACCTCTCGCAGGCTAACCTGCGCCGGCCCGCGTTTTTCAAGCAAGGCAAACCCCGCCGCGATGAGGCTCCGCCGGAGATCTCCGTGGTGGTAGGCGGGGGCACCTTCAATTTTCAATGTTGACAAAAGCAACATTCCTCCTAATGTAGACATCGTCAACATCGCATGTCCGGCACGCTTGAGCAAGTGGAGAGAGCCAAAGCGATGATAAGCACAGGCTTTTCGGCGGGCTTCAAAACCCTTGATAGAGAAGTGCCAGGCGTGGACCTTGCCTGGCAAGGCACCTCGCCTGCGTGGCTGAACGGTGTTTTGTTGCGCACCGGCCCCGCCAAATTCGAAGTGGGGGCGGCTGCCTATCGCCATTGGTTCGACGGGCTTGCGATGCTGCACCGATTTGCCTTCGCGGGCGACCGCGTGCGCTATGCCAACCGCTATCTGCAGAGCGCTGCCTACCAACAGGCGATTTTACACAATACGATAATGAGCGATGAGTTTGCGACAAATCGCGCTGGGCCTTGGTGGTCAGGGCTGCTCCCGCGGCTGACCGGCAAAGCCACCGACAATGGCAATGTGAATGTGCTTGCCTATGGGGACCACGATATGGTTGCCCTGACCGAAACCCCCTATCCGATGCGGGTTAATCCCGAAACGCTGGAAACCCTCGGCCCTTTCGAGTGGAAGGATGAACACGACTGCCAAGTCACGACGGCACATCCGCACTATGACGCCGCCCGGCAGCTCATCTATAATTTGGAAATCGCATTCGGCCGTAAGACCTCCTATCGCTTCACCGGCATGACCCCCGGCTCGCATCGGCGCCGCATCGTCGCCGAGATCGAATCGAGCGAGCCGGCCTATAGCCATAGTTTTGGAATGAGCGAGCGCTATCTGATCCTCGCCGAGTTTCCCCTCGTGACGAAGCCTCTCAGGCTTTTGCTGAGCGGACGCCCTTTCATCGAAACCTACCGCTGGTCGCCGTCGCGCGGCGTTCGCTTCACCATCATCGACAAGGATACTGGCGCGATTGTCCGGCGCGCCGAAGGCGAACCCTGTTTTGCCTTTCACCACGTCAATGCCTATGAAGAGGGTGGTGCGGTCGTCCTCGATCTTGTCGCTTTCAAGGACGCGCGCATCATCGACGCGCTCTATCTCGATGAACTGCGGGCGGGCAAAGCGATCCCGGAAGGGCTTTTGACGCGCTTTAGCATTCCGCTTGGGGAAAGCCCGGTCGCCCGGAAAGCCCTTTCATCCCTCGCCATGGAGCTGCCGCGCATCGCCTATCACCAGGTGGCCGGCCGTCGCCACCGCTACGTATGGAGCACGGGCGCGGCCCACGGTGGATTCTTGGATCGTCTCGTCAAGCAGGATATCGATACCGCGAAGGTCACGACCTGGAGCGAGAAGAATGGCTTCCCCGGCGAGCCGGTGTTCGTCTCCGCCCCCAATGCGGAGGCGGAGGACGAGGGTGTGCTGCTGTCGGTGGTGCTTGATGCCGAACAGACGCGCTCCTTCTTGGTCGTTCTGGACGCCGCAACGATGCAGGAACATGCGCGAGCCTACGCGCCGCATGTGATTCCTTTCGGCTTCCACGGAAATTATTTCGGCAACGCCTCCTAATGTGGCGGTGCCTTTATCATGAACTCTCGCGGTGGGGATACGCTCACAGGATCCGTTCGGTGGTGACGGAGCACTCACAAAACGTCTTCGCGCTGTTCACCGCCTACAAAGCAAACGGGACTGCTGTTTCCGAAGGTTTGGTATGGACGCCAAGGCGAGGGCGATTGAATTGCCCCTGTTGAGCAATCGTTTTCAGGGAGCGAATCGAGAGGCCGCATATGAGTCCTTTCCGCTTTCACGGAAGCTATTTCGGCAATGTCGGCTCGCGCCAGCGAGGCTTTAACGAGGAAAATCGCGAGGAAAAATCGAATGTATCATGCGATCGTCGCGGCGCGGATCCGCAAGCTGTTCAAGAAGCTCGGAGAGGAGGATTATTCTCTCGTTCTCGACAACCTTGCCCCGCAATGCGAGCACAGCTTTTTTGGCAGCCACGCGCTTGGCGGCACCCGAAGGACGCGTGCGGCGATCCAACGCTGGTACGAGCGCCTGCCATGCGTCTTGCCCCGCCTCTCATTCGAGGTCAAACGGATCATTGTGACCGGGTGGCCTTGGGCGACGACCGCTGTCGTGGAATGGCACGACTTCGGCCATGCAGCCGATGGCACGGCGATCATGAACCAAGGCGTCCATGTCGTTGAACTTCGCTGGGGGAAGACGACGGCGATCCGCATTTATTGTGACACCGCGCTTCTCGGGCGAGTTCTGGAACGCAACGCCGCCTGCGGGATTACCGAGGCGGTCGCGCAGCCAATTGCCGATTGACAGTCAATAAAGAGGATCGAGCCGTGGCTGAATCGGAGCCTTCGATCGAGTTGGTGTTCACCGCACAGCGTGACTCCGCGATCGCGCTGCGCAAATCGGCCGCAGCCGCGCGGATCGAAACGCTACGCAGGCTCGAGGCGGCAGTTCTCGCCAATCGCGGCGCGATCGCCCGCGCCCTCTTTGCCGATCTGCACAAGCCAGAGGCGGAGGCCGAACTCTCCGAGATCCTCCCGGTGATTGCCGGGATACGCCATGCCCGCCGCCATCTGAAATCCTGGATGAAGCCAAAGGGGGTTTTGCCCACCCTGGCAATGTTTGGCACGAAGGCGCAGATCCGGCATGAGCCAAGGGGCGTCTCGCTGATCATCTCGCCTTGGAACTATCCGGTCAGCCTCCTGCTCGGGCCTTTGACTTCCGCCGTCGCCGCCGGCTGTCCGGTCATCGTCAAGCCATCCGAGATCAGCGAAGCCTGCTCGGCCGTCATGGCAGCGCTCATCCGCGCGACATTCGCGCCCGAGGAGGTTGCCGTGCTCGAGGGCGACGCCACGGTTTCGGCGGCGCTGCTCGATCTGCCCTTCGATCACATCTTCTTCACCGGAAGCCCGCAGATCGGCAAAGTGGTCATGGCGGCGGCGGCAAAGCACCTTGCTTCCATCACCTTGGAACTCGGCGGCAAATCGCCGGCCATCGTCGATGAAAGCGCCGATCTTGCAAAGGCGGCCAAAAGCATCGCCTGGGGTAAATTCACCAATTGCGGCCAGACCTGCATCGCACCAGACTATGCCTATGTTCCTGAGAGCCATCTGCCGCAGTTCATCGAGGCGGTGAAAGGCGCGATCACCACCATGTATGGCGACCCGGCGAAAAGCCCGGATTATTGCCGAATCATCAACGCGCGGCACTTCCACCGCCTCTCCCGCCTCATTGACGAAGCGAGAGAAAAGGGCGCCGCCATCGTCGCTGGCGGCGAGCGTGACGAAGCACAAAAATTCGTCGCGCCGACGCTTTTGACCGGCGTCCACGAGGACTCCGCGATCCTGCATGAAGAGATTTTTGGGCCGGTTCTGCCGATTCTTGCCTATCGGGATTTGACGGAAGCCATTGGTGCGATCAATGCGCGACCGAAACCGCTCGCGCTTTATATCTATGCGAAGGACCGCGCGCGGATCGAGCGGGTGCTTGCCGAGACTTCAGCCGGCGGCTCCTGCGTCAATGCGTCGAATATTCAATTCGTGCATGAGAATCTGCCGTTTGGCGGTATCGGCCATTCAGGACTCGGCAATGCCCATGGATTTTATGGCTTCCGCGCCTTTTCGCATGAGCGCGCGGTGCTGGAGGATAAATTCAGCATCGTTCCGATGCTGTTTCCGCCGTACACGCCGCGCGTCAAGCAGATGATCCAATGGACGCTGCGGTATTTTACGTGATGGCGCGAGGAAGTCGTCATTGCGATGGCCGAAGTTTTCTGTTGCCCCTCCCCCTCCCCCAAGATCGCATATCGAGCTCGCGGCGCATCTCTCCGTGCCGCTCGCGACCTGCGACCCGGCTCAAGCGAGGGCTGCACCTCTCGATCGGTTCGGCTTGATGGGCTGACCGGGTACGGGGTCAAGGCTTCCGAAATGCTCCCATTGAAATTTCGGGTGATTTAGCGCATCTTAGTAAGGTGCCTTGCCAGATGGTGGGGCTCTTGGAGGAACGACACACTGATACCCGCGATTCTTGCGGAAGCGGCACCAGCGCCGCTCAACCCGGCGTTAGGCCCGTCTGGAGCCGACGCCGGTCAACTCGTGCAGACTCTCTTGACCTGTCTCGACGATTCCAAAGCCGAGGACATCGTTTCAATAGACCTGCACGGCAAAACCACTCTCGCCGACGCCATGATCATCGCGACCGGGCGCTCCAACATCCATGTTGGGGCGATCGCCGAGCGGTTGATCAACGCGCTGAAGGGAAGCCGGCGCGCGCCACGCGTCGAAGGATTGCAGAACTGCGATTGGGTTCTGGTCGATGCGGCCGACGTTATCGTCCACATTTTCCGGCCCGAGGTGAGGCAGTTCTACAATCTCGAAAAGATGTGGGGCGCCAATCGGCCCGGCGAACGCCGCCCAGGTTAAGGCAGGCCTTTTGGCAGTCGATGCGTCTCCTGCTCGTTTGCGTTGGGCGATTGAAAGCCGGACCCGAGCGGGCGCTGGCGGCGCGCTATATTGAAAGAGCCGCCGCCACGGGCCGCGCCATCGGGTTTTCGCAAGTGGATCTGCGGGAGCTCGGCGAGAGCCGCGCCGCGCGTGCGGAGGATCGCAAGCGGGAAGAGGCGAAGGCCCTCGCCGCTCAGATTCCGCCGCGGGCCTTGGTCATTGTCCTTGACAAGACCGGCACGCAAATGGCGAGCCGGGAATTTGCCGCGAAGCTTGGCCGGGCGCGGGACGCGGCAATTGCCGATGCCGCGCTCGTCATTGGCGGGCCAGACGGGCTGGACGCGGCTTTTTTGGCTTCAGCTTCGGTTACGCTTGGTCTCGGCAATATGACTTGGCCGCATCAGCTGGTGCGAATCATGGCCGCCGAGCAGATTTACCGGGCCATGACGATTCTTTCCGGCCATCCTTATCATCGTGACTAAAATAATCTTACCTGCGCCCGGTCTGCCGCGACGGCGCCACTTTTTTCTGCGCTGAATGGTGCTCGAATTTAGACCATGCTCGCTCTGAGGGGAGCGGCAATGGTCGCTACAGCATTCTTTCTTGCGTGATCCGTCAAAGACAAAGGACCACGTTCCCGCATCCGCGGCCGGTGCATTCCGCCGCCTGAAGTAAGGCCACCGTGGCGTTTCGAACGTGGCATAATGAAACTTTTCCGGCTTCCGCGGCAAGCCTCCTCGGATTGGGGCTTTGCCTCGTGGCTCCGGTTTGCTTCGCGGCATCCACGGGTCGGCCAGCCGCATCGGATTTGGACGAGAAAGGCGCGGAGCTCAATACCCACCGGCTCGAATTGCGTGGCATGGAAGACACGCTCGCAGCCTCGCAGGAGCAGCGCCGGCAGATCGAAGCGGAGATTGCCTCAATCCGCGCCGACCGGACCAAGCTCACCGCCGCGCTCCTCGACGCAACGCAAAATGTCAGCGAGAGCGAACGCAAGATCGGCGAAACCGAGGCGAGGCTCGACACTCTGACCGGGGCGGAGGATGCGATCAAACGTTCGCTCGCGAGCCGCCGTGCGGTGATCGGTGAGATCCTCGCCTCCTTGCAGCGAATGGGCCGCAAGCCGCCGCCAGCGCTTCTTGCAACGCCAGAAGACATGCTTGGCGCGATCAGAACTTCGATGCTCCTCGGGGCGGTGCTGCCGCAAATGCGCAGCGAAGCCGACGCGCTGGCCTCGGATCTCTCCGATCTTTTACAGCTGCGGCAATCCATCGCGGCCGAACGCGAAACACTCTCGGCTGGCGTTGCCAAGCTTCGCGCCGAACGTCAGCGGCTCGCGGCGCTGGTGGAGGCGCGCCAATCGGCGCTTTCGGCCGCCGAAGAGGCGCTTGGCGCCGAGCGTGACCGCTCGCTCGAACTCGCCAAACAGGCAGCGAGCCTCAAGGAACTGATCGTCCGGATGGAAACCGAGGTTGCCGCGGCCGCGCGCGCTGCCGAGGCGGCTCGCAAAGCTGATGCTGACCGCAACCGCGCCGCTGCAGCGGCGCCATCGGGCATGAAAACCGCTCTGGCGCCATTCAAGGATACGGCAAGGCTCGCGCCGGCAACGTCGTTTATCGAAACCAAGGGGCTTTTGCCTTTTCCAGTGAACGGCACACTCCAGCGCAGCTTTGGCAGCCAAGATGGGTTTGGCGGCACCGAGAAGGGATTGCTGATCTCGACGAGGGTGGAAGCCATCGTTACCTCGCCCTCCGACGGGTGGGTGTCCTTCGCCGGTCCCTACCGTAGCTATGGACAACTCTTGATAATCAATGCGGGCCAAGGCTATTATATTGTTCTTGCCGGGATGGATAAGATCAACGTAAACGTAGGGCAGTTCATTCTTGCCGGGGAGCCGGTCGCCATTATGGGCAATGGCTCGGTGAAAACGGCTGCGGCCATTGCCATCGGCGCGGCGCAGCCCATTCTATATGTCGAATTTCGTAAAGACGGGGTGGCGATTGATCCGGGCCCATGGTGGGTTAAGCCGGAATTGCAAAAGGTTCGCGGATGATGCGCAAGGTTCTACCTTTATTGCTAGGCGCCGTGCTGGGCGCGGGACTCGTCACGCTCGCAACGAAGACGTCAGTATTTCCGGAGGGCACGGGAGCGGCCCATGCCGCCGCCTCGGATACCTATCGTAATCTCAATCTTTTTGGCGACGTCTTCGAGAAGATCCGTTCCGATTACGTCGAGAAGCCCGATGAGCAAAAGCTCGTCGAAGCTGCGATCAACGGCATGCTCGGCTCTCTCGACCCGCATTCGAGCTACATGGACGCGAAAAGCTTCCGTGATATGCAGGTGCAGACCCGCGGCGAATTCGGCGGCCTCGGCATTGAGGTGACTCAGGAGGATGGGCTCATCAAGGTCGTAACGCCGATCGATGATACCCCAGCCTCGCGGGCCGGAATATTGTCGGGCGACATCATCACCGCCATCGATGACGAGAATGTTCAAGGCTTGAGCCTCAATCAAGCGGTCGACAAGATGCGCGGGGCGCCGGATACGCCGGTGGTTCTCAAGATTTTGCGCGGGACCAACAAGGACCCGATTGACGTCAAGCTGACCCGCGCGGTCATTCAGATCAAATCGGTCCGCGAACATCAGGAAGGCGACGACATCGGTTACATCCGAATCACGCAGTTCAACGAGCAGACTTTCGACGGCGTCCGCGCAGCCATCCAAAAGTTTGAGAACGACATTCCCGCAGCGAAGTTCAAGGGCTTCATTGTCGACCTGCGCAACAATCCCGGCGGCTTGCTCGATCAATCGATCGCGGTCGTGAACTGCTTCCTCGACCGGGGCGAAATCGTTTCAACACGCGGCCGCAATGCCGAGGAGACGATGCGTTACAATGCTCATCCCGGCGATTTGTCGAAAGGCAAGCCCGTTGTCGTCCTTATTAATGGCGGTTCGGCATCGGCTTCGGAAATTGTCGCGGGCGCGTTGCAAGATCACAAACGCGCCATCATTCTCGGCACGCGTTCCTTCGGCAAGGGATCGGTACAAACAATTATCCCCCTCGGCCAAAACAATGGTGCCGTGCGGCTTACGACGGCGCGTTACTACACGCCGTCCGGCCGCTCGATCCAGGCGAAAGGAATCGAGCCCGACGTGACCGTCCTGCAGGATGTGCCGGACGATCTCAAGGGCAAGGATGACACAAAGGGCGAGGCTTCTCTCAAGGGCCATTTGAAGAATGGCGACGATGAAAAGGGCGGCTCGCAAGCATTTGTCCCGCCGGACCCGAAGAATGACAAGCAATTGCTCGCCGCCGAGGACATTTTGCGCGGCGTCAACAAAGCTATGAATAAAGTCACCTCGGGGTCTGGCGAGGAGCCAGCGAAGGTTCCAAATTGAGCCGCGCCGGTTAGGCTTTTGGCGAGACAGAGCAGCAACGGCCGGCCTTAGGGCTGGCCGTGACGTTTGAGCCTCGCAAGCTCAGGAGGGATGGAAGCAACGGCTCCGCGCCCGCTTGCTTGGCAAAACTCGGCCTCGGGATGGACGCCCTCCTGCACGAGATCGCTGCGCGCGGATTTTACGTCGATGAGGGTGCTCTTGAGGCGCGGGATTGCGCTTGTGCCCCTGAGGGCGGCCATGCCAAAACGACAACAAGGCGTGCTGCAACAGAGCCTAGCAGATCAACCATGAGACGGGGCGGCCATGGAGCCTCTCAACTATCGCCCTTGCGTCGGCATCATGCTCTTCAATCATCAAGGGCTCGTTTTCCTTGGGCGCCGGCGCAGCAAGAACATCCCCAATGTCCTGCGGGAGGGTTACGAATGGCAAATGCCCCAGGGCGGCATTGACAGTGGCGAAGACCCTTATCAGGCCGCCCTGCGCGAGCTTCGCGAGGAAACCAACGTCTCTTCCACGAGCTTTCTCGCTGAATCGCCAGAATGGTACAGTTATGATCTGCCCGCAGCGGCCTCCAAAAGATCCTGGAAGGGCCGCTTTCAAGGGCAGCGTCAAAAATGGTTCGCTCTGCGCTTTGAAGGCGACGAAAACGAGATCAACATAGAGACACCGGCGGGTGGCCACCGGCCGGAATTCGACGCTTGGCGTTGGGAGGAGATCGGCCGTCTGCCTGAGCTGATCGTCCCGTTCAAGCGGCCGGTTTACGAAAAAGTGATCCAGACCTTCGGCCACCTTGCCGGACCACGGTAAAGCGCTAACTATGCAAGTGGTCAGGGAAAAGTGTCGGGCGGGGTCTCAAGCGAGGGCTGAGGGCTAAGGCTAGCCTTGGCGGTCCGCCTATGGCAATGATCGTGGCCTCGGAGGCTAACCCATGCCAATGACAACGATAAACAGGGTAGTGAAACAAACAATGGGCCTAGTTTATAGGCTACTGGGAGGAAGAGCGATGTCGGTTTTGCCAGAGGTTTTGAAGGCCAATGAAGCCTATTCCGCAGGTTTTGGCGCCAAATCGCAATTGGCCCTGCCGCCCGCGCGGCGATTCGCGATCCTCACTTGCATGGACGCGCGCCTTGATCCGGCTAAATATGCCGGTCTTTCCGAAGGTGACGCGCATGTGATCCGCAACGCGGGCGGGCGCGCCAGCGATGACGCGATCCGCTCGCTCGTCATTTCCTATAAATTGCTTGGCACGCAGGAATGGTTTGTCATTCATCATTCCGATTGCGGCATGCAGCTCTTCGACGACGAGATCATGAGCGGCCTTCTCGAGAAGAGTCTTGAGACGGCAACCATCGATGATAAGGGCTGGCACGATCATGGGCACGGCCCCGGCTGCGGACTCGGCCATTACATCAAATGGTTGGCGTTCAAGGACCTCCCGGCAAGCGTCGTGGCCGACGTTAAACGTATTCGCTCGCATCCGCTGGTCCCTGGCAATATTCCGATTTACGGCTATTACTTCGACGTCAAGACGGGCCGATTGGTCGAGGTGCCGGAGGCAACGGCCGCTGGCAAGGCCACGACTTGATCGAAATCGAGGTGGGGTGACGCGAGCCACTAAGATTGACTTTAAGGTCGGTCAAACCAATAGGGAAGGCGGGATTAATTTCTGCCTTCCCTATGACTGTGCACGCCGGCGGTGGGGCGAAAGGGAACAGGGACTTGGACTCACCAAAGATGTTATTCTGAGGCATCCGGTCGAGAATCTACCCAATCGTCGGGCACCTCGATCTTAGCCTCAATGCTGGCGTGCTCCTTTAAAAGATAAAGAAGATTGCTTCCTGTAATAAGCTCAATCGGCTTTCCATTAGCAAAATCATAAGCAGCTTTGCCATATCCACTCGTCGTTACGAGGATGCCCTTTGAAGCACCTTCATTATGCATAGTACCAAATAGGTCTCGAACAGAACTCACCCCGACAGTATTTTTATAGCGCTTTGCTTGAATTACGACCTTGCCCCCCAGAATTGGACGAGAATCGAAGGCCACGCAATCGACACCACCGTCCCGAGACGCTTGGGTCAGCTTGGTGTCGAGACCCATCTTTTGGAACAAATTCGTAATCAGCGATTCAAACTCTCCCGGCGAAAGTTCCATCAGGTTCGGACGATTGTCCAACGTAGAGAGAACATCCTGTTCCTTAATGAAACGAGGATCGACCATATTGATATCGATGATCGGCTTAACAGCGACTAATTCGGACGGGCTTCGTGAAATCGAAGCACTAAGACGCTTAAGACAAGAAATTGGTTCGACATTTCGCAGCTTCAACCCGCCAAATTCATCGCGCGTGGTGCGGACAGAGATTATACAGGGCTGCACAGCGCGACCAGTGCTTGCATCAATAGTATCCACGTACGCGTTGAGAGCTACCACATCGATCCGCTTCAGTTTGTCGGTTGCGAAGATTTCATGGAGGTACCTCAGCGCCGTCTGCGCGATGACATTCGCATATAGAATTCGGCGCGTGCGCTCCGACTTTTTAATTTCCGAAAGTTCGTCGGTAGCTTTAACGTATTTGTATTTCTCAACACAAGGAATAATGTCTTCGATTGTCGGTAGTTGATAGTCAAATGCTAGTAACTTCGACTCTGGTACATATGCTACTCTTGCCTTCCGAGGAAAGTTTCCGGGATATTCGGACGTACTCAAAACTAGCTCGAAATAATTCCTGATCGCTTCCGGATCATTATTTGTAAGGGCAGTTTCAGCTACTTTAACCGACCGATTATGCTCCTCCGCAGACGCACACAAAGCAGCCATAGCATTGCAGCGACGACGGTTAATTTCTTCAAACTCTTCGAGTCTCTGTGAAAAGCACTGTTCAGCAGCGACGATAGAGGCAAGATAGCGCTTGTTAACTCCAGGTATCAACCGGGTAAAGAAGGTTGGCTTTCTTGGAAGAAAGCTATCGCGCTCTGGCTTTGGAAACAATCGAAGGGTTTGATCCGAATCGAGTTCACTTTCCTCCGGATACTTCAAAAAATTCTCAAAATTTATACTCGGGTCGCGACTCAGGCCGTGAAATAGGATCGTGCGTAGCTGTTCCAGCTGTTCATCGAGTTGGGCATTTGCCTGTTCCGTTTCCGCAATTCGGAGATCCCGGTAATGCTGTTTCTCGATTTGCTCTTCCGATCGGGCTTGCCGCTCTTGCTCCTTACCAAGTCGAATTCTTTCTCGATCTCGTTCGCGCGCCGCGCGTTCCGCAGCCCGGGCCATTTTATTTATCGTACTATAAATTCCGCGAGCCATTTTTCGGAATTCAATCTTTGGATGGTAAAAATCATTATTTCTTTACTATCAAATCGGCATTTTTACAACAATCAATAGCTTCTGTTGCTCCATGCACTGACTAACTTCGCCCGGAACAGACCCCTTACTCAGCCTCGTAAACCACTTCCCCGGCGACCAGGGTGAGCTTCACCCTGCCCTCCATGCGGGCCTCGTCGAACGGCGTGTTCTTGCAGCGCGAATGCAGCTTCGCTGGGTCGACGATGAAAGCTTCGTTGGGATCGAAACGAATGAGATCGGCCGGCGCGCCAGCCTTGAGCCTTCCCTGCGGAAGCCTGAGAATTTCGGCAGGGCGGAGAGTCATTGCCGCAATAAGATGATTCAAGGACATTTCGCCCGCATGCACGAGCCGTAAGCCCGCCGGAAGCATGGTCTCAAGGCCGATCGCGCCATCCTCCGCCTCGGCAAACGGCAAGCGCTTGGTTTCAACGTCCTGGGGGTTGTGATCCGACACAATGACATCGATGAGGCCTGACGCCAGGCCCGCGACGAGTGCGCAGCGCTCGTCTTCTCCCCGCAGCGGCGGCGTCAGCTTCAAAAAGGTGCGATAATCACCGATGTCGTTCTCATTGAGGGTGAGATGGTTGATTGAGGTGGCGCAAGTCACATTTAAGCCATCGGCCTTCGCTTTGGCGATAATCTCCAGCGACAAGATCGACGTGACCAGCGCGGCATGGTAGCGGGCGCCAGTCAGCTTCACGAGCCGGATATCGCGGTCGAGCACTATGGCCTCCGCCTCGCGCGGCGTTCCTGGAAGACCGAGGCGGGAGGCGAATTCTCCCTCGTTCATAACACCTTCGGCGGCAAGATCCGGATCCTCCGCATGATGGATGACAAGGGCATCGAAGTCGCGTGCATATTGCATGATCCGGCGCAGCACGCGCGCGTTGCGGATCGACCGCGCGCCATCGCTGAAAGCCACGGCGCCCGCCTGCTGCAACAAGCCAATCTCGGCGATCTCCGCGCCATTGACGCCTGCCGTCAAGGCCGCCGAGGGAAGAACCCGCACGCGGCCGGTATCGCGCGCCCGTCGCAAGAGAAAATCGACAACCGCGGGCTCGTCGACGGGCGGGCTTGTGTCCGGGCGAGCGAGGATCGTCGTGACACCGCCCGCCGCCGCCGCCGAAGTCGCCGTCGCGATGGTTTCGCGATGCTCCGCGCCCGGCTCGCCGATAAAAGCCCGCATGTCGATGAGGCCCGGCGCCACGCAATCGCCCTCGCAATCGATGATTTGCGCATGGGCTGGAAGATCCGCTGGTGTGACAGCCGCGCCAACATCCCGGATCAAGCCATCGATGATCAGGACGCCGCCGGCGAGTTCTTTGTCGGCGGCCGGATCGATCAACCGCGCGTTGACGAGAGCGAGCGGCTGGTGGGCGATGGAAGAGGTGGGGGAAAGTTTCATGGGAAATTCCCTCTCAACCATTGGGTAGATGCTGCGCCAAGGCTTCCAAGACGGCGATCCGGACCGCAACTCCCATTTCGACCTGTTCGCGGATGAGGCTTCTTTCCCCATCGGCGATGCTCGAATCGATCTCCACCCCCCGATTCATCGGTCCTGGATGCATGACAAGCGCGTCAGGCTTTGCATATTTCAGCTTTGCCTCGTCGAGGCCGAAAAAACGAAAATATTCCTTCGCCGACGGGATGTAGGCGCTCTGCATCCTCTCGCGCTGCAAGCGCAGCATCATCACGATATCGGCCCCATCGAGCCCAGTGCGCATATCGCGAAAAACCTCCACCCCCATGCGTTCGATGGCGGGCGGCAGCAATGTCGAAGGGCCGACCACGCGCACCCGCGCGCCGAGCGCCGAGAGTAAAAGAACGTTGGAGCGGGCGACACGCGAATGGAGGATATCGCCGCAGATCGCAACCGTGAGGCCTTCGATGCGGCCCTTGTTACGCCGGATCGTGAGCGCATCGAGAAGAGCCTGGGTGGGATGTTCGTGGGCACCGTCTCCAGCGTTGACTACGGCGCAGTCCACTTTTTTCGCGAGGAGATGCGCGGCGCCTGCCTGGGCATGGCGGACGACGATGATATCAGGACGCATTGCGTTCAGCGTCACCGCCGTATCGAGCAACGTCTCGCCCTTTTTGACACTTGATGTCGCCACCGACATGTTCATGACGTCGGCGCCAAGACGCTTGCCAGCAAGCTCGAAGGAGGATTGCGTTCGTGTCGAGGCTTCGAAAAATAGGTTGATGAGGGTCCTGCCGCGCAAAGTCGCGCGCTTCTTTTCCACCTGCCGCGAAACTTCGATCGCCTCCTCGGCAAGATCGAGGAGAATTCCAATGTCGAGGGCGGAAAGCCCTTCGATCCCGAGCAAATGCCGGTGCGGAAATTTGAGCTTTTTTGGCGGATCAACCATCGGCCCGTTCTATAGGACCGGAAACGCCTCTGTCACAATAGTTTGCGCAAAGGCCGGAACCTACCCACGTTTTTCAGTCGACGTATCGCTCAGGGGACAGGCGCCGTAACGCCTATTCCATTTTTGCGTATCCCATGCCGCCCGTGCATTCATGAAAATGTGACAGGCTAATCCTGTTACCTTGTTGCCTTTTCGAGCCGGAGCTAGTTTAAGCGTCGCAGGGAAAGAAACGTTTCAGATCGGCACACCATGAAAAAAATATGGAAAAAAATCTTGTCAGGCGCCGCGGTCTTCGTGGTCGGTGGCCCCGCTTTTGCCGAGAATCAGCCGCTGACCTGCTGGTATAACGAGCACGCCGACTTTACTTCGGCCGACAGCGCCGGGGCGGATGCTCAGGTCGGGGCGGTCTTGAAAGCTAGCAGCGGCGACAAGACTTATTCTTATACAATTTCCGCGCGGGATGGGACGGCTTGCCCGGTCCAGCTTCCGCTTTCCTCTCTAACGGCTGTGACAGTGGCGCTTGTACGCCAGGACGGTGGCAGTTGCACAAATGAGAATGTGGTCGACGATGGTTTGGTCCCCCTCGGCGGCTCGGTGACGATCGCTCGCGCGACCGAAGAATCGTCTACCGCCGGGATTCGGCTTGTGGGCATGGCTCCCAACACGAGTTACCGCATTTCGCTGAAATGCGTCCGCCAGCTTGGGACGATGCGCACCGACGCCAGCGGAAATGCCGGCAGGACCGTTGATTTCCCGAACGGCGCGGCGGGAAGCGTTTATGCCTTTGAGATTGCTCCCGAAGGTGATGCGGTGGGGGGAAAACTGCAAAGCCTCCCCTTGAGGAAATAGAGAGGCAGAGTGCCGCAAGCAGGTTTGTGTTTCTCGGCGCCAGGGGACGCGTTTAAGCCAAAGGGGGATGGCGGCTCCCGGCGAGGTTAACAGCGCGTCCACCGGCGGCCGGCGCTTGACCCCCTAAGATCGGCACTTGTTTGATCGTTTTCATCATTTGTAATACATCAACATCTGAATTTTGCTCATCGATTTCGGACAACAGGCGAAGTCGCAGCAACGGCGGACTTGGCCGGAGGTCGCTCAAGAAGTCCAAAGGCCGATGCCTCAGCTTGGCTGACAGGCTCCGGCCCGATTTGACTATCACCCCGCGCTCGCCCATCCTCGCAGCGCCCTTTCAAGCCAAGCTCCGGCTTGAGACCTTGCGGGTATGAGGTCTGCCGTGGAATGGGAAGGGCCATTCGCGCGGGAGACTTAAAACGAGGACTGTTGCATGAATGTCGTCATCGTCGAATCGCCGGCGAAGGCCAAGACGATCACCAAATATCTCGGGAAAGGCTATGAAGTTTATGCTTCCTATGGCCACGTTCGCGATTTGCCTGCAAAAGATGGTTCCGTCGATCCCGACCATGATTTCACCATGCTCTGGGATGTCGATTCCCAATCCTCCAAAAGGCTGGCGGACATCGCCAAGGCTGTGAAAGGGGCCGACCGGATTATCCTTGCGACCGATCCGGACCGTGAAGGCGAAGCGATTTCCTGGCATGTTCTTGAGATTCTGAAAGCCAAAAAAGTCCTCGGGACAAAACCCGTCCAGCGGGTCGTTTTCAACGCGATCACCAAATCCGCAATCCTTGAGGCGATGAAAAATCCGCGCGAGATCGATGCGGCCCTCGTCGATGCCTATCTCGCCCGCCGCGCACTCGACTATCTTGTTGGCTTCAATCTCTCGCCGGTGCTGTGGCGCAAATTGCCCGGCGCCCGCTCGGCCGGCAGGGTGCAATCTGTCGCCTTGCGTCTCGTCTGCGACCGCGAACTCGAGATTGAAAAATTCGTTTCGCGCGAATATTGGTTGATCGCCGCCCATTTGCGGACCGCAGCCGCAGCGCCGTTCGTTGCGCGGTTCATTGGGGCCGACGGCAAGCGGATCGGCCGCCTCGATATCGGCTCGGGGGCGGAGGCGGAAGCCTTTAAGGCCGATCTTGAGGCCGCCAAATTCTCCGTGGCGAAGATCGAGGCGAAACCCGCGAAACGGCATCCGCCGCCGCCTTTCACGACCTCGACGCTCCAGCAGGAGGCTTCGCGCAAGCTCGGCTTCGCGCCAGCCCGGACCATGCAGCTTGCCCAGCGGCTCTATGAAGGTACGGAAATCGACGGCGAGACGGTCGGCCTCATCACTTATATGCGTACCGACGGCGTCGACCTTGCGCCGGAGGCGATCGCAGGCGCCCGCAGCGTCATCGGCAAGGAATTTGGCGCAAACTATGTCCCGAAGGCGCCGCGCAAATATACGGCGAAAGCCAAGAATGCGCAGGAAGCCCATGAGGCCGTCCGCCCGACCGACCTTGCTCGCCTGCCTAGGCAGGTGGCGCACAGTCTCGAAGCCGATCAGATGCGGCTTTACGAACTCATCTGGACGCGCACCATCGCAAGCCAGATGGAATCCGCCGAGCTTGAACGCACCACGGTCGATATTCTGGCGCGAGCCGGCGCGCGAAACCTCGATCTGCGGGCAACCGGTCAGGTCATTCGCTTCGATGGATTTCTGAAGCTTTATCAAGAAGGCCGCGATGACGAGGACGAGGAAGACGGCGGCCGTCTGCCCGAAATGCGCGAGGGCGAGTCGCTCGGCAAGGACAAGATCGAGGCAAGCCAGCACTTTACCGAGCCACCGCCGCGCTTTACGGAGGCAACCCTCGTCAAACGTATGGAGGAGCTCGGCATCGGCCGGCCTTCAACCTATGCCTCGACGCTCGCGGTTCTGCGCGAGCGCGCCTATGTCCGGCTCGAAAAGAAGCGTCTGATCCCCGAAGATAAGGGCCGCCTCGTGACCGCTTTTCTCGAGGCCTTTTTTGCCCGCTACGTTGGCTATGATTTTACAGCCGGTCTCGAGGAGCAACTCGATCTTGTCTCAAATCACGAACTCGACTGGAAGCAGGTGCTGCGCGATTTCTGGTCGGATTTTTCGGGCGCGCTTGCTGACATCAAGGATCTGCGCACCAGCCAAGTGCTGGACAGCCTGAACGATCTCTTGGGTCCACATATTTTCCCCGCTAAGGAGGACGGCTCGAATCCGCGCGCCTGCCCTTCCTGCGGAAGCGGCCAGCTTTCATTGAAGCTCGGCAAATTCGGCGCCTTCATTGGCTGCTCGAATTATCCCGAATGCAAATTCACGCGCACTCTGGCGGACACCAATGCGGAAGGCGCCGGCAACGGCGAGCGTTCGGGCGTTCGGGTCTTGGGCAACGACCCTGCCACGGGGATAGAGATTTCGCTACGGGACGGCCGCTTCGGCGCCTATGTCCAGCAGGGGGAGGGGGCGAAGCCGAAACGTGTCTCGCTTCCGAAGACGATCGATCCGGGCGAACTTACTCTTGAGCAGGCGATTGGCCTGCTTTCTTTGCCGCGTGAGGTCGCGAAGCATCCTGAGACGAAGGAGCCGATTCTCGCCGGGGTCGGCCGTTTCGGCCCCTATGTCCAGCACGGCAAAACCTATGCGAACATCGGCAAGGACGAAGATATCCTGACAATCGGCGGCAATCGCGCGATCGATCTCATCGTTGCCAAGGAAAGCGGCTTGAGCGGGCGGCGCTTCGGCGACAGCGCGAACGCCCCGACGCGTGAACTTGGCGAACACCCCGCGGGTGGCAAGGTGGTGGTCAAGGCTGGGCGCTACGGCCCCTATGTCAACCACGGCAAAATCAACGCAACCTTGCCGCGCGACGCCGATCCCACCACATTAACGCTTGAAGAAGCCCTTGCCCTATTAGCCGCCAAAGCGGAGGGCCGGGGGGGAAAGGGAACAATTCAAGGCCGCCTTCTTGGCGAACATCCGTCGGGTGGGCCGATCACGGTGCGGAACGGACGCTTCGGGCCCTATGTCAACTACGGCAAAATCAATGCAACCTTGAAAACCGGCCTGTCGCCCGAGACGATCACGCTTGAAGAAGCAATCCGTTTGATCGAAGATAAGGAGGCAGCGGGCAAGGGCACGCGGACCTCGAAAAAAGAGGCCGCGCCGAAGAGAGCCGCGAAGACGGTGCCAGGGAAACCTGCGCGCAAGTCCGCTGCCAAAACCGGACGCCAATCCGCGACGAAACCTGCGATGTCAAAATCGAAAAGGGCCAGCCAAGCGTGAAAACATCCGCCGGCACCAAGGAGTCCGGCCAGGACATCGCCGAAACCGGTGATCAAGCTCTGCCCTCGCGCGCAGATATTCTCGCCTTCATCGCTCGCGAGCGCGAGGCCTTGGGCGACAAAGCCCCGGGCAAGATCGGCAAACGGGAAATCGCCCGCGCCTTCAATATCAAGGGCGCCGCCCGGATCGCCCTCAAGCGCTTGCTTAAGGATCTTGAAGCGGATGGGACGATCGAACGCACGCGCAAGAGCTTGCACAGGCCAGGTCTCCTTCCCGCGGTCGTTCTTGCCGATGTGATCTCGCGCGATCACGACGGCGATCTCCTCGCGGTCCCCGCCGAATGGGATACCGCCCAGGGAGCGGCACCCAAGATCCTCCTCATGACCAGGGCGAGGCCGAGGCCGGGAGCGCCCGCCCCGTCGCCAGGCGACCGCGCCTTGATGCGAGTGGAGCCGGTGCGCGGCGCGGAACCCGGCGAGCCCGCCTACACCGGCCGCATCATCAAGCTTCTTTCGCGCGCTAGAGCCCAATTGCTAGGAATTTATCGCGGCAGCATGGGCGGCGGCGGCCGTGTGGTGCCGGTCGAAAAGAAAAACGTCAATCGCGGCGAGCTCGCTGTCGCTCCCGGTGATCAAGGCGAGGCGCGTGATGGGGATCTCGTGGCGGTCGAGGTCTTGCGCACCGGCCGCCTTGGCCTTCCAGCTGCGAGAGTGTGCGAAAGGCTTGGGAGCCTCGATAGCGAAAAGGCGATAAGCCTGATTGCTCTTCATGCCCATCGCATTCCGCATGTCTTTCGCCCCGAGGTGATCGCGGAGGCGGATCGGGTGCAGTCGGTGACTTTGACCGGTCGAGAGGATTGGCGTGCCATTCCGCTCGTGACCATCGATCCGGAAGACGCCAAAGACCACGATGATGCGGTTCATGCCGAACGCGACCCGGATCCCGCCAATCCGGGAGGCTTTATTTTGCGCGTGGCGATCGCCGATGTCGCCGCTTACATCACGCGCGGCGGCGCGCTCGACAAAGAGGCGCGGGAGCGCGGCAATTCGGTTTATTTCCCCGATCGTGTCGTGCCAATGCTGCCGGAACGGATATCAAACGACCTCTGTTCGCTGCGTCCCAACGAGGATCGCCCAGCGCTCGCCGCCCGCATCGTCATCGGGGCTGATGGCCACAAGCTCCGCCATAGCTTCCATCGCGTGATGATGCGCTCCGCGGCAAAGCTATCTTACGGACAGGCGCAGGCATTGCTCGATCACGGACCGGACGAGGCAGCAGATCCCTTTCATGCGTCCGTCCTTGCTCCTCTTTACGAAGGCTATCGCGCCCTCAAAACCGGGCGCGACAAGCGCGGGCCACTCGATCTCGATCTGCCTGAGCGCAAGATTCTCCTCGACGAGAAAGGCGCTGTGAGATCAGTCGTGACGCCACCACGGCTCGACTCCCACCGCCTCATCGAGGAATATATGATTCTTGCGAATGTCGCCACCGCTGAAACGCTTGAGGCCAAACGAGAGGCTTTCGTCTATCGGGTACACGACGAGCCCTCACTCGAAAAACTCAATAATCTCGCGGAATTTCTGGCCTCGATCGGCATCAAGCTCGCGAAGGGGCAAGTTCTTCGAGCCGCGCAATTTAACGGCATACTCGCCCGCGTAAAGGGCACCGACAATGAGCACATCGTCAACGAAGTGGTGCTACGCACGCAGGCGCAGGCTGAATATTCTGTTGAGAATTACGGCCATTTCGGTCTCAATCTGCGCCGCTACGCACATTTCACCTCGCCGATCCGCCGTTACGCCGATCTCATCGTTCATCGCGCCTTGATTCATGCGCTGCATCTTGGATCGGATGGCGCGGCTCCTGCCAGCAATGAGGAACTCGCCGAAATCGCGGCGGCGATTTCGGCTGCCGAGCGCCGAGCCATGGCGGCCGAACGCGAGACATCCGAACGGCTGATCGCGGCCCATCTTGCAGACCAGATCGGCGCGGCCTTCCAAGGCCGCGTCTCGGGTGCTTCGAGCGCTGGTCTTTTCGTTAAACTCGATGAGACCGGTGCCGACGGCTTTATTCCGGCGAGCATGCTCGGGGATGATTACTTCCGGCACGACCCGGCCCGCCATGCGCTGATCGGCTCGCGCACTGGCCAGATTCACCGGCTGGGCGATATCGTCACGGTGAGACTCGTGGAAGCCGCCCCGCTCGCCGGGGCGCTTCGCTTCGAATTGTTGCGGGAAAGCGCGCCTCGCCAGACCCGGCCAAGCGGAGCAAAGGCCAAGCGGCCGGTGTCGCGGGGGATTAGACCTCCTGGTGACTCCAAAACGGCGCGCCCGTCCCGGCGCAAAACCTTGAACTGAAGGCGATCGAGAGAGCTGCGAAGAGAATGCCCGACGACGGTCTCGTTAGCCTGCGCAGTGCTCATTCGGCCGAGGACACGATCGCACGTGTCGAAGCGGACCTCGCGGCCAAGGGCGTGACGCTTTTCGCGAAGATCGATCACGCCGCGGGCGCCGCCGCGGCCGGCCTAGCGCTACGCCCGACGACGTTGCTCGTTTTCGGCAGCGCTCGCGCGGGCACGCCGCTTATGCAAGCCTGTCAGCGCATCGGCATCGATCTTCCGCTGAGGGCGCTCGTTTGGGAGGCTGGAGACGGTGCGGTCTGGTTCACCTACAACGATCCTGCTTGGGTTGCTCGAAGGCATGTGCCCGATCCGCAAAGCGAACCGCTCGTCCACGCCATGTCGGCGATGCTCGACGCGATCGCGCGATATGGAACGGCCGCGGATCCAGCTTCGTCAGCATGAGAGACAAAAGGAAGCGAGGGCGACACCGTTGGGCTTTTCTCACGGAAAGGGGGCGTCCAGGAAACGGAACCAGTGCTTGCAAAGACGGTAGGGAAAGGCCTTGCCGCCCTCTTAAATTGATATGTATAAATTGGGATCGAATGGAGCGGTTTTCGATCCATTTGATCAATATCATTGGGAGGTATATATGCGCCGTTTATTGGCATTGCTGCTTGCAGCTTTGACTTTATCAGTTGGGGCGTGCAACATGCCCTCGGAAGAAGCGCCCTCCGGTCATCCGCCGACGCAACAATAAAGACTGTTGTTTTGACGGAAGTCTTGTAGGAAACGTTGCAACGCAAGTTCGTAATTCGACGTCGCATCGATAGGGCACCTTGACGCACGGGTTGGCCGTATCGATTTTGGTGTTGACGGGTGCAGTGCCTTGATGGCAAACCTCGCCAACACCTTTTGGCAATCTGGAGCTGTGGCGGCCCACCGTTCCGCCAGCATTCCCGGAACGCCGCAATCCTAAACGAGAGCGGCCGCTTCACGAGCAAGGTCTCACAAGCAACTTCGGTCACAGGTATTTCCCAATTTGAGGCAATTTCCAAAAACTCTGCGTGAACCCTCCGGCGCCCCCCGCAGTGCCTGGCAGGCGATCGGCAAGGGCTGGCGCGGCTACTGTCCCGCCTGCGGTCAAGGCAGGATCTTCCGCGCCTATCTCAAGGTCAATGATGTCTGCCCAAGGTGCGGCGAGGAGTTCTTCCATCATCGTGCCGACGACGCCCCTCCCTATCTGACCATCTTCGTCGTCGGCCATATCGTTGGAAGCTTGATGCTTCTTGCAGAGGAATTTTGGCCAGATGCACCGATTTGGCTCCATGCGATGATCTGGCCCACTCTGGCCCTCGTTCTCTCGCTTTGGCTCTTGCCGCTCATCAAAGGGGGCTTCATCGCCTATCAATGGGCGCTGCGGATGCACGGCTTTGAGGGAGCACTCGGCCAGGTTCATGGCTCTGCCGCCCCTCCAAGCTGATCTCAACCCCGCTTTTCTCTGCAAACCATTCAAGAAAACAAAGACTTAGACCCGAGAGCGCCGTCCCAGGAGCTCACGGGCGGGAGAGTTCCGTCACGAGCTCACGCGGCGATTGGGCGCAAACGGCGCTTCTGATTGTGGTGTGAAACTCCATCTCAGCCGTATTCTCGCCACTAACGATCTGTTAACCTTATGTCCGTTTGCTCAAATGCAACGCTCTCAGGTTAGCTTGGATCAAGGTTGATGGAACATTCCTTTAACCAAAGGGCGGTAGGCCTTAAGACCTGCCCCGCGATAAAAGAAGGAGTGTGGGATGAGCTTTCTGCAACGGACCGGCGAATGGAAATTCGCGGCCGCGCTGGGCGCCGCCCTTGCGATCGCCGCCTGCGCCAAGGCTCCCGTGGAGAATGGCGCGCTAGCCGGTCTGAACGGCGGAACTCCGGCGACCCCCGGAAGCCCCCAGGATTTCGCCGTCAATGTCGGTGATCGCGTTTTCTTCGAAAGTGACTCTAGCGATTTGAGTGAGACCGCACAGGCAACTCTTGCAAAGCAGGCGAGCTGGCTGCAGCAATATGCTCGCTACAATGTGACGATTGAGGGCAATGCCGACGAGCGCGGAACCCGTGAATATAATTTCGCCCTGGGTGCCCGGCGCGCGGAAACCACAAAGGACTATCTTGTCGCTCGCGGTGTTTCCGCAGCGCGGATTCGGACCATCAGCTACGGCAAAGAGCGGCCTGTCGCGAGCTGTAATGACAACTCCTGCTGGTCGCAAAACCGCCGCGCAGTCACCGTGCTGACGGGCGGCCAATCCTGACGAAGGTTCGGCGGCCGGCTTTCCTCCCCCGCCGCCGATTGTCCCGGACGGTCAAAGACGCTCTTGATCAAGATCCGGCACCGGCGCTCCCTTGTGAAGCGCCGGTTTTTGTTGGCAGAAGGGGTTCCTGCGCGATCGCCTGCGGAGCGGCAGGCAGCCTGTTTCCCTGGGTCCAGTTTGCCCCCTAAGGGTGGGTTCCCGCTTGCCGCTTGCGATTTTACGGGGCTGTTTGAAGCCTTCACCCCTCAGCAAGGCCATTCGAAAGAAAGAGCGCCAAAGCCGTCATTTGGCAGATCAGGGTAAAAGCCCCAAAGAAAATGGCTACCTTCCACTCAAGCGTGAGAGGCAGCCATCAGGTATATCAGCCTAACCGCCGCGGTTAGGCCTGGGGCTGGGGCTCTAGTCCACCGGCTTCGGGACCTGGTTTGGGACGGACAACGCCCGTGGTGGGAACCGGAGAGCCTCGCAGCGGCGGCTCTCGATCATCGCCCGTATCACGCACCGGCGCATGACCCTTCAAGAGCTCCACGATCTCTTCCCCGGTCAGCGTCTCATATTCGAGAAGACCCTTGGCCAGCGTTTCGAGATCCTGGCGCTTTTCGGTGATAATCTTCGTTGCCTCGCCAAGACCTGCCTCCACGAGCCGCCGCACTTCGGCGTCGATCTTCTGCGCGGTCGCCTCGGACACGGTTTGCTGGCGTCCAATGGAATAGCCGAGGAAAACCTCATCCTGATTATTGTCACCATACATGACGGTGCCAAGCTCGTCCGAGAAGCCCCAGCGCGTCACCATCGCCCGGGCGAGCTTGGTGGCGGCTTCGATGTCGGATTGCGCCCCTGAGGTGATCTTCTCCTTGCCGAACACGATCTCTTCTGAAACACGGCCACCCATGCAGATTGCGAGCCGTGAAGTCATCTGTTCGTAGCTCATCGAGAGCTTATCGCGCTCGGGAAGCTGCATGACCATGCCGAGGGCACGACCGCGCGGAATGATCGTCGCTTTATGAACCGGGTCAGTGGCCGCGACATTAAGAGCGACGATGGCATGCCCGCCCTCGTGATAGGCGGTTAGCATTTTCTCCTGCTCGGTCATGACCATTGTGCGCCGTTCCGCGCCCATCATGATCTTGTCTTTCGAGTCCTCGAACTCGGACATGGTGACGACACGCTTGCCGCGGCGTGCCGCAAGCAAGGCGGCCTCATTGACGAGATTCATGAGATCGGCGCCGGAAAATCCCGGCGTGCCACGCGCCACTGTCTTCAATTCGACGTCCGGTGCGAGAGGCACCTTGCGGACATGCACCTTGAGAATGCGCTCGCGGCCAACGATATCGGGATTGGCCACAACGATCTGGCGGTCGAAGCGGCCGGGCCGCAGAAGCGCGGGGTCGAGCACATCTGGGCGGTTCGTCGCCGCAATCAGGATGATGCTCTCGTTTGCCTCGAAGCCGTCCATCTCGACGAGCAGCTGATTCAAGGTCTGCTCGCGCTCGTCATTACCGCCTCCGAGCCCGGCGCCCCGGTGGCGGCCAACGGCGTCGATCTCGTCGATAAAGATGATGCATGGCGAGTTCTTCTTGGCCTGCTCGAACATGTCGCGGACGCGGCTCGCGCCAACGCCGACAAACATTTCGACGAAGTCCGACCCTGAGATCGTGAAGAACGGCACATTAGCTTCGCCAGCAATGGCACGCGCGAGAAGCGTCTTGCCGGTACCGGGCGGCCCGACTAGCAAAACGCCGCGCGGAATACGCCCGCCGAGCTTCTGGAACCTCTGCGGATCGCGCAGGAACTCGACGATTTCCTGAAGGTCTTCCTTGGCCTCGTCGACGCCCGCGACATCCTCGAACGTCACCCGCCCATGCGCCTCCGTCAAAAGCTTCGCCTTGGATTTGCCAAAGCCCATGGCCTTGCCGCCCGCCCCCTGCATTTGACGCGACAGGAAAATCCACACACCGATGATGGCAATGAGCGGCAACCCATTGACGAGAAGGGTCATCAGCCAATTGGTGCTTTCGGAGGGAGGCTTGGCCGAGATCGCAACATTCTTTTTATAGAGGCTTTGGACAAGCGTCGGATCATTTGGGGAATAGGTCGCGAAGGCGCGATTGTCGGTGAAATGCCCAGTGATCTCATTCCCGGCGATCGTAACCTCGCGAACATGGCCCTGATCAACCTCGTTCAGGAGCTGGCTGAATGCAATGTCCTGCGAAGGCACCCGCTGTCCCGGGTTTTGGAACAGCATGACAAGGGCAACGACGAGCAGGATGATGATCACCCAAAGTGCAAAATTCCGGAAATTCGGATTCATTTTCGTTCCCGCCCCGCATCGTTCCAGCCAAGTGGCCGCCGCAGGTTAAGGCAGCAGCCGCCGCTTATTCAAAGGTCTTTCCTAATGTAAGCCCGGTTTTGGCAATTGCCAAGAGAGTCGTGCGCTTTGATTATACTTCAGCATCACGGCGGCGGGTGGAATTGCTGCCGCGCCGCCTTGTCCCTTCAAGCTCGATAATGAGGCTGTGGTCCTTTTGTAGACGCAGTTTTGACCCACCCAAGGTGGTTCTGTAGGCAATACCGGCCCTCAGCGCCTTGCCAAGCCCGTATGCCACGCCTTCGAGGCGGTCGAGGCGAAGCGGTTTATCTCGCCTTATCAATTTTAGTTCATTAGCAAGGAGTCGTAAGAGGATCTCCTCCGGTTCATGAGCCAGGGCCAAAATATTCGCTTCGAACTTGCCAGGCTCACGCTTTGCGTTGAGGGTAGCGGCGATCGCTACGGCCTGCCTTTCCAGAGCGGCGTCGGCTCTCGCCGCGCGATGCCCGAGTCTGAGCAGACTTTTCCGATCAAGGCCTTCCTCCGCCAGAAGGTGTGTCAGACGCCGCATCCGGGTCCTGGCAAAAGCAAAATCATCATTCGAAGGATCGCTGAAGAAAGCATGCGCCCGAGTCTCGCAAAGCGAGACAAGTTGCGCCTTGGTGCAGGATAGTAACGGCCGGGCAAGCTTTATTCCGTTGCGTTGAATGGAACTTGCCATCCCAGAGAGGCCAGAAATTCCGCTGCCGCGCAGCAGTCGGAACAAGACGGTCTCGGCCTGATCATCGGCGTGATGCGCGGTCATGACAGGGTCGGCGCCAATTCTCGCCGCGTGGTCGAACAAAAGAGCGTAGCGGGCTTCCCGTGCGCGCTCTTGAACGCAGGACGCGGGTTTCACTCCCTGCCAGATGAGGGTTGTATGAGGCAGTGCAAGCTCCGCGGCCCATCTCGCCACCATTTCCGCTTCGCGGTGTGAGTCTTGTCGCAAGCCATGATCGACCGTCGCGACATAAAGTTGGGGCGGCGCCGCACAGCTGTCCCGCCATTCCGCGGCGAGCAGCATCAAGGCGACGGAATCGGGGCCGCCGGAAACGGCGAGAAGAATGCCGCGCGCCGCCTCCCACGGCTTGAAAATCTCGCGAACGTCCAGCCCTGAGAAGCTGGCCTCGTTTGGCTGGCGGCCCGATGTTTTGGTGGAAACGGGCAAGCGCTTATCAGCAGCACCGCGCTTGGTGGAAACGGTCTCTGTCACCGGCGGGTCTCAACATTGCGCGCGCTTAGCCTCTCGTTCGGCACCAACCTTGACCATGGCTGGAGCATTTGGATATTTCCGGGTGAGCTCGCCATAAGTCGCGCAGGCCTGTTCCTTGGCACCGAGAGCATTTAGCGACTGGCCTAACCGCAAAAGGGCTTCCGGCGCCCGTGGCGAATCGGGATATTGGGTCGATATTTTCAAATATTGCTCCGCCGCCTCCCGCTGGCGTCCGCGAAGGTAGAAACTTTCGCCGAGATAATAAAGCGCGTCCGACGCGAACTTGCTCTTGGGGTTTTTTTCGAGAAACCCAGCAAAACTTTTTTCGGCGTTTTCATAAGCTCTCTGCTTGAGATAGGCCAAGGCAATGTCGAATTCTTCCCGTGAAGATCTAGGCCCAGCGATCATCGTGCCGCCCGGAGTGGTCATGCCAGATGGGGCCGGTGCCATTGCAACGGGGGGCGTTGCCGCTGGCGGCCCGGCTGGGCGTGAGCGCCCATTGGAGAGATCGAGCGGCGCGCCAGGATCGCTTTGATCAATACTGGCCTGGGGGCCGTCCGTGCGTCGGGGGCCAGCCGGATTTGCACTCCCCGAAGGGCTCAGGCTTCCGAGGGGACGGGGAGCGCCAGGGGCGGTCGGATTTTGGGAAGGATCGAACGCATCCCCGCGCCCGCTCCCTCGGGACGCCGGAGCGGCAGCTCCGGGTGCGATGGACTGAGCGTCCGCCAGACTTTGCGTTTCAGGCGCCTCGCTGCGTTTCTGCGGAGGTCTCGCCGGAGGCCCGGCCGAGCCACCCTCGTGGAAGCGGAAATCGACGTCCTCTTGAAACTTCCTGAGTTGTTCCTCGAGCTTGCGGGTTTCGAACTGCATCTGTTCAATCTGTCCGTTGATCTCCCGGATCTGGCTTTCGAGCCGCCCGATCCGGACGAGGAGCTGACTTCCATCCGGTTGTTCCCCGGGATAAGGCAGATCGCCGGGCTCGCCGATTTCTCCGGGAGGACGGCCGTATCCTTGCGCGACGCGGACTGGGATTTGCGCAACGCCTTCTTTGGGCTCCGCATTCAAATATTTGGTGCCGACATCCTCGGCGGCAAGACGCGAAGGAGCCATTACGGCGGCTGCGGCGCTGGCGCCGATCGCCAGAAATGCTATCCTCGAACCTTGTAAGATCATGGGCAATGCCGTTTTCGAGAATATCATGGACAAAAACCTAAATAACTCCCCGCCGTCATCCGTTATGCGGCATAGCCATAAAGGTACCCAATTTCGGGCAAAATATGAATAAATCACTAGGCAGGATCCAATATTCGGGTATTCGCAGTCGGCAACCGCAGTGGCTAAGCTCGGTTGCCTCGCAAACAGGGATTGGTTCGTTCGGTAGGCTGGCCAAAATGGGTTTCCCGGAATCGAGCTTAAATTGATAAGTCTGGACAACGCAGATGGTGTTTCGCGGTTCGTTTGGATAACAAAATTCAATTTCAATGCGCATGGCTTTGAATAACGAACGGCATTCGGAGATAAAGATCGATGATACAGAAGCATTTTGGGACCGATGGCATCAGAGGCCTTGCCAACACGACAATCACACCCGAACTTGCAATGAGGGTTGCTCAGGCGACGGGTATCGTGTTTCAACGCGGGGAGCACCGCCATCGGGCTGTGATTGGCAAGGATACCCGGCTCTCCGGCTATATGATCGAAAATGCCTTGGTCGCGGGCTTTACTTCGGTCGGAGTTGACGTGCTGTTGCTTGGGCCAATGCCGACCCCCGCTGTCGCAATGCTCACCCATTCGATGCGCGCGGATGTCGGGGTCATGATTTCGGCCTCGCACAACCCTTTCGAGGACAATGGGATCAAACTGTTTGGACCGGACGGATATAAGCTTTCGGATGCGGTCGAAGCGAAAATTGAAGCACTGCTCGATCAGCCGGGCGCGCTCAAATTGTCGAAGCCAGCCGACATCGGCCGCGCCATGCGGGTCGAAGGCGACCGTGCCCGCTATATCGAATTCGCAAAGCGAACTCTTTTGCGCAATCTCTCGCTTGACGGCTTACGCATCGTTGTCGATTGCGCCAACGGCGCGGCCTACAAAGTCGCTCCGGAAGCCTTATGGGAATTGGGAGCAGAAGTCATTTCGATTGGCGTTGAGCCGGATGGCTTCAACATCAACCGGGCCGTTGGTTCCACCGCACCAGGGGCGCTTATCAACAAAGTCCGGGAAGTGCGCGCTGACATCGGCATCGCGCTCGACGGCGACGCCGACCGCGTGATCATTGTCGACGAGATGGGAAAGCTCGTTGATGGGGATCAGCTGATGGCGGCGATTGCGCATAGCTGGAAGGAAGACGGCCGATTGTCACGGCCAGGCATCGTTGCAACGGTCATGTCGAACCTTGGCCTTGAGCGCTACCTCAAGGAAATTGGGCTCTCGCTCGCCCGCACCGCCGTCGGCGACCGCTACGTGCTTGAATATATGCGTGAAAACGGGTTCAACCTCGGCGGCGAGCAGTCCGGCCATATCATCCTCTCGGACCATTGCACGACCGGCGACGGGCTGGTTGCCGCCCTGCAGCTCTTGGCGATCGTCAAGCGAGAAGGCAAGCCGGTGAGCCAGACGTGTCGCCGTTTCGAGCCCCTGCCTCAGATCTTGAAGAATGTACGTTTGAAGGCTGGCCAGCCGCTGGCGGACGCCGACGTCGCGAGCGTCGTCGAGGACGGCCGCGCCAAACTCGGCAAGAACGGCCGTTTGGTCGTGCGCGCATCTGGCACCGAGCCCGTCATGCGTGTGATGGGCGAAGCCGACGATCGCGATCTTCTCGAACGCATCGTCGACGACATTTGTGCTGCGCTCTCGGCCTCGGCCCAGGCGGCATGAAGGAACTGAAGCGGCGTTTCTGAGAATTATACTCAGTGATGGCGCGACGGTTGGGTAAACCACACCCGGCAGGCCGGGCTAAGCCGGGCCTTCTGTCGCGCCAAGCAATTAGTCACGCGCCCCTCGTCAGGGATTTCATCGGGGCAGAGCCGGTAGGCGTCATCCTCACATGCCTGTTGCTGCTGCGCCCGCACGTCGGTTTGGCAGAGTGCGGGACCCGCCATGGAAAGCGATGCAATGATGAGGAGAGAGAAAGCAGATTTCATTTGCATTCGGTATAACCCTATTTGAGGAACTGCGTGCGGGTGGCTGCCGGGCGACGTTGTCTTGAACACGATTTGATCGATTAAATCCAGCGGCAGGCAGCTGCTCGCCACGACTTTCTGATAGCGATCACTTGTCGCTCAGGGCGAGAGTGCCGCCCAATCACCGGCCTTGATCGGAGCGGAGAACCTTGAAAAGTTTTTGGGTGGTTCAGGATCTGCTTCAATTTTCGGCTGACGAAGACCGGATATCGGCGGGCGCTTCACCTTCGGTTCCTCCCGACCCGGACTCCTCGGTTTTCCTAGGATGCCCATCGAGCACCCGGCGAATTTTCCGGGCAAGCCGCTCGCGGTCGTAGGGCTTACTTAAAAACTCAACCCCTGTGTCAAGCCGACTGTTGTGGACGATGGAATTTTCTGTGTAGCCCGAGGTAAAGAGTATCTTGATTGCTGGATTGATTTCCGCCGCCCGTTCGGCAAGCTTGCGTCCGCTGATTGGCCCCGGCATCACGACGTCTGTGAACAAAAGGTCAATCGCCTGATTTCTCTCTAAGATCCGCAGGGCCTCGACCCCACTTGGGGACGCGATTACGTCATAGCCCAGATTTTCCAGCATGGACGCGACTGTCGCCCGGACAATTTCGTCATCATCGACCAAGAGTATGGTTTCCGTGCCAGTCAGCGCGAGAGCCACTGCTTCTCGTAGCGGCAAAGGCTCCTGACCGATGTTGCGCGGCAGGTAAAGCTTGATCGTCGTGCCTTCACCGACCTCGCTATAAATCTTGAGATGACCCGCCGACTGTTTGACGAAACCATAGACCTGGGGAAGCCCCAGACCGGTGCCTTGGCCGGTGGGTTTCGTCGTGAAAAACGGCTCGAGTGCCCGCATGGCAGTTGATGTGTCCATCCCTTTGCCGGTATCGGTGATCGCGAACATCACATATTGACCGGGCTCGACTTCCGCGTGCTGCGCCGCATAGGCATCGTCAAGCACAGCATTGGCGACCTCAATTGTCAGCTTGCCGCCATCGGGCATGGCGTCGCGCCCATTGATCGCAAGATTTAGCACCGCCGTCTGGAACTGGGTTGGGTCGATGGTGGCGTTCCAGAGGCCGCCGCTCGTCACACACTCGACAGCAACCCTTTCCCCGACCGCCCTTCGCACCATAGGCAGAATTTCCGTCATAAGTTGCCCGAGGTTGACGGTCGTCGGCTCGAGCGGTTGCCGCCGCGCAAACGCGAGGAGCTGTTGAATGAGCCGCGCGCCGCGTTCGGCCGCCATGATCACCATGTCGATACGCTGGAGGGCCTGCGTATCCCCTCCCACAGAGCGGCGCAGGAGGCCAGTCGCGCCGATAATGACGGTGAGGAGGTTGTTGAAATCATGCGCAACCCCGCCCGTCATTTGGCCGAGCGCCTCGAGCTTTTGGGCCTGGCGCAGCGCTTCCTCGGTTTGCCGTTGCTCGGTTCTGTCGAGCAAAGTGGTGACAGAACCTCCATCTTCGGCGGGATTATGGAAGATCTCGAGCGATCGTCCATCGGATTCCTTGCTCTCCATGAGCACCGCTCGGCCACTACGCCGCACCTCGGATTCAAGGACCTCGAAGTGCTCGTTGAAGCGGTCAATCTCTTTTGTCCGCTGAGCCGGCAAAGATTCGCCGGGGCGCAGTGTCCCTTTCGGCAGCTTGAGCATTCGCACGAATGTCTGGTTCCATGCGAGCAGGCGGCGATCTGCGTCGAATGCTGCGATACCCTCACGGACGCTGTCGAGCGTTGCCAGCAGCACCCGTTCCAACGATGCGGCCCGTCGATGGGCTCGCGCAAGAAGAACGGCGCCGATGATGAGCGCGCCCGCCCCGATGGCGCTTCCGATCACGAAAGTCAGGGTTGCGCGCTCTTCCACAGCTTCCGAGGTTGCCAGCCGCGACTGCAATTGATGATCCGCCGCATCCAGAATCGCGTCGAGGTCGGCTTCGACGGCCTCCATTGCCATCCGCCCGGCATCTGTGTCCACCATGGCCCGGGCGGTCTCGAAGCCTTGTTCGTGCCGCGCCTTAATCGTCGCGGCCAATTCGTTCAGCTTGGTCGTGAGGTCACCTTGAAGCGCAAGCAGCCGGCGCTGCTGATCAGGCCGATCGACCGTGGCCTGCTGTAAATCGCCGATCAGCTGGGGAATACGCTCCTTCGCCGCCTCATAAGGCTTAAGGTAGGGTTCGCGGCCCGTGATCAGATAGCCGCGTTGGCCGCGCTCGGCATCCTTGATCACCCCGGAGAGGGCGCTCGCGGTGCGGACCACGACGAAGGTTTTTCTGACGTCGTCACGCGCCGATATTGCGTCCGGCACGTTGCTGAAAAGCTGATAGCACGCAACCCCTGCGAGGACAGCAAGCGGGATCAATCCAAGTATCACGGCGGGGATCATATCGCCGCGGGTTGTCGAAATCCGTTTCATGAACGCCTGCCCCTCGCGCTTTACATATACTGGTGCAACTGCTTCTAATAGCAAGATCAAGTTTGGGATCGAGCTCAGCTTCTGTCCCAAGATTGAATCGCTCGTCGCCTCTCTTGCTCAACAACCCTCCGCCAGAATGGAAGTCACGGCCATGTTCTCGCCCGAGGAAATCGAGCGTTATGCGCGCCACATCGTGCTGCACGGCGTTGGCGGACCTGGCCAGCAGAAGCTGAAGGCAGCGGCTGTGCTCGTTGTTGGTGCGGGCGGTCTCGGATCGCCCCTCATTCAGTATCTCGCGGCGGCTGGTGTCGGCGAGATCGGCATCATCGACGATGACGAGGTGTCACTGTCGAACTTGCAACGCCAAGTTCTGCATGGCACGCCGGACATCGGACGCGCCAAGGTCGATAGCGCAAGCGCCGCTATCGAAAGGCTGAACCCGAACGTCAAGGCGACGCCCATCCGAGCGAGGCTGACCGAGGCCAACGCCCGCGCAATGGTCGCCCCTTTCAGTATCGTTGCCGACGGGTCGGACAATTTCGCGACCCGCTATGCGGTGTCCGACGCATGTTTTTATGAGAGGCGCCCCCTCGTGACGGCCGCGGTTGGCGCGTTCGACGGTTCGTTGACGGTCTTGCGGCCTTACGAGAAGGGCCCGTCGGGAGAACTCAATCCGACCTACCGTTGTCTTTATCCAGAGCCCCCTCCGGAAGGCACGGTTCCGGCCTGTTCCGAGGCGGGAGTGCTCGGCACGCTGACTGGCATTCTTGGCGCTATGATGGCCCTTGAAGTCATTCGTGAAATCGTCGGGTTTGGCGAAGGGCTGGTTGGCAAGCTCTTACTGGTCGATGCATTCAACATGCGTTTCGAGACATTGCGGTACCGCTGGGATCCGGCCAATCCGCTGACGGGCGCCGCCGCCTCCTCTCGATGAGGAGCATGATGGACGCGGGCGCGCCCTCTCCGAAGCGGGAAAGTGGCGCGTTTCCGAGCATTGACAGCCCGCGAACCAGCAACTAGACCATGATCGCCTCGAGTTCGGCCGCTCATTGTCTTAGTCTTATCTTTCAGCTTTAGGCATGATCTTGTGGAATTAAAATCCGCACCTTTACGGTGAGGCTACTGGCTCCCTTCATGCACGGGGCGCCTGAGAGCGGCCCTGGGGGCAGTGAATGCCCTCGTCAAAGCGCTGCCGCCGGTCACAGGTGGGGGATAGTTCAACGGTAGAACAGCGGACTCTGACTCCGTTAATCGTGGTTCGAATCCACGTCCCCCAGCCAATAATTTCAATAAGTTACGATTGCGTGTCACCGGTGGTGGTGAGTTAGGTCACCAATATGTCACCAGTTGGGCTCAACCATGCCAAACGAAATCCCCCTTCAAAGCATCGATGTCTTTCCCAGCGTTAGCGACGCCCCGATTGGCGCGCTTTTACAGATTGCATACGAAGGGCCGACCGCTGTTCTGCGGTGCAGTCAGAAAACAGACGAAGGATTTGTCGTTTTAGAAGGAGAGAAGGCGGGAATCTTTGTGCTCAACGCGGAGCTTAATTACGCGCCTGCACTTAACATCGGAGATCTCGCTTGCGTCGTTGTCGTTAACGCCGCGCCCTATTGCCCGCCCTATTTTGTGAAGGACCAAATACCAATGACGACCAACACACAGAGCTTCACGAGCTTCACGGACATTCCGGCGCAGCCGGGCTTTTGGGTTGCGCTCCGCCATGGTGGCGCCACGCAAAGCGAGCTCTACGACGTTGCGCCGGTCATAGGCTGGCGCGTAACTGCCGCTGGCGACGTGTTCCCCATTTCGTCAAAAGGACTAGCTCAGAAGGACGCCGCCATTGCAGCATCTTCCCCAGCGGAGGCATTCTCTATCGCCACCAAAGGCGCGCCTCAGAGCTGAACCCTGTCCCTGGCGGCCACTGCGGCGGCGCGCGAAACAGTTTCTGTGTTGACGTGGGCGGAGGGCGCATCAAGTTGATTAAGGCGCCTAAGGCCTTCGCAAACGTACTGTAAAACCGGGAGGCCAATAATAACGATGCATCGCTCACGGCCTTCGGAATCCACAAGCGGACGCACCTGCTCGAGAGCATCCGCAATCTTTCCGTAATCGCGTGTGGAAAGGTCAGATTCCATGACAATCTCCAAACCTTGGGCTGACGTGACCAACATGCTGAGGGCGGACATTCACAGAGCCGGACGCGCAAATTGGAAATCATTCCAAAGAAATATAGATGCATACATTGCTAATGCACGCTCTTATGTCCGCATTAGCCCTGAAATCGATGAGGCGTTTGTGACCGCCGGACAACGGTGTCAGGAATTTGCAACTGAAATCGCCAATAGAGGGCCTCTCTATTCTCAGAACGATCCTGCCATCAAGCAGGCCCTCATACTTGCCCTGCTGGCTATAGACGAGCTGGAGGGGCGGTTACAAGACGCCGGACCGAGCGACACAGCTGTCTCGTTGGGCTTGGGCTGGTAAAACGGCCGCTAATTAATTACTGGCTTATTGCAATAAAGCGGCGGTATCGAGAGGCGCAGGCTTCGGCTCGAAGTGAGTATTTGGCCGAGGTCGCTGAAATCAATGGCGACGGCGAGGCGGCTTGAGTATCAGCTCGCCGGGCTGCGGGCATGTCTCGAACGGGCGGCGGTGGCGGTCCACGCGCTACGCCCGATATTCGTCCGGCAAGAGCAACATGGTCGTGCTCCGGTCGGCTTCCGTAATGATCCACAAGCGCTTGTCGAGGCGAATCTAATGACGACGGCTTACATAAATTTCTATTCTCCGATTAATCCATCAACCGTTCAGCATCTTATGGCGGCATGTGGAAACGCGATCACTCAGGGACATGATGAGCTTTATCTATGCCTTTCAACGCCGGGTGGCCAAATTGCATCTGGAATTACTCTATATAATTTCTTACGATCCATGCCAATTAAGGTGACTACACACAATATTGGAAGCGTTGACTCCATAGGGAATGCGGTATTCTTAGCAGGCGGACTTAGGCGTGCTTGTCCACATTCCACGTTTATGTTTCATGGAACAGCTTTCGACATGCTTACCCAAGCACATCTTGAGCAAAAGAACCTACGTGAGATGCTGAATGCTCTGCTAGCAGATGAACGGCGGATTGCGGATATCCTGGTCGAGCGAACGAAGATCACATCGGACCAAGCCGGGCAGCTCTTCGCAGAAGCCAGGACCAAAAACGCGGACGACGCCTTCAGGCTTGGGATTATTCACGAGATTTGCGACCTCGCCATACCTGCTAGAACAGCGATATCGACGCTCGTATTCAATTGACAGAGCATTCGGCATAAAGAGCAACCGGCGTCAAAGCGCGCGCCAGCACCTTGTCTCGCCGGGCGCGGCTTCGTCGAAGAGCTCGGGCACGATGAAAATCGCGGCCTTGCCACCAAACTCGAGCCGCGAGTTGACGGGCATTTCGATAATTTCCAAGCCCGTTCGTTCGGCCGCTTCCTTCGCGCAGGCGTCCGCGTCCATCTTGCTCGGGCCGTGGTAAGTTGGGAAACAGCCCAATTGCGTGTTGATCGGCGTGCAAAACTGACCCCTTAAGCGG
>DATJBL010000122.1:0-4774 GCA_035515355.1 Methylocella sp.
TTGTTCCAAGCGTCAACGGCGCTTTTTGTCGCGGGCATTTCCCAGAGGGCAACCCAAATTGGGGAATTGCATCGGATAGGATGAAGCTCCGCCTCAGCGAACCCAACACAATTGCCGTGGAGACATAATGCTCGATCGCCCCCAAGACGTCGCAATCACGCCAGCTGCAACGGCCACCGCGAAAGCGGATACCGACTTTCCCGGCTTCGATCATCGATTTCATGCCGCAGTTGCTCGGTTGACCGGCGGCATTTCGCCCCTTGCGCTCAGTCAAGCCTACACGGATTGGGCCGAGCATGTTTTAATGTCGCCGGACAAACAGATTGAGCTAGGCCAGGATGCTGTCGCAGCGGTGGCGACGTTCCTCTGTTACTGCTGGAACGATGGGCCGGGCTCCAATATCCCACTGTGCATCGAGCCGCTTCCCCAAGACAAGCGGTTTAGCGGGGAAGAATGGCGGCATTGGCCCTTCAATGTCATTTCCCAAGGCTTTCTGCTCACCCAGCAATGGTGGCACAAGGCGGTATCCGATGTTCCCGGGGTCAGCAAGCACCATGAAGACGTCGTAGCCTTTCTGGCGCGCCAAGTGCTCGACACCATCTCGCCAAAGAATTTTCCGCTCACCAATCCCGAGGTTGTCACGCAAACCTTCAAGCAAAACGGCATGAATTTCCTCCGCGGCGCGCTCAATTTCTGGGAAGATTTCCAACGGCAAGCGGTAGGAGGAAAGCCAGTCGGCGCCGAAGCATTCGAGGTTGGCCGCGACGTCGCGACCACACCCGGCAAGGTCGTCTTCCGCAATCGGCTCATCGAGCTCATCCAATATGCTCCCACGACGGCGGCGGTGCGGTCAGAACCGGTCCTCATCGTGCCGGCCTGGATTATGAAGTACTATATCCTCGATTTGTCGTCACAAAATTCGCTCGTGCGCTACCTCGTCGCGCAGGGCTACACCGTGTTCATGATCTCCTGGAAGAATCCCGGAAGCGCCGATGGCGATCTTGGCATGGAAGACTATCGTCAACTTGGCGTGATGGCAGCGCTTGACGCGGTGACAGCGATTGTTCCGGAACACAGCATCCACGCCGTGGGCTATTGCCTCGGCGGCACTCTGCTCTCGGTCGCGGCTGCCGCGATGGCGCGGGACGGCGACATGCGCTTGAAAAGCCTCACCTTGTTCGCCGCACAAACAGATTTCACGGAAGCAGGCGAACTGAGCTTGTTCATCGACGAGGGGCAGGTCCGCTTTCTCGAGGACATGATGACGCAGAGCCATTATCTCGACGGAAAGCAAATGTCCGGCGCTTTTCAATTGCTCCGCTCGAGGGATCTTTTGTGGTCGGCAGCAGTGCACGAATATTTGATGGGGGAGCGTCCGCCTATGATCGATCTCATGGCTTGGAACGCTGATACCACACGGCTCCCTTTTCGCATGCACTCCGAATATCTCAGGCACTTTTTTCTTCAAAATGACTTGGCCGAGGGCCGCTACGAAGCCGGAGGCAAGGCGGTTTCGCTGCGGGACATCCGTTCCCCCATTTTCGCGGTCAGCACAATCACCGACCATGTCGCACCCTGGCGATCCGTTTATAAAATCCAGATGCTGACCGATGCCGACGTCACCTTCGTCTTGTCCAATGGCGGCCACAATGCCGGTATTGTTAGCCCGCCCGGCCATCCGCGCCGTCATTTCCAGATCGCAACTCACAAGGAGACCGACACCTACATCGATCCGGATAGCTGGCAGATATCCGCGCGCCGGGTGGAAGGCTCTTGGTGGCCATGCTGGCGGGATTGGCTCAACTGCCATTCGAGTGAGAAGGTGCCGCCACCGCCCATGGGCGCGCCGAAAAAAGGCTACGCCCCTCTGATCGACGCACCTGGCACCTATGTTCTTGAGGCGTAATACCAGATCTTCGGTGCTGGAGCCTGTGGGCCGCCTCCACCGCTTGGCAGTCGAACTCGGTGCAAATGCGTCCGCTTGCGCGGACAACCGCCCGCCCCGGCCAACGTGCCGCCCATCCTCCATGTGAGCATCAGAGCGCCCAATGGACACCGTCCAAAACCGCACATTCGACGAGTTGACCATCGGCGAAACCGCGTGCCTTGCCCGCACTTTAACCTATAAGGACATCGAACTCTTCGCGATCATGTCGGGTGACATCAATCCCGCGCATGTCGACGAAGCCTTCGCCAAGAGCGACATGTTCCACAAGGTGGTGGCACATGGCATGTGGGGCGGGGCGTTGATCTCAACTGTTCTTGGCACTCAATTGCCCGGGCCTGGCACGATCTACCTCACCCAATCGCTGCGCTTCAGCGGCCCCGTCGGCCTTGGCGATACGATTACTGTCACCGTCAAAGTCATGGAGAAAAAGCCCGAGAAACATCACGTCGTCTTCGATTGCCAAGCGGTGAACCAGCACGGCCAAATCGTGATCAGCGGAACGGCGGAAGTCATCGCTCCCACCGAGAAAATTTCAAGAGCGAAGATTGTCCTTCCCGAGGTTGAATGGCACGAGAAGGGCCGCTTTCACCGGAAGCTCGTCGAAATGACGCGCGATCTCGCGCCGATCCGAACCGCCATCGTCCACCCGGTCGACGCCGTGTCGCTGCTCGGCGCCGTCGAGGCTGCCCGCGAAGGGCTGATCGTCCCGCTCCTGATCGGGCCGGAGGCCAAAATACGCGCCGCCGCGGCGCAGGCGCAAATCGATATCTCGCCCTATGAGCTCATGTCCACCGAACATAGTGAGGCCGCCGCCACGCTTTCCGTGGCGATGGCGCGGGCGGGCAAGGTCGAGGCGCTGATGAAGGGCGCCCTTCACACGGATGAACTCATGCACGCAGTCATCGACGGCGATCAAGGCCTGCGTTCAGCGCGAAGGATCAGCCACGTCTTCGTCTTAGACGCGCCCGGCTATCCAAGGCCGCTCTTGATCACGGATGCCGCCATCAATGTCTACCCTACCCTTGATGACAAGCGCGATATTGTGCAAAATGCCATCGATCTCGCCCATGCTCTCGGGATTGCAACGCCAAAGGTGGCAATCTTATCGGCGGTCGAGACCGTCTCCACAAAACTCAAATCGACGCTCGACGCCGCGGCCCTATGCAAGATGGCCGATCGGGGGCAGATCTATGGCGGGATCCTCGACGGGCCGCTCGCTTTCGACAACGCCGTTTCGGAAGAGGCCGCCAAGACGAAGGGGATCGTTTCTGCGGTCGCCGGACAAGCCGATATTTTCGTCGTCCCCGACGTCGAAGCCGGGAACATGCTAGCAAAGCAGCTCGAATATTTGGCGGATGCCGAAATCGCCGGTATCGTGCTTGGCGCCCGCGTGCCCATCATTCTGACGAGCCGCGCCGACAACGCGCTCGCGCGGCAAGGTTCCTGCGCGATTGCCCTGCTGCTGGCCCGCCGCAAGGCTCAGGTCAAACTATGACCGAAAACATCCTTGTCCTCAACGCGGGGTCATCCAGCATCAAATTCTCACTTTATGCGGCGCTGGAAGCCGGCCTCGATGAAAAGCCGCTCTGTGCGGGGGCCATCGATGGCATTGGCCACGAGGCACGTTTCCACGCCGCCGGAAACAAGAATGCTGTCCTGATCGATAAGATTCTCAGCGATGCAAAGACACATGAGGCGGCGCTTTTTGCCTTGCTGCGATGGCTCGAACATCGGTTCACCGCCAATCATTTACGTGCCGTGGGGCACCGGGTCGTGCATGGCGGAAGCCGTTTTATCGCACCGACCCTGATCAATGAGGAAGTGATCACGAGTTTGCGCAAACTCATTCCCCTGGCACCATTACATCAGCCGCATCACATCGCGGCCATCGAGGCGGTGGCGCAGCTGCATCCGGAGCTGCCGCAGATCGCCTGCTTCGATACAGCCTTCCATCACGCACAGCCGAAAGTCGCAACCTGGTTTGCCTTGCCGCGCCAGCTCCACGAGGAAGGCGTGCGCCGCTATGGGTTTCATGGTCTTTCCTATGAGTATATCGCGAGCGTGCTACCCCACTATCTCGGCGGAGAGGCAGCCATGGGCCGGATCGTCGTGGCCCATCTTGGGGCTGGCGCCAGCATGTGTGCGTTGAAAAACCGGCAAAGCGTTGCGACGACCATGGGCTTCACCGCACTCGATGGCCTGCCGATGGGAAAGCGCTGCGGCGCTCTCGACCCTGGCGTGGTGCTCTATCTTTTGACAGAAAAGAAAATGGATGCGGCAACGGTCGCCGATCTTCTTTATAACCACTCGGGGCTGCTAGGTGTTTCTGGGCTCACCGACGATATGCGGGTGCTGCTCTCAGCCAGAACTCCGTGCGCGGAGGAAGCGATAGCGCTCTTCGTCTATCGCATCGGCCGTGAGTTGGGCTCGCTTGCCTCTGCGCTTGGCGGGCTTGATGCTCTGATCTTTACGGCAGGCATTGGTGAGCATGCGGCCGAGATCAGGCGGCGGGTTCTCGAGGATGCGGCATGGCTCGGCGTTGAACTTGACACGGCTGCCAACGAAGCGGGTGGGCCCCGCCTCAGCCGTTCAACGAGTCGCGTCTCAGCCTTCGTGATCCCAACCGACGAGGATCTGATGATCGCGCGGCACAGCTATGAGTGCGTGCGGGGTAGAAGCTGCAACGGATAGAACGCCACGCGGCTTTGGGAAAGGTAAGCCCATGCAGGCAAGGGAACTGATGACATCGGAGGTCGTGACCGCAGCTGCCGACATGCCAACGCGCGAGATCGCGAGGCTGATGAGCAAGCACAGGATTAGCGCCCT
>DATJBL010000123.1:0-5785 GCA_035515355.1 Methylocella sp.
GCTTGCTATAGTCGGCGACTTGATCACGGTCGATCTTGCCGAGGCTGAAATATCGCGATTCCGGGTGAGCGAAGTAGAGACCACTCACACTCGAGCCGGGCCACATGGCAAACGACTCAGTGATGAGCATCCCCGTGTTCGCCTGCACGTTGAGCAAACGCCAGAGTGAACCCTTCTCCGTGTGATCCGGGCACGCCGGGTAACCTGCAGCCGGCCTGATCCCCCGATACTTTTCTTGGATGAGATCCGCGTTGCTCAGGCCCTCCGCACGACCGTAACCCCATTCATCCCGCACCCGCTTGTGCAGGCATTCGGCGAAAGCTTCAGCCAAGCGATCAGCGATGGCCTCCGCCATGATCGCGTTGTAGTCGTCGTTCTCAGACCTGAACCGGTCGCACAGTTCCTTCAGGCCGATCCCGCTGGTGACCGCGAAACATCCGATGTGATCGGGCAGCCCTGTTTGCTTCGGCGCGATGAAGTCAGCGAGTGATCGGCACGGCTCGCTGCCTTCCTTATTGGATTGTTGCCGGAGGAAGTGGAATCGCTCTAACACCTGTCCTCGTGCGTCGTCCGCGTACAACTCGACGTCATCGCCTACAGCGCTGGCGGGGAAGAAGCCGTATACGCCACGCGCTGTAATCAGGTTCTTCTCAATGATGGCATCCAGGAGAGCATTGGCTTCGGTGAAGATCTGGCGCGCCTGTGCACCCTGCCCCTCGTGCTCGAGAATGCGGGGGTACACGCCCTTCAGCCCCCAGGTGTGAAAGAATGGCGTCCAGTCGATGAAGTCGCGCAGCGTCGCCAAAGGAAAGTTGTCCAGCACGCGCACACCGATAAACGAGGGCTTGGGCAGGTCCTCGGAACGCCATATAATCGGAGTCCGCCTCGCGCGAGCGGTCTCAAGGGAGACGATCGTTTGGCGTGGCGCGGAGTGGGCCTTGCGAACCGCCTCGTAATCGGCGCGATGCTGTGCCACGAACGCCGACTTGCCCTCATCACTGAGCAGGCTGGTCGTCACCGGCACCGCCCGGCTCGCATCCGGGACGTGGACCACTGGTTCGCTGTAATGAGGCGCAATCTTAACGGCCGTGTGCGCTCGGCTCGTGGTCGCCCCGCCGATCAGTAGTGGCAACTTGAAGCCCTGACGCTCCATCTCGCGGGCCACATGTACCATCTCGTCGAGAGACGGCGTGATCAGCCCGCTGAGGCCGATCATGTCCGCCTTTTCCGCCTTGGCGCGCTCGAGGATCTTTTCGCAGGGCACCATCACCCCCATGTCGATCACCTCGTAGTTATTGCAGGCGAGGACTACGCCGACGATATTCTTACCAATGTCGTGAACGTCGCCCTTGACCGTCGCGAGCACGATTTTTCCCTGCGCCTTGACCACCTGGCCGGATGCAGCCATTGCAACTTTCTCGGCCTCCATGAACGGCGTCAGGTGCGCTACGGCCTTCTTCATCACGCGGGCGGACTTGACCACCTGGGGCAGGAACATCTTGCCGGCTCCGAAAAGATCACCCACCACACTCATGCCAGCCATCAGCGGGCCTTCGATCACCAATAGAGGGCGGCCCAGTTTGACGCGGGCTTCCTCGGCATCGACTTCGATGTACGTGTCGATCCCCTTGACCAGCGCGTGAGAAAGACGCTCCTCGACCGTGCCAGTGCGCCATTCCTCGGCCTTCTTTTCATTTACCGCCTTGCCGACGCCCTTCAGCGTCTCGCCGTAATCCACCAGTCGCTCGGTCGCGTCGGGTCGGCGGTTCAGCAGTACGTCCTCGACCAGCACCTTCAGCTCAGGCTCAATCTCTTCGTAGACCTCGAGCATTCCGGCATTCACGATGCCCATGTCCATGCCCGCCGTGATGGCGTGATAAAGAAATGCGGAATGCATGGCCTCGCGAACCTTGTTGTTTCCTCGGAAGCTGAACGAGATGTTCGACACGCCACCGCTGACCTTCGCGTGCGGCAGGTTGGCCTTGATCCAGCGCGTGGCGTTAATGAAGTCCACCGCGTAGTTGTTGTGCTCCTCCATGCCGGTGGCAACGGTGAGGATATTCGGATCGAAGATGATGTCTTCGGGCGGGAAACCAACCTCGTCCACCAGTATCCGGTAGGCGCGCTCGCAGACGCGGATCTTGTCCTCGTAAGTCGCGGCCTGGCCCCGTTCGTCGAAGGCCATCACCACCACCGCCGCGCCATACTTCAGAACGCTAGCGGCGTTCCGGCGAAACTTTTCCTCGCCTTCTTTCAGCGAGATCGAATTGACAATGCCCTTGCCCTGCAGACACTTCAGCCCTGCCTCGATGACCTCCCATTTCGAGGAGTCCACCATAAAGGGCACCTTGGCGACTTCGGGTTCGCTCGCCAGCAATTGCAGGAAGCGTGTCATTGCAGGGACGCCGTCGATCATGCCCTCATCCATGCAGATGTCGAGGACATTCGCTCCGTTCTCGACCTGCTGGCGAGCGACGCTCACAGCGTCTTCATATTTGCCGTCTTTGATCAGCTTCGCGAATTTGGGCGAACCGGCCACGTTCGTCCGCTCCCCGATCATGATGTAGACGCCGGGCTGCTGCGTGAATGGTTGGGAGCCCGAGAGACGAAGCGGCTTCGTCTCCGTGGCCTCGGGTACACTTGCGCTAGCGGGCAGGCTCACGCCCTGCTCTCGCTTTGGAGGGCGCAAGATCCCTCAATGGGCGTCGGGCCCCACTTTCGCGGAGGCCGGCCTTCGAGCGCTTTGGCGATAGCCGCGATGTGCTCGGGCGTATTGCCGCAGCAGCCGCCGGCGATGTTAATCAACCCTCCCCGTGCAAAATTGCTCAGATAACGGGCCATGTCTTGCGGCCCCAGATCAAAACCGGTTTCCGAAAGCGGATTCGGCAACCCGGCGTTTGGGTAGCACGAGATCGCCACGTCCGCCTTTTCCGAGAGCTCCTCCAGGAAGGGATACATCAGATCGGGACCGAGCGAGCAGTTAAGACCCACCGACAGCGGCTTCACGTGCCGCACCGCGTTCCAGAACGCCTCAGTCGTCTGCGCCGAGATCATCGTCTCGCCACCGCGCCCAACCGCCGCCGAGATCATCACCGGCAGGTCGTTGCCGTCCGCATCGAACACCTCACGGATGGCGACCAGTGCCGCTTTGGCGTTCAGCGAGTCGAAGATCGTCTCGACCAAGAGCAGATCTACGCCGCCAGCCATGAGGGCGCGCATCTGCTGAGCGTAGGCGGCCTTAACTTGATCGAATGTGACCACGCGGAAGCCTGGATCATCGGCATCGGGCGAGTTCGACAGTGACACGGTCAGCGGCCCAATTGCCCCCGCCACGAACCGTTGACGCGAGGTTGCAGTACCGACACGATCGGCCCATTCACGGCACTGCCGCGCCGATTGCTCATTGATATCCCAAACCAGGCTGCCAAGAAACGGATCTTCGATAATCTTTTGGTAGAATGCGGGATCCTTTCGGCCGCCACGCTCTCGCGGATCGTCGACAAAGAATTCGCTCTGGGTGATGCTGGTTGCTCCGAACGTGTTCGTCTCGATGATGTCCGCTCCCGCCTCAAGAAACCGGCGATGGATGTCGCCGATCATCTCTGGCTTAGTCAGCGAGAAGAGATCACCGTCGTTCAGCAGGCCCTTCGTCGAATTCTTGAATCGCTCACCGCGGATGTCCGCTTCCGTCATGCCATAGGTACGGATCGTCGTGCCCATCGCTCCGTCGATGATGGCAATGCGACTCTCGAGGATCTTTTCCAGAGGATGTGGGTGGGCTTTCGTCATATCCTTTTGATGATCTCAGGCCGCCTTCGCTTCAGCCGTAGCCTTGCGACATTTCCGCAAAATATGCCTCTTTTATTATAGCGATTGGCAAGATGTCCAAGCTCTGGCGCCTGTGATCAATGAAGTAATCGTGCTAGCGTTGAAGCTGCATTGGAGGCTGAAGGGCCTGATAGAGAAGACTTTTGTCCTAAGGACTTGAGGGCAAGGTTTTTTTGGCGGAGAATTGATAAGAGTGCAACCCACAGCGATTCGATCTCACAGCTGCCGAATTCCTTTCGTTGCGGCGGGTGCGGTCACAGGCATCGGCAGTTTGCCTCTCACCTCTATTTCGTCGGCCATTCGTTCAGTCGCCGAATTTTCGCCAGAAATTCCCTTTTGGCCGCAACTACCTCAACTCTCAGAACGGGAGAGTATCATTGGCCAAGGTCTCACCATCGTGCAAGACCTTATCGAGCCTCGCCACGAAGGCTATGGTTATCAGGTAAAAAAAGGCCAGCTCGATTCGGTGCTCGAAATCCTTTATCGGAGTAGTGGGGAGTTGACATTGGCAAACGCGGCAGGCTTCGGCGCGTTCGAAGAAGCATTGTCATTTGGTCTCTTCAGCTCCGCACTCGCCGTCAAGGGGCAGATCGAGGGCCCAATCACGCTGTCGGCGTATCTGTTCCACAAGGGCCGGCCCTTCCTAGCCGATCCAGCACTTTTTGCAGCCATCTCATTTCATGTCTCGCAGATCATCGGCTGGCAGATTGATCGCCTGAAATCAGCTGGCCTGCCTGTGCTGCTGTTTGTTGATGAACCAGCCTTGTGCTTGGACGCAACTGTCGCTGACGCTGTCTCAGAGGAACAGCGGCTCAACGCATTGGCGACCACGCTGGAGGACGCTCGCATTCGCGGAGCCTATGCCGGACTGCATTGCTGCGCAGCGCGTCCCTTCGAGCGCATGTGCCGGGTGCAGCCAGATATCATTTCGTTCGATGCTCACGAAGGACTCGACTTGTTCTTTGCTGATTGGCATGCGCTGGACTTCATGCAACAGGGTGGAACGGTTGCCTATGGATTGGTGCCCACCCGGCCAGGAGTGAACGCCGTCGATTCAGCTAGCATCTTCATTCGCTGGCTGAAAGCCGCCTCCCTGGCTGGTGATCCCCAGAAATTTGCCCAGCGCGCGATGATCACCGCAACCTGCGGACTTGGGCTGCTTGATACGTCTTCTATCGGAGAGTCCTTCAGCGTCGCGCACAGCGTAAGCAAACTGATCCGATCCTTAGCTGGTTCGCCAGAACAGTGACGCTTTCAAGATAGTTTCATACCAATTCCAAATAAGGATCGAGCGGATAAACCCAAAGCGCAGAGTAGAGTGATTCGATTGCTCCGCGTCCGCGCAATGGTGCCGGCAACTGGGGTGTGAATCTGTGCCTTTTTGTGCCTACGAAGAAACCGACAAATCTTGGGAAATGCAGTTGTGGAACGGCAGGACGGAGAGATCTAGCAGTTCTGCTGTTCCTTCTTGTGCCTGCGAAAAACTGCCTGCTTTCTCTTAAGTTCTTGAAAAGATTTGGCGTTCCCGACGGGATTTGAACCTGTGTTACCGCCGTGAAAGGCGATGTCCTGACGGCGTTACAAGAACTTAGAGACCGCAGGTGGTGCTGTAAATGCCTCTAAGTTTTCATCAGTGGAGTCATCACTGAGAAATTGGGAAGCGGGGGCCGGATGATCCATTGTCCCGCCGCCTTTCAGTCGGCAACAGTACACCCACGAGCACGATCTCGGCTGACGGCCAAGGGCGGCGCCCCTATTTAACAGCGGCCCTTTTCTTCTGTCCCCGCTTGGCCGAATCTCTCTCATTCGCCGCTTCCCGGCCTGGCTTCTTCCGCTGCTCCGGGGGAAGTTCATCGCCTTCCATAGGGGGATTCCCTTGTCCAGCACGTTCAAGAATCCGCAGGGTTTCGGCGCGATCAGCCCTGCGACCCCTTTCCCGGAAGTACTCCTCCGTACG
>DATJBL010000124.1:0-3635 GCA_035515355.1 Methylocella sp.
GTGCGGCCTGAACGCGTCGCCAGCCGTAATGTTCGAACTCGTCACAAATGGCAGCGATCGTTTCGACGATTGCGGTGTCGTCGGGCGCCAAGACCGGCGCGTCATAATAGGTCGAGCGCGAGATCCCCATTAGCCGGCATCTTTCGGCGACGGAAAGCCCTGCGGGCCGGCAATCACGGATGTGGGCGCGCTTCTCCGCCGCGGTGCGTCTCTCAGAGCCCCCTTTAGAAACTCCAGTTCCAGAGCTTGCTTGCCGACCAATCGTTCGAGGGCAGCGATCCGCGCCTCGTACTGCTGGACTAGGTCGGCCGCGGCGGCATCTTCGTCAAAGGCGCCAGCCTGGTATCTCTCGACCCAGACCCGAATCAGATTGCGTGAAATGTCGTGGCGTTTCGCCAAACCGTGCAGTGTCTCGCCGGCCAGAAACTCCTGCGCGACCTGACGTTTGAATTCGATGCTGTGGGATCGGTGTTTTGGCATGGGCTTCCATCTTTCGAAAGCCCGGCTTCCCGGTCAATTGCTAAGCCTCAACTGTCCGCCCCGAGGGGCCCACTCCAAACCGGGGTCCCGTTTCAACGCTCATTGACAGGCCAAGCAGCCCTATGGCTATCGCGATGAAGGACGGCAGCCCGTTCGGGCCTGGGCGCCCTGGGGGGGAATTGGAAGGAGCCGACTTCCGGCGAGTGGCTTCGCACGTTCGCGATCATAACGACAGATGCCAACGAGATGGTGGCCGAGATTCACGACCGGATGCCGCTCATTCTCGCGCCGCAGGACTATACGCGCTGGCTCAGTGATGAGCCCGACCCGCGCGACCTCATGCGGCCATATCCATCCGGACCAATGCGCATGTGGCCGATCTCGACGGGTCCGCTGCCTAACCCTTCCGGCCCGTTTTGGGGCCAATGGGCCCAATGCCGAATCAGGTAATCTTGTGGCTGGTGCCTTTCAAAGGCCGTGGGGCCATCGGCGCCGATAATCAACTTTAAGGAAGGGCTTTCCCACAATGGCAGATGGCAGCAAGCAAATGAGGCAGCAAAGCTGGGCCGTAGGATACGCCGATGGTTATATTGCTGGCCTCGAAGAAGCTTGGGCCCGCATCAATGCGCGAATTCAAAGCGGGCCACTGCCGCCTGACCAGGAGGCGCACCGCCAAGGCTTGGTCCTTGCCCGGAATATCATTGCATCTCCAAACGCCTGAACGGGCCAGACGAATTTGATCGCGGGGCCTACTTGGCCTGTCTTTGACGCAGGTCAACGTCAAACGGTGGGGCTGAGGGTAATCAGACAGCGTCGTTCCACCCGCATTGGAGATTCGTCATGGCTGAACCGACCAGCAAAGTGCCTGCAAAATCTGAGACGTCACGAAGTTCATTACCGGAAACATGGCGTCCATTTGAGAGCCTTCGCCGCGAAGTCGATCGCCTGTTCGAGGATTTTGGCAACGAGTTTTGGCGCTCGCCATTCCGCGGCCTCGATATAGCGCCATTTCGCGGCATCGAAGCGAGTCTGAGGGGGATACCGGCGGTAGATGTGTCGGAGACCGATAAAGCCTACGAAATCACCGCTGACCTACCCGGTATGGATGAAAAGAACGTCGAAGTGAAATTGGCTAATGGCGTGCTGACGATTAAGGGAGAGAAGCAGGACGAGAAGGAAGAGAAGCGGAAGGACTATTACATGCGCGAGCGCAGCTTCGGTTCCTTCCAACGTAGCTTCCAGGTGCCCGAGGGCGTGGATCCCGAAAAGATCGAGGCGAACTTCAAAAAGGGCGTCCTGACGGTAACTCTGCCCAAGAGTCCGGAAGCGCAAAAGGCTGAAAAGAAGATCGCCGTTAAAGCCTCTTAGTCACCCCACCTCTGCCTGCACGGTCCCGAATGACGACAAGTTCGGGACCGTGATTCATCGCTGCTCATGCAGGATCGCCGAAATCGCCTGCTTAAGGCAAAGATGAACGGTTCTCCGAAAGGCGTACCGACCAGTAGGAGCCCAATCAATGCCCTGGACGCCCAACGACGCTGAAAGGCATACGCACAAGGCCACAACATGGGCTTTGAAAGAACTCTGGGCGAAAGTCGCCAACGAAGCTTTGGAGCGAACCGGCGATGAAGGCCGCGCAATCAGAGAAGCCAACGCTGTGATTGCGCGGCAAGCCCAAGCCGACGGCTAGCGAGGCGTGGCCTTGGCTGGCCCTCGAATCGGGCTTTCGGCGCCTCGCAGCAGGCGCGAGGCGAAATAATGCTCATAGTCATCTCGCTCGGCGGTAATGCGCTCCTCAGGCGAGGCGAGCCAATGACCGCTGCCGCCCAGCGCCTCAATGTCCAGTGCGCTGTGTCCGCCATTGCCGACGTTGTTAGCGCCGGACACCGAGTGGTGATTTCGCATGGCAACGGCCCGCAGATTGGGCTTCTGGCACTGCAGACAGCGGGTTATGGACCGGACGAAGGTTATCCCCTTGATGTTCTAGGCGCAGAAACTGAGGGAGCCATCGGTTACATGATCGAGCAGGAGCTCGAAAATCTCCTGCCGCAGCGGAAAGTCGCGGCGCTTCTGACCCAGGTCGAAGTCGATCCGCGAGATTCGGCGTTCCAGAATCCCACCAAACCGATTGGTCCAATCTACGGGCTGGAGGAAGCCCAGCAGCTTGCCGCGCAGCGCAACTGGATGATCAAGCGTGACGGAGACAAATACCGCCGCGTCGTGGCGTCTCCACGGCCTCAACGCATTGCCGATATTGCCGTGATTCGCATCTTGCTTGAACGCGACGTGATCGTAATTTGCGCCGGAGGCGGCGGCATCCCGGTGATCCGAACACCTAGTGGCGGATTGGTAGGAATCGAAGCAGTAATCGACAAGGACCTGGCAAGCGCCCTGCTGGCGCGCGAGCTCGGTGCCGACCGTCTGCTCTTGCTGACGGATGTCGAGGCAGTGTTTGACGGATGGGGCACTCCTTGCCAGGTGCCGATCCGGCGTGCATCCCCGATGGAGCTGCAACAACGTAATTTTGCCGAAGGCTCGATGGGTCCTAAAGTTGAAGCCGCCTGCGACTTCGTTCGGGCGACGGGCAAAGCTGCTGGCATCGGTAGCCTGCCGAACGCCCTGGCGATTCTGCAAGAAAAGGCCGGAACGTGGATAGCGACGACCTAGGAGCATGCTGCCAGCATCAGATTGATTACGCTATGCATTGGTCGCAAATAGGACGAATATTGATCCTCCTGACCATTGGTAATGGTGCGCCCGTTATCGCGCAGAAGCTGTTTGGTAGTAGGTGGTCCCGACCTTTAGATGCTGGAAGAATTTGGCGCGATGGACAGCCTGTGTTGGGAGCATCAAAGACGGTTCGAGGTGTGATTTGCTCAATCCTCGCCACAATGATTGTCGCGCCCCTGATTGGGGTGAACTGGAAAATCGGACTGGAAATTGGCGTTGCCGCGATGGTAGGCGATATTTTTTCAAGTTTCGTAAAACGGAGGTTAGGGATTCGGGCTAGTGAGCGCGCTACCGGCTTAGATCAAGTTCCCGAAAGCTTGTTGCCCGCTCTGCTATGTGCGTACGAATTCGAACTGAACTGGCCCGATGTCGTGATCATCATGGGTATATTTTTTGTCGGCGAAATAGCTCTGTCGCAATTGTTG
>DATJBL010000125.1:0-18565 GCA_035515355.1 Methylocella sp.
TAAAAAAGCTTACGATGCTCTTCGTGGCGGCCAAACAAAGGGATGGCAAAATATCAGTTGACCGGGACAGCCTTCATGTGAGGACATTATACATATAGCGAAGGCTTAGAAGTGGGCTTTTGGCGGCGCTTGAAAATCCACCTCCAGACGTGATAATCTAGTCACTATGACTAGAACTGCAAAAACCCCTCCCAAGCCGCCGAAGGCGCCGCGTCCGCCGGGCCGCTGGCTGCTGCAAGACGCCAAGGCTCGCTTCAGCGAGCTGGTGCGGCGCGTCCGCAGCGAGGGGCCGCAGCATGTGACCGTCCACGGTCGGGATGAAGTCGTCGTCGTCTCCGCCGAAGAATTCCGTCGCCTCAAGGGCGAGCGCAGCGGCGAAGCGCTGATCGCCGCCATGCAGGCCTCGCCCTACCGCGAGATTGACATCGAACCGAAGCGCGACCGGATGCCGGTGCGCGGGGTCAATCTGTGACGGGTTGGCTTCTCGACACGAATGTTCTTTCCGAACTGCGCCGCCCGAAGCCAGAGCCCAAAGTGCTGGCCTTCATCGCCGCGCATTCGCTCGACGATCTCTACGTCAGCACCGTCACCTTCGCCGAAATCCGCTTCGGCATTGAACTTGTGTCTGACGCGAGCAAACGCGCGGAACTCAACGATTGGCTTGCGCACAAGGTACGACCAATGTTCGAGGAGCGCGTCTTGCCCGTCAGCGAAGACATTATGTTCAAATGGCGGCTCTTGGTCGAGGAAGGCCGCAAGGCAGGGCATACCTTCTCACAGCCTGATCTCATCATCGCCGCGACGGCGCTCCATTATGGCCTAACCGTCGTCTCCCGCGACACGAGCGATTATGAAAGGGCGCGGGTTCCAGTCGTCAATCCATGGCACTCGACGGCGGGGGAACAAAGGGTATCGTAGGATGTCAGGGTTTGATGATCCCGATGCAATTCTCGGGACGGCAAGCAAGCTGCTTGAAGCACAAGGTCACGATATTGCGGTAAGCGTTCTGCGTTTGGCACAAGCTGCGTTCGAACAAACTGGCTACGACAACTGGGATGGTGGAACCGATATCTACACCTTGTTTCTCCGAATAGCCCCCGAGTGGTACGCACAGATTGAGTCAGGTCGTGAACTCATAGAGCAACAAATTGACACGGCCTTGAAGCCGGTCATTGGAGAACATTCGGCTAACTGGGTGAACGTTAAAATCGCGCCCCTTGTGCGCAAAGACCCTGAGTGGCGCACGACCGCTGGCTCAGTCTCCCGTGCGACCCGAATGAAGATTGTCGATCTGATCCGCGTCGCGGGCGTAAGTTGGAATGGCGCGCTCGATGAGGTCGAGTTCTTAGGGCGGTTGTTCGATCTCTCTGCGATGCGCTCGAACGACGGACGTTTCAAGGATGCCGCAGGCGATATATGGCAACATCGCGTAAACAACCCATACGATTGGCCGGACGACTGGATTTTTTCGGATGGCCGATTCAATCTCTTGGACGGCCCGCGCGATATTTTCCTCAAGTTCCTCGCCGAGATGGTTCACCCTGCCGTGCGACCAAACCGCGACGAAGCGGTGAAGTTAGTGCGCGAGTTCAATGAGCGGCTCAGGGCGGATGGCTGGCAGCTTGTCGAGGAAGAATGGATCGTAGGAAAGCCAAGTTACGTAGCGCGTCAGGTGCGTGGCTCTGCTGCGCGCGCAGCCTCGCGAGCGAAAAGCGTTGCCGATGCTCTGGACGCAGCATGGATGCACAAGGAAATTTCGCGCATTGAAGCGGCGATTGAGCGTGACCCAAGCCTCGCTGTCGGTACTGCGAAAGAGCTGGTTGAAACTTGCTGCAAAACAATCCTCGGCAAGTTGGCCGTTGACATTCCGAAGGGAACCGATCTGCCGAAGCTCGTGAAGATGCTTGCCAAGGAGCTTAAGTTAGTACCAGACGCCATTTCAGAAAAAGCTAAGGGTGCCGAATCGATCAAGGTGATCCTGAGCAATCTCTCGACGCTGACGGAACGGCTTGCCGAACTGCGCGGCCTCTATGGATCGGGCCATGGCCGTGACGGAAAATATCGCGGGCTCGAACCGCGTCACGCCCGCCTAGCCGTTGGAGCTGCTGTGACGTTCGTCGATTTCGTGACGGAAACGTACCATCAGCGGATTTTGGCAACCGAAGCGAAAAGGCAGCCGCAGCGTCCCTTAAATTCCTAAATCGTTGAACCCGAAGTTTGTGGCGCGCTTCGACGATGATCTTCTGCAAGTATCTTTTGCATAACGTAAGTCCCTGAAGAATCAGGAGCGCGGTTCTTATGCAAAAGTGTTGATGGGGTGGACGGCCCCTTGCGACGGTATCGAGTACCATACGGGTTCGTGAACCACTTGGGAAAGGAGCCATCCATGAAGAACATTAGCACAATCGGCCTGGATATCGCCAAATGGGTCTTCCAGGTCCATGGCGTCGATGACGCGGGCAAAGTTGTGGTGCAAAAACAGCTTGCTCGACCCGAGATGCTTGACTGGTTTAGCAAACTTTCGCCCTGTCTGATTGGTCTTGAAGCTTGTGCGACAGCAAACTATTGGGCACGAGAACTCTCTCGGCTTGGCCATGACGTTCGCTTAATACCCCCAGCTTACGTTAAGGCTTATGTGCGGCGACAGAAAAACGACCGCGCGGATGCTGCAGCGATTTGTGAAGCAGTGAGCCGTCCTTCGATGCGTTTCGCGACACTCAAAACAATGCCGCAGCAGATGGTTCAGGTGCTGCACCGGACGCGGGAACTGTTGATTAAGCAACGCGTCCAACTTGGCAACGCCCTACGCGCACATCTCGCCGAGTTCGGCGCTATCTTTCCGCAAGGTGCTGCTGGGCTGGATAAAGCGATTGCTTTTATCAAAGAAAATTCTGGAGACTTGCCTGAAGAACTGATGGGCATACTGCGTGTTTATGTCGAGCAAATCACGCGTATACGTGAGACGATTAAGAGCCTGGAGCGCGATATGTTGCTCTGGCATCGCAGCCAGGGAGACAGCCTAAGGCTGGCAACGATCCCTGGTATTGGGACTGTCACGGCGTCAGCGATTGTCGCGGCCATTGGTGATGGTAAGCAGTTCCAGTCAGGCCGCGAGTTTGCCGCGTGGAGAGGTCTTGTACCTCGGCAGAACTCAAGCGGCGGCAATCAGCTACCGCCGCTACCAAAATTGCTACCCAACTCGCTGGGATGCGTTGGGAAAAAGAACGATAAAGGAACGGCGATTTGCTGAGATTCCAGGAAGTTGCGCGACAGCTTGGGATTGGCTGATACGCCAACAACCGAATTTCAAGACCGCTGCCTTAAACCACTCGGCCACCCTTCCACGAAATTACGATGCGGCCTTGCTTAGAATGCTTACTTGCTGTCTTCAAGTTCACCAATATGCTTCTGGCTGTAGAGCTGCACGCCGAGTTGTTTGATGAGCTCGAGCTGGGTTTCTAAGAAGTCGATGTGGCGCTCCTCGTCGACAAGGAGGTCATCGTAAAGCTCCTTGGAGACACGATCATGAACAGAAATGCAATATTCCGCCGCTTCCGTATAGAGCGCGCGCGCCGCAAGTTCGGCGGCAAGATCGCAGCGGATAATCTCCTCTACTGTCTGTCCAATCCGCAGCGGATCTAGGACCTGAAGATTAGGAAATCCTTCCAGAAAAAGAATACGAGCAACAAAACGGTCGGCATGGCGCATTTCCTCGATTGACTCTTCGCGCCATTTTTTAGCTAATTCTTTAAATCCCCAATTATCAAAGATGCGATAGTGCAACCAATACTGATTTATTGAAGTGAGTTCGCTGCGCAGACTGCGATTAAGATAGTCGAGGACTCTATCGTCGCCCCTCATGATGTCGAACTCCTTGATAAGGTTTCCGTAGATATACGATTCGAGCCGAGCTGGCGACCATATAAGCAGATCACTTCGGTGAGGAAAAGATAGCGGGTAAATGACGCCGCGAGGCAGTCCATTCCTTTTGGACAAAGACTTGGACAGGACGTGAACGTGACCTGTCAGGTCGTTGCAGGAACTCGCAAGGTGTGAAAATTATACTGAGTCTCGGCCGCTCCGCGCAAGCAAGCTGCCCTGTCGGGTACAATTCACTGGTCTCCCAGCGCCCAGCCCGGTGGAAGGAATGGGCAGAAGAGCAACCCGAACACGACGCAGATCTTCTAAGTCTCCTCTTTGCTAAAGGCGGGCGGCTGCTCGACGAACGCATGATCCATTCGTCTGTTCCAAAGCCGCACGCCTCCGGTAATTCCAGCGATGTTGGCGACCACTTTCACGCGAGGTGGTAATGGTGGCGCGATCAGCTTTGAATTCCCCCCGCCGATATAAAGCAAATCGTAGGCGATAACGGTTTCGAGAATACCGATAATGCGATGCACGCGTTTGCTCCAGCGCTTCCTGCCAACAGATTCGAGCGCTGTCCTGCCCACATATTCATCATACGTTTTATGTTTGCGGACGGGGTGCTGGCTGAGTTCCAGATGCGGTGCGATTTCCCCATCCTGGAACAAGGCAAAGCCCATTCCCGTGCCCAATGTCAAAACGCATTCACGGCCTCGCCCGGCGATAACCCCGAGGCCTTGGATGCTGGCATCATTGAGCAGGCGAACTGGTTTACCCAAGCCCTCTGCCATGACCGAGCCAAGTCTGAAGCCCTGCCACTCCTTGGTCCCGAGATTGGGTGCCGTCAAAACCAAATCATGTCGCACCACTCCGGGAAAGCCGATCGAGACTCGATCAAACTTGCCGAGCCGTCGGGAGAGTTCAATCAGTGCGGCGACAACCGCACCTGGTGCCGCCGGATCTGGTGTCTTGACGCGCAGTGAATCGGTCGACAGTTCTCCCGTCGCATCAAGCACGGCCGTCTTGAGATGGCTCCCACCGATGTCGATGGCGAGCGTTAGTGGTCCCGCAGGATCGAGGCTGTGTGCCATTCTGCTTGACCCTTCGGTCATGGTCCCTTGGCATTAATTTATGCCGCTCCTCGATCATGCGCTAGTGGCATTCCAATTCTCGCCAAGGGAAAGGGATAGGCGACGCTCAACCTCCGATGGGTGATCGCCCTTCCCCAAAAGAAAGTAGCTTTGGTCAGCAAATAAAGACAGGGGACGTTTATTGCCCGTTTGAAGACGAGGAGCTCGATTGTTATCGAGCCACGATGCAGCTAGCTGTTGTCCAGCTGCGCGCCGGCGGGAGGCTCATCCGTCCGTGCGCGACCACCTGGGAGAGAGGCAATCACCCTCCTGAGCACTCGAGGTGACCCATTCCGCAGTTTCCGTTCGGAGGCTCCGCCTGCGTTCGGAAAGATAACGCGTCAAGACGAAATTCCGCCGCGTTTTTGGTCGCCACGGGACAAGCGCGACGCTGCGGTTAGCTTGCCTTCACTGCTGCGCTTGAAAGTGCCCTTGCGCCGAACAGGGCTGCGGCGACCCGTGGCCAGAGGGGGCCGAAGGACCGGGAGAACTTGGTCCTGCAGCGCTCATACCCCTCGACCGGTTTCAAAGTCGGCAAATGCCCACTCTTGCACATGGGTGCATGCCACCCGCCGGTGAACGCAACGATCTTAGCGGTGCTTTCCAGCGGCGGCCTCAGACGTTTCTTGTCGTCGACCAGCTTGAAAGCAATGACGTCACCCATTTTGGTCTCCCAATGCAATCTTCGAAGCTGCTTGCAGCGAAAGAGCTGCGCGATGCAGCAAAGGCCCCCGGGCAATTTTAAAAATCAGAAGGTGAGGATAGATGCCATGAGTCAATTCAACGTGCATCCCCCAAATAGGGCAGGGGAACATTCATGCGGCACAATTCATGGCAGTGAAAAGAGCGTGTTAATGTCGAAGCCCTGGATGCTAACCGCCATCGCAGGAATTAGATTTTCGCTCTGTGATCTTCGCCTTCTTCATCATGCTGACAAACCGGGCGAATAGATAATGGCTGTCACGTGGGCCAGGCGACGCTTCGGGATGGTGCTGCACCGAAAAAGCAGGGTGGTCGGTCAGCTCAAGACCGCAGTTCGAACCATCGAAAAGCGACCTATGGGTCTCCCGCGCATTGCCGGGCAGACTTGCCGGATCGACTGCAAAACCATGATTCATCGACACAATCTCGACCTTGCCGGTCGTAAAGTCCTGGACGGGGTGGTTGGCACCGTGATGGCCTTGATGCATCTTCAACGTTTTGGCGCCGATCGCCAACGCCAGCATCTGATGGCCAAGGCAGATGCCAAAGGTGGGGACGTTGCGCTCGATGAGGGTCTTGATCACCGGAACCGCATATTTTCCGGTCTCCGCCGGATCGCCTGGACCGTTCGAAAGAAAAACGCCATCCGGCTGCATCGCGAGAATCGCCTCCGCCGAAGTGTCCGCCGGCACCACGGTGACTGCGCAGCCAGCCTCGGTTAAAAGCCGCAGGATGTTCCGTTTGATTCCGTAATCGATGGCAACGACTTTGTAGTTTCCATTGGCTCCGGTGCGAAAGCCCTGACCCGGCCTCCACGCAGCTTCAGTCCAGGCATAACGCTGCGCGACGGTTACGGCTGGCACGAGATCCATGCCTTCGAGGCCGGGCCATTGTTGTGCCATCGACCACAAGGCATCTATGTCGAAATCCCCATCTCGTGAATGGGCGATGACCGCGTTCGGCATGCCGTTTTCGCGAATGAACGAAGTCAGTGCGCGCGTATCCACGCCATAAACACCAATAATACCACGATCCTCGAGCCAGGTGTTGAGATCGCCCTCGGCCCGGTGACTGGATGGCCCCGTGACTGGCGCATGGACGATGACACCCCGCACTCCCGCGCTCGCCGCGAGATTGCTCATCTCGATATCTTCCTCATTTATACCGACGTTGCCGATATGGGGAAAGGTGAAGGTAACGATCTGGCCCGCATAGGAAGGATCGGTGAGAACCTCCTGATAGCCGGTCATTGCCGTGTTGAAACAAACTTCACCAGCCACTGCGCCTCTAGCGCCAAAGCCGGTTCCTTCGAGCACCATGCCATTGGCCAAAACGAGAAGCGCGGTCGGGCGCGGTTCTCGCCAAAACGGAAGATTGTGGCCTTGCTCCTGGGTCATGCTCACTTTAGATCCAACTCTGCAGTCCGATAAAGCGGCCGGGCGCCGCCGTCAAATCCCATCAACAGGCGAGGAGTTCTACATGCGCGAAAAATTCTCCAGCGAGCTCAAGGCGGCAATGAAAGCCGGCGAAACACGCCGCGTCGACACCCTTCGCATGATAATGGCCGCGCTCAAGGACAAGGATATCGAGGCGCGGGGGGAGGGGAAAACAGTGTCCAATGAGGATATATTGGCGCTGCTTCAAAAGATGGTGAAAAGCCGCAAGGAATCATTGGAGATTTACGAGAAGGCGGCCCGGACCGACCTTGCGGCGCAAGAAAGCGAGGAAATCGCCATCATCGAGAGCTTTCTGCCGAGCCAAATGAGCGAGGTGGAAGTGGACGAGGCGATCGCCGCGACGATCGCCGCGACGGGCGCCGCATCGATCAAGGACATGGGGCGCGTGGTCAGCGCGCTCAAGGCGAAATATCCTGGCCGCATGGATTTTGGCAAGGTCAGTGCACTCGTCAAAGGGAAGCTCGGTGCATAGGCGCCACACTTACGCATATTTGCTGAGGAAGATCGCGAGTTCGTCCTTCTCCATCGGAAACACGTTGTCTTCGGCCGGGAAATTTTTCGAGCGGACATCCAAAACATAAGCTCTCACCGCTTCGACCAATAACGCCCCCACGTCCTGGTAGCGCCGGTTGTGCCGGAAATTCATATTGCCGAAGCCGAGCACGTCGGAAATAACAAGCACCTGCCCATCGGTTTTGCGTCCGGCGCCAATCCCAATCGTGGGTGCCTTGACGGTTTTGGTCACCCATTCGCCGACCTCCTCAGGAACGAGTTCGAGGACAAGCATCCCCATTCCGGCTTCATCGAGGGCGATCGCATCACGCAATAGCCGCATCGCGTCGGCGGCCTTGCGTCCCTTGACGCATTTGTCGCCGTGATGCTGCGGTTCGAGTCCCAAATGACAGCAGACCTCAATTGAGGCCTCGACCAGGGCTCCCAGAATCTCGCGTCGTGGTCCTTCGAATTTTACAATGTCGGCTCCGGCCTCGATCAGCCGGCGGGAACTCGCTAGCGCGACCTCTGGCGTATCGTAGCTGCGAAAGGGCAGATCGGCAATGATTGGGATATGTGGGGCGCCGCGGCGGACCGCACCAACATGATGGCACATATCACCAAGGGTCACATCCCTTTCGCTGGCGTAGCCGAGCACATTGGTGCCGACACTATCGCCAACAAGAATGATGTCGACGCCGCTTTCTTCCTCCGCCTTAGCGGTAGGTGCATCGTAGGCGGTCAGCACGGCAATCTTTTGGCCCTGCCGTTTCATGCGGCGAAAGCTGGCGGTTTTGCTCATGCCTTACTGTCCACTATTGTATGTCATGGGCGCGATGATCACTTCTTACTCTGACGGCTTGAAGCGCCGATTGTCTGCTTGCGATAATAAGATCCATTCAAGGACGATTCGGGCCCAATGGCCGCGCTCGACCGCCCGCGCCGCCGAAGCCGACAAGGGGGCGTCGAGAGCGGGAGGCATCCTTCTCTGATAGGAATATATGGATGCCGTACATAGTTCACGGGAGTCTTTCTTGGAAATGAGCGAAATGCTTGTTGAAGCTCCGGCGCCCTCCGCCAAGGCTTTCGTCCAAACGGGCGTGCGGCGGCTCCTGCTGACCGACTTTCGCTCCTATGGCTCGCTCGATCTTCCGATTGACGCGCGTCTCGTCGTGCTTAGCGGGGAGAATGGGGCTGGCAAGACCAATTTGCTCGAGGCCTTGTCGCTGTTCGCCCCGGGGCGCGGCTTGCGGCGTGCAGAACTCTGCGATTTCGCGCGAAGCTGCGGGACGGGAGGCTTTGCGGTTTCCGCCGAACTTAAAACGCCGGCGGGCAGCATTCGGCTTGGGACGGGCGTCGAGCCTCAAACGGACGTGCCGGCGCAACGCAAATTCCGGATCGACTGTGCACCGGCCGGATCCGCCCGTGCTTTTTGTGATCATGTCCGCGTGGTATGGCTCACACCCGCGATGGATGGGCTCTTTGCTGGACCGGCGGGGGAGCGGCGGCGGTTCCTCGACCGCCTCGTGCTTGCCATTGATGCCGATCATGGGGCCCGTGTGAGCGCGTTTGAGCGCGCTTTGCGTGGCCGCAACCGTCTGCTCGAGGAGGGTCATAGCGCCGACCGCGGCTGGCTCGACGCCATTGAGGAGGAAGCTGCCGGACTTGCGATCGCAATAGCCGCCGCACGGATCGAGACGGCCTCCCGTCTTTCAGCTCTTATTTTGAAAACGCGAGATCAGGAGTCTCCATTTCCGTGGGCCGATCTTGCCGTAGTCGGTGACGTCGAGAATTTGGTGACGAACTGCCCGGCGCTCGAAGCCGAGGAGATTTATCGCGGCATTTTGCGCGACAGCCGGTCGCGCGACGCCGCGGCCAGAAGAACTTTGATCGGGCCACAGGCGAGTGATCTTCGTGTCCGTCACGGCCCGAAACAAGCTCCGGCAGCGCAAGCCTCGACAGGGGAACAAAAAGCGCTCCTTACCGGGCTCGTTCTCGCACATGCGCGTCTCGTTTCAGCCACGAGCGGATTGGCGCCGCTTGTCCTTCTCGACGAGATTGCGGCCCATTTCGATCCAGCCCGGCGCGATGCTCTCTTTGAGGTATTGGAGACCTTGGACGGGCAGATTTGGCTTTCCGGCGCCGACAAGGCGCTGTTCAAGACGATTGAGAAACGCGCCTTGATGTTGAACGTAGTACCTGGCCTTTGCATCCCCGGGAACTAGAAGCCTTGCGAACATCAAGGGGCGTATTTGCAGCATCATCCTCTTGCACTGCAAGGGCAGCGATGACGAGGGCAAACACCCGACGGCACGGCTACATCGCGGGCTAGGAATTTCGCGGGCCAGAAAAAGTTTAGCATCAGTCCGAGCCGCGAGTGCAGCACCCAAAATCAAAGGGCGCACGCGATAACCTCCAGTCCAGCGGAAGGCCTACTCTGCATGGTCTTGTCTTGTCACACCGTGATATTCGGTCGGGGAACCTAGCTTCTCTGGAAGAAGGTGGCTTTTGCCGGTCAGATCCAGCGCCGCACGCGCGCTTTGTAATCCAAATATCTCCGACCAAATCTTCGTTCGAGATAGGCTTCTTCTGGTTCGATCACGCCCTTTTGCAAGACCGCTCCAAGGGCGGCGGCGAGAAGGAGCATCCATAGCGAATTGGTGAAAACCGCGACACCTGCACAAAGCAAAACCATGCCGAGATAGATAGGGTTGCGGCTCCACGCGTAGACGCTCTCAGTGGCAAGGTCGGTCGCGGGCTTTTCCATGGAAAGTGTCGTTTTGATCTTGATCATTTCCCTCGCCGCAAAAGTCATAAGGTTCACTGCGACAGAGATCAGGACAAAGCCCCCCGGCAAACTGTATGCCACGGGGAGAAAGCCTATTGGCCACACCAGTTCGAGAATAAAACCGGCGAATAGGGCTCCCGCGAGGAGGACCGCGGGCGGAGCGATGACCCTCGCGTTATAGCCTGATCCATATGCCATGTGGATGGGCCCCTTGCGTTCTGTCGCGCCTTTGGCTTGTTTTTCGTGACGGCCACCACAAATTTACCACAGCCGCATTTGGCGCGTCCATTGCTCCCCTCCAGAGTTTTTTTGCTGCATACCGGCCCCGTCATTGCTATAGAGCGCCCTGGCGGCTGGGCAGAAAAGCTGGCGGGCGTGGCGGAACTGGTAGACGCGCCGGATTTAGGTTCCGGTGGTGAAAATCGTGGGGGTTCGAGTCCCTCCGCCCGCACCAAAAGGTGCCGTGGCACCCGGAGCGTTGGCTGTGATGACAATCTGTCGCCATATTTAGCGGGCCGGCGATAGTCTGCGGGAATAGTCAGGAAAGCGACGAAGGCAAGAGGTTTTTTTCAAATGGAAGTCACGCAAATCAATTCGCAAGGCCTCAAACGCGAATTCAAGGTGGTTCTTGCCGGTGCAGATCTTGCGGACCGCGTCGAAGGTCAACTCGCCGAGGTCCAGACCAAGGCGCGCATCCCCGGATTCCGTCCAGGAAAGGTCCCTGTGTCGCATCTTAAGCGTCTCTATGGCCGCTCGATCATGGCGGAGGTTGTCCAGGATGCGGTCAACGAGGCCAATCGCAAAATTGTTGAGGATAACCAGCTGCGGCTCGCCACGGAGCCGAAGATCGATTTTCCCGGAAGCGCCCAAGAAATCGAAAAGGCCTTCGACGCACAGTCTGATTTCGCCTTCACCGTCGCACTCGAAGTATTGCCGAAGATCGAGGTGGGCGGGCTTGGGGATATCGAAATCGAGCGGCTCGTCGCCGACGTGTCCGAGGCCGAGGTTGAACAGGTCTTGGCACGGCTGGCTGAGCAGAATCGCACTTATAACGCCAAGGAAGGCGAGGCCACTGCTGAAAAGGGCGACAAGGTCACGGTCGACTTTGTTGGAAAAATAGACAATGAACCATTTCAGGGCGGTTCTGGCGAAAATGTCGACGTCGTGCTCGGCTCCGGCAATTTCATTCCTGGATTTGAAGCTCAGATTGAAGGCATGAAAGCCGGCGAAAGCCGGACCATCTCGGTGACATTCCCGGAGAATTACAGTGCTGCCAACCTCGCCGGCAAGGCTGCTGCTTTTGATGTGATCCTGAAGGCTGTCGCGGCACCGGTTGAGGTCGAGATCGGCGATGAATTCGCGAAGGGCTTTGGTTTCGAGGATCTAGCAAAGCTCAAGGAGAAAATCTACGAGAACATCGAGCGCGAACATGTTGCTGCATCACGTGGCAAATGGAAGCGTGATCTTCTCGATGCGCTCGACAAGAAATTTGTCTTTGACGTTCCTGAAGGAATGATAACACAGGAATTCGAAGGGGTCTGGCGCACGGTCGAAGCCGAGCAAAAGCAGAGCGGGCGCAGCTTCGAAGACGAGAATACGACCGAGGACGAAGCACGGGCGGACTATCTCAAGATTGCTGAACGCCGGGTGCGACTTGGCCTCCTCTTGGCCGAAATCGGCGAAAAGGCGGAGGTCAAGGTCTCCGACGAAGAAGTGGGGCAAGCTTTGGTGCAACGAGCGCGCGCTTTTCCCGGCCAGGAGAAGACCGTTTGGGAGTATTATCAAAAAAATCCCCACGCTTTAGCCGAGATTCGGGCTCCCCTTTTCGAAGAAAAAGTCGTTGATTACGTGATTTCCCAAGTTAGGTTGACCGACAAGAAGGTTTCAAAAGAGGAGCTTTACAAGGTGAACGACGACGACAGCGACATCAACCCCGGCGATGCGTCCGGCCCAGCCCGTGTGATCTAGAGCAGGTTTGGCGGAAAGGTTTTTTCCATGCTGACCTGTCATTGTGCCATTCTTGTTGGTCCGGCGGACGCCTCCTTGCCGGGCAGACAAGTTCATTTCCATCAAGGAAGACTCCGCCATGCGTGATCGCAGTCCGATTGAGATTTACAATAACTATCTCATTCCTCAAGTCATTGAGAATACGAGCCGCGGTGAGCGCGGCTTCGATATTTACTCAAGACTGCTCCGCGAGCGGATCATTTTCCTGACGGGTCCGATCGAGGATCACATGGCTTCGGTGATCATTGCGGAATTGCTGTTCCTCGAAGCGGAGAATCCGAAGAAAGAGGTCTCGATGTACATCAACTCGCCAGGCGGGGTGGTGACAGCGGGGCTTGCGATCTACGATACGATGCAATTCATAAAGCCCAAGGTCTCGACACTCTGCGTTGGCCAGGCGGCATCCATGGGTTCGCTACTCTTGTGCGCCGGCGAGGTGAATGCCCGCTACGCGCTGCCGAACGCTCGAATCATGGTCCATCAGCCATCAGGCGGCTTCCAGGGTCAAGCTTCGGACATCGTCCGTCACGCCGAAGACATCATGAAGGTCAAGAAGCGGCTGAATGATATCTATGCCCATCACACAGGACGGGATTACGATTCGATCGAGAAAACTCTGGATCGCGATCACTTCATGTCGGCCGAGGACGCGAAAGAATTTGGGATCGTCGACCATGTCATTCTTAAGCGGCCGGAAGAGTTGGCGCCAGCGGACAACAAATAAGCCAATGGATTTCCTCCAAGGCGCCCTTTTTTAAGGGTCGTAGCTTATTGATTGTGGGGTGGCGGCACATCTTCTACGACCGATGCAGAAAGAGCGAAGCAACATCGGTTTCGCCACCTCTGCGGAGAGCGTCACGAGAGAAAAAATTTATTGTGTTGGTATAGATATTGCTTATATTTTGAGCGTCTGGGTCACAGAAGTGCGATTTGTCACAGAATGGGCGAGAAATCGCATTTTTAGGTGAGAAAACGCATTTAGGGTATGGAAAGCGTCGCATGGATATGATGCGAGTTTTGTGGCAAGGGTAATGCGGCTTTGCAAAGCTTCCGTGATGCCGCGTTTAACTGGTGGGGGAGCGTGGGCGAAGCGTAGAATGGGCTGGTTCGTGTGCTGATCCGCCAGCCGGTGGGCGCACGGTAGCGTCCGCCGCCTTTCACTAGCGTGACCGGAGTTCGCACATGATTCCGGCAGGTACGGAGAAGTTCGATGACCAAGGTCGGCGGCAGCGACTCGAAGAACACGCTTTATTGCTCATTTTGTGGCAAGAGCCAGCACGAGGTGCGTAAGCTTATTGCGGGGCCGACAGTTTTCATTTGCGACGAATGCGTCGAGCTTTGTATGGATATCATTCGCGAGGAAAACAAATCCTCGCTAGTGAAAAGCCGTGACGGCGTCCCCACGCCCAAGGAAATTTGCAAGGTTCTGGACGATTACGTCATCGGCCAGCCGCAAGCCAAGCGGGTCTTGTCAGTGGCTGTCCACAACCACTACAAGCGCCTTAACCACGCAACCAAGCATAATGATGTCGAGCTTGCGAAATCCAATATCCTGTTGATTGGACCCACTGGATCGGGCAAGACCTTGCTTGCTCAGACATTGGCACGGATTCTGGATGTGCCTTTCACCATGGCTGATGCGACAACTTTGACCGAGGCCGGCTATGTTGGCGAGGACGTCGAAAACATCATTTTGAAGCTGCTGCAAGCTTCAGACTATAACGTTGAGCGGGCACAGCGCGGGATCGTCTATATCGACGAGATCGACAAAATTTCGCGCAAATCCGACAATCCATCGATTACGCGCGACGTGTCGGGCGAAGGCGTCCAGCAAGCGCTCTTGAAAATCATGGAAGGCACCGTGGCATCAGTGCCTCCGCAGGGCGGACGCAAGCACCCGCAGCAGGAATTTCTGCAGGTCGATACGACCAACATTTTGTTCATTTGCGGCGGCGCTTTTGCTGGGCTTGAAAAAATCATTTCGACACGCGGCAAGAGCACGTCGATTGGTTTTGGCGCGACTGTCCAAGCACCGGACGAGCGCAGGACTGGCGAGGTTCTCCGGAAAGTCGAACCGGAGGATTTGCTGAAGTTCGGGTTGATCCCGGAATTTGTCGGCAGATTGCCGGTCATCGCGACGCTCGATGACCTCGACGAGGATGCCCTGAAGAAAATCCTAACGGAACCGAAAAACGCGCTCGTCAAACAGTATCAGCGGCTTTTCGAAATGGAAAACACGGAGCTCACCTTCCAAGACGAGGCTTTGAACGTCGTCGCCAAAAAAGCCATCGAAAGGCGGACCGGAGCGCGGGGATTGCGCTCGATCATGGAAGGCATTTTGCTTGATACGATGTTTGAGCTTCCCGGTCTCGATAGCGTCGAACAGGTTGTCATCGGCCCCGACGTCGTCGAAGGAAAGTCCCGTCCGCTCTACATTTATGCCGAACGCAATGAGAAAAGCGGCGTGAGCGCTTGAGCTCGAATAGCAGGGAGCCCTTACCTCCCAGCGGGGCGTCTAAGCGGTTCTTGAAATATTCCCAGTTGCCGCCATCTCTCTACTATAGGCCACCCGAATAGGAAGATGAAATGACCCAGACGCGAGAGCCTGCTCGCCCCGGCACGGTAGATAGCTATCCCGTCCTGCCCTTGCGGGACATTGTGGTTTTTCCGCATATGATCGTGCCGCTTTTCGTTGGCCGAGAGAAATCAATTCGCGCCCTTGAAGAGGTGATGAAGGGCGACTCCCTCATTCTTCTTGCCACGCAGATGACAGCAGCCGACGACGATCCGTCTACGGACGCGATTTTCGCGACGGGCACGCTTGCCTCGGTTTTGCAACTTCTGAAACTCCCCGACGGCACGGTCAAGGTTTTGGTCGAGGGACAGGTGCGCGCCAAGGTGCAAGGATATTCGCGCACTGACGACTACTATGAAGCGAGCGCCGAGGCGATCGCGGATGAACCTTTTGACAAGGTCGAGGTAGAAGCCCTGGCGCGATCGGTGGTTGGCGAGTTCGAGGGCTATGTCAAGCTCAATAAAAAGATCTCGCCGGAGGTCGTAGCCGCAGTCGCTCAAATCGAAGACTATTCGAAGCTTGCCGACACAATCGCTTCCCACCTCGCGGTCAAGATTTCCGACAAACAGGCTGTGCTTGAAACTATCTCGATCGCCAAACGCTTCGAAAAGTGCCTGGCACTGATGGAGAGCGAGATATCTGTCCTGCAGGTTGAGAAGCGCATCCGTACGCGCGTCAAGCGCCAGATGGAGAAGACGCAGCGCGAATACTATCTGAACGAGCAGATGAAGGCTATTCAGAAGGAACTCGGCGACGAAGACGGAAAAGATGATCTTGCCGAGATCGACGAGCGCATTAAGACAACGAAGCTATCCAAGGAAGCGCGCGATAAGGCGACAGCCGAATTGAAGAAATTGCGGCAGATGTCTCCGATGTCTGCAGAAGCGACCGTCGTGCGCAATTATCTCGATTGGCTCTTATCGATCCCTTGGAACAAGCGTTCCAAAATCAAGAAGGATTTGAAAGTCGCTGAGGACGTTCTCGACAGCGAGCATTTTGGTCTTGAGAAGGTCAAGGAGCGCATCATCGAGTATCTTGCGGTCCAAAGCCGTGCGAACAAATTGGCGGGCCCCATCCTTTGCCTTGTCGGCCCCCCTGGCGTTGGCAAGACCTCGCTTGGCAAGTCGATCGCCAAGGCCACTGGCCGCGAATTCGTCCGCATGTCTCTTGGCGGCGTCCGCGATGAGGCGGAAATTCGAGGCCATAGACGCACCTACATCGGTTCTATGCCTGGCAAAATCATCCAGTCGATGCGCAAGGCGAAAAGCTCAAACCCGCTCTTTCTGCTCGACGAAATCGATAAGATGGGGATGGATTTCCGCGGCGATCCCTCATCGGCGCTGCTCGAGGTGCTCGATCCGGAGCAAAACCATTGCTTCAACGATCACTATCTCGAGGTCGACTATGACTTGTCGAATGTGATGTTCGTGACGACGGCAAATACGCTTAATATCCCGGCACCACTCATGGACCGCATGGAAATCATCCGGATCGCCGGTTACACCGAGGATGAAAAGGTTGAGATTGCACGCCGTCATCTGATTCCAGCCGGCCTCAAGAAGCATGGTCTAGCACCGAAGGAATGGTCAATCGACGATAGCGGCTTAATCACGCTGATACGGCGCTATACGCGAGAGGCCGGAGTTCGAAATCTTGAACGCGAGCTCGCAAAGCTTGAGCGCAAGGCTGTCAAACAGATTTTGACCGGCAAAACGAAACAGGTCACGGTGACGGGCGAGAACCTGCCTGATTTTCTGGGGGTCCCAAAATTCCGCTACGGCGAGGCCGAGACCGAGGATCAGGTTGGTGTGGTAACAGGGCTTGCCTGGACCGAGGTTGGCGGCGAATTGCTGACGATCGAAGGCGTGATGATGCCCGGCAAGGGACGTATGACCGTAACCGGCAATTTGCGCGACGTCATGAAGGAATCGATCTCGGCGGCCGCCTCCTATGTCCGGTCGCGCGCGGTCGATTTCGGCATTGAGCCCCCAGTGTTCGACCGGCGCGACATCCATGTGCACGTTCCAGAAGGAGCGACACCCAAGGACGGTCCTTCCGCAGGCGTAGCAATGGCGACCGCGATTGTCTCGATCATGACAGGCATTCCGATCCGGCGCGACATTGCGATGACCGGCGAGATCACCCTGAGAGGCAGAATTCTGCCCATCGGCGGGCTTAAGGAGAAACTGCTTGCGGCTCTTCGCGGGGGCTTGAAGAAGATCCTGATTCCAGAGGAAAACGCCAAGGATCTCACGGAAATTCCGGATCAGGTCAAGAACGCTCTCGAAATCGTGCCGGTTTCGCGCATGGAAGAAGTCTTGAGTCACGCGCTGGTTCGCCAGCCAGTGCCTATTGTCTGGGAAGAAGAGGCAAAACCGATGGCGCCGCTTTCCTCCGAAGAGGATACCCCCGGAGCTATTACTCATTAGGGGCGCATCTCAGAGTATAGACCTTTGATGCAATTCCGGAAGACGAAACCAAGCGTGAGCATCTGAGGTGGTCATAATTTGCTCAGGCCGGATTGCGGCGTTGGATTTCCTGCGCTGCCATTCATTGCCGTCGTAAGTCAGGCGCACTTACGGCGGCTTTTTAGCTTAAGGGTAAAAGATGCGCTGCCCGTCAATTCGGGCCTGCGGCTGCTTCGGGAGCACTCTTCTGTACGGCAGCAAGCCAATACGGGTCTGCCCTCAAGATCTCGACTTCGTCGAAAGGGGACGGTGCCTGAGTGAGCAAAGGGGAGGGCATGCCGCGAAGGTAAGTGTCAAAAAACCCAAGTAAATAAGCATCGCGGATCGTCTTCACGCGGTAGGGGTCCACAAGGAACCACGTCTTGAAAAAGCGGCGGCTGAAAGCCTGATCAGAAAGGTTTTCGTGATAGGAATTGCGAATGCGCAAACCAAAGCCATCACGCTGATTGGCTAGCCCCACTTCTTCGCGCAAATCCCTCTCCATCAGCGCTGCGAAATATCGCTTGGCCGGTTCAGGAGACTGGAGTTCCAGTGGTTTGGGAAAAATATCCTCTTTGGTAAGGAAAACAATATAAGGCTTTTTGAGTGCACCGGTAGCCGCGCGATCGAACAAGGTGCCGTCGAGATTTGCCACCGCGGCGATACGCGGATCCCATGTAGCGGCCTGTGCAGCTACTGCACCGCCAAAAGAAAAGCCGAAAAAACCTACTTGGTCGAACCGGACCCGCGTGTGCCAGTTCACGTTGGCACAGGCCGTGAGCCGATCGAGCACGGTGAGGGCTTGTTTCGCTTCTCTGCGCACCTTGCTGTCTCCCGTTTGGAGGAACCGCCCGAAGACCTCTTCGGACGAATAGTCGAAAACCAAAGGTAGCGGCTTGTCTCCTACGAAGTCGGAGGGCAGAGGCGCAAGATCGACATCGTCAATCGCCGCGATGACATAGCCGTGACTAGCAAGCTCCGCCGCAGTCGACGCACTGTCGTCCCTCAAGGCTCCATTCCCAGGGGCATAAAGGAGGAGGGGAAATTGCTCCTGGACACCGGTCGCCAAACGTTGTTCCACGAGAACATCCAAGCGTTGGTGA
>DATJBL010000126.1:0-12420 GCA_035515355.1 Methylocella sp.
CAAGTGCATCAGCCGCCACACGAAAATGGGCCGGCTTATAGCCATATTTCTTTTCAAACGCGCCGACCTCATCGGCCGACATTGGACGTGACATCGGAGCGAATTGCGAAGCGCCTTCGACGAGCGCCGGTGGCGCCGTCGCCGAGCCCTTGCCCTCGATCTCGATTTTGACATCGGGATACTGCGCTTCGAACCCTTTGGCCCATCGTTCCATTTCATTGTTCAACGTATCGGACCCAACTGATTTGATCTGTCCGGAAATGGCGCTGACGGCCTGATAGGCCGGAAGGTTTGCATCGAGCGCGGTTGCAGCGGGTGTCGCCACCAGAGTCACGGCAAGGGCAGTGGCGATGAGCCTCAGCTTCATGGTGTTTCTCCAATTGCAAGCAGATCAGGCATCACGCGCGCCCGCTTTGGCGATGACAACTTCGCCGTCCTCCTTCGTAAACGTGCCGATCCTCGGGTTCGGGAGGATATCGAGCACCTTTTCGGAAGGTCGGCAGAGCCGCACGCCCTTGGGTGTTTCGACGATTGGCCGATTGATGAGGATCGGGTACGCCAGCATGAAATCCAGCAGCTCATCATCTGTCCATTTGGGATCGGCAAGGCCGAGTTCTACGTAAGGCGTGCCTTTCTCGCGCAAGAGCGCCCGTACCGGAATCCCCATCGCCTTAATCAGTTCCGCCAGCCGCGCGCGGCTTGGTGGATTCTTCAGATACTCGATAACAGTTGGTTCCTCGCCGCTTTGCCGGATCATGGCGAGGGTGTTGCGGGACGTGCCGCAGGCGGGGTTGTGGTAGATGGTGATGGTCAAAGGGCGGCTTCCTTTTTCGCTGTGGCAGGCCGCATGGCGGTGTCTCGCTCGTACCAGCTACGCGAACGGCGGACGAGATGGACGACAGATAGCATGACTGGCACCTCAACCAGCACGCCGACGACGGTTGAGAGCGCCGCTCCCGACCGGAAGCCGAAGAGGGCAATCGCCGTTGCCACAGCCAACTCGAAGAAGTTGCTGGCCCCGATCAGCGCCGAGGGCCCGGCAACGCACCAGGCAACGCCGAGACGGCGGTTCAGCCAATAGGCCAGCCCAGCATTGAAATAGACCTGTATCAAGATCGGCACCGCTAGGAGCGCGATGACGAACGGCTGCCGCATGATCTGTTCGCCTTGCAGGCCGAACAGCAGAACAAGCGTTAAAAGCAGGGCTGAGAGCGATAAAGGCGCCAAGGTGCGAAGCGTCTTGGCCAGCGCGACCGGCCCGCCTTTTGCCAGAAGCATGTGCCGCCAGAACTGCGCGACGATCACTGGCACAACGATATAAAGGATGACCGATAGCAAAAGCGTGTTCCACGGCACGGTGATCGAGGAGAGGCCGAGCAGCAGGGCGACAATCGGGGCGAAGGCCACCACCATGATCGTGTCGTTGAGCGCGACTTGCGACAGAGTGAAATGCGGTTCGCCATCCACGAGATTCGACCAGACGAACACCATCGCCGTGCAAGGGGCCGCCGCCAGCAGGATAAGGCCGGCGATATAGGCGTCGATCTGTCCAGCGGGCAGGAAAGGCCGGAACAGATAGCCGATGAAAAGCCAGCCGAGCAGAGCCATTGAGAAGGGCTTGATGAGCCAGTTCACGCCAATGGTCACGGCAATGCCGCGCCAATGCGCCCGCACCTCCCCGAGAGCGGCGAGGTCGATCTTGAGCAACATGGGAATGATCATCAGCCAGACCAATCCCGCGACCGGCAAATTGACTTGCGCAACCGTCGCTGCGCCAATGGCATGGAACAGATCGGGCAGCATCTGGCCAAGCGCGACACCTGCCACGATGCAGAGCGCGACCCACAGTGTCAGGTAGCGTTCGAAGGCTCCCATTGAGGACACTTTGGCCGATACCCTATCGGCAGTCGATGCGCCTTTGGTCACGATGTTCTGTTCTCCCTAGGTCATTGCAGATTAACCGCCACCATCAGTTAACCTTGATGGCGGCACGTGTTGCGCCTTCGAGCCGGCCGATCTCGTGCAGGCGCGCGGTCAGAGACAATTTGTCGAGACTCCTGATCGGGAGCGAAATGAACACAGTGATTCTGTTCCGCACGTAATGGAAGGCCTGGGCGAATGCGCGTTCCTTCTCGATATTCGTACCTTCGACAGCTGCAGGGTCTTCGATACCCCAATGTGCGGTCATCGGCTGTCCCGGCCATGCGGGACAGGTCTCGCCCGCCGCGCTGTCGCAGAGCGTGAACACGAAATCCAATTTCGGCGCATCGGGCGTTGCGAACTCGTCCCAGTTTTTCGAGCGCAAACCTTCGGCCGGATAGCCGAAGGCAACGATGGTCTTGAGGGCGAATGGATTGACCGCACTCTTCGGATGGCTGCCTGCCGAGAAGGCGTTGAAGCGCTCCCCTCCCAGTTTGCGAAGAATGCTTTCCGCCATGATCGAACGGGCGCTGTTGCCGGTGCAGAGAAAAAGAACATTGAACACAGGATCAATCATGGCCGCGATCCTTCGGCTGAGCAGCAAGGGGAGAGATCGGCGACGAGCGGCGCACAAATGTCGGGACGGCCGCCGCAGCAATCCTTAAGGAGGTACAGCGCCACTTGGCGAAATTGGGTAAGATTTGCGCGATAGATGATCGATCGGCTGTGGCGTTCCCCGATGATGAGACCCGCGCGAGTGAGGACAGCGAGATGCGCCGACATGGTATTTTGCGGCACAGCCATGAGGCGGGCAAGTTCGCCCGCGGGAACACCCTCAGGCTCTCTCTTGATCAGTAGCCGGAAGGTGTCCAATCGCGTCGGTTGCGCGAGCGCCGACAGGGCGGTGATGGCTTCCATAGTATCCATATATCCAGATTATTAGATATTTCAGACAAGAGCAAGGGATTCCGGGCGGCTCGAACAAGCCATAGACGATGGAAGAAAACCCAGGCTCCCATGCCCCTGATCCGGCGGAAGGGAGCGACACCTGACCCGCATCGGCCTCAGCCAACCAGCCCGAGCCACAACGAAATGGAGGTAGTCACTCAACGGCTACTCGTTTGAGCCGTCAATGAGAGTGAGGGCACGCTCTATGAAGATACGGCGGGAGTTTGCGGCACAAGGGCCAAAAACTGACGCAAATTTGGAAATTGCGCCCAACTGGAAAGCGCCCGGCTTGGAGACGCAAAAGGCCCCTGATCCGGTGCCGTCACCAGATCAGGGCAAGCAACCTAGGTTTTGGGAGGATGGGACCTGTGATGGCAAACGGCCCCCTCCTATCATCGCTTTTAATCTATGAACGTTTCAGTTGGATAACAGAATTATGAGAGTGAAAAGAAAACCTATCATCGGGGCGATCGTGGGGCGCGATCTCTGCCAGGCTGACGGCAGTTCATTCGTTCCCGAAAATTTGCGCTTGTGGCAAGGACTAACTAGACCTCAAGCGTTGACCAAGTGAGGAAACGATCCGTCGGAGATCTTCGTCGATGCAGCCTTCGCCACAACCGTACCATTTGTTGTCGCAAATCGTTACGTAGTCCTCGATTTCCGAGCGGCGCTGCCAGCATAGCTCTATGTAAACACCTGCTTCAACGTTATAGGAGGGAACGACTGTTCCTCGTGACAAAGCCGCGTCAGTTTCTGGGCGGCTCAGTTCTTTCCAGATGCGGCACACCTCAGGTTCTGCTCGGAATCCTGCTCTTCCATCGTCTGGGCAGAGACGCTCGGAAACCGACGATCCATTAATAAGCCCGAAAAAACCATCTGGCGCCACGCTTCCACTTTGGCGTTGCTGCGCGCTTGGGGAACATTCTTTCCAGCCCTCGTCCTGACTTTTGACTCAACTACAGAGCCGCCTGGCCTCCCTTCCCGCGCACGCTGCCAAATGCGACTCCGGCGCACGGCTTTCAAAAGCGAGACAAAAACCCTTTCCTAGCTGCGTTATATTTTGTCTAAAAATCACGCATCGCGCCTGCATTTTAAGCTTGCCTAAGTGTGATGTACTTTGTTTACATCACGACAGGCTCGGACGTCAACGATCGGACGCGGCCAGTGGTCGCCATCCGGCGGCCGGTGCCTTAAATGAGAGCGAGGCAGGGTGATGAGCTTGTCGAAAACAGAGACCGTTGCGGAAATCAAGGCTCGCAACAAACGGTTGATCGAAGAGGTCTTGAAGGTCTATCCGGAGAAGACAGGGAAGCGCCGCGCGAAGCATCTCAATGTGCATCAGAACGGCAAAGCCGATTGCGGCGTCAAATCCAACATCAAATCGATTCCGGGTGTCATGACGATCCGCGGCTGCGCCTATGCGGGCTCCTATGGGGTCGTGTGGAGCCCCGTGAAGGATATGATCCACATCAGCCATGGCCCGGTCGGTTGCGGCCGCTACTCGCGTGCCGGCAGGCGCAGCTATTATATTGGTGCCACTGGGGTGAATACTTACTCTACTATGCACTTCACCACGGATTTCCAGGAAAAAGACATCGTTTTCGGCGGCGACAAGAAGCTCGCCAAGAGCATTGACGAGCTCGAAACCTTGTTCCCCATGAACAAGGGCATCACCGTGCAATCAGAATGTCCGATCGGTCTCATCGGCGACGATATCGAGGCTGTGGCCAGAACCAAGGCCAAGGAAACCGGCAAAACCATGGTCCCGGTGCGCTGCGAAGGTTTTCGCGGGGTCTCCCAATCGCTTGGCCACCACATTGCCAATGATTCGATCCGGGACTGGGTTCTCGATCCAACCGATGGGAAACGCGACGGCTTTCAAAGCACCCCCTACGATGTGGTGATCCTCGGAGACTACAACATCGGCGGCGATTCCTGGGCTTCCCGGATCCTTCTCGAAGAGATGGGCCTGCGGGTCATCGCTCAATGGTCGGGGGACGGCACCCTCGCGGAGATGGAGAGAACGCCCAAGGCCAGGCTCAACGTGCTGCATTGCTACCGCTCAGTGAACTACATCACCCGTCACATGGAAGAAAAATACGGGATCCCCTGGGTCGAGTACAATTTTTTTGGCCCATCGAAAATCCAGGAGAGCTTGTACAAGATCGCCAGCCATTTCGACGACAAGATCAAGGAAGGGGCCGAGCGCGTCATTGCCAAATATCAGCCCTTGATGGAAGAGGTCATCGCTAAATACCGCCCGCGCCTCGAAGGCAAGAAGGTCATGCTCTATGTCGGAGGCTTGCGGCCGCGGCATGTGATTGGCGCCTATGAGGACCTCGGCATGGAGGTCGTCGGTACCGGCTATGAGTTCGCCCACAGTGATGATTACCAGCGCACGGCCCAGAATTACGTCAAGGACGGGACACTGATCTACGACGACGTCAACGGCTACGAGTTCGAGAAATTCGTCGAAAAGATCCAGCCAGATCTCGTGGCCTCGGGGATCAAGGAAAAATACATTTTTCAGAAGATGGGCTTCCCGTTTCGCCAGATGCACTCATGGGACTACTCAGGGCCCTATCACGGCTATGACGGCTTTGCCATCTTTGCCCGTGACATGGACATGGCGATCAATAATCCTGTGTGGAAGATGGCGCAGGATCCGTGGGCAGAGAATCCAGCTCCGCAATGATTGCTCCCGCAGGCCTGTGCGCTGATTCTCGCGTGGGGAGAACCAGCACCCAATTTTTGAATGCGATGCTCATAAAGGCTTAACCATGACGCAGAATGCCGAAGGCGTGCTTGATCATTTCAGTTTGTTCCGGGGGCCGGAATACAAGGAGATGCTAGAGAAGAAGCAGCAGCAGTTTGAGAACCGTCCCCCGGAGAAAGAGATCGAGCGCGGCCAGGAATGGACGAAGAGCTGGGACTATCGCGAGAAAAACTTCGCCCGCGAGGCGGTGGCCATCAACCCGGATAAAGCTTGCCAGCCGCTTGGCGCCATTTTTGCCGCGGTGGGCTTTGAAGGCACGCTGCCTTTCGTGCATGGCTCGCAAGGCTGCGTCGCCTATTTCCGTACCCAGTTCAACCGCCACTTCAAGGAACCGAGCTCTTCTGTCTCCTCGTCGATGACTGAGGATGCAGCGGTCTTCGGCGGGCTTAACAATATGATCGACGGCCTCGCCAACGCATATAGCATGTACAAGCCCAGCATGATTGCGGTCTCGACCACCTGTATGGCCGAGGTCATCGGCGATGATCTCAATGCTTTCATCAAGACGGCGAGGGAAAAGGAGTCGGTCCCGCAAGAGTTCAACGTACCCTTCGCGCATACGCCGTCCTTTGTCGGCAGCCATATCACTGGCTACGACAACATGCTGATGGGCATCTTGTCCTATTTCTGGGATGGCAAGGCGGGCACTGTTGCGCCGTTAGAGCGCATGCCGAATGAGAGGATCAATATCATTGGTGGCTTCGACGGCTACACAGTAGGCAATTTGCGCGAGCTGAAGCGTCTGCTTGGTCTGATGGGAGTGGACTACACCATTCTTTCGGATAATTCCGAGGTATGGGATACTCCGACGGACGGCCAGTTCCGGATGTTCGACGGCGGCACCTCGGTTGCCGACGCCGAAGCAGCCCTCAACGCCAAGGCAACGATCCTCATGCAGGAGCTCTGCACCGAGAAGACGCTCGCCTATCTCAAGCAGAAGGGCCACGAAGTGGTGGGTCTCAACTGCCCGATCGGGGTGAGCGGGACGGATCGCTTTCTCACCGAAGTCTCCCGCCTGACCGGCATACCCATCCCTCCGGAAATCAAGAAGGAACGCGGACGCTTGGTGGACGCCATGGCTGATTCCGCGACCTATCTCCATGGCAAGAAATTCGCGATGAGCGGCGATCCCGATTTCTGTCTCGGTATGATCGAGTTCCTGTTGGATTTAGGGGCCGAGCCGGTCCATGTCGTTTCCACCAATGCCAGCAAAAAATGGGAGACGAAAGCGCAGGCACTGCTCCACGCCTCGCCCTTCGGCAAGAGCGGCAGGGCCTGGGCGGGGAAGGATCTATGGCATCTGCGCAGCCTGCTCTTCACCGAGCCGGTGGACCTGCTGATTGGCAACAGCTACTGCAAATATCTGGAGCGCGATACCGGAACACCGCAGATCCATATCGGCTTTCCTATTTTTGACCGGCACCATCACCACCGCTACCCGATTTGGGGCTACCAAGGCGCATTGAACGTGATGGTCTGGATCCTTGACCGCATTCATCTGGAGCTCGATCGCAATAGCATGGGCATCGGCACCACGGACTTCAGCTACGACATCATTCGCTGAATGCTTTGAGACTCTCCACCGGGCCGTCTATCTCGGCCTGGCGAGAGACATGAAACACGAAGTGTAATAAACGCCGATCGCATAGAAGCGACACCACGATCATGGTCAGAACCTTGGCGCGGCTGAACTATCGCTTCCGGAACGCTAAGTCAGCCTAAAGCTTTAAGCCCAGCTGAACATTCTAAAATTCTGAAAGAAGGGACCAGGCTATGACTGACGTGCAGGCTGCTGAAGTCGAAGAGGCGATCAGGGTTTGCGTACGTGAATTTTACGGCAAGGCGCGGCAGGATCGTTTGCTTGGTCCAATCTTCAACGCAACAGTTCTGGATTGGGACACACATTTGCGCGTCGTTGCAGATTTTTGGTCGAAAGCACTGCTTCGGACTGATCGGTACAGCGGCTCGCCCTTCGTGCATCACATGAATCTTCCCGTCGAACTCGAGCACTTCGAACGGTGGCTTTCTCTCTTCGAGGAAACGGTCAAAACGACATTGCCGTCGGAATATGCGGCAACGGCCCTCGCCAAGGCGCGACATATGGCCGAAAGCTTCAAGGCGGGCATCTTTCCATTTGTCGACAAGCACGGAAGGCCCGCTCGGCATCTCGAGTGAAGTGACGAATTCCAGATAGAAATTCGTAATATAACGGCGCGCCTTAAAATTGTGCATTACGTTGCGATTTCGCAACGGTGGTGAATATAAAGTCCAAACACTGCTGTCTGTCATAGACCAGAGACGAAGCACGGCATAGTATTTCCGAGATAGAGTTCAAATCAAGAACGGGGGTCCTATGCGTCATCCATTTCTCTTGGCATCCGTGAGTGCCATTGCTCTTACCGGATCTGCCTTTGCGGCAGACCTCACGCCGCCACCGCCCATTCCGATTTTTACTTGGACGGGCGCATATATCGGCGGCCAAGTGGGCTACGCCTGGGCCTCTGGCGCCAATCGGGTGAGCGGCGTTGACCCCTACAGCGGTGTCGCTTTCGCAAGCTCCGTCGGACAGACTCCGAATGGCGTGATCGGTGGCGCCAATGTCGGCTACAACTTACAGTTCAATCAATGGGTGATTGGTATTGAAGGCTCGGTTGACGGAACCAGCCTGAGCAACACCGCCGGTCTGGCCTTCCCGGACGGCACCAGCCTGACAGCACAGACAAGCGCCCCAGTTCAGGGCTCGATCCGTGGCCGCATCGGTTTCGCCTGGGACCGCTTCCTCATCTACGCCACCGGTGGTGTTGCCTTTGGCGAGTTCAACACCCAATACAATTACGACGGGTTTGGCGCAACGATCGGCAAGGCTCACCTCGCGCCCTTTTTTGGCGCGAGCTACTTCTCGGAAAGCCAGGTGGGCTGGACGGTCGGCGGCGGCGTCCAATATGCCATCACCAACAATTGGTCTGTGCGCGCCGAATACCGCTACACGGATTGGGGGAGCTTCAATGATGTGCTCTTCAGCGGCACCACGTTCCCGAAAGTTTTCCCGAATTTTGGCTACTTTGGCAACCGCCACATCCAGCAAAACCAGGTTCAGGTCGGCTTCGATTGCAAATTCGACTTGTGGAACATCCCGCCGGCCGTCGCAAAATACTAAACCAAACATTGCTGATTGACTTACCCATCCGAGCGATACCCGGCCTCACGCGACCGGGGCTCAACGGCGATGCCGCTTTGCGCGCGTTTTCAGGCCGTGCGTGGGATGGCACCGGAGTCCGGCCGGGGGAGAGGCGCCTGTCGGACATCCGACACGCGTTTCAGGTATAACAGCGATTATTCACCTTCTCCGTCTCTCTTGCTTCAGCGATGGAGGACTTCAGGAGTTCAGTATATGAAACTTTCCGCGCTAAACCAGATCAAAGGCAAAGTGGTTCAAGTCCAAAAGGGTGTAACCACAGATCACGTGCGCATCGATTTGGGGCATGGAATAGTTGTCACTTCGGCAGTCACCCGCGAGGCTGTAGATTTACTGAACCTTATGCCCGGCGACGAGGTCCTTGTAGTGATTAATGAGGCTAATATAATTTTTGGAAAATAGCGGTATCACTCTGCAATTGCGGCGCAGACTGAGATTTTTTTCACCATGAGATCTTTCCCGACACAGGCAATCAGCAAAATGGGTTGAGCGACACTGGGTTCCAGCCACAGTTCGGCCTTCCCGGCAAAAGTGGCTTTGGCGGCTATCAAGGCCGAAAAGACGCTCGCTGAACTGGCGCAGCGGTTCGACGTCCATGCCAAATGCGGAAATGGAAAGGAGGGTGAGATGGCGAAGACCAAAGTGCTCGATGGCGAACTCGGTCGCAATGTACGCGAGATGGCAATTATCGAAGATCGCTGGCATGTCATTGGCGATGCGGCCCCAGTTATCAAGCCTCCGATCGACTACGATTATGTGAAAGAGCGAATGCGATTGAACGTCTGCACGAAGAGTTTAAGCGGCGCATCAAGAGCCAGACCGTGCTGCCCGCGGCAGAAACCGCGGCAAGGTCTCTCTTGGGTGGAAGCACCGCCCGATTCGCGGTTATGCGCCGGTCCGACCGAGTTTATGGTAGGCACAGGGGCCAGACCATTGTGATCGAATGAGAAAGATTCAAACGACAGACAATTGCCAATCACCGCTTGCTGTACCAACGGCAATCCGCATAACATCACCGACCCGACGAGCCAGAGGACTCTCTTATTTTAAGCCGCTTCGTGTTTCAAAAACTCTGACGACGGACACCCATCCACGAATTCCGCTACGCGAATGGCGACGGCGCTCTCAGAGATAACATTGTTCCAATAATCCAAGGCCGCGGCGGATCTCGCCACCAAAATAGCCTCGTCAGCGATAAGCTCTTCGATAATCGCGGGCAGGCGGGACCAGTCCTTAATCACAATACCTGGATGTCCTTTATAGAACCAAACATCCGGCAAAGGTTCGCAAATGATAACGCATCCCGCTTTGCACGATTCAAAGAACCTGTAAGTTTCATAAGTTGTGCCTCTGGGACAGATCGATATTTTAGTATTGCCCAAGGTTGCTTCATAATCGCAGTGGTTCTTGATGCTTTCCCAGAAGTCGCCTGTGGTGTGGATTTTCCCTTTGATCGATTTCGGTACCCTTTGAAGAGCGTCGAGCATCAGGCGCCGTGCAAGCATCTTGGGCGGTTTCATCTGCCGGTGAATCCATTTCGTAAAACGTTCATCGAAGCTGATGCTCCCCAAAAATGCGTAATCGATCTCCCGATCCAGAATCGGTCGTGCATCTGGCTGGAAATACGAATAGAACGCCAACGGAATGTGAAGAGTCTTCCGCGACGCTTCTGACACCTTCAACCTGTGGAATCTTTGAAATTCGCGCAGGATTAAATTCACATACTGCCACTGCTTGTAAAGGAAATGAAGGAGGGCGGTCACATGTAACTTGTTTACTGGAAATCCATCCAGATACAAGGGCCTTGTACCCAGACATCTTATTATGCAATGAATATTGCTGAAATAGTCGCGATACGAAAATGCTTCGTCGGCAAAGACGACGAGAACTATTTTTGTCCCATACTCAGGTAGACTCTCCGGTACATGATAGGCAAGGTAAAATGTGAAGCCAGACAGGTTCGTAGCTTCTTCGATGTGTTTAAAGACAGATATATAGAAATCCTTTCCCCCTCGATAGGCTTTTGGCGCGAAGACGTCGATTGGCTCCGGTTCGGGATCAAGGTTGATGTAGCAGTTGCGCGCGATAGACTTCACGGAGTTTCCTCGGAGCGAAAATTGCTGGTGTCGGATTTTGCTAGGTTTCCGTCGCTCTTACAGCGCCTAGCGCCTACTTTCACGTCGACGGGCGGCACGATCTTCGCCTAATGCCCATCACGATAAGTTCTCGACCCCAAAATTGGGCTGTGCCACAAGCTTCGATTCCGGCAAATACGGCGCGAGCCCGCGAAGAGCTTCCACATCTTTGCTCGACACAATTTGCGACGCCCGCCCCGTATGATTTGCTCTTCGGTATCTTGGCGCCCTGGCGGCCCATAGGTCTTTTATGCTGTGGCGCTGCATATGTGTCAATGATGGCCGAAATGGACCCCATATTTTCCCGCAAAAAGGACCCTGGTTTTGGTGAGTGGAGTGTGTGGTTTCGATGCGACGTGCTCGCCATCGACCGTCTCGTGTCCATTTTGATTCGGAGGTGGCGTCCATGTAGCTCACGGCGCCCGACGGTCCCCTGAGTACAGAATCGGCAGCGGCGTTAAAGATCCTTATCGCCTATCCCAAAGTCGCTGCGTTTAAAATTGCCGACATCAACTCCGAGAAGGATGTTGAAGGACAAATGGTTCAAGTGGCTCTCGCTGTTATCAAAGGCGGTATGGAGGGCATTGCCGGGTGAGTGTATTCCGTCGTTTTTGAACGGCCGCTTTGGAGTGCGCGGGCCAGAGCCACTTATCACTGTCTCTGCGGCTTCCTCCTGTCAGGCACCCTTATAAGGCCGCAGTCCGGCCGGTCCCCTTCAAATATGCATAATGTCAAATATGCATGCTGTGGAACCAAGCTTTTGCACTGCGTTTTTGCTGGCACAAGCCTAGGACATGATCGGCAGTAGCGCCAGGAGAGACGCGCTTCTTGCCCTCTTTCTCGTATTCGCCGATTTGCGGCTTCTCGTCCAAGCGCACCCACAAGCGGCAGTTCTGCACGTAAACGTCCTCAACCTTCATAGCGAGCGCCGAGCCGACGCGGGTCGGAACACAAGCTCAAAACTTTAGGCGGATGATCTCGCGCACCCGGCGCGGCGCCACCATGTGCCAACCGTATGTTCCTCGACACCAAGCTCGGCAGCAACGATCTTGCTTGGCAAGCCGTCTGCGCAACGAAGAATGCTTCGACACCGCTCCGACAAGAGCGCGCCACGATGACGTCGGACCTGTCGCTCCAGATATGCCCGTTCAGCAGGACCGAGAACAATGGGCTCAACTGGACGCCCTGTCGCATTAGCCATCGTCGCGCGCCCCTATATTCCAAGAGAGACCGCATACATCATTATGAAACGCACTTCGGTTCCAGATGACTAGCTAGGATCAGGACCTATTAACTTGAGCGTGATTCAAAGTCTCCGTTGAAGGAGGCTTGAGATGATTCGCCTATTTTTGCTGAGTGAGCGCCAGATGGCGCGGATTTCTCTTTGTTTTCCCTTATCGCACGGCGTGCCGCGTGTGGATGACCGGCACGTGGTCAGCGGCATC
>DATJBL010000127.1:0-37857 GCA_035515355.1 Methylocella sp.
GCTGTCCCGGATTGAATTTCAGCATGTCGGGCGGCGCTGGATCGAAGCCTTGGGCCTTCATCAAAGTTCCCGGCTCAACTCCTGCTTCGATAAGTTCCCCGGCGACGAAAAGACGAAGCGCCAGCTCCGCACCATCGCGAATCGGCAGATTCACAAAATCAAGATGAAAATGGGCGAGCGCTTTCTCGCCCTCGTTCCAAAGCTGCGCCGCGCGCCGGATCTTGACCAGCATATGAAGCCCGATGAGCTGCTCATACGCCGTTGCAAGCAACGCCATGATGCGCTGCTCGTCATCGAGAGAGACGACAGGCGCCCGTCCTTGCTCCGCGTCATCTTCGCGAGGATCGTTCCGCAGAGCATAAGACCTTCGCTGGTGATCGCCATTTGCGAATTGAGCACGCCTCCGCGGCTTCGCTCTCGCCATCTGCGCTGAAGCCCGTCTGCTGTCTCCACCAAAAACTCCGCTCCCTGTGCCGCTGATGTTCGCCAGAGCATAAAGGCAGAGCCCGAAATCCTTAAAAACAAACAGTGAACACCCGAGAGGGCGGCGCGATGTGCGATTGCGCAGCAGCTTTATCCTGTGCGAGGAAAGCGAACCTATCCGGCGCCGCCTTTCCACCTGAAAGCCAGGACATGATCCCAAACCTTCTCTCAATCGCGGGTTTTGATCCGAGCGGCGGCGCCGGCATTGCGGCCGATCTCAAAACCTTCGCTGCTCTTGGCTGCAACGGCATGGCCGTCATCACCGCCTTGACCGCCCAGAACACGCAAGGCGTCAAAGCCATGCATGTCCCGCCGGCGGATTTCGCCGCCAGCCAGATCGACGCGATTTTCGAGGACGTCGAGGTGGCGGCCGTCAAAATCGGGATGCTAGCCTGCGGCGCCATTGTCGAGGAGGTTGCCGAGAGGCTCGCCTATTACAAGCCTCCATTCATCATCCTCGATCCCGTGCTGGCGGCGACAAGCGGCGACCCGCTTTCGACATCCGACACGGCCGCAGCCATCGTCCGGCATCTTTTCCCTCTCGCGACCCTCATCACGCCGAATATTTCCGAAGCGGCGCGGCTTTCGAGTCATGTGATCGCCGCGGATCTCGAAGGCATGCGCCGCGCCGCCATGCTGCTCGCCGCGCGCGGCGCAAAAGCTGTGCTGATAAAGGGGGGGCATACGGGGGCTGCCGTTTCCGAGGATCTCTTGTTCGACGGCAATTCCTATCATCTGTTTTCCGCGCCTCGGGTTGCAACCCACAACACGCATGGCACCGGCTGCACGCTGTCCTCAGCGATCGCGGCCTATCTCGCGCAAGGCCGCCCGCTCGCCGAGGCCATAGGCGCGGCAAAAACTTATCTTTCCGGCACGCTGGAGGCGGCCGATCAGCTTTCCGCCGGCCATGGTCCCGGGCCGCTCAATCATTTTTACGAGTTGTGGAAGCGGCAAAATTGATCCGGAACGGGCTTCGCCAAGGCCCGGGAGCAGCAGAAGGCGAATGATTTGGTTTTCAAATCACTTTGTTTCCTGTATGGATGCTGCAACCGCGAAGGAGCCTCCCTATATTGAGGCTCTCTGGCGTTCCTCACAAAAAAGCGTCGTCTGGATGGTGTACGGTCCTTTGGCCGTCCGGGCGCGGCAAATTTGTTTCAAGGTCTAAAATGAAGCTTCGCAATATCGCCATTATCGCGCATGTCGACCACGGCAAGACGACGCTCGTCGACCGTCTGCTCCAGCAATCCGGCGCCTTCCGCGAGAATCAGCGAGTGGCCGAGCGGGTCATGGATTCGAACGACCTCGAAAAAGAGCGCGGCATCACGATTATGGCTAAGGTCACGTCAATCGCCTGGAAGGACACACGCATCAACATTGTCGATACGCCCGGCCACGCCGATTTCGGCGGCGAGGTAGAACGCATTCTGTCAATGGTCGATGGTGCGATCGTTCTGGTGGACGCGTCCGAAGGGCCGATGCCGCAGACCAAATTTGTCGTCGGCAAGGCCCTGAAAATTGGGCTCCGTCCGATCGTCGCGGTGAACAAGGTCGATAAGCCAGACGCACGGGTGGGCGAGGTCGTCAACGAAGTGTTCGATCTTTTCGCTGCGCTCGATGCGACCGACGAACAGCTCGATTTTCCTATTCTCTATGGTTCCGCCAAGCAGGGTTGGATGGCTGAGAGCCCGGACGGCCCACAGGAAGGCATGGCGCCGCTCTTCGACCTCGTGTTGAGACACGTCCCGCCACCCGCGACGGGAGAAGGCGGGTTCCGCATGCTTGGCACATTGCTCGAAGCCAATCCCTATCTCGGCCGTCTCATCACGGGCCGTGTATTCGCGGGCTCGGTGAAGCCCAATCAAAGTGTCAAGGTTCTCGACCGCAACGGCAATGTGATCGAGGATGGCCGCGTCTCGAAAATCCTCGCGTTCCGGGGCATCGAGCGTACACCAATCGAGGAAGCGGAAGCGGGCGACATCGTCGCCATCGCCGGCCTTGAAAAATTCAACGTCGCCGACACGCTCTGTGCGCCCGATGCTGCGGAGCCTTTACAGGCGCAGCCGATCGATCCACCAACCTTGTCCATGACGTTCCTTGTCAATGATTCGCCGCTCGCCGGAACCGAAGGCGACAAGGTGACGAGCCGCGTCATCCGCGCCCGGCTCTATAAGGAGGCTGAGGGCAATGTTGCCTTGCGGATCGAGGATTCACCCGGGTCCGACGCTTATATCGTTTCGGGGCGCGGCGAATTGCAGCTTGCGATTTTGATCGAGACCATGCGCCGCGAAGGTTTCGAACTCGGTGTGTCGCGGCCAAAGGTCGTTTTTCAGAAGGACCCAGCAACGAACCAGCTCCTCGAGCCTATCGAGGAGCTGGTGATCGATGTCGACGAAGAGCACTCGGGCGTCGTCGTGCAGAAAATGGCCGAGCGCAAGGCCGAGATGATCGAGATGCGGCCTTCCGGGGGCGGCCGGCTGCGCCTTGTGTTTTATGCGCCAACGCGCGGCCTTATCGGTTATCAGGGGGAGCTTTTGACCGACACGCGCGGGACTGCTGTCATGAACCGGCTGTTCCACTCCTATGCGCCGTGGAAAGGCGAGATCGCCGGGCGGCGCAACGGGGTTCTGATCTCCAATGACAATGGCGAATCGGTTGCTTATGCGATGTGGAAGCTCGAAGACCGGGGCCCGATGATGATCGAGCCCGGCTGCAAAGTCTATCGGGGCATGATCGTTGGCGAGCACACCCGGGAAAACGACCTCGAAATCAATGTCTTGAAGGGAAAGCAGCTCACCAATATCCGCGCCGCCGGAAAGGATGAGGCGGTTCGCCTGACGCCGCCCATCAAAATGACACTCGAAAAAGCGCTCGCCTATATCGAGGATGACGAGCTTGTCGAAGTCACGCCAAAATCGATCAGGCTGCGCAAATCGCTGCTTGACCCCAATGAGCGCAAGCGCGCATTCCGCGCCAAGGAAAGCGCTTGAGCCTCCTGCCCGTTGGTGGCTCTCAAGACTATTCTTAATGGGACCAGGCCGCAGCTTTCTTCGTAAGCGCGGCCGCAGTGACGCAGCAGAGCGCAACGAAGGTTATCACCGCATTGATGGCATGGGCGGTTTCCCATTGCAGCCGTAAGGCAGTCCAATCATCGGGGATAACCGTCCAATTGTGGGTCATATGGTTGACGGGATAAATCCTGGTTAAAAAAACCGAAAGAACAAGACCGAGACAGATCGCACCGGCACAGGCGAGATAAAAGCTCGCGCCTTGCCCGCGCAGGAGAAATGCAAGGATAACATCAGCGAGGAAAGCGCCGATCAACGCGATCCCGAAAAAAGACCAGCCGCGATAAAGACTCTGCGCCAGAAAATAATCCTCTTCCGTGAGGCTAATTTTATTTGGGAGGGAAAAGAGATGGGCGCCGCTTGGAACCAGCGCGACTGCCGTCAGGATGATGGCAATCCCAGCGATTATGCGCGTCCTCATCAACGACTCCTTCATCACGCCGCCGCCTCCCGCCTCACGTCATCGTAATCGCCGGCAAGATGGGTGCGCACCAAAGCGGCAACCAATCGCGGAAAATCGTCACGGCCGACAAGCGCGGAGAGGGATTGAGCGCTATCCCCAAGCTTTAATTGCTTCGCCGTGTCAAGCGCGAGAGCATCCGCGAAAGGATAAAGTTCCTGCCAAACAATTTGCATTTCACGACAGAAAATGTCCCCGCCAACGGGGCCGATCCCTTTGAACTCTTGAATGAGCCGATGCTCTTCTGCCGGATCGCGGCCGGCTCTTTCGCGCAGACGGCGCAAATCGCCGCCATATTGGTCAAGGAGGAAGTTCGCGTCTTCTCCGAGCTTGGTGGCTGTGCTCTCATCGTAGCGGGCATAGCCTGCAGCATTCAGCACATGCGTGCGCTCTTCCCATGTGCTCGCCGCCATTTTGCGAGCCGAGGTCCATCCTTGCCGTGTCAGGGCTGTGGCGGCCGCCATAGCGGTTCCTGCGCTGATCCGGGCAGAAAACAAAATCGTCGCGCAAAGCCATCGGAACAGAACCGAAGGGGTGTTGCGTGCTATGTCGATGGCGAGTTCGTCGCAATAGGTGCGTCCGTGCTTTGCTAGAAGCGCGGCCACGAGCTTTTTTGTCTCATCGGAATGCCGGGACACCATAAGCCAAGGCTCCGCTTGCCGCCAATGACGCTAAGATAACCGTAAGCCCGCCGCTTCGTTCCTCATGAGCGGGAAGTTCCCGATCCCGACGCCTTGTCAGCGAAACAACATCAGTAGAGCCATTGCGGCGATGAGCCAGAGCGCGATGTGGCCGAGGCGCGCGCCGCGCGCTTGCGCTTCGCCGATCTTCTGGATCGCGGATTCGGACAATTCGAAACCGTTTTCGGCCATGCCTTCTAACTGGTTCACGATATTCTCGCCACGTAAAAGCACCGCCGGCAAGTTCGAGGCAAAGCGTGCAAGCGTCGAGGCTGCTTGGCCAGCGTCCTGCAGTTTACCAAGGGGCCCTAGATTTTGCTCGATCCAGGCGCCAACCACGGGCTCGGACGTCGTCCATACATCGAGTTTAGGGTCGAGGGTGCGCGCCACGCCTTCCACGACAACCATGGTCTTCTGCAAAAGGACAAGTTCGATCCTTGTCTTCATGTCGAAAAGCGCGGTGATCTCGAAAAGCAGCGTCAAGAGCTTGGCCATCGAAATCTGGTCAGCGGTGCGGGAATGGATCGGTTCACCGATCGCCCTTATGGCCTGGGCGAAATCCTCGACCTTATGCACCCGCGGCACATAGCCGGCCTCGAAATGGACCTCCGCCACGCGCCGGTAATCGCGCTTGATGAAACCATAGAGGATCTCCGCGAGAAAACGCCGCTCCTTGAAACCGAGGCGGCCCATGATACCGAAATCTACGGCGGTGAGGCGCCCCTGCGGGTCAACGAACAAGTTCCCCTGATGCATGTCGGCATGAAAAAAACCGTCCCGCATCGCGGTGCGCAGGAAGGATTGCACGACAATGCGGCCAAGGTCCGGTAAATCATAGCCTTTGCGGGCGAGCGCCTTGATGTCGGACAATGGCGTTCCGTTGATCCACTCAAGCGTGAGGACCTCTTTTGCGGTCCGATCCCAATCGATACGCGGAACTTGAAAATCCGGGTCCTTGGCGACGTTCTCGGCGAATTCGGAAGCGGCGGCGGCTTCCAGCCGGAAGTCCATCTCCATCTTGACGGTGCGGGCGAGCGTATCAACGACCTCGACGAGCTTCAGGCGGCGAGCATCGCTGATCCAGCGCTCCGCTAGGCGCGCCGCGAAATACATATCACCGAGATCGCGCCGGAAATGCCACTCGACGCCGGGGCGCAGCACCTTGACGGCGACGTCCCGTTCGCCCTCCCTATCCTTGACGCGGGCGCGATGGACCTGGGCGATGGAGGCGGCCGCGACCGGCTCCCCGAAATCCACGAAAATTCGGCCGATCGGCTCGTTGAAAGCCGCCTCGATCGTGCTGATTGCGACCGTGCGAGGAAACGGCGGCAATCGGTCCTGCAGAAGCTCAAGCTGCCGGACAACTGCGGTGCCGACGACATCAGGCCGCGTCGCAAGAAATTGGCCGAGCTTCACATAGGAGGGCCCAAGCCGGCTGATCGCGCCCGGAAGGTTGGCAAGCCCCCCCAATTTCTTGCCGGTGCCCTTGGCTCCAGGAATTTTCGGACCAGACGCGGCAAGAAGCCGTGCCAAAGCGAGCGGCAGACGTGCCGCCGGTGGTAGGATTGAGGGGTCGACGTCGCTGAAAACACCTGCTCGCGCCAGCACGAACATTGCTCGCGCGAGGCGCAGCACGGAACCCAAGGAGAAACGCAAGATCGCCGCCTGCCTCAGAGCACATTTCGATCGCGTGAACGCACGCGATCGACAAACAACCAAACAATTTCAATCGGCTGGAGCATATCCCAGGTCGTGGGACGGCAATCGCCCGCCGTGCCCTTACGACTCATTCCTAAAGCTTCCAGCCAGAATGAATAGCAACGATACCGCCCGAAAGACGCGTGAATGAGGCCCGTTCGAACCCTGCGCGAGCGATTTTCTCTTGAAAACTCTCGGCATCTGGAAAACGCGCGATCGACTCCACAAGGTAGCGATAGGGCTCAGCGTCGCCCGCGACAAGACGGCCAAGCAAAGGAATGCAGCGAAACGAATAGGTTTCGTAGATGCGGTCGAGCACGGGAACGTTCACATGCGAAAATTCAAGGCAGAGAAATGTGCCGCCCCGGCGCAGAACCCTGTACGCTTCGGCGAGGGCCTTGTCGATGCGCGGCACATTGCGGATCCCGAAGGCAATTGTATAGCAGTCGAAACTACCGGGGGGGAACGGTAATTCCTCGGCGTTTGCCTCGACGAATTCGAGCCTTGCCTCAAAACGCCGCCTGGCGGCGCGCCGCCGCCCCTCTTCCAGCATCTCGGGGTTGATGTCGAGCACGACGACCTCAGTTGAAGGCGAGCCCTTGTCCGCCACCCGGAAGGCAATATCGCCAGTACCGCCGGCGACATCGAGATGGCGAAAGGGGGCTTTTTTGGACGGCCTGATCCTCGCCGCAAAAATATCCTTCCAGACCCGATGAAGACCACCTGACATGAGGTCGTTCATCAGATCGTAACGGGACGCAACCTTGTGGAAGACATCGTCAACGCGTGCCTGCTTGTCGCGAAGCGGAACGCGGGAAAAACCGAAATGCGTTTCTTCATCCATGTCAGCAATGCTCGCACGGGGGCCGCAAGGGGGAGGCTGGGAAGTGATTTTAGCTCGCGGAACATAGCGCGGGACTCGCGCCATGGCTATGTATGATGCCGGCTTTGCTGGTTGAGCAGGCTTCACCTGACCGTCCGGAGCTGGCCAGGCCCGAAAACGACGCCAACATAGAGCAAAAGCAGACCCGCGAGGGAAAAGAAAAATCCGTTCGGGGAGTTGAGATCCATGCCGAGGCCGGCGAGTGGCGGCCCGCTGAGCATGCCGAGCGAGTAGAGCATGACGTAGGCCGCGTTGGCGCTCGCCAAGTCAAGCCCGCTATATCGTGACCCAAGATGGGCGAGGCCAACCGCGTATAGACTGCCGACGACGCCGCCCCAAATGACCAACGAGGCACAAAAGAGAGCAAAATGCGACGGCCCCGTGAGCGCCAGAGCCATCGCCCCGCAAAAACCTAGAATCGCAAGTAATAGCAATAACTTCCGTCTATCTATCTGGTCCGACGCATAGCCAACCGGAAACTGGAAGAGAACATTGCCGAATGCAAATAAGGTCACGAACAAGGCTCCGGTTTCCGGACTAAGACCAGTGCGCAAGGCGTAGACGGGCAAGAGCGCGAGACTTGCCGTTTCGATCGCCCCGTAAAGCAGACTGGCGAGGGTGGCGGCGGGAACACTGGTGAAAAAGCCCAGAACCGGGATCGGCGGCGCACTTGCAATCTCAGGTTCCTTGCCCGTCCAAAGAACGATCGGCACGGCTGCTAGTCCAAAGAGCACGATGGCCACGATGAACGGCGCCGCGCCAGCAGTGCCGACAAAACCCAAAATCCCAGGACCCACGGCAAAGCCGCCGGCCAGACTGGTCATGTAAAAGCCCAACACGAAGCCGCGGTGCCGCTGCGGTGCAATAGCGTTAATCCAATATTCGCTAGTGACGAAAAGCACGCTGAGGGCGCTGCTAAACACCGTCCGAATGAGGAGCCACGCCCAGTAATCTTCGGTCAAGGCGAAGCTGAGAAGACTGATGCCGCTCGTGAGAAGCGCCAGGAAAAGCAATGGCTTAATGTTCATCCGGCGCACCAGCGCTGGAACAAAGGAGGCGCCGGCAAGGATCGCGCATGCGCCTGCCGCCGGGTTGAGGCCAATTGCCCCAGCGCTAAAGCCTTGCTCGCCAAGGCGCAACGAGAGGAGGGTCATCGTCAGTGACAGCCCGACACCGACGATGGTCACGGTGGCAATTGCCGAGACAAGGGCGGGAATGACCTCGCCGACGGCAAGCGGCGAGACCTGCTCATTTGGTTGAATTTTGACCGTCAAGTGCGCGAAATCCTGCGTTGGGGGTGCCTTCATTTGGGTGGGTACTCACTTATTATGCTCCTATTGCGACTAACGTCCTTCAGTCCAGAAAAATTGTGGCGCAATTGTCACACTTGTGGCAAATTTATGTCCGGTCGAGTTTAGAGCTTTCAATTATGCTAAATTATAATTGCAATTGATTTGATCTATGCCGCTAGCCTGCCTTGATCGCGAGGACCGCAGGTAATGAGCAAAATAACGACGCTTGCGGCCCTCACTTGGCTGCTTCTATTATCGACAAGCTTGTCAGTGGTTCTTTGGCTCGGGTTGCGCATCGCTCGGGCAAAAAGCAAGGCTGAAGCCCGTTCGGCCTGGCTCTTCGAGCTTGCCCGGCGGGATGGAAAAGGGCACCCGCCGAGCTAGACACCCCCAAGCTTTGAGAACGTGGGGTCGCCATCAAAGGCCGCTCGACTGCGCTCAGCTCCCCGGGAGTTTGCGGGTGCACGCCAAAAGCGGCAACTCACCATGCGGCCCAACTTTTTCCTGCGGGTCGCGTGCCCTGCTCACCTTTCCTTCAAGCGCCGAAACCCTTTAACAGCCTTCCGCCCGTCCCCTCCCCATGCTAGAGCGTTTGCCCGTTTGGTCCGAAACCGGGCTTTTTCCGCCCTTACCCGACATTTCTCATGCCGACACGCATCGATCACCGCTTTGAGGATCTGGCGCATCAAAACCGCGCCGCTCTCGTGACCTTCGTTATGGCCGGCGATCCGGATCTCGCAACGTCCCTCGATATTTTGAAGGCACTCCCCGGAGCGGGGGCGGACGTGATTGAGCTCGGCATGCCCTTCACGGATCCCATGGCGGATGGCCCCGCGATCCAGGCCGCGGGGCTGCGTGCGCTCGCGGCCGGAACGACTTTGGCCAAAACGCTGGCGCTCGCCGCCGATTTCCGCAAAACGGATTCGATTACGCCGCTTATTCTCATGGGCTATTACAATCCGATCTATATTTATGGCGTCGAGGCCTTTCTGCGTGATGCGAAAGCCGCTGGCGTCGATGGCTTGATCATCGTCGATCTGCCGCCCGAGGAGGATTCCGAGCTCTGTCTGCCGGCGCTTGCCGCGGGAATGAATTTCATCCGGCTCGCCACGCCGACGACGGATGATGCCCGGCTGCCGGCCGTTCTCGCCCACACTTCGGGCTTTGTCTATTATGTCTCGATCACGGGAATTACCGGGGCCGCCGCGCCGGATTCCACCAAGGTGAGCGCCGCCGTTGCCCGCATCAAGGCGCATACAAAATTGCCGGTCGCCGTCGGTTTCGGAGTCAAAAACGCCGCAAGCGCCGCCGCGATCGCCACTCACGCCGATGGGGTGGTAGTCGGCTCGGCCATCGTCGAGGCTTTGCGCGCCTCCCTCGATAGTCATGGCAAGGCGACCGGGAAAAGCGTAGAAGCGGTAAAGGCTCTTGTCGCCGAGATCGCCAAAGGGGTGCGGTCGGTGACGCCCGCTTTTGACTGAGACGTCCCTGAATTGCAAAGCCAGCACATGGCACAATTGGATTATCGATGAACTGGATCTCCAACGTCGTCCCGCCGAAGGTCAGGTCTCTGCTGCGCCGTGAGACCCCCGAAAATCTCTGGGTCAAATGCCCGGAAAGCGGTCAGCTCGTTTTTCACAAGGACCTCGAAGCCAATCTCTTCGTCGTGCCCGGTTCCGGCTATCACATGCGCCTCGCGCCCAAGGCAAGATTGGAAAATCTTTTCGACGATGCCGCCTACGAAGAAATCCCGACCCCGGAGGTGCCGCTCGACCCTTTGAAGTTCCGCGACGTGAAGCGCTACACCGACCGTCTGAAGGAATACCGTATGAAGACCGGCGCGTCTGATGCGGTGAAGCTCGCGTCCGGCAAATTGCAAGGCATGGACATCGTTGTCGCGGTGCAGGATTTCGGTTTTCTCGGCGGCTCGCTCGGCATGGCGGCGGGTGAGGCCATCATCACGGGCATGACGGCTGCAGTCGAACGCAAGACGCCCTTTATTATCTTCACCGCTTCCGGGGGCGCGCGGATGCAGGAAGGCATTTTCTCGCTGATGCAAATGCCGCGCACCACGATCGCCGTACAGCGTCTGCGTGACGCCAAGCTCCCCTACATTGTCGTCCTGACCAATCCGACGACCGGTGGGGTCACCGCCTCCTACGCCATGCTTGGGGACATTCATATCGCCGAACCCGGCGCCGTCATCGGTTTTGCCGGTGCCCGCGTCATTGAGCAAACGATTCGAGAACGCCTGCCCGAGGGCTTTCAGCGCGCCGAGTATCTCGAGGCACATGGCATGATCGATATGGTGGTCAAAAGACAAGATATGCGTGCGACGCTCGCCCGCCTTTGCGCGCTGCTGACCCGAACCCAGCCCATCGAGCAAGCGGCCGCCTGAAGGCCACGAAACAAGGGCAACATGGATTCGCTCGACGCGCTTCTCACCCGCCTTTTCACGCTCCATCGCAAGACGATCGAACTCTCGCTCGGCAGAATTGAGCGTCTGCTTGCCGCTCTCGGATCGCCGGAGACACGACTGCCTCCCATCATCCATGTGGCGGGGACGAATGGGAAGGGCTCGACGGTTGCTTTCATGCGCGCCATTCTCGAAGCGGCGGGGAAACGCGTCCATGTCTACACCTCGCCGCATCTCGTGCGCTTTCACGAACGCATCCGGCTCGGCGCCGAGGATGGCGGAAAGCTAGTCGGCGACGCCGAGCTTTTCGCTGCTCTGACTGCCTGCGAACAGGCAAACAACAATCAGCCGATCACCTTCTTCGAAGTCACAACTGCGGCAGCATTCAAGCTTTTCAGCGAGCATCCCGCTGATTATTTGTTGCTTGAGGTCGGTCTCGGCGGGCGTTTCGATGCGACCAATGTCATCAAGTACCCTAGGGCATCGGTCATCACGCCAATCTCGATCGACCACCCCGAGTTTCTTGGCGGCACCGTCGACAAAATCGCTTATGAGAAGGCCGGCATCCTGAAGCCGGGTGCACTCGCTGTTCTGAGTGTCCAGGAAGATGCCGCTCTTGCGGTTCTCGAGCGCGAAGCAAGCCGTGTGGGTGCGCCGCTGATCGCCGGGGGACGGGATTACAATGCCTGGGAAGAAAGCGGCCGTCTCGTTTTTGAGGACGCCTTCGGCCTGCTCGATTTGCCACCACCGCGTCTCGTTGGCCGCCATCAGCATCAAAACGCCGCGACCGCGATTGCGACGTTGCGCGCCATCGAGCCGCATCTGGCGGCCTCCGTCATCGAAAGCGGTTTGGCGCGCGCGGAGTGGCCCGCCCGGCTGCAAAATCTTGCCAAGGGGCAAGTGGCGGCACTCGTGCCGCCCGGCGCCGAGATTTGGCTCGATGGCGGCCATAATGAGGACGCTGGGCGGGCACTTGCGCAATCAATGGCCGAACTAGAAGACAAAATGCAACGGCCGCTCGTCATCGTCTGCGGCTCGCTTGCATCGAAGGATACGAGCGGGTTCCTGCGCCATTTCAAAGGCCTCGCCCAAGAAGTTCTCGGCGTGCCGGTGAACGCAGAACAGTATGCGAAACCCGCCGCCGAGGTTGCTGCGGCCGCTGCTGCGAATGGGATCCCTGCCTCGGCTTGCGGAAGCGTCAAGGCCGCGCTTGCGTTTCTCGCCGCGCGGGAATGGCCAACGCCGCCCCGCGTCTTGATCGCGGGAAGTCTCTATCTTGCCGGAGAGGTGCTGGCGCTTAACGGGACACCGCCGCAATAGCCACCCCGGCCTCTTCCTTATCTCTGTCGCGGTCTCTTGCGCGCATAGGGATTTTCACCGGTTCTTTTCGAGATGCGGATTGGAACGCCTGGCAGATCGAAGGCCTGCCGCAGACCATTGACGAGAAAACGTTCATAGCTCGCGGGCAGCGCATCTAGCTGGTTGCCGAAAAGAATGAAATAAGGCGGACGAGCCCGGAGCTGCGTCATATAGCGGATTTTGATACGCCGTCCCGTGACGGCTGGCGGCGGAGTTTGTGCGATCGCCACCTCCAGCCATCGATTGAGCCGCGCGGTGGAAATGCGCCTGTTCCAGATTTCATGGACGCGAAAAATCGCTTCCATCAGCTTGCCGATTCCCTCTCCCGTCGCGCCGGAAATAGGAATGACCGGCACACCCTTCACCTGTGGCAGGAGCCTTGCTGCTTCCTCGCGCAGTTCCAAGAGCTTGGCGGTCTTGAGTTCAATTAGGTCCCATTTGTTAATGCCGATGACAAGCGCCCTCCCCTCGCGTTCGACTAGATCGGCGAGCGTCAGATCCTGCTTTTCGAAAGGAATTGTGGCATCAAGCAGTAACACCACCACCTCGGCGAATTTGGCAGCGCGCAAGGCATCGGCCGAAGCGAGTTTCTCAAGATCGTCTTCGACTCTGGCGCGCTTGCGCAGGCCCGCCGTGTCAAACATTTTGATTTGCCGGCCCCCCCACATGAAGTCGACACTGATCGTGTCGCGCGTAAGGCCTGGCTCGGGTCCTGTCAGCAGCCGCTCCTCGCCGAGAATTCGATTGAGGAGCGTCGATTTTCCGGCGTTGGGACGGCCAATGATCGCGATCCGAAGCGGCTTTGTGACATCAAGTTCGGAGCCGTCTTCCTCCTCTCCCAGCCGCAAGCGCGCGGCGTTTTCCTTTGGCCCGGCCGGCAATGCCGTTTGTTCTGGAAGCGCCTCACGAAGTGCGAGGTAGAGTTCGGCGAAACCATCCCCATGTTCAGCGGAAAGCGGCACCGGCTCACCAAGTCCCAAATCGAAGCCCTCGAGCACCCCCGCGGCGCCAGCCTGCCCCTCGGCCTTATTGGCAACGAGAATCAAAGGCTTGTCCGCCCGCCGGACGAGATTGGCAAAGAACCGGTCAGCCGGCGTCAAGCCGGCACGCGAGTCGAAAACGAAGAAAATCGCATCGGCAAGGCTCACCGCAGCTTCGGTTTGGGCGCGCATCCTGCCGGACAAGGAGGCGCTGTCGCCTTCCTCGAGGCCAGCCGTGTCGATGATTTTGAAGGCGAGATCGCCAAGCTTCGCCTCTCCCTCGCGCCTATCACGGGTGACGCCTGGACGATCATCGACAAGGGCGAGCTTTTTCCCGGCAAGCCGATTGAACAAAGTCGACTTCCCGACATTCGGCCGGCCGATGATTGCAACGGTGAACATTTTTGCCGAAAGTTACTTGGCCGGCTGATCTCCGGGCGGTGAATTCCCAGCCGGTGCGTCTGCAGGCGCCGGTTTTTCGGGCCGCAAGTATGAAGACTGCACCAGACCGAGGAGAGCCCCCGCGCGCATACGCACGCCGGCCGGAGCCCGCGGATCCGAGACAATCCCATCAAACCAGCTCCCGGCCGTATCGAAAGCCTTGCGTTTCAACGCGGCAAGGCCAAGCAGCTCACGGATCTCGTGATGATAGGGAAAGTTGTCCGAGGCAAGGGGTGCATATTTACGTTCAAATTCCGCCGGATCGTCCGTGTCAAGACGGAGCATGGCTGCCCTGAGCTTGGCAAAATCCTTGAAAATCGGATCAAGGCTCCTGTCCTCTGCCAACGCTTCATAAGAGCTGATCGCCGCTTGCGGGTCGGTCGCGGAAATCTCCCCGGCTGCCCGCAGGCGTGCGAGGCTCGCGTAACCCTTTGGGGCGGTTTTGCTCAGCGCCTCGAAAGCCGCCGCTGCGTCGGCGGACTTGCCCTCCTGCGCTAATTGTGCGGCAGCTTCAAACTTGGCGCCAGCAGCTTCCGCCGCCTGGTCGCGGTAATTCACGTAGTAATGCCAGACGCCGGTCCCGGCCACGAGAAGAACAGCCAAGCCTATGAGCAGGTAGCGATATTTCATCCAAAATCGGATGATCCGATCGCGCCGGACATCTTCATCAACTTCGCGGAAAAAATCGGTCATCTGGTTCACGCAAGATCAAGATCTGGAAGCCGCGAAGGCATTACATGAATGGCACGCCAATGGAAGATCTTTTCGTCAAGCGGCCGGCGCTCAATTGCCGATCGCGGAGAGGCCTGGATTGAACGCCTGCCTCCCACCATAAACAAAAGCTTTGCCGAAATACTCCGCGCTCCCCCGAGTCACGAGCTGTGCGGCTCGGGGCCAAACGTTTCAAATGAACTCATAGGCGAACAGAACTGAAATGAATGTCATCGCGATGAGACCAAACATAAAGAAGTAGTCGGCCAATCGCTCCAGTCTGTTGCTCGTGCCCTTCTCATAATTGTTTTTGCGAATGGATGAATAGGAGGACATGCAGCTGAGGAGGAAGCAAACCGCGTCCAACGACAGATATTCATCGACATGACTTGGCCCTATGTGGGCTTCGGCCACTTTCACGAGTCCTATCGCTGTCAGGCAGACGCCTAGCATAGTGGCGGCGTTCGGAAGGATATGGTGAGAGAGCTGGTTTTGGATCATCGTCTGCCCTAAGTTCTTTTCCGTTTTTCATGCGGAAGGATATTCTTTGCGCAGATCGTCGCTCGCGCGCCTCAACGGCGGCATACTGGCATGCGCCGTGCTGCTATTTGGATAGAAGATTCCGGGAACAGCCGCCACTCGGACTTGCATTCACGGGTGAATTTGGCGCGACGTGCAATCCAAGGAACAAATCGGCACGGTAGACCATCACGCGACAACCCTTCGCCTTGTCTTACGAGGGGCGACGCGACGACGGCCAATAAGGCTGCCGCCACAAAAGGACCCGGCGGGCTTACCATCGCCGAGGAGGATGATCAAAGGGCAACACCGGCCAAGCCGCCACTTCGCCCGCTCATATCCCCATCAACTCCGACTGGGTGCGTGGCCAGAGGCTCCTTGCAGCCCCAACCTCATTACGGCGATTGTTGAGAACAAGCCACATCCACTCGATCACCGCTTCGATGTAATCCAGCAGTGTCGGCCGAACGCCTTGTGCTTTTAGAAGAGCTATATGGGTATCAAACAGCCCCTTGTTGCGATCACGGAACCGCCATAGCAGCAAGCGCCGCAAATAGTGCCGCAAATAGGCACGCCTGCATGTCGCCAAATCGATCGGCGACATTACCTGTGGTCCATATCGGTCGATAAAGGCCAGCCAATTGGCAACAAATGCCTGTGTAGCTGCATTGAGGTTTACTGTGATCCTTTGATCGTGGGCTCGAGTAAACCCAAGGGCGCTGTGGACAAATCCGTATCTCCAGCGGAGCAACGCGCGCAAAGAAACATCGATATCCATCAACATTTCGTCATTTGCATAGAATGGCACCGACTCATCAAGGAGATGCCGCCGGAACAGTTGACATTGCGGCGACGTGGCGAAATGAAGTTTTACAAGATAAGCTTTCACGAACCACCGGCCGTCGAATACGGATCTGTCTTTTGGCAACCCCGTGCCGCAAAGGCTGGTGGCGCCATGCGGGTCGCTTCCCATGGTCCAAAGGCAGCCAACGACCCCAATCGCCGAGTCCGATTCAGCGACGCCCACCAATTTCTCGATCGCGTCGGCGGTGAGCAAATCGTCCGCGCATAGGAGAAGGAAATAGTCCGCCTCTTTCGGTGTCATGCGCACTGCCGCTTCCCAATTATCCCGTTGCGGAATGGTTTCTCGATTGCGGGAGTTGAGGATCGGCACGCGCCCACCCGAGTAGCGGCTGATGATCTCGGGCGTTGCGTCGGTACTTGCGTTGTCCAGCACGATATGAATGAGATTTGAGTAGGTCTGTGCTTGTACGCACGCCAATGTTTCCGCGAGGAACTCTGCGCCATTGTAGACCGGCGTCACGATCGCGACGAGCGGGCTCTTCTCTTGTGATTGGACCATTGAAATTTCCCGAATCACAAATTTTCAAATCGATTTGTTGCCCCCTTCTAATGAACGACCGCGGCTTTCCGGCGCCGTTCAGGCGAGGCGAACTTTCCGTAACATAAAAGCTTCCGCGTAGCCCTCGGGCGCCCGGCATTCGACGCCGCGCAGGCGGCCAAGTCCGCGAAACGTCTCAGCATCAAACCAATCCTTCGAGCGCTGAGTGCCGAAATAGGTGATAAGGAGTTTGATCTTGCGCTCGATCACTTCAAGTTTGAGAGGAATATAACCGTTAGATTGTCCGAGATCGCCATCCCATTTGGGTATCTCATACTCTAGAATGAGGTGATCACGAAATGCGTTCCAGGTCAGCTGGCAGATCTCGCGGTGGTCTTGATGAGCATCGTCCCGGCGATGGGTGAGAATAACATCCGGATTGACCCGCGATTTGAGATCCGCGAACCACTCCTTCAGCTCGCCCCCCTGATAAGGGAAAAAGCTGTCTTTAAAGGTAGCAAGCTCGACCTTTGCACTTGTGGCTCCTGTCAAAAAGGCCGCCGCCGATGCCTTCGCCTCGGCAGAGCGTGCATCCGTAGCACTCAGCACGCACCAATGGGCCTCCAACCGGACACCGGAACCGATCCAGTGCAAAATGGTCCCGCCGGCGCCGATTTCGATATCATCGGAATGCGCACCAAGGCACAGAACGGAGAGGCCTTTGCCCGGCCGCGCGAAATCAAGGGACAACATGCCGCCTACAACAATTTCTTTTTGGTGAGGCCATTGCCGCCACGCCGCCAAGGCATGTTTCCCTGCTCCACCATGTCTTCTAGCACCTGCCTATCCTTCAAAGTGTCCATGGAGCGCCAGAAACCATCATGCCGATAGGCCAGGAGCTGGTTCGCTTCGATAAGGCGCTGGAATGGCTCGACGACAAGTTCCTCGCCTTCCTGCATATAATCGAAAATCTGCGGCCGAAGCAGAAAATAGCCGCCATTGATCCTAATTTCGGCGCGATCCCAGCTCCGAATCCCGCGCACCGCACCGTCGCTATCCATGTCGACGAGGTGGTAAGTCAAAGGCGGCCTTACAGCCAGGAAGCAGGCGACCTTGCCGCTCTTTTTGAAGCTATCGGTCATCTGGCGGAGATCTACATCCGCGAGACCATCGCTGTAATTGGCGAGGAAGATCTCCTCATCTTTCACGTGATCCCGGACCGCCCACAGCCGCTCGCCGATATTGCGCCAAATTCCGGTGTCGATCAGTGAGACCCGCCAATCCTCCTCGGGTTTTTCGAGGAATTCGACGTTTGATCCACTGCCCGAGACCACGCAATCTGTATAAATTTGCGGGCGGTAATTGAGGAAGAATTCCTTTACTACCGTGGCTTTGTAGCCAAGGCAGAGGATAAAATCCCGATGACCATAATGGCTGTAATATTGCATGACATGCCATAAGATCGGCTGATGGCCGATCGGAATCATTGGCTTTGGGATCTTTTCCGAATATTCGCGAATACGGGTACCCAAGCCGCCGCAAAATAGCACGACCTTCATGATTGCATCTCCCTGGGGTCAATGACATCAACCTCTGGGATGGGAATGATGAACTTTCCGCCCCAAGTGCCGACTTGTCGCATTTGCCGCACGATTTCGTGCCGCAGGTTCCATGGAAGAATCAGGATGTAGTCAGGTTTGGCTGCAGCTATAGCGCCGACATCCAGGATCGGAATGTGCCTGCCGGGGGTGAAGCGGCCGTGTTTGTAAGGATTTCGATCGACGGTGAAATCGAGGAAGTCGGTCCCGATGCCGCAATAATTCAACAGGGTGTTCCCCTTTCCAGGGGCGCCGTAACCGCAGATCGTCTTGTCTTCTTCTTTCGCCTTAATCAGAAAAGCGAGCAGCTTGCGCTTGGTGTGCCGGACCCGATCCGCGAAGCTTGCGTAGGTCGCGATATCAAGGAAACCGAGATCTCGCTCGCGGCTTAGCATATCGGCAACGGCCTTTGAGGGTTGGCGTTCCGACGCCTGATGCGCGAGATAAACCCGGATCGAGCCGCCATGAGTTGAGAGTTCCTCCACATCGAGCAGCTTTAAACCGTGCCTCGCCGCCATTTTCTCGATGGTGACAAATGAAAAATAAGAAAAATGCTCATGATAGATTGTATCGAACTGATTGCCTTCTATAAGGCGCTGCAGATGCGGAAACTCCAGAGTGATAACGCCCTCCGGTTTCAAAAGACGCCGCATTCCTTCGACGAAACCGTTGAGGTCCGGCACTTGCGCCAGCACATTATTGCCGATGATGAGATCCGCGCGGTACCCTTCTGCGACCAGGGTTTCCGCCAGAGCCACATCAAAGAAACCAACGCGCGTCGGAATGCCTTTTTCAACCGCAACCCTGGCGACATTCACCGCCGGCTCGATTCCAAGCACGGGCACGCCAAGGGGTAGGAAATGCTGCAGCAGATATCCATCGTTGCTGGCCAGCTCGACAGCAAGGCTATGGGCGCCCAAGCCGAGCCGGTCCTTGATCATCTCGCAGTAGGCCTTGGCGTGTGCGACCCACGAAGTTGAATAAGACGAAAAATACGCATACTCGGTAAAAATATGCTGGGGGCTTACATATTCCCGGAGCTGTACCAGAAAACAGCTGCTGCAAACCTGGGCATGGAGGGGAAAGAACGGCTCCATCGCATCCAATTGTTCTGCCGCAAGGAAGCTTTCACAAAGAGGAGACATACCGAGATCGACGAACGTATGTTGTAGCCTCTCCCCGCAGAGACGGCATCCTTGCACTTTCTCTTGCTGTATGCCCCGCGCATTGCCAGCGGGTACGTTCATGACAAATCTCCGTGTATGAATGGGTAAAATACTGATTGCGATGGTAACATCTCTGCTTGCAACCGAGCGTAAAGATTTATAGTGGCAATCGCCTAATGATGATTTCAACCTCTTCCCGTTACTCGGTTCCTTTCAAATGCAATCCTTATCGCTTCAATTTCTAGCTCTCCACCGATCTCACTAATGAGGCTTCTTATGCGTTTTCTCGAAACGGAATTGCAAGGCGCCTGGCTGATCGATGTTGAACCCGTGTCCGATAATCGCGGCTTCTTTTCGAGAACCTTTTGCGTGAAAGAGTTCGCCGCACGCGGCCTCGAGACGAATTTCGTTCAGCATAACTTATCTTATTCCCCGGCTCGTGGAACTTTGCGCGGGATGCATTTCCAGAAGCCGCCTCATGGCGAGGTGAAAGTAGTGGACTGCGTCAAAGGCGCAATTTGGGATGTGATCATCGATATTCGTCCCCATTCGCCAACATTCAGACAATGGCGGAGCTTCGAGCTCACCGCCCAAAACCGCCGCCAACTCTATATTCCGGTCGGATTCGCTCACGGCTTCGAAACTCTTTCTGACGATAGTGAGGTGCGCTACCTCATGTCTGCATTCTATGAACCCTCGGCGGGAAGCGGAGTGCGCCACGACGATCCGGCCTTTGCCATTCCGTGGCCATTGCCTGTCGCAGTCATTTCCGCCAAGGATCAGATTTGGCCGGATTTTCCGAGCGCAAATGTCTCGTTCGGCTGACACCTAATTGAGGGCTCTCCAACAGAATTATCTCACCTTTGACCTTGATCGGACAGCCGGCGTGGCCGTCTTGTCCGCGCCTAACGCTCTAGAGGCAACATCGACAAGCCAGCCCTGTCGGAACAAGGTTTCGCTCCTGCCAAGACGAAAATCCACGGACTCCAACCAGAAATAGTATCCTTCCCTTCTTACACAGTTTAGCCAATCTACCTTTTTGGACAGACCCATACGGGTCTTGCATCGCCGACATGGTCCTCCCCTTATTTCGAATTAGAACCAGATGAGACCGCCCCTCTCTCCAACACCCTAAAGAATGCGTTTGAGGCAGCAGACGCGGGACGTATAGCTAGTGGCAAGCAAGACACACATTATTACATATATATCGGCGTGATACTTTCCAAGCATCAGACTTATGGATAGGCTATATTGGCTGACGCATTGAACGCCGTTGTCACCGGCGCAAGCTCGGGGATTGGCAAAGCCATCGCGATTGCAATCGCCTCGGTCGGCGGCTCTTTGTGCCTCGTGGGACGCGATAAGCAACGGCTAGAGAGCGCGGCGAACTCCGCTCGCATGACGGCGCGCTCGGCAGTGGTGTTTCCGGCTGACCTCGGCACCGACCACGGGATCGAAGGACTCGTTCAATATATCAAGCACGATTTCAACTCGATCGATACCTTGGTTCACTGCGCTGGAATACATGCTATCGGAAGCCTCGAAAATACATCAGTGAATCAACTCGATGCCATGTATCGAACAAACGTTCGTGCGCCCTATGTTTTGACGCAGGCTTTGCTGCCACTGCTAAAGTCTCGAAAAAGTCAAATCGTGTTCATTAACTCGTCGCAAGGCTTGAACGCACAAGCCAACACGGCTGCTTACGCCGCGACCAAGCATGCGCTCAGAGCAATAGCAGATAGTCTGCGGCAGGAGATCAATGCTCACGGGACACGCGTTCTAAGCATTTATCCTGGCCGTACCGCGACCCCGACGATTGAGGCGAAGTATAAAGCTGAAGGACAATTATACCGGCCCGAACTGCTCCTTCAGCCTGAGGACATCGCTCAAACTGTCCTGAGCACGCTCCAATTGCCTCGCACCGCGGAAGTCACAAATGTCGAGATCCGTCCGCTGATAAAATCTTACTAGCTCCCCTCGGCATTTCGATTGCGATGATGAGCGGTCAGGAGGCCATGTTCATGAAGGATTGCGGCAGTCCTCTGAATGACCGCGAAAGGAAGTCCCGCGCGCTCGGCGATATCGAGCAATGAATGCTCTCCATCCGATAGATTAAGCACCCACAGCATGGCCATGCTGCTAGCCGCAACATCCTTGCCTCCAATGGCAGAGTAGAGACCACGCTTGCCGAGCTGTGGTTCACACTTAGGTATGGCGTTGATAAACGTCGCCTCATTTTCTATCACGTCCAGCGCCAACACGATAAGCTGGTAGGATTGCTCGAGGTCATGCGGCCTTATGAAATCGAGATTATCCGCCGATGTATGATATTCGGGGATCGAGGCAAACTTGCTGCGCTGGAAAAGGCCAACGGGTAGGTTGAAGCCAGGCGAGCAATACTGCCGCTCATCATACCCATACGGCGAGAAATCGAGAATGGATGAGGTGAGCCCAGAGTGATGAAGAACATGGGCGACAGCCCGATCGATAGGGGCATCTCCACGGCGGCTTCTTTTGTAGGTTGGCCCGCCACGGTCTCCGACCATGGAAAGGATTAGCCCGTGCTTGATCCGGTGAACCTTGTCCTCATTTCGGGCTAGCCACGCGATGGCGCCAATTGTTCCTGGCGCAAAAAGAAAACGGTAGCTGTATCGTGTCTTTATGCGGGCGAGCCGCTTGGCAAGATACGTCAGCAGCGCTAGCCCTGAGCAATTGTCGTTGGCAAGCGACGGATGACAGATATGGGCGGATAGGAGAAACTCCTCTTCGGTCTCACCTTCGTGCAGATACTCGCCATAGGTGAGAAAGCCGTCCTCTAGGCTTGAGTCGATTACGGCCTCGTAGGTTTCATCGCGCAGAGTTTCGAATTGCTGATTCGCCATGCAAAATCCCCAGTCCTCGGAATAGTAAGACGTCCGGTATGGGATCAGGCCGGGCTGCTTGGGCAGCGTGTGAATATGGGTCTTGAGCTCCGCAAGTGAAACTTGCTTCCGCACCGGAATGCTGTAGCTCACGACATGCAGGTTTGACTTGGCGAAATCGAGGATTTTCTGCCCGCGTGCATCCTTGATATAGGCATCCCGAATGTTCCACTCGCGTGGAATGGTCCAGTCAAATACTCGAGTTCCGGTCGGCACCTCACGCACGTCAATGCCTATATGGCGCCCGAGGGTCTTGAGCGTCTCACGTACGCCATTTCCCGTAATGCTCCGACAGATCGGGTAAATCTCTGAGGCTAGCGCGAAGATGTCGTTGCCAATTGCATGATCGTCGAGCTGCCTTGCCCAAGCGCTTTCGAGGAGAATCGCGGCCTCCACGCCGGGGCTGTCCATTGGCGTCACAGGCACAAGTGGCGCAGCTCTTTGCTCAGAACGCCGTCTGCGATGAGCTTTTCGATATGGGCGATACGCTGATAGCGGGGACCTTCAAACTCCTCCAAGGTCAGATCGGATGTACGATAGGCATCATACAGCTGCTTGGCGCCGCGGCGCGCATCCCATTCCGGTTGAAAGGCAGGCAGAGCGCGAGCTATCTTCTCGAAGCTCACGCGATAAGAGCGCGTGTCGGGACCAGCATCCGCCGCATATTCGAGACGGCAGTTCGGCACCACTTCAGCGACGATCTCGGCCAAATCGCGAATGCGGTAATTGTGAGCGCTGCTGCCGACGTTGAAAGCCTGATTGAAGACCTTGTCCCGGGGGGCTTCGAGAGCCGCCACGAAGGCCAGCGAAAAATCCTCAACATGAACGATAGGCCGCCACGGAGTCCCGTCCGATTTCAGATAGATCAGCCCTTTGGTGACGGCCCACGCGACCAGATTATTCAAAACGATATCGAAACGCATCCGCGGGGACACGCCATAGGCGGTCGCCGGACGGAGATAAACGGGACAGAAATTCTCATCCGCTAGCGCGGAAATGTCGCGCTCCGACCAGACTTTTGATTGGCCATATGGCGTTACCGGATTGAGCGCGCCCGTCTCATCGATCATCTCCTCGCCCGCCCGGCCGTAATTGCTGCAGGACGAGGCAAACAGGAAACGGCCTACTCCAGCCGCTTTCGCCGCCTCCGCGAGACCTACACTGGCGCGATGATTGATAGCGTAGGTGAGATCCGGATTGAGATTACCGAGCGGATCATTGGAAAGCGCGGCCAGATGGATCACCGCGTCAAAGGAGGCGAGATCGGCCACGACCGCATCTCTCGTATCCTTGGTGATCGTGGGGACTTCGGTGATCGTGCCGCCAGCAGAATAGGTACAGCGCCGGTAAAGATCGGTGTCATAACCGGTAACATCATGCCCTGCAGCGCGCAGCACCGGTACCATGACTGTGCCAACATAACCCAAATGACCAGTAACGAGAACTTTCATGCCTTCATTCCGTCGGTGCAATTCTTCTAAATGAACTATTGGACTTTAAAAACCACTGAGCGCCCCACCTGGCCTCGGATCGTCTAGGATCAGCTTCTTCCAAGAGTGTTAAAGCTTCAAGATATATTCAGGGTCGATTCGACCCAGAAACAGATGGCCAGCGGCCAAGAGATTGCCTTTGAGCCGTCCTCGCCGGTCGGCGTAAGGCTCCGGCCACAAACTCTTGATCATATTGGCGACGACATTGCGTCCCATGATCTCAAGAGCAAACGAAGCGGGAACGGTTCCCTTTCTCATGAGGTAAACAGGGTTCGCCACCTGAGAATAGCCCAGTCTTATGCCGCTCTCCCGTCCGGACTTAGAGCCGAGATGAACTCCCATTAGCGTGCTCAGCCCGACAATGCGCCCAAACCTCCTGAGTTGACTGGTGAAATCAATGTCCTCCTGCCAGCCGTAAAGCACTAGGCGCTCGTCGCACCGCAAATCACCAATTTGGCTCGCCCGCATGGACATATTGCAGCCATAGGCGCCAACATGATCGGAGACACTGAGCGGGCGCTCCTGCCTTTCGGCTTGCCGCAACAACGTAAGACCTTCGTTGAACGTGTATCCGGCGTTCCGCGCCCCGTCGGCGACGGCATGACCCATAATCACAGCCCAAGCTGGATTGTCCCAAAATGCCTGTTCAAGCCGCCTCAAATAATCATCCGCAGGCAGAAAGTCATCGTCAAAAAAAGTGATGATATCGCAACGCCCGAGTGCCCGTTCGATGGCTTGATTTCGTTGGGCGCACAAACCTTGCTTTCCGAAGACATAAGAAATCTCAAAGTGCTTTGGCCTGAAGGTTCCCACATGTGTGTCATCAGGCGCAGAAATAATGACTTCATCCGGCGGCCGGGTCTGTCCGTCCAGATGTTCGAGCACCCGGTCGAGAAGATCCCTGCGCTTAAAGGTTGGAATAATCACAAAAAGTTTCATCTTCGGCCAAATCCGATATAACCTTAGCCTTACTCTGCCATACGGCGTGCACGGAAGCACGGCAAATCGTTCCATAATTCAAATCAAACGCCCTGGCGCCTCGGCAAGACCCAAACGCAAGGCGTTTTCCACAATGCTGCGATGGAAGGTTGTCTCTGTCATGACAACGGAGGCCCAAAATCCAGCCGCCGAACCAGTGCTATGTATTATTAGAAGCGTGTCCGCCCGCACCCATCCGCCTTAAGCGGGACACCCGCCCAACGAACGCAGACGGGCGCCCTTGAGAGCCTGCTGCATAGTCGAACGCCACGCCGCATTTGCCGAGTTCCGCGAGAATCGGGCGCTACTCCTTCGAAGCGCCGCCAATCGCACCTGGCGCTCGTCTACCCCCATATGCGCGAGCTGCCGCATTCCTTGCGCAATCTCTGCGGTGTTCAATGGATCGACGAGCAACGCGGCGTCCCCCGCGACCTCGTGCAAAGCGCCCCCCACGCTCAGCAATGGAACGAGACCATTGGCAATGGCCTCAGCCGCTGGCAAGCCGAAGCCTTCGAGCAGGCTCGGCAGTACGAACCCGCTCGCATGCGCATAGAGCCAGCGAAGCTGGCTATCATTTACATAGCCCGGTAAAATGACGCCGGGAACTTTACGGGCAGCTTCGGTGGCGACATCGAATCCTGGCTCGGGACCGCCGCACAGGACGTAGGAGAATCCCTCTTCTGCGAGTCTCGATTGCGCGAAGGCTTCGACCGCTCGGAGTTGGTTCTTCCGGAATCCTATACTGCCGACAGTCAGCAAAAAGCGTTGCGGAGCCGTCCCAATTGGCTCCGCGTTGCCACCCCCAACCCCGCCACGCAGGGCTGGATAGATAACGCTCATCGAAGGAAAGTCATCTCCATACAAGCTTGTGAAACTCACCATCGAACTCTTGCTGACGAAAACCAAAAGAGGTTTCACTTGCTGGATTTTCTCGAACGCGGCTTCGTAGGTCGCCTTCACCAATGGATGGTAGAGATGTGAATGTGTTATAGGGCCCATATCGTGACAAAGCACGATGTCGCACTGCTTCAGCTCATAAAGAATGACCTCTCTTGGATCCGTAAACACAAGTGGTCTTGCGTTCCGTATGAGCGGCGGCAGAAACCGCGACGGCGGTGTTTTGAGCCTGAAGTTCACTTCTAGGAGGGCGAGGCGCCCCAATACTCTTGCCAGGTTGCGAGCCGGTTGCGCCTTCATAGGCACCCGCCAATACCATACGTTATGTATGAGATCGTCGCAGTCCTCGATCACGTCCCGACAGAGAAAAAACTTACCTGTGTTGTTATTTAATGCGAGCGTAAATTCGAAATCGACTCGCTCAGGCGCCTTCAGCATGTTTCGCCTATCAGCTGTATAAGCGTTCTGGTCCAAAGCCATGCCGCCGAGATATGTTGAATCGATTGGTGGTCTCTGACGTCTTTCGTAATCTCTTTGGATTCACAGAATTGATTACGGTGGATGTACAAGTTGGGCGCGCACGGCGCCGCCTACCGGCCCGTCGACTTTAGTTGTTACTCTATTAGACTTAGCCGGAATGGATAGAACCATTTGGGCCATGAGACTGTAATGCGTGGACCCTTGCGGTCGTACATCCACAGTCCCTGGAATTGAGCCGCCCTGCGCGCAGCATGCTCTCCCGCCATAGGCGACTGAATGGGGCAGCGCCGTCCATGCCCCGCGGATCGAAGAAATCTCACGAGGCTAGCGAAGGTGGGGTGTGGAGGCGGTTGTTCCCCACTACGAGGATCTAGGAAGGACACTTACTCCCACGAGGAAAAAAGAGCGCCAAAGACGCGATTGGGTCTTGGCGCCTCACGCCTGCGCGAGATGATGGTATGGCATCGCTCGTTCCACCCTCTAGGTTCTTTACGGAGAAGATGAATGTTGCCCCTCTCCAGGAGAATTGGTCTCTTTGGCAACTTCGGTACTGGGAATTTCGGCAACGAGGGCTCGCTGGAATCCATGCTCCTGTTCCTGAGGCAGGCACGGCCGGACGCAGAACTTACTTGTATTTGCGTTAATCCTGAGAAGGTGCAACGCGACTATCAAATTCCCGCATTGCCGATCAGTTGGCCAGGCCATCGCTTATTGCGCAAATTCACCAATTGGTTCCACGCTGTCGCGGCGATGCGTAAGTTCGACGTATTGCTTGTTCCCGGCACGGGAATTCTTAATGACTATTGCGCTCCGCCGTTCGGCTTGCCCTATGGACTCTTCCGGTGGTGCCTCGCAGCCAGGCTTTGCGGGGCGAAGGTCTTGTTCATGAACGTCGGAGCGGGTCCGGTCCATCATCCTGTCAGCCGCTGGTTCATCAAATCCGCAACGAGGTTGGCCCAATATCGCTCGTATCGAAACAATTTCTCAAAGGAGTTCGTGAAGAGCCTGGGATTGGATACAAGCAACGATCCCGTTTATCCGGATATCGCCTTCACGCTGCCCTTGCCCGTGGCCCCCGCTCGGACTCCTGCCGAGGTCAGCCGCCTCACAGTTGGCGTTGGTGTCATGGTCTATCATGGCTGGTTCGGCCATAGGAGAATAGACAACAGGATTTATGAGGCTCATCTCATAAAAGTTAAGGAGATTGTGCTTTGGCTTCTAGACAGTGATCGTCGTGTCCGTTTATTGATGGGGGATGAAATGGATCAACAGGCAGTTGAGGATCTGCAGAAAGTCGTTGCTGCTGAAAGGCCCTCTTTGCCAGAGGGCATGTTGCTTGCTGAACGGGCACACTCTTGTCACGACGTAATGCGTCAGATGGCCGACACAGACATCGTCATCTCAGCCCGCTTTCATCATCTTGTCTTTGGACTGAAGCTCGGTAAACCCGTGATCTCGATCGGCTACGCCGAATATCATACCAACCTCATGGCCGAAATGGGATTGGCGGCCTTTTGCCAGCACAGCGACCAGATGAAAATCGAATTGGTGCGCAGTCAATTTGAAGAATTGGTATTGAAGAGAAGCCATTATGAGACTGTTATCAGCAATGCATTAGCATCCTGCCGGCGGCGCCTCGCGCAACAAGAGCACATGCTTATGTCTCAATTTCTTGAGGAAGCTCCATCGCGTATAGAAGAGGAAGTCGCTAACTGAAGCCACTTCGACGGATTAATGTTTCTTCGACGGCCGTTCCTGACACTTCGGGCGGACGCGCGCCTACCGCCAAATCCAATTTGAACGCTCGCGATCGAAGGATCACGCGGAAAACGAATGAGAGTCTCTAAATTGGAACGCCACTAGCTTTCGCGAATTTCCGCAATTTGTCACGCAAGGATTGTCCTCCCCTTGCCTCTTCGAGAAGCGTCGAGACAAACTCTTCCGTTTCGCTCAGATGGGTCGCAAGTATCATGGATTTGACGGGCCCGATCGCCGTGGCCGGCATCGACAGGCCACGATAGCCCAACGCAATCAAGACCATGGCTTCAAGGGGCCTGCCGCCGAGTTCGCCGCAAAGTGTCAAAGGCGTCCCAAAGGCGCGTGCCTTGTCGGCGATGAGCTTTAGGACCCGCAAGACTGGCGCTGAAAGAGGATCGAACCGCGTTGCGACCCGCTTGTTGTCCCGATCAGCCGCATAAAGATATTGAATGAGGTCATTCGAGCCGACCGAAAGAAAATCGACTCGCTGACAGGCTTCGTCGAGTTGCCAGAGCATAGAGGGCACCTCGACCATGATTCCAAGCTTTAGGTCCGACGGCGGCGCCCGGCCATGCAGACGCAAATGGGCGATCTCATTTTGGACAAAGGATTTCGCCGTTTCAAATTCCTCGAGCGTCGCGATCATCGGAAACATGATGCGCATTTCGCGGCCTGAACCGGCCCGTAGCAAGCCGCGCAGCTGTGAGCGTAAAAGCGCCGGCCTGTCGAGACCAATGCGGATGGCGCGCCAGCCGAGCGCCGGATTCTCCTCATCGACCTTCGCCATGTAAGGCAAGACTTTGTCAGAGCCTATGTCGAGGGTGCGGAAAGTGATGGGTTTTCCACCCACGGCATCGAGGGCGGTCCGGTAAAGCGCCTCTTGTTCATTCATCTTTGGCAATCGGGAGGCGAGCATGAACTGGATTTCTGTCCGGAACAGACCGACGGACATGGCGCCAGTCTCGGCGACGTGCTGGAGGTCAACCACCATGCCGGCGTTCATGTGCAGATCTATCGCAATGCCATCCTTGGTGATGGCGGGCACATCGCGCAATTTGTGATATTGCGCCTGCTTGCGGGCACGCAGCCTTGCCTTTTCGGCGTAGGAACGCTCAACATCCGGTGTCGGACGCAGATGCACGTCGCCAGAAATACCGTCAACAATCACGGGATCGCCAGGCTCAACCAAATCGACGATATTTGCAACGTCCCCGACCGCCACGATACCGAGCGCGCGAGCAACGATCGCGACATGGCTCAATGCGCCGGATTCCTCGAGGATGAGGCCGCGAATCTTCGAACGATCATATTCAAGAAGTGCGGCAGGCCCCATCGAGCGGGCGACGATGACAGAGTTTTCCGGCAATTCCTCACGTGCCCCGACGAAAGCCTGGCCGGTCAACTGATGCAACAAACGATTGGCAAGATCATCGAGATCGTGCAACCGCTCACGGATATAGGGCTCAGTCTGGCGTTGCAATTTGGCACGCGTATCGTTCTGCACGCGTTCGACGGCAGCTTCGGCGGTCAGTCCCGTCGCCACGGCCTCGCGCAGCCGGCGCAACCAGCCGCGGTCGTGCGCGAAGAGCCTAAATGTCTCGAGCACGTCGCGGTGCTCACCGGGACCCACGTCGCCACTTTCGATCAGCAGATCAAGCGAGTGGCGCATGGCGCCAATTGCGGTGTCGAGCCGCTCGATCTCTCGCTTCACGTCTTCAGCAAGGAGCTGCTTGATGACAATACGCGGCTCGTGCAGGACAACATGGCCAAGCCCGACGCCATCGGCAATAGGGGTCCCCTTCAAGGAGAGCGGCCAGCGAAGTGCAATGTCCCGGCCGGGTGGAGCAAGGGATTGCAGCTCGCCGGAGGCGATCATTTCGGCGAGTAGCATGGCCGTTGTTTGGAGGGCTTCGATCTCCTCTTCGGGATAGGTGCGGCGTGCCTTGTTTTGGACCACCAGCACGCCAAGCGTGTTGCCGCCGCGCAAGATTGGCACGCCGAGGAAAGACGAATAAACCTCCTCGCCAGTTTCCGGCCGGTACAAGAACGAGGGATGCAGCTGTGCATCGGCCAGCGCAAGCGGCTCGGCGGTTTCCGCAATCAAGCCGACGAGACCTTCTCCCGTGCGCAGTGTGGTCAAATGGACCGCTTCGCGGTTCAGACCTTCCGTTGCATAAAGTTCCAGCCGGCCATCGGCGCGCAGCACATAGACCGAACAAACTTCCGCGACCATGTTCGCCGCAATATGGACGACGATCTTGTCGAGCCGGGCCTGCGGGCTGACCGGCTCCGCCATGACTTCGCGAAGGCGGCGCAGCAGCAGGCGGGGACCGCCGAGCGTGCCAAACATGGAGGTTTCCTGTTCAGACCCCTGGTTTCACAAATACAACCCGGTATGCTGCCAGGCCAAAGAGCCAAGCCAATGCATCCGGCAACGGTTCCGTCAGCTGCAAAGTTCCTGCGCACGCCTCATCGCCCGGCTCTTAACCGGGCCGGTCCCTCGGAACCTGAGCCGCCATTCCGGCCCATCGGGCGAAATGAGCCATTGGTTGCATGAACCACCTTCCTGACGGGTCATTTCATACCCCAACGAAGTATCAGAGCTTGGGACAGAAAACACTTAAAGACCAAATGCTTACTAGCCATTGATTCGAATGCTTTCCGCGATCCCATCCAAAAGTCTGAAGCCTTTATTCAGATTGCTCTCCAAGCAGTCGTTTCGCAAACGCGAGTGAGACGTGCCTCAATTCCGAGCCGCGCGAAGACAAGCAGATCGAGACTGCCGATGTTCCTCGGCGCATTTACCTAGCAAACTCTAGACCATGAAGAGAACTGAAACTTTTGCGAGATTTGGACAACTTCGGCTCAAGCTTTATCCAAGCCATAAAGACTGTGAAGGGTTCTTACCGCCAATTCGGTATAGGCGGCTTCGATCAGGACGGAGAGCTTAATCTCGGAAGTTGTGATTGCCCTGATATTGATTCCTTTTTCGGCGAGAGCCTTGAAGGCCCGCGCGGCGACGCCGGCATGGCTGCGCATGCCGACCCCGATCGCCGACACCTTTACGACATCACCCGCCCCTTGCAACGTCGTGAAGCCGATTTGCGGCTGCTCCTTCAACAATATCGTTCGTGCCCGCTCGAAATCGGCGGCGGAAACCGTAAAGGTAATGTCCGTCACTCCCGATTCCTCGGAGGCCACCTGAATGATCATATCAACATTGATATTGGCTTCGGCGAGCGGCATGAAAATGGCTGCGGCTATGCCGGGACGGTCGGCGACGCGGCGCAACGTGATCTGCGCCTCGTCCCGGGAGAACGCGATTCCCGTAACCACTTGGTTCTCCACGATATCCTCCTCGGCGCAAATCAGCGTGCCCTGTTTGCATTGGCCAGGATCATCGAATGATGACCGGACGAATGTCTTCACCTTATGTGCCATCGCAAGTTCCACGGAGCGCACATGCAGAACCTTGGCCCCGAGCGATGCCATCTCGAGCATTTCCTCGAAAGCGATTCGATCAAGCCGTCTCGCTTTCGGAACGATACGTGGATCGGTCGTATAGACACCGTCGACGTCGGTATAGATGTCACACCGCTCTGCCCCGATCGCAGCGGCGACCCCCACCGCGCTCGTATCGGATCCGCCCCGCCCCAGCGTAACGATGCGGCCGGTCTCCTTGTTAAGACCTTGGAAGCCGGTAATGACCGCAACCTCTCCCCGCTTGGCAAACCCGTCGAGGATTGCCGCAGCGCCTATATGTTGGATCCGCCCCGAACCATGCTCGTCGGTGGTCAGGATAGGGATTTGCCAGCCTTGCCACGAGCGCGCCGGAATCCCTTGCTGCTGCAGGACAATCGCAAGGAGACCCGCGGTAACCTGCTCGCCCGAGGCGACGACGGCGTCATATTCGCGCCGGTCATAAAGCTTTGCAGCTTCCTCACACCAACCAACGAGCTCATTGGTCTTTCCGGCCATGGCAGAGACGACCACGGCGATGTCATGGCCAGCCTGCCGCTCACGCGCAATGTGCCTTGCAACATTGCGAATGCGCTCTATGTTTGCGACCGACGTGCCGCCAAACTTCATAACAAGACGGGACATTCGGTCGAAGCGCCTCCTTATCCGGCACAAACCCTCGTTCAGGAAATCGACGGTCCCGGCATTGGCCCGCACCCGCATACATGCAAATGCCAGCACTTGAAGTCAATGGGAATCCAACCATGCTAACCCAGGATAAGCTTCACCGCCCCCCGTCGGTCAATCCGGAGGAAGTCGCCCATTTCGACCGCCTCGGCGTCCAATGGTGGGATCCCGATGGCCCGATGCAAGCCCTTCACAAATTCAACCCAGTCCGCGTCAGCTATCTGCGCGAACTCCTCGGCCGGCATTTTTCGGTTGGAGGGCAATCGCGCGACTGGCGCTCAGCACAGGCGCTGGAGGGCCTGACCATCGTCGATATCGGGTGCGGCGCCGGCATTCTCTCAGAACCGCTCGCACTGCTCGGTGCACGTATGACAGCGATCGACCCTGCCAGCCGCAACATCGAAGTTGCGCAAGAGCATTCCGCCAAGGCCGGTCTTTCGATCAATTACCGCTGTATGAGCGTGGAGGCGCTTGCCGCCGAAGGCGCCACCTTCGACGTTGTCTTGACGATGGAAGTCATTGAACACGTGAGCGATATTGGAAGCTTCCTTCATCATGCGGGCGCGATGGTGCGGCCTGGCGGCTTGCTCGTCGCCGCGACCCTCAACCGGACACTCAAAAGCTTCGCTTTCGCAATCATCGGCGCCGAATATCTGTTGGGCTGGGTACCTCGTGGAACCCATACCTGGCGCCAATTCGTCACGCCGGAGGAGCTTACGAAAGCGCTGCGTGCCGCCGGCCTGCATATCAAGGATGAGACCGGCGTGATCTACGATCCCGTTGCCGCGAAATGGCGGCTCTCGCATGATATGGATGTCAATTACATGATCGCGGCCTACCGGCCGGAATGATCTCGGCGCACGCTTAGTCCCTCGCGGTGCTGGAATGATTGACCGCGCGCGTCATGGCCGGGGCGTCTAGCAGCGCCTGCACCACACGATCGAAAACCTCGTCCCAATTGCCTCGCTGCTTTTGCCGGAACAAACGCATCGACGGATACCACGGGCTATCCTCGCGATCGAGGAGCCAGCGCCAGTCGGGCACTTGCTTTAGAAGGACAAAGACAGGCCGGCCCAACGCTCCTGCGAGATGCGCGATCGAGGTGTCGCAGGTGACAATCAAATCCAGATTCTGCATGATCGCGGCGGTATCGATGAAAGCATCCGGGCCCGAATCGAAATTCTCGCCGAGGGTGATCAAGCAAGGTAAAGACGCAGCGTCCGTATCGCTACCCAATTCCTGGATGCTGATAAGACGCACGTCATCAATGCGCGCGAGTTTCGCAAAGCAAGACAGAGGAATCGAACGGGCCGGGTCGGCATTGACGTTTTGATTGCCTCGCCAACAAATGCCAATCTTAAATCCATGCGATCCAAGCCGCGCCGCCCATTTTTGCGCCAAGGGGCGTTCGGCGCTTAGATAGGACAACGGCGCGGGGATCGTCGCGAGTCTCGTCTTAACGGCGCGTGGAAGACTCGAGAGGGCAATCTGATAATCGAAACACTCCTTTGCGTCCACTTCATCGCTGAACTTAATCTGCGTTCCGAGGCCTTCAAAGAGACGGTGCAATCTTCGACGACAAAAGAAGCTCACCCGCGCGCCTCGTCGGGCCAGGATAGGCAGATAACGTGCGAATTGGATCGCATCACCAAACCCAAGTTCATCGAAAACGGCGATGCTGCGGCCGCCCAAATCTTCGCCATTCCACTCCGGAGTGGGGTGAGCAAGCGCATGTATTAACCTTCGGGACGCGTTCCAGCGGTATTCATAAAGCTCAAGGCCTCGCTCGAAGTCCCCGCAAAGAAGAAGAAGCGCACCTTTGTTGTTGTTGACGTGAGCCGAGGCGGGATCGCAAGCGAGCGCTGTATCGAAAGCGTCGAGAGCCTCGTCGAGCCGCTCCAAATATTTGAGCGCGACGGCGCGCCCGCATAAAGCTTCGACATAGCGAGGCCGGAGCGTGATAGCCTTGTCGAATGCGGCGAGTGCAGCCTCGGGTTCTTGAAGCTTGAGAAAAAGATTACCACGGTTTAGCCAGGCTTCGGGGACTGCGGGTGCAATTCGCAAGGCTTCATCGAAGTCTGCGCCGGCCTCTTGCAGCCGTCCAAGCAGGAGCAGAGCGGACCCGCGATTGTTGAGAATATCGGCGCGGCCGGGCTCCTTGGCCAGCGCGTCATCGTAGGAGGCAAGCGCCTCCGAGTGGCGCTCGAGACAGTAGAGGAGGTTGCCGCGATCGATCAAAGCTTCGACGAAGGACGGCCGCAGCCTGAGCGCTTCTTCAATGAATTCGAGGGCGCTCTCAAAACGCCGCAGGTCGCTCAGAACGAGGGCCCCGGCTCGCAAGGTTTCCGGGCAGGCAGGATCAAGTCGCAGGGCCATGTCATAGGATTCTATCGCCTCTTTCAGACGCCCCGCAGCCCGCAAAAGATTTCCGCGGTGGTAGAAAAGAGTGGGCTTGGTGCAACCATTGCGCGCGGCTTCTTCATAGGCGGCAAGTGCATCCGCCGCTCGGCCAAGTTGCTGCAAGGCAAGGCCTCTGTTCGACAAGACCTCAGAATTGGCGGGATCGAGCAGAAGGGCGCGGTCGAACCATTCGAGCGCTGGCCTATTCTGCCCCGTGGAAAGATAGATCAGTCCGACCAGGCTGCATCGGATCGTGTTTGTCTCGGATTCAGCCTTGAACTCGCGCAAACAGGCGAGCGCTTGGGCACTCTCCCCTGCCTCCAAGAGGCGTATCGCCCGATGAACGTCCGTGTCGGTTGTCACATGCAACGTCAGCCGCCTTGGTCCAGCGCGCCTTCGTGTCGCGTTTCCGAATCGACCTTATCAAAGCCACCGTGCCTTGCCCGGGGCTGGACATACCGCGCGCTGGGGAAGCGTGCGGCAGTCTGATGACAATGGTATCCGGCTTAGGCTAAAAGCCCACCGTCCGAGGCTTGAATCACGCCCTTTATTGGGCGGAACTCACGCCGTGGCGCCCGATTCAGCCAGCGGATAGCCATAAAGCAGGATGAGAACTTTGGCACCAAGCGCACCCTTGCGCCTTTCAACGGCAAGCCGATGGCGGATCTTTCGCTTACATTGAGCCCGCAAACACCCGCCGATCTCCCGGCCATCGAAAAGCTTGATGAGCGGGCCTTTGGCCCCGGCCGTTTCGCCCGCTCGGCCTACCGGCTGCGCGAGGGGGTCGAGCCGGACTATAGCCTTTCCTTCGTCGCGAGGGTCGGCACCTTGCTCGTCGGCGCCAACCGGATGACGCCGATTTTCTGCGGCGACGAACCTGCGCTTCTGCTCGGGCCGCTGACGGTCGATCCGCCGTTTCGCTCTGGCGGTATTGGCGAAGAGCTGGTGATGAAATCCCTTGATGCGGCGCGGGCCGCAAGACACCGGCTGGTCCTGCTCGTCGGTGATATGTCCTATTACGGCAAGATGGGATTTATGCCAGTGCCGCCAGGAAGACTCATTTTCGCGGGACCCGTTGATCCGGACCGGCTGCTCTATTGCGAACTCGTCGAAGGCGCATTGAAGGGCGTCGAGGGCAAGGTGCGGCGGGCCTTGCGATAGGCCTAAAGTGCAACGCCCTCTGAGATCAATCAGGAGAGCGGTTCCGCTGGACCTCGCGCTTCACGGCTCCCGTTACCAGCCCGCCCCTCGAAAACCCAAGCCGCTGTAACGCTCCCGAGCAACGCGGCAAGACCGAGGAAACCGATCGCGAGCGGCATCACCCCGATGCCTTTCACCTCGCTGGCGCCAGTGCGCTTGATCGCCGCATAACCATCGCCCCCATAGACGGGGCTCTCCGCGATCGCGACAAGCCGCGGAAGGGAGACATCGCTATTGCCTGCATTGCCGATCCGGCGCACGGTACCCCCTGTTGCCTCCGCAAGAGGCCTAAGTTTGTCAAGCGTTGAGACGACCTCTTGGAATTCGCGTGGATTTTCCGGGCCGACATTGGCGAGAACCGACAGGTTTCCGTCGCTTAACCGGTAAAGCCCGAGTTCGGTTGCTTTCACACTTGCCCTGGAAAGCCCTGGCTCGCCCGGCATCAAATTTACCTTCTCCTCAGCGCCGGAGGGCGCCGTAACGACGACGGGCGGCACTTCGGCCCTTAGGCTTTGCCGCTCGATTTCGATCACACCCCCGCGCACATTGGCGCGCAAGGCTTCCTCTTCCAATTCCGGCTCCTTCATCAGCCAATGCGCGAGCCTGCGCAAGAGATCGAGGTGCGGCCCGCCGCCCTCAAATCCGCGCGCCCAGAGCCACATCTGATCGGTGAGGAGCAGTGCCACCCGGCCCTTACCCTCGCGCGAGAGAACGAGCAACGGCTTCCCACCGGCGCCTGACATAATGCTGGAGCCATGCATGACCTCCGCGTTGACCTGGCGGAACCATTCACTCCACGCGGGGGGATGCTGATCGGCACCGGCCAAGCCGCGCGTCACCGGATGTTTGACGCCATCTTCCGTGATCACGGCGCGGAAGGCCTGCTCGGTCAAGGTCCCGTCCGGGCGCGCTGGCGCGATCCGCCCCAAAGGCGAATAATAGAGGCCGTCGGCCGTCGCGAAATCTGGCCCAGCGGCGAGGAGCAGGGCACCACCTTCGCGCACATAGCGGACGATATTGTCGAAATAGATCAGCGGCAGCACGCTCTGATTGGAGTAGCGGTCAAAGACGATCAGGTCGAAATCCTTGATCTTCCGGCCGAAGAGATCGCTCGTTGGAAAAGCGATTAGCGACAATTCGTTGATCGGTGTGCCATCCTGCTTTTCGGGCGGACGCAGAATTGTGAAATGCACGAGGTCGACGTTGGCGTCGGACTTCAGGAGATTGCGCCACATGCGCTCGCCTGCATGCGGCTCTCCAGAGACAAGCAGAACCTTCAGCTTGTCGCGCACACCCTCGATCGCCAGCACCACCTTGTTATTGATCGCGGTTAATTCATCCGGCAGAGCGTCGACTTCGATCTCAACGACATTTTGGCCACCGTGCTCGATTCTGACCGGCACACGTAGGCGTTCTCCCGGCGTCGCAACGAGGGTTGCGACGGGATTGCCGTCTCGGCGGACCTTCAGCGCGACAGCCTCGCCCTTGTCCGCAGTGTCGATGACCCGCAATTCGATCGTTTGATCCTTGCCAACGATGCCAAAACGCGGCGCTTCCAAAAGCTCGATCCGCCGGTCGCGCTCTCCTTCGTGCCCGGTAATGAGCGCATGCAGAGGCGCCTTGAAGCCAAGCGCGGCGACGTTAGCGGGGATATCGTCGATGACCCCGTCGGTGATCATGAAGACGCCGCCGATGCGTTCCGGAGGCACGTCGGCAAGGCCTGAGTTCAATGCCGAGAAGAGCCGTGTGCCGTCGGCCTCGCTCTCCGCCCGGTCGCTCTCGATCAGCCGGACATCGACGTTGCCAAGGGCATCGAGTCTCTTCTCGAGTTCAACGCGGGCTTTTTCCGTCTGGGCAGGGCGCTCACCAATTGTTTGGCTGCCGCTGTGATCGACGACGACGGCCACAACCTCCTTCAGCGAATTGCGCTCCTCGCGCACCAGGGAAGGACTGGTCAGCGCCAGAAGCAGCAAGCCAAGGCCAAGCGCGCGCAGAAGGGTCCCAGCTTTGCGGGCATAGAGCGACAAACCGATGATGACGAGTGCCATCACTCCGAGCCCGAGCAGAACGGGCGAGGGCAGAAGCGGCGCAAAAGAGAGATTAAAGTCGCTCATTCAGTCTCGCAGACGTGCCGACAGGGCTCCCTTTGCGGGTCATCCAGGACAGAGCTCGGAGCAGCTCGGGGTTCAACCTTTGCAATTGAAATGCGGTCCTTGTTGCGGCGATTTTTACATTTCGCGCGAATTCTCGCAATGACAGCCTCAGGGCACCGTTCACGATTGTTTTTGGCCCCTGCAGAAGGCGTCGGGGAACTTGGCAGTGTCAGCTCGCCAAATTCTGGGCGCCGGTATAAATAGGCTCGCAAAAGGCGGCCCCATGTCTCTCTCAATGCCCGAAACAAAAGCCGATATCCTCGTTGCCGGCGCCGGCGCCGCCGGCCTTTCCGCCGCGCTCGCTTTGGCGCGCGCGGGGTTTTCCGTCATCTGCGTTG
>DATJBL010000128.1:0-3281 GCA_035515355.1 Methylocella sp.
ACTCACCGCAAATGGCGGTGCCAGTCTTCTGTTGCTCAAAATCCCCCAAGCGACATTCGTTCCGGCTCTCCGAACCACGCATGGGAAGATACCGCATTATATCGGAAAAGATCGAGCACCGTTTGAGAAATGCGGGCTAGAGCGGCAGGCGTCCTGTTGTGTTCAATTCTTGAAATTCAACTTGCCTATCGGGATTGGGGGCGGTCATCAATTGCTTTTTGCCCCGCAGTGTTTAACTGCTGCTGAGTCTTTTATATTTGGAACTTCATGGCACTACCAGGCACCGATCGCTTCCGTGCCGCCGAGGGTGAGCTGCTCGGCCATCCCCGCGGCTTAACCTTCCTCTTCACCACCGAGATGTGGGAACGCTTTTCCTATTATGGCATGCGTGCGCTTCTCGTGCTTTACATGGTGAAGTACCTTCTGCTGCCCGGCCATGACAGTGTCATTGGGCTCGCGGCGGTGCGTAGCCTCCTTGAGGGCATATTTGGGCCTCTGGGAGTGCAACCTTTCGCATCGCAGATTTATGGTCTCTACACCGGTTTCGTTTACCTGACACCGCTCTTTGGAGGCTGGCTTGCCGATCATCTGCTTGGCCAGCGCCGCACCGTAATCCTTGGTGCCGCGCTGATGGCAGCCGGGCATTTTATGATGGCCTTCGAGCCGCTGTTCCTGCTGGCGCTCCTTATGCTCATCCTCGGCAATGGCGCCTTCAAACCAAATATCTCGACCCAAGTCGGCGGCCTTTATGCGCCGGGCGATCATCGACGCGATCGTGCCTACTCCATCTTTTACGTCGGCATCAACGTTGGCGCGTTCCCTGCGCCGCTTATCTGCGGCACGCTTGGTGAGGAGTTGGGCTGGCATTACGGGTTCGCCGCCGCCGGCGTGGGGATGACGATCGCACTCACGGTCTATCTCTATGCCATCCCCATGCTGCCGCCGGACGAGATGCACAAAGCCAGAGCGGCCGGGCTCGACAAGACACCCCTTGACCGCAAGGAATGGCACTCCGTCCTGGCGTTGATCGCGTTGTTTGCGCCGGCCACGCTTTTCTGGGCCACGTACGAGCAACAGGGCAACACGATTGCGCTATGGGCCGACCAGCATACCGACCGAGCGATCGATCTTATTATCTGGCATGGCGAGATCCCGGTGACCTGGTTCCAGGCCTTCAACCCTTTCATGATCTTCGCCTTCACGCCTCTTATAATCAAGTTCTGGGAATGGCAGGAAAAACATGGCATCGAGCCGTCAACCATCACAAAAATGGCGCTCGGCTGCTTCGGGGTTGCCCTATCCTATCTGATCATGGCAGGTACTGCGTGGTTGTCGGGTGGCGATCGCGCCACGTGGTGGTGGCTGTTCATCTATTTCATCCTCATCACCATTGGTGAACTTTATCTCTCTCCCATCGGTCTGTCGCTTGTTTCGAAGATAGCGCCGCCCCCAAGGTTTCGACGATCATGAGCCTGTGGCTTGCCACCAGTTTCGTCGGTAATCTTGCTGCCGGCTGGCTTGGAAGCTTCTGGAGCTCGATGGATAAGATCAGATTCTTCACCATGATTGCGGCTGTCGCCGCGAGCGCCGGCGTCGTTATTTTGTGCTTTAATCGGCCCCTTAAGGGCATTTTGCAGAAGTATTAATCAGTACATAAGTAGATCTACATCACAAGGCGTATTTGAGCGTGTCCTTTTGGAAGAAAGAACGGATTTTTCGAGCGTTGCGCTGCAAGGACTGCATGGATGATTTCACCTTCGCCTTGAAGTCCGCGTAGCTCTGAATGGCGGCGCGCCCGACCGTATCGGCCTTGAGGTAGGGTCGAGGACTGGCGCGCCGGTTTAGGTCGAAGTTCGTGTTCCCTGTTAGCTCGCCCTTTCGCTGGCGAGTGTCACATCATCTCGACCATGCCTCGTTTCCAGTCCCCGCCACGTCGAACGTAGCGTGCGGATTTCCCGCACTACGCTCCCCTGTAAATTTCACCCCAAAGCTTATGGGACCTATCTTGCTGGAACAGCTGTCGCTCGGGCCGCCGAACCCTGTAGTCGTGAAACAAATGCAGGATTTCGTACAATCGTCGCCTACTCCACCGTGTCCAGCCGAAGCCCGGACGGTTCTGGGATCGCATCATATGGCGCCTAATCTTCTTCTCTACCCAGTCGCGAGTGAAGCCGAAGCACTTACTGGCATTTCCGATCGCAAAGTAGTTCACCCATCCGCGCAGCACCGGGTTGATCAATTCTACAACTCGGCTCACTGCTTGTGATTGGTGACGTCGAAACATATCCTTGAGCTCCCGCAGCAGCGCTGTTCGTTTCTTGGGTTTTGGCGTGTATTGAGCACACCATTTGCCCTTCCGACTGCGGATGCGGCGGAAGTCGAACCCCAGAAAGCCAAAGCTCTCGCCTCGGCTGAGATCTACGGCCCGGCTCTTCTCTTCATTGACCTCAACTTGCAGTTTGGCCAACTCCTCTCGGAGCCGCTTTTCCACCGCCTGCATCAGCCAGTCATGTCGCGGGTGGGCGTCTATCAGGATCACCAGATCGTCCGCGAATCTCGCATATTCGATGCCAGAGTACCTGCCGTTTTGTGTGACCTCTTTTGCGCTCTCCAGCATCCTGTCCACCTCAGTGAGATAGATGTTGCTGAGCAGCGGTGAGACCACACCACCTTGCGGAACGCCTCTTTTTCCGTTGGCCTTGAGCATTATCTTCAGCAGATGCATCACATCGGCATCGTTCACGCGTTGTGCCACTTGTGATAACAGACGATCATGTCGAACGTTATCAAAGTAACTGCGCAGATCGATGTCGATTACGCGTGTCTTCTGTTGGACAATGGCTTCGGCTACCCGGGTTACCGCTTCATGGGCTGTCCGATTGGGGCGATATCCAAACGATCCCGGTTGGAAGTCTGCCTCAAAAATCGGCTCCAGTATCAGCTTGAGCGCCCCTTGCACCACCCGATCCCGGATGGCAGGTATCGAGAGGACGCGGACTTTGCCTCCATCCTTCGGTATCTCCTGCCGCCGAGCCGGTAATGGTACATAGTTGCGCTCCGTCAGTTCGTCCTGTATCTGCTCGAGAAAAGCATCCACGCCTTGCGCTTCAATGGCCTCGAAGGTCACCCCGTCTATTCCCGGAGCCCCTTCGTTGCCTTTGGTCAGCGCATATGCTTCGCGTAGCGTCTCCATCTTGCAGACATGAGCGTACAATCCCCAGAACCGCCAAGACGTATCAGCCTTCGCCTTGACGTATATTCTCCGCCTCAGGTCTTGCAAA
>DATJBL010000129.1:0-18023 GCA_035515355.1 Methylocella sp.
ACTCACCGCAAATGGCGGTGCCAGTCTTCTGTTGCTCAAAATCCCCCAAGCGACATTCGTTCCGGCTCTCCGAACCACGCATGGGAAGATACCGCATTATATCGGAAAAGATCGAGCACCGTTTGAGAAATGCGGGCTAGAACTCGAATTCCCCTATTGCGGCAGTCCTGCTGATCGAGATCCCCTCTCCGGGCGATCACGCCGAGACCTGGGCCAATGTCTGGGCCTAGGCAACCATCCCCAGCGTTCAAGAGATCCTTGTCCTCAAGATGGCCTCGATCGGCGTTGAGCTTCTCCGTTGCAGTCAGGAACGGCTCCTGGCCGAACCAACCCTTCTCCATCACCAACCGGCGACTTGGTGCTCGAGAGCATCGACTTCCACACCCCACTTGCCGCTGCTTATCGAATGACGCGACTAGCGGCGGAGAAATAGCAAGCTCTCTGTGACAAAATGCCCAGGCCTGATGGCGCCCCGCAGTGTGATTTTGCGCCCACACCGTCCTTAGCTCTATGCGCGGTGGCGAAGCCGCCGGTCAATCCGGCGGCTTCTTGTCGGGATGATCCTTATGGGCCGGCGGAGCGGGTTTCGCCGCCGGACGTGTCGCGGCCGCAACAGGATGCGGCGTCGGCGGGGTGGCGGGATGTGGCGGCGCATTCGGAGCGGCGGCCTTCTGCGCCGGCACGGCCGCGATCGGCTTAGAAAGGATCGGCGGGGCATTGAGGGGCTTGGGTGCGGTTCCGCCTTTTGTTGTGGCGTTTTCCTTGCCGGCGTCGGTTGCCTTGCGGTCCGCCCTCGCCGGGACGGTGGCGGGCTTGCCGGCCGGTTCCTGTTTGTCGAGCGCACCAACACCGGCAGGTGCAGCCGTCGCCGGCCGCGTGGGAGCCGGCTCCGCCGGGGCGGTGGAGAGCTTGCCGGCGGGTTCCTGTTTCTCGAGCACACCACCGCCGGTAGGCGTAGTTGTGCCCGGGAGCGTGGGACCTAGCTCCCTGGCCGCTACGACGCCCTTGCCAGCGAACTCGCCCGGCTTGGAGGTCGCCGCAATCGGTGGACGGCCGTGATTCTCGGACGCGAGCAGAGCTTTGTTGGTAATTGCCGTCTGCTCATGTTGGATTTGCGCCGTCGTAGCGACCACATGTTGCTCTCGCGCCGCAGCCTGCTCCTGAGGCGTTGGCTGGGCCGCGGTGCCGCCGGTGCCGCCGTTGAAGCTGACTCTCGTCACGTTGTTGATGACGGTCTTGGTGTAGACGTTTGTGACAGTCACCCCGCCGAAATTGTTAACGGCCCGGTTGTAGCTGAACACGCCATTGTTCCAATATCCTCCCTCGTAGCCGACCCCGCCGTAGCCGAAGCCATAATTGACGCCGCCGTAGAATCCAATGTGCGGTCCCCAATAACCGGCGTTCCATACATAGACGCCGTTTCGCCAGCCCCAATAGCCCGGCGTCCATAACAGACCGACGGAGGGCGGCTCGACCCAGGTGCCCGGCACCCAATAGTAGCCGTAGGGACCATAGGCCCAGTAGCCGGGCGTCCAGAGGTAGCCGGGCGCAGGAATGGACGGCTGCTCGTAGACCGGCAGCTCTGGCGGCGCAATCGTGATGCTGCAGCCGATGTTTTGCGCGATCGACATTGCCGGGACGGCGAGCATGGCCAGCACAGACATAAGCCAAATCAGAGAGCGAAAGCGTCGCATGTCTGTCCCCTTGGGTCTTTCTTCTTTTTGGTTGTCATGATGGAATGTCGCCAGATTAAGGCGCCTTCGAATGATTACCGCTGCTGAGCGGCCGGCCACGATCTGACGATGCACGTGCAAGGCCCGAAGAAGTGCTTGCTCTGCACGTTGAAGGATTGATTGCAGACGGTGAAGCACTCCCGGGAGCTTCCTCGCTGGAAACGGTCTGAACGACGCCAAAAACAGCGACGGTGTCGCAATTCTGGTCAAGGTCGCATCTCCAATGGCGAAGGCTGTGCGCGTCGACACCTCTGCCCAAAAACGTGGGTATACGCGTTCGGGATTCCTCGCCAAGGCGGCCAAAGATTCGATGAGGCTTGGAGACACGTGACTTGGATTGGTTTTTGTTGCCCCATTGCGCATTTGTGGTGGCATGCTCGCGGTTCTGCGCATGCCCGGTCGTATGGCAGGCTGGCCGGGACGGCTGGAGCTCTTCCAACCGCACCTGAGTTCGACGCCTTTGACTTCGAGAAGATAGCCTCGCCTATCTCGCCTACAATTACGGGCCCATTTCGATGCGCGTTCGTTTGGCCTGCTGCGCCATCCTTGTGGGATTGGTCATTCCATCGACAATCTCGACGACACGCTAGCGCCTCGCGCAGAGCCCGTGGTGGTCGCGACCCTGATGGCTTTATCGCACATGGAGCGAGATGGTTGCCGCAGCTTATTGATTTAATTTGGTCTTTGGACTTGGCCTCGTTCCGCCAAAAGTCTCGGGTTCCTGAGAGAGCACAAACTATCAAGCTTTCGGTGGAAGGCAAAGCTCAAAGCATCATAGCCTATTGCACAAGGAATCTTGGTGCGTTTCCCTCGTTTATGCCGCACGTAGGGGCACCGAGCCTATTGACGTCGCCAATTCTGCCGGTTCCCCCCAATTGCACTGCCAATGATTCCCCGGTGCCACCAGTTCCGGCGCACGGGGGACCGTTTATGCCCCCTGTCGCATTGCCACCCCTCTGGCCTTAAACGTGCCCGGCTTGATCATCTCTGCACAAACACGATCAAAGGCCTCCGATTAATTACGCGAGAGGTCCGGTTCGTCTCTTAAATTGAAGACCGCATGCCTGAAATTCCGTTGCGGCAGTGTAATGACTGGCGAAAGAGCCATCAATCTGGCTCAAACGCGTTCTTATAATCGCGGCCAAGCGCGGGGTTCTGTTTGTCTTTGTGGAGAATGCAGTTCCCAATCGCGAGAAACTCGATCTCGGTCCCCATGAAGCAGGCGAACGCATCTTCTGGCGTGCAGACAATTGGTTCGCCGCGCACGTTAAAACTCGTGTTAACGAGGACGGGGCATCCGGTCAATTGCTCGAACCTCGTGATCAACGCGTGGTAGCGCGGGTTCGTCTCCTTGTGTACGGTTTGGACGCGGGCCGAATAATCGACATGGGTGACAGCCGGAATATCCGAACGCACGACGTTTAATTTATCGATGCCGAATAGATCTTGCTCCTCAGCCGACATCTTGCGGCAGTGCTCGGGCCTCACATTGGCGACGAGCAGCATATAAGGCGAATCCGCGTCGAACTCGAACCAGTCTGCAACGCGTTCGCGCAGCACCGAGGGCGCGAACGGGCGAAAACTTTCGCGGTATTTGACCTTGAGGTTTAGCGCTTTTTGCATGACTGGGGAGCGTGGATCGCCAAGAATCGAACGATTGCCGAGCGCACGCGGGCCAAATTCCATCCGGCCCTGATGCCAGCCGACCGCCTGTCCGTTCGCGAGCGCCGCGGCCGTTTGCTCGATCAGCTCGGCATCGTCGACGACGCCGAAGACGGCGCCGCTTTCCGAAAGCCGCCGCTCGATTTCGGCCTGTTCGTAAGCCGGCCCTAGATAGGCACCTTGCATGGCGTCCGGTTTTTGCGTGGCGCCCTTGCGATCGCTCCCATGATTTTCGGCGTAATAGAGGGCAAGCGCTGCGCCGAGCGCGCCGCCGGCATCACCGGCCGCCGGTTGGATGAAAATCCGATCGAAGCAGCCGTCGCGAAAAACCTTGCCATTGGCGACGCAATTCAAGGCCACGCCTCCGGCGAGACAGAGATTTCGAAGCCCTGTTTGAGCAGCGAGCGAGCGCGTCAGGCGTAAGACGACCTCCTCCGTCACCGCCTGGATCGAGGCCGCAAGGTCCATATGGCGCTGCTCCAACGGTTGATCCGGACGACGCGGCGCGCCGCCAAAGATCGCGTCGAACCGGCGATCGGTCATCGTTAGGCCGGTGCAAAAGGAAAAGTAATTAAGGTTTAGCCGGAACGAGCCATCCGGCTTCACATCGATCAAGTGCTCCAGGATCGCCTTTGCATATTTCGGCTCACCGTAGGGCGCTAGACCCATGAGTTTATATTCGCCCGAGTTGACTTTGAAGCCCGCGTAATAGGTGAAAGCAGAGTAGAGCAGTCCGAGCGAATGTGGGAAATGAATTTCCTTAGCAATGTGCAGCGCGCCGCCCTGTCCGGTCCCGGCGGAGGTCGTCGCCCATTCTCCGACGCCGTCCATGGTCAAGACGAGCGCCGAATGAAACAATGATGGATAATAAGCCGAAGCCGCGTGGGAAAAATGATGTTCGCAAAAGCGTAATTTGGCATTATCGCCCAGCGCCGGAGCTAATCCGGCAAGTTCGCGGAGCAGTAGGTCCCGCTGAAACAGTTTCTCGCCAATCCACAGCGGCATGGCTTTGCGAAACGAGGCAAAACCGCGCGGCGCGAACGCGAGATAAGTTTCGATCAGCCGTTCAAATTTCAGGAACGGCTTTTCGTAAAAGACGACGCGATCGACGCCGCCAGCGTCGATCTTGGCTTCCTTCAGGCAATAGGCTATCGCGTGGTTGGGAAAAACAGGGTCATGTTTCGTGCGGGTGAAGCGCTCTTCCTGCGCCGCGGCGATGATCTCGCCGTCGCGGACGAGCGCGGCGGCGCTGTCGTGATAGAATGCGGAAATGCCGAGGACGAGCATTTCCGGTCCGTCAAAAAAGCGTATAAATAAAGGGCGCGACGACAGAGCCTTGGCTCAGGACGAACAAGCCACCGAAGATCAGGAATAGCACCAGGAGGGGCAGCAACCAGAACTTCTTACGGGTACCCAGGAACTCCAAAAGCTCGGCAAGAATTGACATCGGTTTCCTTTCCTCAAAATTGCCTTTTCATCGAGTTTGGCGCAGGACTTGGCGGTTCGCGCGCGATCCAATAGGTCGTGGCTTGGGGCTCCATTTTAACACGCAGGAGATCCTCGCCCCTCCTGCGCAGATACCAGCCAAGCGGGACGACAGCTCCGAAAAACAAAATCGCCATCACGACGGGATTGACGATACGGTTCAGAGCGAGACCCAGTTTGAACCAGGTGCGGTTCAACGGCATCAGCCAAAGGGGACGACGGAGTGAAACGACCATGACGGCGAGGGACAGAGAGATCAGCACCCATCTCGGGGAACCGGCCTTGTGAAGCAACGGCCAAAGGCCCAGGATCGCGAAAAGAATGCTAGAGGCGAAACCAAACTTCCGATTCGACCCGATGGTTACCTTACGGAAGCTTGTAACCGGTTCATGCGTCTGCATCTGCCATCGATACTGAGATCCCCTCGCTTGAGCGCGGCCCGCCGCTAAACGAATATAAATCTTCTCAAGCAAAGGGTCACGTCCATTAGGGAATTAAATTAAAGCCCAGCTTCTGTCGAAAGGTGCACGCACGGCGAATCACTTATACGAGGTTTCATCAAAACCCCGATGGTAAGGGAAAGGACGCAAGTTGACGCAAATATGGCAGTCCTGACTCGGCGTCGGTCCCACCGTGGCGGCTCAAAGTCCCCTCCTCAATCCGGCGTAGCTTTCTGCACAATGCCTGAAGCGCGACCACGCCGCATTCGACAAAGCCCGGACCGGTGGGTTATTTGACGGCAATTGAGAATCGGGACACTAGGGAGTATCGGGTAAATGCGGTTACCTGATCGTCTTCAATCCAATGTGAGAAGCAAGATCAGGTTTTCCGATGTCGATATCACCAAGAGTCTCCTTCGCGCTCCGCTTTGCGGCAATGCCGATCTTGATTGGCCTCGTTATTTTGATGGAGGCGAAGTGCTTTTTCCCCTTTTTCCGGGTGCTCACTTTTATCTTTGTCTTCTTGCTGCTTGCTGATCTGGCTTCTCTTTTGCGCGGGAAAATGCGCGATGTTTCCCTCACCCTGGCCTCGCTCGCCTTCGGCGTTAGCCTCGTCGAGGCCGCGGCTAATGTCCTGGAGCCAAAGGAATTGGTGATCTCGACTTATGGCTGGTCGGTTCGACGGCCGGTCCTCGGCTGGGGACCGGAACACGCTGGGCGCTTCCATTCCAAAAAGACTGATCCGAAGACGGGCACAACGATCTACAACGTTGATTACACGATCGATTCAAACCTCTTGCGTCAAACTCAGTCATGCGAGGCAGGTCCGACGATCGTTTTTTTTGGCTGTTCCTTCACTTTTGGGGAGGGCCTGAACGACACCGACACTTTGCCGCAGTCTTTCGCCAACAGTTTGGACCGCAAGGAACGCGTTCTCAACATGGGTTTCTCGGGCTACGGACCGCAGCATTTTTTACGCGAATTGCAGTTCGGCTTATTCGATACAGTTATTGGATCGGAGCCGAAGCTGTTCATTTTCATGACGGCGGCTTGGCACGCGGAGCGGACCGCGTGCAAACCCTACTGGATGCGTTACGCTCCGCGCTATGTGCTTGAAAAAGGCCAAACTGTGTTCAAGGGCGACTGTTACGAAGGCGTGAGATTGCAGCTGCGGGAGTGGCTTGAGAACTCAGCCTCTTATCGTTTGTTCATCGCGCCGCTTTTGAACAAGGTCAGCCGCGATGACGTCGAGTTCTATATTAGGATCGTGCTCGAGGCGGTGCGACTGGCCAAGCAGAAATATGGCGTTGAGACGCTCATTCCTTATCTCCGGCAATTGCCGCCGAATTACCTGGATGGGACAGGCTTCGACAATGATTCGATCATGAAGCGCCTGCGGGACGGCGGCGCTATCGTCATGGATATTTCTTTAACGAAAAATGAGGCGGTCGATGATGCCTTCACGATCCACGGCGATCACCATCCGACAGCACTCGCGAACCGGCTCAGAGCCTCCCTGCTCAGAGACTATGTCGAGCGGCACATGTCCGGGGTCCTGAGATTACCCCCGAAATGACGCGAGCCGGGTCAAAGACTTACCATGTCTGCGAATTGCTCTGCCATGAAGATCCCGACTGACGATTTATGATTTGTCAGATAGAACATTGCTCGCTGCGACTCGGGCCAGTCGCTTTCGAAATCTTGATCCATCGTAGCGATGATGTTCGTTGCAACCACGACGCTTCGTCTTCTCTAATACTGATGGTATAATTCGTTGGTGTCGAGAGAATGCGCCCGACAACCACCCGACAACCTGAACAGCCCGCGGCTGTCCCTACAGTAAACACGATCCGACTGGGTCGCGTCCCCTCGGTGACGGCTCGCGCCGCCTTTGCGTTCGGGATCGATGGCTTGCGACCGCACCCCGGTTATCGTCGAGAACTTCAAGGCCCGATGCCTCGAAACGCCTCGACCACAGTGAAACGCGCTTAGGCGTTGTCTTCAGCCGCGCCGCGACAGCTTCAAACTGATGCCGTCGAGCCACACTGTGGACGCGCCCCACAAGCCACCAATCGGTGCCAGCAGCCGACTTCCAATAGATTCTAGTTTGTAGGCTTCCAGCGAAATCGCAATGCCGAACTTGTCGCGCAAAGTAATCGGCCCCTTGTCCATGGTTCCCATATTCCAGCGGCTGACAAATAGCGAGGCGACGGAATGACCGTAGGCTCAGCCGGACGCGCGTGGTGAGCTTGCCGGCGAGGCCGATTGTAGCCCAGTCCTTATGCGATAACCTCTCTATCAATCTCGCCAAAACCCCGATCGGGTCGCGCCGCCTGGCGAATTGTCTTCGACAAAAGCGCAACGAGATTCAGATCCTGAGATATCCTTTCACGAACAGTCTGGATGATCTCCAGCCGTCTTGCCGGGGACCGTCTGAGGGCGTCCATCTTGGACGTGAGTTCTTCCGCATCGCGATACATAAACTCTTCCGCGATCTCTCCAAGTGCTTCCCGCAGATCTCCCTTCCGATCAAGGAACATGAACCCTCCGGCTGCGAAACAGTCGAGCACTTTTGCATTGCTGCCTTCCATGAAGGGCGTATGCGTGATGTCTATCGAAAACTGGTATCGCGAATAAATGCTCCCTAGACTTTCAAGAGGGACGCTGCCCATCGACCGGAACAAGCCGATGCGATCCAGTTCCGCTACAAAATTTGGGTCACTGAACCCACCGTAAAAGTCGATAGGAGATCCCAGCGATTTGAATACTGTCATCCTGAAGGCAGTCGTAACAACATTGGTAATCAATTCGCGTCCAAGCGACCAGAAGAAGGAATGGTCGGGTTGCAGTTCGGCGATCCCCGCCGCAGCTTTTTGCGACGCAACCTTTTCAAAGGCGTTCCAAGCGGAGGTTTGCCAATCCCTGCACTTTATATCCGTCACATAGTTCGTGACATCCTCTACCACTGGATCGTTGCCAAATTCCGACATCACCTTGCTCGAATTCAGATTGCCGGCGAATAATATGCGATCCGTGATCAATCCGTCGGGCGGCTGGGTTGATGCTTCCAAGAAAACGTTGTGGGCGGGAACCACATAGCGATCGAGGAAGCCGCGCTCGCAAATGCCGAGTCTCTCGAAGACCTTGATGTGCCCGGAGTCCGGCACGTAATGAACAAAATGATCGGCGTTGAGCCCTTGTTTTAACTTGTCCAGGCATCCGGAGCGGGACTTCGCGCGCTCCACCGGTGGATATCCTATCAAGAACTGCGCCGCGTGGGTAATGAGATGGTCCCAAGGCAAGATAAGCGGGATGCCGAGTTCGTCGGCGAACACATTGCCGAGCGGAGTAGCGTGCCAAGGGAAGGTCAGTCGATCCCTGAGAGTCTTCTTGTGGCAGGAAGCGCGCTTGTCGAGGATCATCCCATAGCAGGAGTTGGGCAATGCCAGTCCCACATTCGGACGGAACTTCTTGGCGGCGTTCAGTTGCGCGGAGAAATCCGCGTCGCTGCTATATAAATAGGTATCGCAATCGAACAGGAAGATCTTGGGAAAGAATGGTTGGAGCGACTGTACGATGGAGAGCGCGTTCTGCCTGTCATTTCCTCCAAAATATTCACGCGGCGGAATCGAAATGATGAGTCGTATCGAATCATTTTGTTCGCTCGAACCCATGGAACCCCGCCGTGTGCCTATAGTTTAAATTCCAACGCTAACGATCTCTTCGTCGTTCTTCTTAGACGATCATCTCATAAAAACTTAACTTTTTCTCGCGCACTATCATTGACGCTGCGGGCTTAAAATTGCTTTTTAGGAGCGCGCGACGCGCGGACGCGGATAAACCGGACTCGATTGAAGAGCGCTCACCAACGCCTCCACGACAATATTGAGGAAATCAAATGGCATCGTTGGATAGAAAGGAAGCGAAATGGTCTCGGCTCCAATTCCTTCGGCGACTGGAAAATCGCCATCGCGATATCCGAGAGTCTCGCTGAAGTACTTCAGCCGATGAATGGCGCGATAGTTGACCACGGTCCCTATTCGCCGCTTGGTCAATTCAGCGATTAGGCGATCCCTTTCAGTCGCGTCGACGAAGACGGGAAACAAGTGCCGCGCATGAATCGCGTTCGGCCTTGAAGCAGGAATCTTGACCCCGGAAATAGCACTCAAGATCTCTGTGTAGCGGCCAGCCAGCCTCTCGCGTTCGTGAAGCTTCGCCTCAAGCCGCCGCAACTGCGGCATCAAGATGGCAGCTTGAATATTGTCCATGTTATATTTCCATCCCAACATGGTCACGTCCCAATGCGCATAGCCTTCGCGGTGACGGTCGGCAGCGGTCTTCGTCATGCCATGCAGACGCAACAGCCGCAGCCTTTCAATGAGATCGTCGCGATCGGTCGCGATCGCCCCGCCCTCACCACATGTCAAATTCTTTGTCGCGTAAAAGCTAAAACACGCGCTATCTGAGAGTTCACCCGGCCGGACTCCATCCCTCGCGCCTTCGACGCAATGGGCGCAATCCTCGATAATGGCGAGGCGAAAGCGGTCGGCTATCTCGCGAAGCGCCCGCATGTCGCACATGAGCCCATAGAGGTGCACAGGGAGAATGGCACGCGTGCGCGGAGTAATCGATGCTTCGACAAGGCGCGCATCGAGATTGCCGGTATCCGGCTCGACATCGACGAAGACCGGCCGCGCGCCGGCCTCCATGATTGCCGTGGAAGTTGCGACGAAAGTCATGGGCGTTGTGATCACCTCGTCGCCCGGCCCGATGTTCAAGGCAAGCAATGCCATGTGGAGGGCACCGGTGCAGCTCGTCACTCCGAGGACATGCCGCCGGCCAAGATAATCGGCAAATGCTCGTTCGAATTCCGCGACTTTATCGCCCGTTGTGAGGATCGGACCTGCGAAGACATCCGCAATCTCATCGAGCTCGGGCTGGCCAAGATCATGCTCATAAAAGGGAACAGCTTGCGTCAATGCAGTTCCTTCTTTCCATCCGCATTGATGATTGGAATATGACGCATCCACTGTTGGGGAGCCCACCATTCCTGATTGGCGACGTACCAGGAGACGGTCTCGCGCAAACCATCTTCGAAGGTGATGGCCGGCTTCCAATCCAACGTGGCTATTGCCTTCGACGCGTCGCAGGTATGGCGGAAGACCTGACCCGGCCGGTCGCCAGTAAATTGGATTGGACTCATCGAATTATGCATCGTCGCCTTCACCACTTTGGCTATCTCATGCACGCTAAGATCGCGGCCCGTGCCGAGATTAAAGATTTCGCCGATGACCCGTTCTCGCTCCATGTGGATCAGCTGGTCCAGCGCTTCGCAATGATCTTGGACAAACAGAAAGTCGCGCCGCGCGGCGCCGTCGCCATGGACGGTTAAAGGCTCGCCTAATATGCAGCTCGTTATGAAACGAGGAATGACTTTCTCAAGATGCTGAAAGGGCCCAAAATTATTGAAAGGGCGGACGATCACCGCCGGAATACGGTACGTTGTCCAATAGGAATAGACAAGACGGTCGGCGCCGCATTTGGCGGCAGCATAGGGGCTCATCGGGTTCAATGGATGGCCTTCGTCCATCAGCTGGCTCGCCGCCGTGCCGTACACCTCGGATGTCGAAATATGCACAAACAATTCGACCCGGGTGCGATGGCGGAGAACCGCGTTGGCGACGACCTGAGTGCCGAGAACATCCGTCTCAAAGAAATGCCGGTTGTCGAAGATGGAGCGCGTCACATGCGATTCGGCAGCAAAATGCATAACAATATCGGAGCGGCAAACAAGAGCGTCGACGATATCGGCGTTGAGGACATTGCCGTACCAAAATTCGAACCGCTCACTGCTGAAACTGTTCTCCGGCAGGTTGCTGACGCTCCCAGCATAGGTCAATGCATCAAGGACGATGATCTTGTAGCCAGGATATTTCTTATAGATGTGGCGGACAAAATTGCTACCGATGAATCCGGCACCGCCGGTGATCAAAAGCGTTTTCACGCGGTCCCTCTCAAAATGGAAATACTATCACGACCGGCGTTGAGGACAAGATCGAGCGCTGATAGATAGGGGATGAAATCACCATGGAGCTGTGGATAGGTGGGATGGCGATAATTCTGCCATTCCACGGCAATCCCGGCGTCCTCAAAAAGCGCAACATCGAGATAGTCTTGCGCCGCGTTACCGGAAAGATAACGGGTTGCCGAGAAATGCTGACAGATCGAAAGCAAGCGGCTGCTCTTGCCGCCTGGGATGCCGAGCGCCGACGCGCGGAACACGGGCCGCTTGACCTCGAACCAGCGGCACATGAGATCGGCGACCGCGAGATCAAGGTCGACCAGAAAGCGCCATGGTGCCGCAAGCACTAGCTCGAGTTCAGGCAAATAGAAGGCCAGATGTGGCGCCCGCACGTAGTTCTGACGGATCGTCGCGATCATCTTTCGGGCCCAGCTCTTGTTGTTGTCGACCTCGGTATCGATGATCCTTTGACCTTGCTTGCCACTGTGAAGGACCGGAATTGTGACCCAGAGAGGCCCTGAAGGCGCCTTGATCCGGTTGCGATTGCGCCAACCGTGTTTGTCGAACTGCACATCATCGTAATAAACAAATATGTCGCAACGCAGCATCTGGTCGAAAAATCCTAGCCATGGCAAAAAGCCCGGTTGAAGAATCGCTATAGTTGTCACAACGAATTCCCCGGAGAACGAGACTCCAAGTTTTGGAATTCGCTGGATAGCATTGAAAGCAAGAATGAGTCGACATATTCGCTGTTTTGCACCGTATCGTGGCGCAGACGGCCCTCCTCCACAAAGCCGAGAGTTTTGTAGAATGCATACGCACGAGGGTTGATGGCCAGCACACGGATATAAACCCTTTCGAGCGCCAATTCGCTGAAAGCTCTCGAAAGCAAGGCGCGGACGGCTTTCCTCCCGATGCCTTGCCCTTGGAGATCCCCAAGATAGATCCACAATTGTGCCTTTTTGCGTTGGCGATCTATCTCGCTCAGCCCACAATTGCCGGCGTAATTCGCGGCCTCGTCGAGAATTGCATAGTCCTCTCTCGCCCTATCCCGCCATTTGGCTCGCCAGTAGGCTTCGTTTTCCGAACGGGTCGGCGCCGAAAGGCAATCGATCTGCTCGCGAAGCCCAGCCGAATTCGTCAGCCAGCGCCGGGTCGTCTCCAGATGCTCCTCGCCAAACCGCACAAGCTTCACCATCGCGACACCGCAAAAAATCTCTCCCACCAGAGTTGGAACATCATCAAGTTCCAGATTCGCGGCCCATAATTAGCAGTTCGCGCATAGTGCGCGTCCAGAACCGCGCCGACACGCTCGGGGCGCAACAAGCCATGTGCCGCGAGGCGCGCGGGAGCAAGTGTCTCTTCGACCTTGCCGCGGAGATTGTGCAGAATCCAATAATCCATCGGCAAGACAAACCCTTCCTTACGGCGGTCGATCACGGTTTGCGGAATCAGACCGCGCACCGCCTCTTTCAGAATGTGCTTTTCGCGGCCATCACGGATTTTGAGCTCGCCGGGAATGGTCGCGGCGAACTCGATCAAGCGGTGGTCGAGGAACGGCGGCCTGACCTCGACCGAATGCGCCATCGACAGGCGATCGACGAAGGCGAGAACCTGATCCGGCAGCAGCGTCAAAAAATCACAATAGAGCGCTCGGTTAAGAGGATCATGCGTGCTTGCTTCGGCATAGCGCTTGGCGACCAGATCTCGAGTCTGCGCGCCACCCGATAGCGCCCGCATTTTATCGGTCAAAAGCGCGTTCTTTTCGGCATCGGTCCAAAGGTAGAGAGAGGCACGCCGGTCTACCTCGTCGCCGCGGTCAAATAATGTGGCCAGATAGTCCAATTTGTCCGAATAGGGCGCGAGCCGGCTCAATTCGTCGCTCGTCAAGGTGGAGGCCTCGCGCGTCCGTAACTGCCCGAACTGATAAAGCGGCTGCGCCAAGCGATGCGCGAGATAGCTGCCGAACAATTCGTCGGCGCCATCCCCCGAAAGGGCCACCTTGACGTGCTTGGCGATGAGCTTCGTGATGAAAAAAGTGGAGGTGACTCCGGAAAAAGGTTCATCGAACGCATCGAGCACCGCATCAATGCTGTCGGCAGCCTCGCGAAAGCTCAGAACATATTCATGATGGTCCGTGCCGAATTCCCGCGACACGAGCCGCGCATAGGTTTGATCGGCCGCCTTGTTCTCGAAGCCGTCCGAATATACAAGGGAAAACGTCGTGACCCGCCGTCCGCCGATCTTTGTCATGAGCGCGACGACGCTTGAACTATCGACGCCGCCGGAGAGATAAGCCCCGAACGGCACGTCGGCGCGCATCTGTAACCGGACCGCGTCTTCGAGCAATTCGCGGACGCGGGCGGCGGCTTCCTGCTCTCCTAGCCGGTGATCCTCCGCGAAGATGGGGCGCCACCAAATGCGCCGGTTCAGCTCTCCGTTTTCAAATACGATCGACTGACCTGGACCGAGCTGACTTATGTTTTGGAAGGCGCTCCAGGGGCTTGGAACATTCTTCAGGCTCAGATAATGGGAAAGCGCGGCAAAGTCCGGCTCACGCGAGACTGCGGGATGCTGCAGAATCGATTTGATTTCCGAGGCAAAAATCAAACAGCCGCCAGTTAGCGAGAAATAGAGCGGCTTGATGCCGGCCCGGTCGCGCGCGAGGAATAGCCGCCGGCGCGGAAAGTCCCAAAGGGCGATGGCGAACATGCCGTTGAGCTTGTGGAGGAACTCATCGCCATATTGTTCATAGAGATGGACAAGAACCTCGGTGTCGGAATGGTCGGTCCGGAAGCGGTGCCCTTGCGCTTTCAGTTCTGCCTGAAGCTCAGGATAATTGTAAATCTCGCCGTTGAAAACGACTCCGACCGTTGCGTCCTCATTGAAAATAGGTTGTTGGCCGGTCTCGAGGTCAATGATCGCTAGCCGACGCATGCCCAGGGAGACGTCGCCGCTTTCCCAAAATCCCGCTTCGTCGGGACCCCGATGCATCATCGCATCCGTCATGCGCTGCAAGGCTTGCCGGTCTGGTATTCCAGTGAAGCCGCAAATCCCGCACATAGAACGATGTCAGGCCGCTTCGCCGCCGCCGGCCGCCGATTGAAAGTCGTCGTCCACGCTCAAGCGATTGAGCGTGGCCCGGCGCTGCCCCTCGGCGTCCTTGACGACTTTCCAGTAATTATGCTGCCAGGAACGGTATTTCCAATCGGGGCACGTCCGGCACATCGAGATGTCGTTGCCACGCATGGCCAAATGCTTCTCACGGTAATGACGGAACCCTTCGCCGTGCCAGATTTCCCGGATACTTTGCTGGCCGACCATGCCCATCCTGGTGTTGGCGGCAATGTCGTAGCCACAGACCATCACATTGCCACGGCTGTCGATATTCAGCCGTTCAAAAATAAACGGGCAAGGCACTTCATCGGTGTCGAGGTAGGGCGCCGGATCTGCCGAACGCGAGGCATCGAGCGTCGTATTCACTCCCCAAGTCAGGAACTTGCGTTTGATGAAATTATCGACGCCGATCTCATCCCGCCAGAACCGCTCGACGGCTGCAATGTCAACTCCGTTCTGATTGACTCCCGAAGCTACGATCTTTGACGAACTGCCCAGACGGTTGCGCATGTCAAGCATGCGCCGCGCATTTTGCAAAAGCCGGTCCCACTTCAGCCCCTTGCGAACGATGGCGTAGGTTTCGGGGTCGCAAGCGTCTACCGAGAATTCGATCATATCCACGCCCGACGCGAGCAGCGGACGGGAGTTTTTCTCTGTGAAAGCAGAACCATTGGTAATTAGGCCGACCTTGCAGCCAACATTCTTGGCATAGGTCAAAAGCTCGATGGCCTTAGGATGCAGCATCGGCTCGCCGCCTCCGGAAATCCGCAAATAGGCCCCATGCGGTCCGGACTCGTCTGCGATTCTTTTGAAAATCGCCTCCGGCATATAGGGAACGTCTTTGTAGGAATCACGGATATTGGAGTTGGTATAGGGGCAATGCGGACATTCGGCATTGCAGGGATAAACGAACGATAGAACGAGCATCATCGGAAACGCCGAGGCTTCCGGACGCAATCCATATTCCTCCTGCCTGTGCATGGAAGATGCCGCCCTTCCTCCGGCGGCGTTTCCGCTGAGAGCAATTTCAGTCATGATGCACCTCAAGCTCTCGTGCGGATGTCTGCGGCGCGACCTTGAAATCGGTTGTTTCCGGATCATACCAAAATGGACGCGTGGTCGGCGTGTTCGTCTTTTCGTATTCAGCTCCGGCTGTCTGCCAGTCGCGGCATCCCTTACAAATGCCGGGCATGTCGGCCCAGCGATGTTCACGATGCGGACGCCGCAATTTCTCACCGAGGATCGCCCAGAGCTCCTTAATTGACATGTCGTTGGCGTTACCTGCCTTGAACATCCCCTCATAATCAACCGCGCAGGCGACGACGCTGCCATCCTGATGGATCCCCATCGTGTTGTTCCCCCAAGGGCAGGCGATGCGGAACTCTGTTTCATGATCGATTCGGTCGGACCGGATCGATCCGGTCGCCGTCCATTCGAGCTTCGGCCGGACCTTAACCTCCGCACCACGCTCCTGCCAGTACTTACGAAAAGATTCGACCTCGTCCTCGTTTTCCGCCATCAGGGAAAACTGACAAATAATCACCGGATATAGGGCGCCGGTTGCCTGTTTGCGGCGCAGCAATTCCTCGACGCCTTGGTAGGTGTCTTCCCATTTGCCGAGATAACGGATCCTTTCGTAGGTCTCCTTCGTGTATCCATCGAGACTGAGGATGAAACGCTTGAGCGGCGAACGAAGAATCCGGTCAATATGGTTCAGGCGCAACAGCAGACTGCCGTTTGAATTCAAGACGAGATTGGCGCAGCCAACTTCTGCGGCAAAGTCTATGCGATCCCAAATCTCCTCGCCCATACCGAGGGCTTCCCCGTAAAAGGTTGGCCAAATCTCGGTATCGGGCGCCTCTCGGCCGATCTCCGTCACGATCTTTGCCCACAAACCGCGTTCCATCGGGCGTTTCGGACGGATCAGCTCCTTGTGGGAGCAATGAACGCACTGCTGGTTGCATCTCGACGTATTTTCAATGACAATTTGCGGCGGATAATCGAAGTCCCGTAATTTTTCCTCGATGGACAGAAGCTTTGCTTCCATGGCAATTTCCATAGCATTCCCCCTTGGCAGTCCTAGCGTATTTCCCCGGAACGGAAGCAAAACAATCGCAGTTACTGTAGTCTCGCACGACGAATCAGTCAAAACCTCACAATTCTTGTAACCTAGAGAGCCAAAACGTGAAAATATTGTGATCATGACAAGCTTGTGCGTCCGAAGCTGCGCGCCGAAAGCCTAGACAGCTCATCGAGTGGTGCGGCCGGATTTGGGTGCGTGCTCACCCTTACCGCGCAATTCGCAAAGCGTGGATCATCGACGACACCGGTTTTCCCAAGAAGAAGCGCATTCGGTCGGCGTGGAACGCCAGTCCCGCGGTCAGCTCGGTAAGCGGGAGAACTGCCAAGTGGTGGTGTCCTTGTCACTTGCCAATCACCACGCGAGCCTGCTGTCGGGGCTAGGCGGGCATCCCCGACGAGATTGATTTTGAGACCAAGCCCGAGATCGCGTTCCGTGTCACGTAACCCATTGACGTAACTGACTGATCCGTCTGATGATTATAAAGCGATTCCGGACACGGGCGTGATGTAGCGTTCGCCGGCCGTCTTCGCAAAAGCTTTTTAGGCTTTTACGCTTTCATCGAGCAAACCTTTCTATGTCGAAAGGATGGCCGTGCGATCGCCCCTGATGGCCTTATCACGCATAGGGAGCCAGAGGGCTTGCCGCAGCCATGATTTCATGGGGTCTTTGGATTTGGCTTGGTTTCGCCAAAAATTTAAATTGTTAAGCTTTCGTTAAATGGCACAGCCGAAGGTACGATAAGGTCTATTGCACGACGAATCTTGGTGCGTTTCCCTCGTTGATGCCGCCCGTCGTAGCGCCGAGGCTAATGAGGTCGCGATTGCCGCCGGTCCCCGTGGCATTACCGACTCCCCCGCCTGTGCCGCCGGTTCCAGCACCAATGGCACTTGACTTGACGCAATTCCAACTGCCGACCCAAAACCAGTTCCAGCCACCCCGCCGCCTCCCCCTCTGTTAAGGGCGGTGGGCGCCAATCCTAGAGCGGGCGCCTGGGCCAGGGCAGGCCCTGAGGAACTGCCAATAAAAGCCGCCGCCACCCCAGGGTCAATCGACACCGCATTCGCCTCTCCGTAACGTTGGCCGATCGCGCGGCTGGGGGACGGGTTTTGGACAACAGATATCCACCGGATGACGGCCTTATTGAGGCCCTTTCGGGCCGGGCTGTTGTGGACCAACCCGTAAGCTCTCGCCGTTCGGTTATCGTTTTCGCAGCAAGACGTGGTCGGACACGATCGCGCGTCGTCCTGGTCCGTCGGAGCATGTTCGGACGCAGAGCCGGCGGAACATATCCGCCAAGAGATCACCGGATTCGGCTTCCACGATGAGGGCTACCGCAAGAGATGGGCGCGGCTGCGCGTCGCCGGTATTCGCACGAGCCGCCGCCGCGTGCGACGGCTGATGGGCGAGCACGCCTTGCTCGCGCCGCATCGCACCGGACGGGCCGAGACCAAGGCGCACGATGGAACGATCGTCACCGACGA
>DATJBL010000130.1:0-4758 GCA_035515355.1 Methylocella sp.
TAAATTCGAATTAGAAGAAATTAGGATAACATATTGATCTCATTGGTAAGCGCGATGGGATTCGAACCCATGACCTCCTGATTAAAAGTTTGATGGTCCTCGTTTTATGGCTTTTCCGGCTTGTTTATGTGGATTACGAACTTAAAAGAAATCAAGTATTTATCCTTTCCCTTGTTTTCTAGCTCTAACTGGGTTTTTCCTGTTTTCTGCTTACCGGTTGCTTACCGGAGCGGAAAATCGGGAAGGTCGGGACATGCCGCAGGGAAGGATTACGAAACGGGCTGTTGACGCTCTCCGGTGCCCTCCGGGCAAAGATCGTGAGTTCTTATGGGATGACGCGCTTGCCGGGTTTGGCGTTGCAGCCTTCCCTACCGGCAAAAAGGTCTACGTGGCCCAGTATCGGCAAGCTGGCCGGTCACGCCGGGCCACGATTGGCGAGCATGGCAGGCTGACGCCCGATGAGGCCCGCTCCGAAGCAAAAAAGTTGCTGGGCATTGTCGAGGCTGGCTCTGATCCAATCGCGGACCGCCACAGAGAGCGGGCGGTGCGGACCTTTGCCGCCGTGGCTGACGATTTCCTGGCCTCTCACGTTGTGGTCAAGCGCAAGGGCCGCACTGGCGACGAATACCGGCGCATCCTGAATACGGTCATCGTCCCTGCCATCGGCTCCAAGCGCGTTGTTGATTTGCGGCGGGCCGACGTTGCGAAGCTGCATGGCAAGCTTGCGGACACGCCCTATGCGGCCAACCGCACGGTGGCGCTCGTCTCGGCTTGTGGCATTGGGCTGCTCGCCGTGACGAGGTGGCGCTCGCCGATAACCCAGCCAAGGGAATTGAACGTTATCGCGAGCAAAGCCGCGAGCGGTTTCTGACCAGTAAAGAACTGGCACGGCTCGGAGACGCTCTTGCAGAAGGCGAGACCATCGGCTTGCCTTATGTCGTTGATGAGACGAGGCCGAACGCGAAGCACGCGCCGAAGGCCGATAATCGCCGGGTAAAGCTCGATCCTTTTGCCGTGGGGGCAATCCGGTTGCTGATCCTAACGGGCGCTCGGTTGCGGGAAATCCTCTATGCCCAATGGCAGCGCGTCGATATTGAGCGAGGCATCTTGTTCTTGCCGGACTCGAAAACTGGAAAGAAGCCGGTCTATCTAAGCGCGGCGGCTCTTGAAGTGCTCGCCAGCCTGCCCCGTATCGAAGGAAATCCGCATATCATCGCGGGTACCAAGGACGGTGCACCGCGCGCGGACTTGAAAAAGCCCTGGCTCGCCGTGACGCGGGCCGCTGGGCTTGATGGCCTGCGCATCCATGATTTGAGACACAGCTTCGCATCCTTTTGTGCTGGCGCATCCCTCGGCCTGCCGGTCATTGGAAAGCTTCTTGGGCATTCCCAGGCCGCGACAACACACCGCTTTGCATATTTGGACGCGGACCCGATGCGCCGGGCGGTCGAGACGATCGGCGCGACTATTGCTGCGGCTATGGATGGGAGGAAGCCCGAAAATGTCGTTCATATTCCTAAAGGAAGCGGCCGATGAATGGTTTAACCAAAGATGGCCGCAATCGGCGCCCGAAAGAAACATTTGGTGTATTGCCCGTCGACTTAACGAGCGACGGACGCGCTCTCAGGGCAGCCCAAGCTCGGATCATCAAGCATCTGAAGAGCGAACTTCAGCGGATGATCGGCGCCGTTCGAACGAAAGCAAGCGAGCGGAAGGGCCATGATCGCGAATCGACCGAGCGAGAAGTGGCCATCAAGGCCCGTCGTGACAGCCGCCGTTATCTGATGTGATCGGTGCAGCTGCTAGGACGAGTGAATCGAGCGTTTCAAGTCGTCTGGGAGCTTTCCGCCATTTGCCGCAAGGTTCACCATGATTTGTTTGTGAAGCCAAATGTTCATAGAGGCGGAGTTGTTCATATCGCCGTCGTAGTGAAGTTCCTTCGCAAGCTGTTTACGCGCAGCGAGACTGCTGTCGAGGGAGAGTAGCTTCATTAGATCGACGATCGAGTGTCTCCAATCCAATTCCTCTGTTGCTTTGCTCTCCAATCCGTCTAACACCGCAGCAACATCCACCGACGGTCCCGACGGCGTCGACGACGAAGTTGAGGCTGGCGCCGCTTTTGCCGTCCCGGCGGTCTGAGCAGAAGGCGCAACTGGTGCAGCAGTGACGGGTGAAGCCGGCGTCTTGCCTAGGATCTTTGACATAATCGTCCCAAAGATACTCATCGCCTACTCCTATTAAGTTTGAGAGGTCTAAGTTATACAGGACTTGATGAGGCCTTTTATGTTTCCGATGCTTCGGAGACCCGATTTGCGTGGTTCGAGATTGCACCGGTATCATCCCGGAAACGACAACGCTTCTCGACATACACATCGCGTTTTATTCATCACGAAAAAGAACGACGGCCGCCGGGGATAGAGTTGCAAGGGCGTTAGGTCGGCAGCTTCCCTTCCGGTGTCGCCTTATCGATCGCCATGGGCAGATACTGGGCCAGCAGATCGGTGACCTTGTCGACGGGAATGCCGAAGTTGGCGGCCATTCCCTTCACAGTTTCCGAACCGAGAGCCTGTTGAATTTGCTCCGGGGTTATCGGAAGATTGGGGCCGGTGGATACCCACGATTTAGCCTGTTGGCCAAAGCCAGTCTTCCCAAATTCCGCAACGACACCCTGGATGCCACCATGTTTCTCGATATAGTCCTTGGTGAGAGACAATGCCTCGGCGCCGACGACGCCCAGAATTCCATCCAAAAGACCCATATCGTCCTCCAGTGCAAAAAGCATAGCCGTGGCCTCTTGGAATGAACGCTCCGCGGTCCAGATCGTTCGCTATATCGGCAAAAATCTGGAAGTCGGTGTGCCAGGGGGTTTACCCTCTCTCGGCCCAACGTCCGCTCTTGGCGGTAAGTGCTGGCACAGTTCGCGTCCGGCAGGTGTCGGACGTATTCCGGAAGGCTTATCCTCGTCGTGAGCTTTTCTCGCTAGCCAGCCGCAACGACGTGATGACTGTTGCGCGCGCTTCTTAGAAAGAATTAATCCATTGCCTGTCGTTCTCTCCATCTCGCGGGGGGTAGGCCGAATTCCCGTTTGAACGCGCGGCTGAAGGCTTCCTCCGACTCGTAGCCTACTGAGCTTGCAAGCTGGCCGATCGCTATTTGCGTTTCGCGGAGGTTCAGCTTTGCGGTTTGAAGCCGCCACACGGTGAGGTATCGGATAGGAGGCATGCCAACCAGCTTAGAGAAGCGGTCTATGAACGCGCTGCGGGAGAGCCCGACTCCCCTCGCAAGAGACTCTACCGACCAGGGATTGCCGATGTGGCTATGGATGAGAGCCAAGGCTCGTCCGACGTGTCGGTCGGCGAACCCCTTCAGCCATCCACCCTCCTGGTCTCCAAGCGATTCAGAATAGTTGCGTACCGCCTCGATAAAGAGCAGCTCGGAAAGTCGAAGCACGACACTCGATGAGGCCTGCCCTACAGCTATCAGCTCGCTTGCGGCAAATCGCACAGATGCCTCTACCCAGTCACGCGACGTCCCTTTGCGGATATCGATCTTGAGGATCCTTGGTAGGGCCGCAATCAAAGGATTATGGAGTTGGTCGTGTGCGAGAAAGCCGCACACCAAGTGAACGACTTTACCACCTCCGCCATGGCGAACTCGCCCCAGGCCACCATCGAGGGCTGGCTGAATGAGATCACGGGCGTCCATCGGCTCGAGGCCGGGGCCGCTTGCCAAGGTATGGGCATCGTTGCGGGGCAATAGGACGATCTCGCCACCGTGCGCCTCGATCGCGGCGTCGTCCTCGACGCTAACCAATAGTGTGCCATCGACGACAAAGTGATAAGCAATGATTTGCGTGGGGGCCGCAACGAATGGCTTACAATCCTCGCCGCGGACTTTCGTATACACACACCACGGTGCCGTGAATTGGCTGTCAAGGAAAATGCCGCCCGTCAGGCCAACCAAACGAAGCACATCACCAAGCGGGTCAACCATAGCCGCCACTCCGTAGATTTGGACGAACAGTCATATTACACGGACGGGCGATCATTCATACTGGTGCCAATCCTCGCTAGATCCTAACCTATTCAACTAGGCCGCGGGCGGGGCAATCCCAGCCCTGGCTCGTCTGCGGACGGGAGGTTAGGGATGGACGACACCACGCGAGAAAAGTTCCTCAAGATCGCACTCATGGCATGTGGGGCAATCTTCTTCACCATCTACCCGCTCAGCCTCGTTTGGCCTTCGGGATGGCAATGGCACAGCGGCCACGGCCAATACTACTTGCAGATGATTTGCGGGGTTTACGCAGTTCTCGGCGCCTTTCTCATTGCTGCCGCGCGCAACCCTTCCGAACATCGCAGCCTAATCTCGTTCGCGGTCTGGTCAAGCGTCGTGCACGCGGGCATTATGGCTGTACAGGCCATCTATGACCGACACGAGACTGGCCACTTGGTGGGCGATGTGCCCGCGCTACTGCTGGTCGCTGCCGTCCTCTGGTATCTCTCTTCGGCACAGCAGCTCCGGCCCATCGCAATTGCCCCGCGCTAGCCGCATCTCTCTCTTGGGCAAGATCCGCGTCAGTGCCGCTGGCTTAGTCCAACGGCACTTTCCGCTTTCGGCGCTCAACGTAAGTGCTGGCATGGTTCGCGTTCGGCGGCAATCGGGGCATCCCGGAAAACATATGCTCGCCGTGACTCTTTCTCGCGTTGAAGTTATTTACATACATTTCCAAGAATTGCGCTTGCTGCGATCTGCGCT
>DATJBL010000131.1:0-31970 GCA_035515355.1 Methylocella sp.
CGAGCGGTTACGCGGCCGCCCAGTCGCAGTTATGCCCATAACCGACTTTGTGGACACTTCTCCCCCCTCACAACGCCAACGATCACATCAGACTCGGCGAAATGAAGCGATTCAGGAAGGCGGTCCTCGGCGAAGGGATACTGAACAATCATGCCGATTTTTGCTTATCGCTGCCGCGCTTGCGGCAAAGAATTTCAGACCCTCGTTCTCTCCGGCGAGACGCCTGTCTGCGAAGCCTGTCACAGCGCCGATCTTGATCAGCAGCTCTCGCTGATCGCCACACCAAACAAAGGCGGCGAGGTAGCTATAGAAACGAGGGCTCGTGGCGCCGACATGGGCGGCTGCGCATGTGGCGAAGGCGTCTGCCCAGCTCTTGGCCAGGGGTGACGCGCCAGGGGTGACGCGCTGGGAATGACATCGCCGAGATTCCCTCGAGCAAAACCCAAACGCGTCATGTTCCTCAAGAGCAACTATGGCCTTTCTTAAGAAATCTTAACCTCTACTTATGACGTTCTGTGCTGCGGCGTTTGTGCGAATTGCAACGTTTTGGCTAGCAAAATAATCTGTCCTTGGACCGCGGAGGTGTCCGCCGAGATTACAGATCGAGGAGAGAAAGTCATGAGTATTGTCCATCGCGGCACAGCGACAACTCTGTTCTCATGTTGCGATTTCTTTTTTGAATGAGTTACGCAAGACGGCTTCCTTCTCTGGATGGCTTGCGTGGCATCGCAGCCATTGCGGTGATGTTGTTCCATTTCAATGACTTTTTTCTACCGCAAGCACACCTGTCCGATATCGTGCCGTTGCTTGGTCGCGCATATCTTGCGGTTGACCTTTTTTTCCTTCTCAGCCGCTTCGTGATGGCTCACGTCTATGGGCGCTTGCTGGCGTCGAATTGGCGGGCGCACTGTGTGCAGTTCGCGACAGCGCGTTTCGCTAGGATCTACCCCTTGTTCGCCCTTATGACATTGGCCATGTTTGTAGTCTTTGTTCTATCCGGCACACCACTAAATCAGGTATCGCTTTCTGGCCGTTCGCTAGCGCTGCAGCCATTCCTGCTGCAACACTGGTCTTCCGGCCTAAGTTGGGACTACCCATCCTGGTCAATCAGCACCGAAGCGGAAGCCTATGTCTTTTTCGTCTTCTCTGCCGGCCTGCTCGTCACTGGAAAATATCCACGCCTCATGGCCATCTGCTGCATCGCCATCTTGGCAACACTTAGCATCACTAATGGCAGAAGCTTAATTTTCTTCCACGGATTTCCAGCGCTGCTCCGCACGCTCTCTGAATTCTCCCTCGGCGCGCTCATCTATCGCGCGCATTTGAGCGACGAGGGACTCCTGCGCAAATGGGCTGGAATTCTCACAATTCTATTGATGGGCTTGGCGGCGGTCACCCGTCTGGATTTCGTTATCGTATGTGCGTTCGGGTGCCTCATTTCCTACGGCGTCAATAATACGGGGGGGGTTGGCAAGGCTGCTAAACTCTCGCCTCTCGGTTGCTCTCGGCAACTGGTCATATTCAATCTATCTCTCGCACGCGCCCACACATTACGCTGTCATGGCCATGTTTGCCGCGAGTGGTTATCCGACCAGTGATCTGGGCGTCTCAAGCGCGAGACTGTTGCTATTGGCAACCACCCTCGGAGTTGTGGGTTTGTCGGCTGTCACCTACCAATACTTCGAGACACCAGTACGCCGCTTCCTGCTCCGTGCAACCGCTGACTTCGGCAGTGCCAGGATCGCGGCCTAGCCCCTTTTTTAGTTAGAGGATGACGATCAAACCGCCTGCCCTTTGTAACGGCAAGCTGGGATACCCCTCATGGGCAAACACGACAGAGCCCTCCTTTACTCCAGCCTCACAATCGCCCGGCTGCCAGTCTCGGCAAACGTCTCCTCGCCATTATCGCGGCGATTGATCGGCTCGCGCCCCGGGCCTCCAATCTTTGAAGCCTCAACAGAATGCCGCTCTGCTCCATGATGCGCCGCTGTTACGAGAGCTGCGGCGGCAAATTCGAGAAAAGAGGACCGAGACCTTCCGCCATGGTCGGATGTGTGAGAACTGCATCGCGCAGACTCGTATACGGCAGGCCCGCGAGCATCGCCAGCTGCACCACGGCCACGACCTCGCCGGCTTCCGCGCCGATCATCGTAAATCCAAGAATGCGGTCGTCGCGTGCGGCGACAAGCGCTTTCATAAAGCCTCGTCTTTCGTCGGTCGTGTGCGTCCGAAGCACAGCACTCATCGGCAATTTTGCGACACGGATTTCGATACCTTGACGTTGCGCCTCGCCGTCGCTCAATCCCACCCGTGCGAGCGGTGGATCCGTAAACATGCAGTAGGGGATCAACCGATCGCGCGTCGTGCGGTTTGCTCCCGCCAAATTGTCCCGGATGATCCGGAAGTCGTCGAAGGATACGTGTGTGAACTGTGGGCTTCCGGCACATTCTCCGATCGCCCAGACCCCGGGCGCACTGGTCTCCAGACGTTCGTTGACCTTAATGTAGCCCCGAGCGTCCAGTTCAACACCGGCCACTTCGAGCCCGATCCCGGCGGTGTTAGGGGTGCGCCCGGCCGCAACGAGAATGTCGCTGCTTTCGATGGTCTGTTCGCCTGAAGACGTGCGCACCAGAAGGCTGACATCCCCTCCTGAGCGGCCCTGCACGCGGCGTGTGTCTGCCGGCGCAAGAATGTCAATTCCTTCGTCACTGAGGATCTGCTGCATCTCCTCTGCGACGTCCAGATCCTCCCGGCCGGCGAGCTGAGGCCCATGCTCGATGATCGTCACCCGGCTGCCGAAGCGGCGAAATGCCTGCGCCAGTTCGAGGCCGACATAGCCGCCGCCGAGCACGATCAGATGTCGGGGCACATAGTCGAGTTCGAGCGCCTCGATGTTCGTAAGCGGCGCTGCCGAATCGAGGCCGGGAACGTTTGGAATGGCCGCGTGTGTTCCCACGTTGACAAAGATCTGATCGCCTCCCAGGATCCGCGTCCCGCCGTCGTTCAAGCGCACCTCAAGCGTTTTCGGCGCCACGAAATTCGCGGCGCCCATGATCAATTCCGCACCGCTCGACTTGTACTGCTGCAAAACCGCGGCAACTTCGCCTTTTACCATGTCGCGCTTGCGCTGGCGGACCTTGGCCATGTCGATCGCGACCGAACCCGTCTTCGCACCGAAGCTTGCTGCGTGGTGCACCAGATCGGCGACCTTCGCGCTCCAGATCTCGTTCTTGCTGGGGAGGCAGTTGATATTGGGGCAGGAGCCGCCGATCCAACGTCGCTCCACCACGGCCGTACGTCGCCCGGATCTGGCCATGTGCCAGGCCAGATACATGCCGCCATTTCCACCGCCAAGGACAAGGGTTTCAAAACGTTCCGGCTGAGGCATGGCTATTTCCTCTCCTCGCGCAAGCCTCGAGAGTCTTCCTAAGCCATTAATTCAAAGGGATCTCGTGCATCCTGCCCCAGCAAATAGACCGATGCAGCCAAAGAACCAGATCCTTCATGAGGAAGAGGAAAGGCATGCTGCCGGCCACTTCTGGAAACCCGCGGCAGACACGCACGGCCAACGCAATCCATGGGAGTTTCCGACAGCCTCCCTTGGCTTCGTGGCGCCCAATGTCCGCTCCAGTTATGACAAGAAATTTCCCACCATACGATCCGGGAAGTTGGAGCGAACGATCCCTTCCAGGTTCACCCCGAAACGAGCTTGAGCCTCGTTTCCAGCACTGCGAGGACGCGGCGAAGATCATGCCCGCGTTTCAAAATGAGGCCGGTCGCCGTGACGACCGAATAAAGGCCCTGCTTGCGGGTCAGCTTCGGAACCTTTTCAATCCGGTAGAGCGCATATTCGGCAGCCCGCCGGTAGACTGAGAACACTGCCTTGTGAGCCGAAAGGTCGATCGCATAGTCGCGCCATTCACCAGAGGCCACCTTTCGGCCGTAGAGGCCGAAAATTTCGCGCAATTCCGGGCGGTCGAACGAAACGACCTCGGACATGCCCACCGGGGCAACTACGCCTCCGCTACTCCCTGGCACGGATGCCAACACGCACTGGCCCGGCCAGGCCGGGCTCCCCGCGCAGTGATCTTCCGCAGGCTCCATATCGCTCATCAGGGACGCTTTTCGTTTTTTCTTGTTCCTTATCGTTGCTTGAAGATCGCGAGACGGCAAGTCCTGTTTTGACGTTTCCGCAACAAAGGGCGAAAAAAATGGTTCAGCGTTGCGGAGAAGTACCCGCGAAGAAGCGCCGGCAAAAGGGCTGCGAAGCCCTTGCATCCGCCGGGCGGCGGGACAATATCCCGACCTGGGGGAAAGGGTGGCGCCTCAAGCGCCGCCAGCCGCGCTGTTTCCCTCAAAACATGAAGTGTTATTTCAAATCGGAAAGGAGGCACCGGGCATGCCGGAGACAGCGGGTCATAGCCAAGCTTTTCAAGCAGATGTCGCGAAATTGCTCCATCTCATGGTGCATTCGGTCTACTCCGATCGCGATGTCTTTCTCCGCGAACTCCTCTCCAATGCCGCCGATGCTTGCGAGAAACTGCGCTATGAGGCGCTCGCTGACCCAAATCTCGCGCCGGAATCCTACGTGATCCGCATTTCCCTCGACAAGACCGGCCAGAGCCTTGCGATCGAGGACAACGGGATTGGCATGACGCACCAAGATCTGACTGATCATCTTGGCACCATCGCGCGGTCCGGGACGAGGGCTTTTCTCGAAAGGCTCGGCCCCGCCGAGGAGGAAGCGTCGGAAGGCTCGGAGGCGCGCGAGAAGGTCGATCTCATCGGCCAATTCGGGATCGGCTTTTATTCGGCTTTCATGGTGGCGGATCGGGTTGATGTTTTCACGAGGCGTGCGGGTTCGAGCGAGGCCCTTCATTGGAGCTCGGACGGCAAGGGAACCTATGTGATCGCGCCGCTCTCCCAAGACGAGGCGCCGGTCCGTGGGACGCGAGTCGTTCTTCACCTGAACGAGGCTTCCAAGGACTATCTCGAGGCCAGCGGGATCGAGCAGATTGTGCGGGCGCATTCGAGCGCTCTTACGGTGCCGATCGAGCTTAGCGGAGAAAAGGCGGGCGAGTGGCGCCGGATTTCTGATGGCGCGGCGCTCTGGACCAAACCGAAAGCGGCCATCACAGAACAGGATTACAAGGATTTTTATCAAACACTTGGCGGCATATTTGACGAGCCAGCATTAACGGTTCACTGGCATGTGGAAGGGCGTCAGGAATATACGGTCTTGGCCTTTGTGCCTGGGTCACGGCCGTTCGACCTCTTCGACCCGGCGCGTCCCGGCCGCGCAAAGCTTTATGTCCGTCACGTGCTCATTACGGACGATGCCGAGGTTTTGCCGAGATGGTTGCGTTTCGTCCGTCTTGTCGTTGATTCTTCTGACCTTCCGCTGAATGTCTCGCGTGAAACAATTCAGCAGAGTCCGGTTTTTGCCGCCGTCAAAAAGGCGGTGACGAACCGCCTTCTTCAGGAACTGGTGAAGCTTGCGGAAAATGACAAGGAGAAATTTGCCAAGGTTTGGAACGACTTCAGCGCTGTTTTAAAAGAAGGGCTTTATGAGGATCCCGAAAGGCGCGATGCTCTCTTCGATTTGGCCCGTTTTGCGACATCGGCCCATCCGGAAGGCGGCCGCCGGCTCAAGGATTATCTCGCCGATCTGCAGCCCAACCAGACGGCGATCTATTATCTTTTGGGTGAGGATCTGCCGCGCTTGTCGGCCAGTCCACAAATTGAGGGGTTCCGGGCGCGGGGGATCGAGGTTTTGCTTTTGCCCGATCCCGTCGATGCTTTCTGGGTCGCAACGGCCGTTGGATTCGAGGGCAAGCCGTTCAAATCGGTGACGCAGGGCGCGGCGGACATTAAATCCATTCCATTGAAAGAGCAGCCAGCGGCCGACGCAAACGAGCCGTCGGAAGCCGCGCTTGCCACTCTTTACGCGCTCATGAAGCAGGTCCTCGGCGACGCGGTCGAAGATGTCCGAGCCTCGGATCGGCTATCTTCGAGCCCCGTTTGCCTGGTCGCACCCGATCACGGGCCCGACCGGAGGCTCGAGCAGATGCTGGCCGCAAGCGGCCGGCTTGGCGCCGCGTCAAAGCCGGTCCTGGAAGTCAATCCCGCCCATCAGCTGATCCGTGCCCTGGCGGCAAAAATCGGCGAGCCGGACAAGGAGAAATTCGAGGACATTATTTGGCTCCTCTTTGACGAAGCAAGGGTCGTGGAGGGAGAAAAGCCGGCCGACGCGTTTGCCAGCCGGCTCACACGGGTCCTGCTCAACGCTGTTGGCTGATCGGCGCCGTGAGCAGAGAAATGGTGGTCGCCCAGCCCCTGGAGTTCGGACCGGCCCTCGCCCGGGACACTGCGCTGCGGGTGCTCGTTCGCATGTTCACGGAAGGTGGGATAGAATCGGCGCAAACCGATGGCCGCGTGCTTCTCTGCGCAGCGCTCGGAATCGACCATGCCAATCTCATTCGTGAGCCCCAAAGTCCGCTCGGCAAGGGTGCCGCGAGGGTGAGTTCCTTCGCGGCACGGCGCCTCAGGCGGGAGCCGGTATCGCGAATCATTGGCCAAAGGGAGTTTTGGCAAGCGCGATTCAAGATCGGAGAGGGCGTTCTCGACCCGCGTCCTGAAACCGAGACCTTGGTTGGGGCGGTCCTTGACCATACAGCGCGGGCCGCCCCACGCGATAGCTGGCGGATTCTTGACCTCGGGACGGGTTCCGGGGCAATTCTTTGCTCGATTCTCCAGAATCTGCCTGGATCGTTTGGTGTCGGGGTTGATATTTCCCAGGCTGCCTGCGCGGTTGCGCGCGAAAATCTCAAGGCTTTGGGGCTCGAAGGGCGTGGCTTCATTGCGTGTGGCGATTGGACAGAGGCCTTGAGCGGCCGTTTCGACATCATCGTTTCCAATCCGCCCTATATCGAGAGTGGCGCGATCGCTCATCTCGAGCCTGAAGTTCGCGATCACGATCCGCCTCTGGCTCTCGATGGAGGCGATGACGGCTTGGCGGCCTACCGGCGCATCATCCCCGCTTTGCCTGATCTCCTGATGCCAGGCGGGCTGATCGCGCTCGAACTTGGAGTTGGTCAAGACCGCTCGGTCGGTAAATTGCTACATGCCGCATTGGGCGGGTCCGCGGAGGTCAAGCCTGACCTCCACGGGAACCCGCGCGTGGCGCTGGCAAGGCTAACGCTGGAGGAAGCGTCGTGACAAATTGGCCACGCTCGGCAGAGAAGAGAGATATATTTTTGCAAAAGGTCTTGGCGTTTGGGCCGAAAGCGACTAGGTTCCATCGCTAAGGATTGTTTTTCGCTGATGTAGCACAGTTCCGATTGGCGTCGAGATCCATCGTCCAGGCAAATATCCAATAAGTGATCGCTAAGTGGCGGACGAGAGCTGATCTCCGATTCGGGGTGTGCCGCGATCCCCGGCGCGGCCGGGGTCAATATCCCCAGACTCTGAGACTCTGTTAGGGTCGAGGATCGGTTGCCGCGGCGGTTCCGTGAGCACCTTCGTCACCGGCTGGAGAGCCTAGTATTAGCTCGCGCCTTCGTATTTTGAGATAAGGGGTTCGACAAGGACGGTGAACGCTCGCCTGCCAGGCGATGCGCGAATCTCGCGATTAGGTAGTGACCCCTCGCGAACACGATGCCACCTCAAGGATCATCGATGAGACCTGCACAGAACAGCAAACGTATGCGTGGCCGCCCCAATAGTAACCGCAAGGGACCAAATCCCCTCACGAGGTCCTACGAATCGAGCGGCCCCGATGTGAAAATCCGGGGAACAGCCCATCATATCAGTGAAAAATACCTCCAGTTGGCACGTGATGCGCAAGCCTCTGGGGATCCGGTCATGGCGGAGAGTTATCTCCAGCATGCGGAGCATTATTTTAGGCTCATCGCGGCGGCGCAACAGGCCCAGCAGCAAGCGGCGGGAACGTTTCAGCGTCTACCGGGGGAAGCCCTCGTGGACGAGAACGAGGACGACAGCGATTTCGGCGGCATCCCCGACCGGTTCGCTTCGCCGGCGGAGCGTTTTTTCCAGGCGCCTCAGCCCAGTCTAGCGGCGCAACCGCAGCCAAGTCCCGCGCAGCCAACCATCGACCGGCCATTCCATGAGAGCGCCGAGCGGCAAGGGGGCGACAGACAGGGAAGCGACCGCCAAAATCTCGGGCGGTCCGAGCGCGGACCGCGCCCGGAGCGCTCCTATCAGGACAGGAATTACCGGGATCGCGAATACCAAAGCTATCCGGAAAAACCCTATCAGGACCAGCGGCCTTATCACGAACGCAATGGGCGTGCGCGTGATCAAGATGGCCGTGGCAATCGCGGACGAGCTCCCCGTGATTATCGCAATGAAACTTCGATTCGAATCGACCCGCGAGAAGAGCCTCGGATGGCCGACGCTGTCATCGAGGGCAATGGTCTTCCGGCGTTCATCACAGCTCCGGTGCGAGTCCAAGCCGAATCGCATGACCCCCAGCCGATCGAGCCCTTGGCTCCCTTGCTCGCGAGCACCGCGGAGGTGGAGGAGGGGGCCAATGGCTTCCATCCGCGTCCCCGCCGCAGACGCCGGAGCAAGCCGGAAGCTGGAGCCGAAGAAGCACGCGCCAGCGAAGCCGGGACTGCCAATGAGGCGGCCCAGGATTAAAGCGAGAGTCTTCCGGGAAGTGGATTCCTTGTCTTGATTTGTGCGGTGCGCCGAAGGATATTTGGCGGCGTGCGGCAATATCGAGGTGATTTTTCCATGCACTTAAAACCCTCCGCCATCGCGGCCGGCTGTATGGTTGCGCTTATTTCCTTCGACGCCGGGGCGTTCCCGGCCTCGCTTGTTCCGTTGGAACAACAATCGTTCATCACGCAAGTTGCCGGGGGCTGCGGACCCGGCTGGCATCGCGGCCCGTGGGGCGGTTGCCGTCGCAACTGGGGTCCGGTGGGCCGCCGATGCTGGTTCCGGCCAACACCCTGGGGTCCTCGCCGCGTTTGCCGTTGGTAAATAGGCAAAGTTGGAAAACCCCGCGCCGCGGGGTTTTCTTTGTCTGGCTCGCCGCGCGCGGCCCCTCTGTCCCACCATGCTTTCGGGCAGAAGCTCTGCAAATTTTAGCGGCCGCCAACTCTACCGCGCACGTATTTCGCTCCTACATTTCTAGCGAAGGGCGGCGCCAAGGCCGCTTTGCCGTGACCTCCAGCACTAAAACATGAGTCGCGTATGGGCCAGCGGGCTTGTTCCGCGTCGGAGCGGCTTCGCGAAGGGGAATTGCGATGAACATCGAAAAATATACTGAAAGGGTGCGGGGCTTCATTCAAAGTGCCCAATCGCTTGCCATCCGCGAAGGGCACCAACAATTTACACCCGAACATGTTTTGAAGGTCCTTCTCGATGACGAGGAGGGGCTGAGCGCGGGGCTCATTGACAGGGCAGGGGGCCGTTCACGCGAGGCGCTGCGTGACACAGAGCTCGCCCTCGCCAAATTGCCGAAGGTGCAGGGGGCTGGCGCTGGGCAGCTCTATCTCGCACCGGCGACGGCACGCATTTTCGATAATGCCGAAAAGATCGCGCAAAAGGCTGGCGACTCTTACGTGACCGTCGAGCGGCTTTTGCTGGCCATCGCGATGGAAAAGAGCAGCGAGGCAGGCAAGATTCTTGAACGCGCCGGCGTGACACCGCAGCTTCTCAATGCGGCGATTGAGGATCTCCGCAAGGGCCGCACTGCCGACAATCCGACCGCTGAGAACGCTTACGATGCATTGAAGAAATATGCGCGCGATCTGACGGACGCCGCCCGTTCTGGAAAGCTTGATCCCGTGATCGGGCGTGACGAAGAGATCCGGCGAACCATCCAAGTTTTGTCGCGCAGGACGAAGAACAACCCGGTGCTGATTGGCGAGCCCGGCGTTGGCAAGACCGCGATCGTCGAGGGCCTCGCCTTGCGCATTGTTAATGGCGATGTGCCGGAAAGCCTGCGCGACAAGAAGCTTCTGGCGCTCGACATGGGCGCGCTCATCGCGGGCGCGAAATATCGCGGCGAGTTCGAGGAGCGGTTGAAAGCTGTCTTGAATGAAGTCACCACGGCGGCGGGCGGCATCATCCTGTTCATCGATGAGATGCATACGCTCGTTGGCGCCGGCAAGGCCGATGGCGCGATGGATGCGTCCAATCTTTTAAAACCAGCTCTCGCGCGCGGCGAATTGCATTGCGTTGGCGCAACGACGCTCGATGAATATCGCAAGCATGTCGAAAAGGATGCCGCGCTCGCCCGCCGGTTCCAGCCGGTGTTTGTTTCGGAGCCTTCAGTCGAAGATACGATTTCGATCCTGCGCGGCCTCAAGGAGAAATATGAATTGCACCATGGCGTGCGCATCACCGATTCGGCGATCGTCGCTGCTGCAACTCTCTCGCACCGTTATATCGCGGACCGTTTCCTCCCCGACAAGGCGATCGACCTTGTCGACGAGGCGGCCTCCCGCCTTCGCATGCAGGTGGATTCGAAGCCCGAAGAGCTCGATGAACTCGACCGCCGGATCATTCAACTCAAGATCGAGCAGGAGGCTTTGAAAAAGGAAACTGATTCGGCCTCGCGGGAGCGTCTGGAGCGGCTCAATGGCGAACTTGCCGAACTTGAGGAGAAATCCGCTTCGCTGACAGCGCGCTGGCGCGCGGAAAAAGACAAACTCGGCACCGAGCAGAAGCTCAAGGAGCAGCTCGAATCCGCCCGGAACGAACTCGTGCAGGCGCAGCGGCGTGGCGAATATCAGCGTGCCGGCGAACTGACCTATGGCGTCATTCCGGACCTTGAAAAGAAGCTTGCCGCCACCGAAGCAGAACGGGCGGGGGTTCTCGTCGATGAAGCCGTAACCGCCAACCACGTCGCTCAGGTTGTCTCGCGCTGGACAGGTATCCCGGTCGATAAGATGCTCGAGGGGGAACGCGACAAGCTCTTGAAGATGGAGGAAGTGCTCGCTCAGCGTGTCGTCGGCCAGTTGGAGGCGGTGAGGGCGGTCTCGACGGCAGTGAGGCGGGCGCGGGCGGGCCTGCAGGATCCCAATCGTCCGATCGGTTCGTTCATGTTTCTCGGGCCAACCGGGGTCGGCAAGACCGAGCTTACCAAGGCGCTCGCCGCCTTTCTCTTCGACGATGAAACCGCGCTCGTGCGCATCGACATGTCGGAATATATGGAGAAACATTCGGTTGCCCGGCTGATCGGCGCGCCGCCCGGCTATGTCGGTTACGAGGAAGGCGGTGCGCTAACGGAAGCCGTGCGCCGCAGGCCGTATCAGGTTGTTCTTTTCGATGAAATCGAAAAAGCGCATCCAGATGTCTTCAATGTCCTGTTGCAAGTGCTCGACGATGGCCGATTGACCGACGGGCAGGGCCGGACAGTCGATTTCCGCAATGTGCTGATCGTCATGACTTCCAATCTCGGCGCCGAATTGCTGGTGCTGCAAAAGGAGGGTGAGGATTCCTCCGCTGTTCATTCAGAAGTGATGCAAATTGTTCGCGCTCACTTCCGGCCCGAATTTCTCAACCGCATCGACGAAATCATTTTGTTCCACCGGCTGCGCCGGGAGGACATGGGGGCGATCGTCGATATCCAGTTCGCCCGTTTGGCAAAGCTCCTCGAGGATCGCAAGATCACGCTCGAACTCCATCCCGACGCCCGCGCTTGGCTCGCCAGCAAAGGCTATGACCCAGCCTATGGCGCGCGGCCTTTGAAGCGGGTGATCCAGAAGAATGTCCAAGATCCGCTCGCTGAATTGATCCTTGCCGGAGAGATCCATGATGGCGAGAAAGTCGTCATTGGCGCCGATAGGAACGGTCTTCTGATCGCCGGCAGGGCGGTTGCCGATGTCACCGCCTGAGAAGGCGTGACATTCGTAAGCTCACAGGGGAAAGCCGCCGCCCGTCCACAAGCTGGGCGCGGCGGCGGAGCTTAAAACCATAAGAAAACCGAGCTCCGGAGATCTTTCGTCGCGGCGGCCGGAAGGAGATGTGGAAAGCGGCCTCAAATGATCGAAAAAGTGCTCAAAAATCGATGAAAAAACATGCACTTCATGACGGTCCAGGCTATAATTAAATTTAAAGAGTTAGCCCTGCCAAAATAAAGAGTTAGCCTTGCCAAAATCAGGAAGTGCCCTTGTCCATGGCTGAGTCCGCCGCCGTGCCAGCTGACCGCTCGACCCCCGAAACACCATCATCCTACGGCGCCGACTCCATCAAGGTGCTGCGCGGCCTCGACGCGGTGCGTAAGCGGCCGGGCATGTATATCGGCGATACGGACGATGGTTCAGGCCTTCATCACATGGTCTACGAAGTCGTCGATAATGCCATCGACGAGGCATTGGCCGGCTATGCGACCCGAGTGAGCGTGACGCTCAACGCCGATGGATCCGTCACGGTGACCGACGATGGCCGCGGCATCCCGACCGATATTCATAGTGAGGAGGGTGTTTCGGCGGCGGAAGTCATCATGACGCAGCTGCACGCCGGGGGAAAGTTTGATCAGAATTCCTACAAAGTGTCGGGCGGGCTGCACGGGGTTGGTGTTTCCGTCGTCAACGCGCTCTCGAGCTGGTTGCGCCTGCGGATCTGGCGGGACGGCAAGGAGCATCTCCTGTCTTTTGAAAATGGCGAGGCGGTTATGCCGCTTGAAGTCACGGGACCGGCACCCGTAGTGGATGGAAAGCCAAGGCGCGGCACCGAAGTCACATTCCTAGCGTCGCCCAAGACCTTTACGATGGTCGATTTCGACTATGCCACAATCGAACATCGTTTGCGCGAGCTCGCCTTCCTGAATTCTGGTGTCAGAATTGAGCTCGCCGATCTTCGCGGGGCCGAGGTCAAGCGGGAGGAACTCTATTACGAAGGTGGCCTTGAGGCTTTTGTGCGCTACCTCGATCGCGCCAAGACCCCCCTTGTCTCAAATCCGATCCTCATCAAGGGCGAGCGCGACAAGATCACGGTTGAAGTCGCGCTGTGGTGGAACGACTCCTATCACGAGCATGTCTTGGCCTTTACCAACAACATTCCGCAGCGGGATGGCGGCACCCATCTTGCCGGGCTTCGCGCCGCGCTAACCCGTCAGGTGACGGGCTATGCGGAGCGCGCGGGTCTCGCAAAGCGCGAGAAGGTCGATCTCAATGGAGACGATTGCCGTGAAGGTCTCACTTGCGTGCTGTCGGTGAAAGTCCCAGACCCAAAGTTTTCCTCCCAAACCAAGGATAAGCTCGTATCCTCCGAGGTGAGGCCGGCGGTTGAAGGATTTGTCAACGAAATGCTTGGAGCCTGGTTCGAGGAGCATCCGCAGGAGGCGCGGGTTATCGTCGGCAAGGTTGTCGAGGCGGCCCAGGCGCGCGAAGCCGCGCGCAAGGCCCGTGAACTCACGCGTCGCAAAGGGGCGCTCGATGTCGCCAACTTGCCCGGCAAACTTGCCGATTGCCAGGAGCGCGATCCGGCGAAGGCCGAACTCTTTCTTGTTGAGGGCGATTCGGCCGGTGGCTCCGCCAAGCAGGGCCGCAACAGGGAGTATCAGGCGGTGCTTCCGCTCCGCGGAAAAATCCTGAACGTCGAACGGGCGCGTTTCGACAAAATGCTTTCGAGCCAGGAAATCGGCACTTTGATTACAGCGCTCGGCACCGGGATCGGGCGCGACGATTTCAACGTAAGCAAATTACGCTACCATAAGATCATCATCATGACCGACGCGGATGTGGACGGCTCGCACATTCGCACGCTGCTCCTCACCTTCTTCTTCCGGCAGATGCGCGAGCTGATCGAGCGCGGACATCTTTATATCGCCCAGCCGCCGCTCTATAAAGTCAAGCGCGGCGGTTCCGAGCAATATCTGAAGGATGAGCGCGCACGCGAGGATTATCTGATCGGCAACGGTCTTGACGGGGCCGTGCTACGTCTGGCGAGTGGCGAGGAGCGCGCCGGCGCTGATCTTCGTGCTCTTGTCGAAGAGGCTCGGATTGTCCGGCACATGCTCGGCGGGCTGCATTCTCGCTATGATCGCGAGATTGTGGAGCAAGCTGCGATCGCAGGCGCGCTGAAGCCAGTGGTTCCCGACAATGAGGCCGAGTCCGCCGGGTTTGCCGCAACCATCGCTGCCCGTCTCGACGAGCACGCCGAGGATATGGAGCGCGGATGGCGCGGCGTTGTGGAAAATGGCGGCTATGTCTTCACGCGTGAACTTCGCGGCGTGCGCCAGGCCGTGACCCTCGATGCGGGACTCTTGGCTTCGATTGAGGCTCGCCGCCTCAATGAACATGCGCAATCACTTCATGAGGTCTTTGCCCGGCCCGCGCTTTTCCTGCGCCGGAGCGATCAAGCCCAAGTCTCCGGGCCTAGCGGCCTTCTCGACGTGGTCATGGCGGCCGGTCAAAAAGGCATCACCCAAATGCAACGCTACAAGGGCCTTGGCGAAATGAATCCGGATCAGCTCTGGGAGACCACTCTTGATCGTGAAGCCCGGACCCTTTTGCAGGTCAAGATCAAGGAGGGCGAAGACGCCGATGATCTTTTCGTCAAGCTGATGGGCGATATCGTCGAGCCTCGCCGGGAATTCATCCAGGAAAACGCGCTGAGCGTCGCCAATCTTGACGTTTGAGGCTGGTCTCGAGACCCTGGGAACGAAGGCATGCCCGACAAGGCGTTTGAAGTCACCTATACAGACGAAGAATGGCGGCGTCTGCTGACCCCGGAGCAATATTGGATCATGCGCGGGCATGGCACCGAGGCGCCGCATAGCTGCGCGCTCAATCACGAAAAACGTCCCGGCACATTTGTGTGTGCCGGATGCGGTCAGCGCCTTTTCGTATCCGCAAAAAAATTCGAGAGTGGCACCGGCTGGCCGAGCTTCAACGATCCCCTCGAAGGCGCGCTCGAAAGCACCGAGGACCGAAGCCACGGCATGGTACGGACCGAGGTGCATTGCAGCCGGTGCGGCAGCCACCTCGGCCATGTTTTCCCGGATGGTCCGCCGCCAACCCATCTGCGCTATTGCATCAATGGCATCGCGATGAATTTTGTGCCGGAGTAAGCGAAAGTTGTTCAGCGGATGTAAACCGCCTCGATGACCTGGAGTTCTTCCCCCAACGGGTCGACTTCTAGCCGCACGACCTCGGCCATGAGCCGGTCGCGGAATTTATAGGCTCGCCGCCAGCCGTCTTCGGTGACAGGAGGCCAGGGCGTGAAGCTTTTTTTATCGACCATCAAGGCTTCGCATCGCAAGCGCGGGCCAGAGATGTTGCGGGCGATGATATACATAGAGGCCTCAATACGTCTGCATTCCGCGGGCTCTTGGATTATAAACGGTTGGACCTCGCTTACGGTCTTTGTATCGCCGTTCCCCGCGTGATTTTTTCCAATAAATCTTGAACTTATCGGGATCATGGCCCGGCGACGCTGGAGATAGCTGCATCGTGGCCATATTGCCTCACAATTCTCCAAAAAAGCGATGCTATTTCGCTCCCGCCGCACACCTCTCGCAGCCATGGCCGTGGCATGCCTGCTCACGAGCGGATCAATGGAGCATGTGCCATTCGAAAAAGTCGAGCAACTTTTTCAGGACATCTCGGGACCCTCGAAAAAACACAGTTCGACAAAAGGAAATGTGGAATTGCCGGTCACTCGAGGCGGCTCGGCCGGTATAACCAAGGGGCCGCATGGACGGTTTGCGGAAAGCGATCAGCGTGATCTTCGCGATGGTGGTCGCGATCGGCACGGGACTTTTCTTTGTGCCCCTCGCTGCTGTCATCGATCCGGTGACACGCGCGGCCGTTTTTGCGTTGGCGCAATATGCCGCCTTCGCGCTCGATATGGATTTTGCGCCTGGACTTGCCGTCGGCGAGTTGGCTTTGCTCACCCGATTTGTCTGGATGGCGGCGCTGGCGGTATGTGCTGCGCCCGTGATTGTTGTGAGTTTGATTGGCGAGGTGGCTAGGGTGCGCGGACTCCTTTGGTACGCCGGCGCGACAGCTCTCCTCGCTGCCTCGGCACCTTGGCTCGCGCGGGCGAGCCTGCATCTACCAAGGGCCGGGAGCTATAATGACGCGGAATTGCGTTTTGCCATTATTTTCTTTCTGGGAGGCCTGATTTCGGGTTTCGTTTATTGGCTTCTCGCCGGGAGGGACGCCGGTCGCTGGACCTCGGCTTGAGTTTTGTGGCAGGACTGAATTTTCCCGCCTCATCATTTAATCGGCCAACAGCGGTTGCGGCTTGGCGCGCCACGCATTATGGTCCGGCGGCCGCGGGCGACAGCCTGGGGGTGAGCGGCATTGGGGCGTCGCCAAGCGGTAAGGCAGCGGATTTTGATTCCGCCATGCGGAGGTTCGAATCCTCCCGCCCCAGCCAGCCGTCCGGTTTCAAGGGCGGCGGCCGACCGAGTGGAAGCGATGTCGCTCGACGACCGCACCAAGGCCCGGCTTCAACTCGTTGAGGACCATGTCCGGCTCGAGAACCTGCATGATCTCGACGGCATCCTCGCTACATTTGGCGAAAGTGCACGGTATGATGATGAGCCATGGGACGATCATCGCATTGGCCATGATCAGGTTCGCCTCTATTATAGGGATCTCCTCGCGGCCTCGGCGGATTTGCGGATCGAGGTGAGAAATCGCTACTCGACGGACGAGGCGGTGATTCTGGAGGCGATCATCAGCGGCACCCATACGGGCGCTTGGAGAGGCTTGCCCGCCACCGGCAGGTCGATCCGCTTTCCCCTGTGCGGGATCTTCACTTTCGATCAGGACGACAGGCTTTCGGGCGAAAGAATCTATTACGACCGGGCGGCTGTGTTCCGGCAGCTTGGTGTCTTCAGGGAGCCCACGACTGTCTTTGCCCGTTTCCTGACCGCGATGAATCATCCCTTGACCATCGCGCGGACATTGGCTCGCAAGATGTTCGGACATTGAACAGGGATTGCGGCTCCTGATAAGCGCCTGCTCGCAAGTGTCGAGCCGGTGTTCTCATCCACGCGCCGGAAGCTGTGCGCCGGTCCGAGAATCGCGCGGCGCCTGAACGGGGGGGGCCCGTAGGACATTGTCGCGCCGGTCGATCATGAAAGTGATCCTCGCGGCCATGCCAGGTTCGAGCGCAAATTCGGCATTCGGCACGCTGATGACAACATTATAGGCGGCCATGGTCTCGGTGGTCTGCGGCAATCGGCCGGTTTGGATCACTTCGCCGGTAAAGATCTTGTTCGGGAAAGACTCGACCGTGAACGATGCCTTGCCGTCAACCCTGAGCTTATCAATGTCGTTCTCGCTGAGTTTGGCTTTGACGTGCACGACGGAAAGATCCGTCGCGATGCGGAAGAGCGGCGGCGCGTTTGAAGCCACGGCGACGGTGTCGCCCATTTCAATGCCGCGCGCGACGATTGTTCCTTGGACGGGTGCTAAAATAGCGGTGTTGCGGAGGTTGGCCTCGGCGGCATCAAGCGCCGCTCGGAGGCGCGCGATGCTTGCCTCGTCGAGACGCATCCGCGTCTCCTGCTTCTGCTGATGGGCCGCGCGCGAGGCATCCCTCGATTTCTGGGAAATGGCCCGAGGGTTCGCCGAACCTTCACGATTCTTGAAGGACGTTTTGAGTCGCGCGAGCTCCGCTTTGTCTTCTTCCAGCCGGACCTCGGTTGCCGCCAGATCGGATTTGGTTTGATCGACGGTGGCTTGATAAGGGCGCGGGTCGATTTTCGCGCAGAGCTGGCCTGCCTTCACTTTCAGGCCGACGCCGCAGTCGAGTGTCTGGATCACGCCGGTCACGCGAGCGCCGATCGCCACCGTCACCGCAGCCTCGACGATGCCGTTCGCGGTCACTGTCTCGGCCACCGAGCCGCCTTCGAGCTTTTGCGAGCTGTATTGCACGGCTCTGCCTTGATGGGCCGCCCAAATGAGCCAGCCGCCCCCGAGAGCGAGAACGGCGAGGGCGGCGGCGGCTGCCGCCGTTCGCCAATTCCTCCGCGCAATCGGCGAAGCTGCGCCAGCTCCGGTTTCGTCGCCGAATAAGAGGAAGTGTAATTCTTTTGCTCCGATCGCTTGCTCGAGTTCTCGGAAGGCAAAGAATGGCATCAGCACGACAAACATGATGATTCCGATCATGAGCATTCCCTGCACCCTTCCGCCCGCGATACTGGGAATGCTTTGAGAAAGCGTCCTGCCGTGCAACAGGCCAATGAACGTCTCTTCGACGATATGGAAGCAAAATAAGAGCACGGCAAAAACAGCTGATTTGATTATGATGGGATAAATGAGCGGCCTGTTTTTTACATTGTCTCCGATATGAAAAAACTCTCCGGCCATCACGACCTTGGCCAAGGCCAAGGCATTGATAAAGGCAAACCCTTGGTGAAAAATCAGATTTTCTTCATTCAGAACGAGCGCTTTATGAAAGGAGAACAAACTCAACAGAACCCAGAAATATGCAAAGATCCCGAGGAGTTTTCTTGTTTCGCCGATGGCTCCAGCTTCCAGGCGGCGGAGTCGATCATTCACCATGTTCCAACTCCCAGCGGCATGGCCATGCGAGGAACGACGAGGAAAAAGCGCATTTTTTCCATGGCTTCCTGAACACCAATAGCGGCTCGGCGAAATCTCGTCTATCAGCGCCGCAAAGCACATAATCGGGCGGGCGGAGGACGATTGGAATGGGGGCCATCACTTGCATCGAAGACTTACGTCTCTTGGCGCGCCGACGCGTGCCTGCGTTCGTCTGTGATTACGTCGATTCAGGCTCCTGGACCGAGAGCACCTACCGCGCCAATGAACGTGATCTTGCCGCGATTTGCTTTCGACAGCGCGTGGCCGTGAACGTCGAGAATCGCTCAATCCGGTCAACGATGATCGGCGAGGACGTGGCCATGCCGGTCGCTCTGGCGCCTGTCGGACTTTGCGGCATGCAACATGCCGACGGCGAAATCCTTGCCGCGCGCGCCGCCGAGGCGTTCGGGATCCCATTTTGCCTGTCCACGATGAGCGTCTGCTCGATCGAGGACGTGGCGGCGAATACCACGAAGCCATTCTGGTTTCAGCTTTATGTGATGCGCAATAGAGGCTTCGTCGAACACCTCATTGCTCGGGCGAAGCAGGCACAATGCTCGGCCCTCATGGTGACGCTTGATCTTCCGCTGGCCGCTCAGCGCCATAAAGGCTTGCGCCGGGGACTTTCCGCTCCCCCAAAGCTGATGATCGGCAATCTCATCGACATGGCCATGAAACCGAAATGGTGTCTTGAGATGCTGCGCACCCGGCGGCGAAACTTCGGCAATCTCGCTGGTCACGTCAATGGCATTGATGACATGACCTCTCTGCTTGCTTGGATAGAGCAGCAATTTGATCCGCGGTTCAATTGGAGCGATATCGCTTGGATCCGCCGTTTGTGGGACAAGAAGCTGGTGCTAAAGGGCATCATGGATGCGGAGGACGCACGGCGGGCGATCGACAACGGAGCTGATGCGATTGTCGTCTCGAACCATGGCGGGCGCCAGCTCGACGGGGCGCCTTCGTCAATTCACGTTTTGCCCGCGATCGCAAAGGCCGTTGGCGGCGGCGGAGAGGTATGGTTCGATGGCGGTATCCGGAGCGGCCAGGATGTCTTGAGAGCCATCGCCTTGGGCGCCAAGGGAACGATGATTGGACGCGCTTTTCTCTATGGCTTGGGCGCGATGGGGGAACGAGGTGTGCGTCTCTGCCTGGAGATCCTTGCAAAGGAGCTCAGTGTAACGATGGGGTTTTGTGGTGCCGTTGATATCAACGCGGTCGATTCGAGCGTATTGATGCAGCGGGCATAGGAGCTTCGGCGCCTCTCCTGGCCCAGCGGCACATATGATCTTTCCCGATCAACGCGTGCCTTCTCAAGGTCGACGCCGTGACAGCGCTGTAGCCGCTGTGGAACTTGAAAGCGGCTATGGTAGTATGAGTTATCGACTACGCTGCTTCCGCGAGGCCGGATATGCGCAAATCAATTTTGATGACCTTAGCCGTAACATTGTTTTTCTGGATAGGCCAAGTCCATGCGCAGCAGAGCTTTATAAGCGATGAGCTCGAAAGTAACGCGACGAGGCTCGAGCAGAAAATAGGAGAGGATTTGGGCGCGCTTGCCACACGCCCGCTCCCTCAATTGCGCAAGGATTTGGCGCAAGCGATGGCTCGAAGGGATTTTAAATCCGCGTTGAACCTGTCGGCCGCAATTGTTGCGGCAAATCCCAAAGACACTGGCGCCTGGATCACTTATTCACGCGCAGCCATCGCGGCGGGGGACGAAGACGAGCTCCAGGAAAACGCCACGGCGGCCGCCTACATCGCCTATGAGCGGGCGAGCGGCAAGCCGGCCCAGGCCGCGGCGCTCGCTTGGCTCGGTGAAGTCTATGCAAAGCGCGGTATGTGGCGCCCAGCCCTCGATGCCTATCACGCAGGCCTCGATCTCGCCGAAGTCCCGCAAGTCCGCAATATTTACGCGGACATGCGCGAGAAGCACGGATTTCGCGTTCTCGACTATAAGGTCGATAATGAATCTGCCTCGCCGCGCGTCTGTTTCCAATTTTCCGAGCAGCTCGTTCAGGGAAGGACCGATTACACGCCTTTTGTCACGGTCTCGGGCTTTGCCAATGCAGCACTCTCGATCGAGGACCAGCAGCTTTGCGTCGAAGGTTTGAAGCATGGCGAGCATTACAAGATCGTGCTGCGCGAAGGCTTGCCCTCGACTGTCGAGGAGGCGCTCTTAAAGCCAGCGGACTATGACATCTATGTCCGTGATCGCTCGCCTCTCGTGCATTTCACCGGCAGGAATTATGTGCTGCCCCGTGCCGGCCAGGAAGGTATTCCCGTCGTTTCCGTCAATACATCGAAAGTTGCCGTCGATATCATCCGGATCGGCGACCGCAATCTTTTGCCGACGGTACGCTCCGAGGATTTTCTGAGCCAGCTTTCGCCTTACCGTATCAAGCAATATATCGAGACCGACGGCAAGAAGATCTGGTCAGGCACCCTCGACGTCAAGACCGAGCTCAACACCGAGGTAACGACCGCGTTTCCGGTGATGGAGGCGGCCGGCGTGCTCGACCCCGGCGTCTATGTCATGGCCGCAAAGCCTGCCGGCGATGGCGTTGCCGCAAGTGATGACGAGGACGAAAGCGGCGAAACGCGGGCCACGCAATGGTTCATCGTCTCCGATCTCGGCCTCACCGCCTTTACCGGCAAGGACGGGATTCATGTCATTCTGCGCTCGCTCGCGAGCGCGCTGCCGATCGCTGGAGTCGAAGTGCGCCTCCTTGCCCGCGACAATGAAGTTCTGACGGCGAAGCGTACGGATGGGGCGGGTCACATTCATTTCGATCCGGGTTTTGCGCGCGGGACTGGAGGAGTTGCGCCCAGTCTTCTCGTGGCCGACGACGGCAAGGGGGATTATGGTTTCCTCGATCTTGAGACAACCGCCTTCGACCTCACTGATCGCGGCGTCAAGGGCCGCGCGGCGCCTGGAACGCTTGATGCGCTCGTTTATACCGAGCGCGGCGTCTATCGTTCGGGTGAGACCGTGTTCATCACGGCTCTGTTGCGCGATGGGCAAGGTGCCGGGGTTCCTTCTGCGCCGCTGACCCTTATCGTAAAGCGTCCCGATAGCGTCGAATATAAACGCATGCAGACGGAGGATCAGGGGGACGGCGGCCGCAGCCTCGCGCTGGCTCTCTTGCCGGACAGTACGACAGGCACTTGGCATGTCGAGGCCTTCGCGGATCCGAAAGCCGCGCCCATCGGGCAAACGAGCTTTCTGGTCGAAGATTATGTGCCGGAACGGCTTGAATTTTCGTTGACTCCGCAGTCCGTGGCGGCTCGCTTCGGCGAGCCGGTCGAGGTCGCGGCGCAGGCGCGCTATCTCTACGGCGCGCCGGGTGCAAATCTCGAGATCACCGGTGAGGTCGAGATCGACGCCGAGGATCAAGCGCCACTGCCTGCCCTCAAGGGCTATGCGGCGGGGCTGCAGGACGAGTCCTTCGATAAGATCAGCAATGAGATCGAGGAGAGCGCCACGACGGATGCAAAGGGCGCGGCCAAGATTCTTGCGCCCATCCCCAATCTTACGGCGTCGCGTCCCCTCGAAGCCAAGATCATTCTGCGGGCCGGCGAGCCGGGTGGGCGTGCCGTGGAGCGTTCCCTTATTTTGCCGATCCTGCCAAAGGGCGGACTCATCGGCGTCAAAAAGAATTTCACGACTCTGACCGAGGGCGCCGCCGCGAGCTTTGATGTCGTTGCTGTCGGCGCGAACGGTGCCCGCGTCGCGCGCAAGAGTGTTGCCTGGTCGCTCTATAGGGTGAGCAATGATTACCAATGGTATCGCGCCGATGGGCGCTGGAATTACGAACAGGTGAAATCCTCGAAGCGCGTAGCCGAAGGAAAGATCGACGTTGGCCTCGCCGGGCCTGCCAAAATTTCCGCGATCGTCGGGCTTGGCCAATATCGGCTCGATCTTTCAAGCCTCGAGAGCACGGATCTGCCGACAAGCGTTTCCTTTGAGAGCGGCTGGTCGGGCGAAGCGAGCAGACAAGCGCCGCCGGACCTGCTCGACGTCAGTCTCGACAAGGCGAGCTACAAGCCCGGCGAAGAGATGCGGCTGCGAATCGCCTCGCGCTTTTCCGGCACCGCGACCGTCGCGATCGTGGGCGAAAGCCTGAACACGCTCAGCACCGTCGATCTTAAAGAGGGCGATACGGTGAAGGCGATTCCGGTCTCGGGTGATTGGGGAGCGGGCGCTTATGCCATGGTGCTTGCTTATCGGCCGCTCGATCAACCAGCCCATCGCATGCCCGGCCGCGCAATCGGACTTGCGTGGTTTGCCATCGACCCGCAAGCCCACGGACTTGATGTCAAGCTCGATCCGCCATCGAAGACGCGACCACGCGGACCTTTGACGATCCCGCTCGAAATCAAGGGTCTTGCCAAAGGAGAAGAGGCGCGCGTGACTGTCGCTGCCGTCGATGTCGGCATTCTCAACCTCACGCATTATGAAGCGCCCGATCCACGCGCTTATTTCTTTGGGCAGCGCCAGTTGAGCACGGAGATCCGTGATCTCTACGGCTTTCTGATCGATGGGATGCAGGGCTCGCGCGGTGTAATCCGCTCAGGCGGCGATTCGACGCCGGAGCTCACCAGCGAGCGGCCAACCCAAGAGCCGCTCGCGCGCTTCTCCGGCATCGTGAAGACAGGTCCGGACGGAAAGGCGCGGATCGATTTCGATCTGCCCGCCTTCAACGGCACTTTGCGGGTCATGGCGGTCGCCTGGACGAAAACCAAGGCGGGCAGCGCCAGCACGGAGGTGATTGTCCGCGATCCGGTCGTCGCGCTTGTGACGACGCCGCGCTTTCTTTCGCTTGGCGACCGCTCGCAATTTTCTGTCGAGGTGGATAATGTCGAAGGCAAGCCCGGAGACTACGCCCTTGACCTCGGCCTTGCAGGACCGCTGTCCGCCGCCACCGATGTCCAGCATCGTACATTCAAGCTCGATGCGGGAGCGCGCAAATCACTGACAATTCCCGTGACAGCGACGGGCGTTGGTGGCGCTAGTGTCGATCTGAAGCTCACCGGCCCCGGCCTTGCCGCGCCGCAGACGCTGGCGCTCAATGTCCTGCCCGGAACCTCGAATCTTTACCGCCGTTTCGTGCGGAGTTTGGGGCCGGGGGAGAGTCTTGCCATCTCCCGCGATCTTGTTGCTGATTTCGTGCCCGGCACGGGCAGCATTTCGCTCGCCGTCTCCTCGCTCGCAGGCATCGATGTTCCAGCCTTGCTGCAAGCGCTCGATCGCTATCCTTACGGCTGCTCCGAGCAGATCGCCAGCCGCGCGCTTCCGCTGCTTTATGTGAACAGGCTGGCGAGGAGCGAGGCGCTTGGGCTTGATCCCGATGTTGATCAACGCATCCGCGAAGCTATCGAACGCGTTCTGGCGCGACAGGATTCGAGCGGGGCCTTTGGGGTCTGGTCATCGACCGATGCCGACGATATGTGGCTGCATGCCTTCGTCACGGATTTTTTGACCCGCGCGCGGGAAAACAAGTTCGATGTACCGCAGAGGAAATTCGATGCGGCTCTTGAGCGGCTGCGCAATCTCCTCGCCAATACGAGTGACATCGGCGCGGGACAAGGCGCCCCGATCGCCTATGCGGCCTATGTGCTCGCGCGCAATGGCCGCGAGGTCATGGGCGATCTGCGCTATCTCGCCGACGCCAAGCTCGATTCTTTCGAGAGCCCGCTCGCCCGTGCCCAGCTTGCCGCCGCGCTTGCTTTGCTCGGCGACCGGCCGCGCGCCGAGGCGGTGTTTGAAAAGGCAGCGGACAGGCTCGCAACGGTCGGCAATTCACTGTATTCGGACGCGAATTACGGGTCGCGCCTGCGCGACGGCGCCGGGCTTCTCGCGCTCGCGGTCGAGATGCAAATGCCCGCCGCGGAAATTGCGCGCGCTTCCAAAATCGTTGAGGACGCGCGTGCCAAGACGGCTTTGACCAGCACCCAGGAAGATGCCTTCATGGTTCTTGCCGCCGAGGCGCTCGCCGACAGGTCGCAAACGATTGCTCTCTCCGTCGATGGCGAGCCGAGGCAGGGCGCCTTCTTCCAGAACTGGACTGCGGCCGCACTCGACAACAAGCCTGTCAGGATTGCCAATGGCGGCCAGGGTCCCGTGAGCGTCGTCGTGACGGTCTCCGGCAATCCGCAGACAGCGGAGCCTGCTGCTGAGCAGGGCTACCGGATCGAGCGCGCCTATTACACGCTCGATGGAAAGCCTGTTGATTTCTCGGCGATCAAGCAGAATGATCGGTTCGTCGTCGCATTGACTGTCACCGAGTATGAAGCTGCTTTCGCGCGGTTGCTCCTTGTTGACCGTCTGCCTTCGGGCCTTGAGATCGACAATCCGGATCTCTTCGAAGGAGGCTCAACCGAAGCGCTTTCCTTTCTCAAGAAAACCGTCGAGCCCGTTCATACGGAATATCGGGACGACCGTTTTGTTGCAGCCTTTGCGCGCGACGGCCAGGACAAAGCGACGTTCTCTGTCGCCTATATCGTCCGAGCGGTGACGCCCGGCCACTATGTGAGCCCACCGGCGACGATCGAAGACATGTACCGGCCGGAGAGATTTGGCCGGACCGCTTACGGGGCAATCGACGTCGCCGTCCCAAAATGAAGCTGTTTCGATGAAGCTTTTTGGTCCGATTGCGGCTTCTTTCCTTACCAAAATGTTTCACGTGAAACATTTTGGTAAGGTCGCGGCTCTTTTCCTTACAGGGGCGATGCTCGTTCTTACAATCTTCGCCTTGGGACGCACGTCCGATTCCCTTGATCTTGCCGCCGCCAATCAAGGCTCGCGCGTTGTCCTCGATCGCAACGGGCAGCTCCTGCGGGCCTTCACCACGGCAGATGGACGCTGGCGACTCCCCGTTGCGGCGGCTGATGTCGACCCCCGTTTCATCGCAATGCTCATCGCTTATGAGGACCATCGCTTTTATGCGCATCATGGCGTTGATGTTTTGAGCCTCGGGCGGGCTGCGCTGCAATGGGCAAGGCATGGCCATATTGTCTCGGGCGGTTCAACTCTGACGATGCAGGTGGCTCGACTGATCGAGCCACGGGCCGGAAAATCGCTCGCGGCGAAGCTCGGACAAATCCTGCGCGCGATAGAGACCGAACGGCGCGTGAACAAGGCTGGAGTCCTTGATCTTTACCTGGCGCTTGCGCCCTATGGCGGCAATATCGAGGGGATTCGGGCGGCGAGCCTTTCTTATTTCGGCCGCGAGCCGAAACGCCTCTCAATCGGCGAAGCGGCCTTGCTTGTCGCGCTTCCGCAATCGCCGGAGACGCGGCGGCCGGATCGATTCCCCGAGGCTGTGAGGGCTGCCCGTGATACTGTGCTGGACCGGGTGTTTGCGCGCGGCGTGATCACGGCGGGCGAGCGCGATGCCGCTAAGCGGGAAGCTATCCCGAACCAACGGCTTGCTTTTCCGGCCCTTGCCGCCCACGCAAGTGAAGCTGCGCTCCGGCGCGGCCCCGAGCAGCGCACCTTTAGGCTCACTCTCGATGCCAGGCTGCAAGCTTCGCTCGAAGCTTTGGCGCGGGAGGCAGCAACGGCGATCGGGCCCAAGCTGTCTTGCGCGATCCTCGTTGTTGATAATGCCAGCGGCGAGATCAGAGCCCATGTCGGCTCGGCGGATTACTTCTCGAAAGAGCGCGCCGGATCGATCGACATGACCGAAGCGGTCCGCTCGCCCGGCTCGACGCTAAAACCTTTCATTTATGCGCTCGCTTTCGAAAGCGGCGTCGCCCATCCCGAGACCATTTTGGAGGACCGGCCGAAACATTATGGCAGTTATGCGCCGGAAAATTTCGACCTTTCATTCCAGGGAACCGTGACGGCACGGCACGCGCTGCAATTCTCGCTTAATCTGCCTGCGGTCGAATTGCTCGATGAGATCGGCCCCGCGCGCTTTATCGCGCGGCTGCGCAATGCGGGCGCCCGGATCCTGCTTCCGGATGATACGGCACCGGGGCTTGCGGCGGCTTTGGGCGGGCTCGGCATCAGCCTTCGCGATCTCGCGTCGCTTTATGCGGGCCTCGCGCGGGGAGGGAGCGTTCCGGAGCTGACCGAAACGCCGCCTGACAAGGCCATGCCGCACGGCAAGACCCGTGGGATCGCCGGTTCGATCGCAAGCTGGTATGTCGCCGATATTCTGCGCGGCGCGCCGCCGCCGCTGAACGCGCCTTTCGGGCGTATCGCCTATAAGACCGGAACATCCTACGGCTACCGCGATGCTTTCGCAATTGGCTTCGATAAGGACCATACGATCGCGGTCTGGCTCGGGCGGCCGGACAATGGGTCCGTATTTGGCCTCGCAGGACGCCAGGCGGCGGCCCCGGTGCTTTTTGACGCTTTCGCAAGGCTCGGCGGGAGCCATGATTTTTCGAGCCCGCCTCCCGGTATTTTGGTGAGCCGGACAAGCGCGCTGCCACCGCCCTTGCGGCATCTGCGCAAGGATGTGCCGAAGACTCTCGGCGCCGAGGCCAACGCACAATTGAAAATCGCGTTTCCGCCGGAGGGGGCTCGAGTTGATCTTGGCCTTTCCGCCAGGACGCCAGGGACGCGCCTTACACTGAAAGCGGAAGGGGGAACCTTGCCTTTGCGGTGGGTCATCAATGGCGTGCCGCTTGGCGAGCCTGATCTCCGGCGGCAAGCGGCATGGACGCCCGACGGGGCGGGCTTTGCGCGCGTTTCCGTCATCGATGCGCAAGGTGCGACAGACAGCGTGCTCGTGCGCTTGCAATAGAAAACGAAGGACAAGTTCTCGGGACTTATCGTAGCTGAAGAAAAGACCACGACCGATGAGAGGCGGGACTATGCCTATCTGATGGCCGCAATTCATATCCCCTTCATCGATAATCTGTCATCGGCCAGGTCAATTATCAGATGGGGAATACAGCACTTTTTCAAGAGATTGAGAACAGCACCTCTCCCGGCCTTAAAGAGTTGCCGTAGGCGCCTGTCCGCGCTGGGCTTGCACCGCTTGTCGAGTAGGGATGGGCAGCGGCTAAGGGAAAGCTATTCGGCGATCCGCTCTTGCTGCGCTTTGAGGAGTAGAATCTTGTAAGGAATGTCGAAGAAGCTCGGCACCGAGCACCTTTTGACCTTGCTGCCCCGCAGCAGGATTTGCGGAATCCATGCAGCTCCGAGCCCCGCCTTAACTTGGGCGAGCAAAGCTTCCGCCGATGCGCTCTCGCATGCCGGTGATTCGTGAAGCTGAATGCCGTGCTTATCAAGCATCTCGGCAATCTGCGCACCATAGTTCGTACCGGGCGTGTAGACCATCATGGGACCGCTGAGTTTATTCTTGACCAAAGCCACCGGGCGTTTTTGGGCCGGACCGGTTACGAGGATCAGACGATCCTGGCCAATCTCCTGAGCCTGCAAACCAATGAACGCATCTTCGCCGCCGAAATGGGGGACCAAGGCTATATCTGCGTGCTTACGCTTGATCGCCTCAAGACAGCCTGCGATGGAAGCGACGATCAGCGAATAATTCTCGAGCTTGCTTTCCACCAGCCATGGCGAAAGGAACGTCGAGGCAAGCGTATTGGTCGTGTAAATGCGCAGCGATTTCTTAAAATGACTCGACGCGGTCAAAACTGCGCGGCGGGCGTCGAAGATGTCTTCGCGCAAACGGTGAGCACGCGTCAAAAATTGCTCTCCCGCCGGTGTGAGGCGTACCGGTCGCGACTCCCGGTAAAATAGTTGCGCGCCCAGCCATTCCTCCAACCTCTGCACCCGGCGGCTATAGGCCGATTGCGTCGTGCACCGTGCCTCGGCCGCGCGGGTGAAATTTCGCGTGTTACAAAGGGCAATAAAATCGTCGATCCATTGCAGTTCCATAATGCATAAAATGCATCATATGATCGGAAATGACAATTTTATTTGTTGCGGGACATTGATTATAAAATCGAAAGTCATTCAGACATGAGGCGAAACATGGCCGAGGACGCGGGAGTCTTGGTGAGGAAAGGTCGAGCAGGTGGTGTGTCCTTGAGCTGGTTGCCAAAACAGGTCCGATTGATTCGCGAAGTGCCGGCAAAAGCAGGGAACACGGGGCAACTGCTCACGGGCATGTACGAGTTCGAGGTGGCAATGGGAAATGCAGCCTACCAGGAGGGTGAGCGTTTCTATTTGACACGCGCCCAAGCGCAACAGGCGTATCTGTTCGCGCCTCATTCAACATGAGGATAAGATCCCCGAAAAGCAGCCCACAAGTGTGATCGTCGGAGCTCAATTATCGGCGGGGGTCATGGCCAAAAGATAGTTACGGCCAGCTTCGCTCCTTCACGCGCCCAACTCCCTTCATCGCGCGCCTTTCGCCGCACAGCGTGAAATATGAGTTAACAAATCCAGCGCGGCGGCGGACCCCGGCGCGATACAATGCTCCCTGGTCCAATTGCCGCTCTGGGAAGATCGATCGGCGATGACGGCTTTTACCCTTGTTCTTTAGACGATTTCAACTCTTCCACGCGACAGTGAGCCATCTCTTTCGCTCTGCTGACGGTGTGCAATGTACACGACAGGCTTGCGTTCTGGTCAAAAGACAGACGCTTCAGCTTTCCCCGGTCCTTTGCGGCACCCACTTCGACGCTGGCGGCGACAAAGGCGACCGTTGACGGTTGCGGTCCAAGCCATGACGCCATGAAATGAGCACCATCGTCATCGTCGATGACCAGCCGGTCAACAGAACCATCTATGCCAAGATCGCTTCTTCGATCGAGGACGATGTTGGACAAAAACTTTCGGGGACCCGCGAGAGGCGCTCGAGGCGCTGGCCGAGATCGCGCCAGACTTGATCATCACAGACTACCAGATGCCCGGCCTCAATGGCGCATCTTTCATCCGCCGCGTACGGGCCGAGCCGGACTTGGCCGACATTCCTATCATCGTCATCACTGCCTTCGAGGACAAGGCGTTCCGCCTTCGAGCCCTTGAGGCGGGCGCAACGGACTTTCTGCTCAGCCCAGTCGATCCGCGCGAGTTTGTGACACGCGCTCGCAATCTCCTCAAACTCCGTGAGCACCAGATGCTTTTGGCGATCCGCGCCGAACTCCTGGAACGCAAGCTTGAACGGAGTCAGCAATCCCTTCAACGGGCGGTGCGGGATTCAAATGAGCTGTTGGCACAAGTGATCAATGCCGTTCCGGCAATGATCAGCGCAACGGACCAGCAGGGCCGATTTCTCTTCATGAATGCTTACCAGGCAGAACTGATGGGAATCGATCCCTCGGGTGTAGCCGGCCGCGATGCAGCGGAACTTTTTGATGAAGAACATCGCGGGCGCAGCATGGCTCTTGATCAGCTTGTAGGGCAAGGCAGCAGATCCATCGAAAGCTTCGAAGAAGAGGTCATTGATCGCGCGGGCGGCCGGCGAGTGTTTCTGACAACCAAGGCTCCACTCAAAAGCGCCTCCAATCATACCATTGGCGTGGTCACAAGTTCCCTGGACATCACGAGCCGTAAAGAGGCTGAACGGCATCTCCGGCATATGGCTCATCATGACTTCGTAACTGGGTTGCCGAACCGCCTCCTCCTCTCTGAAACTATGCAACACGAGATTGCACGCGCACGCCGGGGTGATCACCGTTTCGCGCTTCATGTGATCGATCTGGACGGCTTTAAAGGAGTCAATGACGTCATGGGCCACTCGATCGGAGACCGCCTCCTGGCTGCGATCGCAGAACGGCTCTTGACCGTGAAGCAATACGGATGCCTCGTCGCCCGTCTTGGTGGTGATGAGTTTGCCGTCCTGCAAACAAATGTGCCTGACAATGCGGCTGCCGCAGTCCTCGCCGTTGAGATTTGTGCGCTCCTTCGTGAGCCCGTCGCTCTTCAAAGTAAGCAGGCCGCCGTTACTGCCAGCATAGGTATCGCGCTCCATCCTGCCGATGGAGCCAATAATGAGGATTTGCTACGGCATGCCGATCTTGCGATGTACAAGGCAAAGAGCGACGGGGGTGACCGTTATCAATTCTATGCCGCAAACATGCACTTGCGGGCGCAACGAGCCGCAGAGCTCGATTCAGAACTACGCCTTGCCATTGAGCGTGATGAATTCGTGCTGCATTATCAGCCGCAGATTCGCTTAGACTCCGGTGAAACCACGGGGGTGGAAGCCCTCGTCCGCTGGCGAAAGCCGGATGGTTCTCTGATCTTGCCAGCAGGATTCCTGCCTAGGGCCGAGGAGAACGGCCTGATCCTCAAGATCAGCGAGCTGGTTCTACGCAAGGCGTGCAAGCAGGCCGCAGCGTGGCGACGCGCCGGGCTCCCGATCCTCCGCGTGAGCGTGAATCTCTCGCCCAACCAATTCCGCGGCCAAGGTCTCCCATTGCGGGTGGCACAAATTCTTAATGAGATGAGCCTCGATCCGCGTCTCCTTGAACTGGAGCTGACCGAGAACATCCTCATGTACGATATTGATCAAGCCATCGTGCAACTCCGGCAACTCAGCAGTCTCGGTGTCGCCATCTCAATTGATGATTTCGGCACGGGATTTTCTTCCCTCAGCTATGTGAAACGGCTGCCGGTGGACCGCTTGAAGATCGATCAATCTTTCGTCCGCGTGCTCTCCGATGCAAGTGATAGAGCAATCATCGCGGCGATCGTTAATCTTGCCCACAGCTTGGGCATGGATGTGGTGGCGGAAGGGATTGAGACGATGGAGCAACTTGAATATGTCCGCGGCGCTGGATGCGACGCGGTCCAAGGCCATTATTGCGGCCGGCCGATGCCGGCGTCGGAGTTCGAGGATTTCCTCGCCAAGGGCTACTACATTGCTACCCCAAACGTGGGCTAGGACAAAAATGCCGTCGCCAGTGCAGCGACTAAGGGTTCTTCCAGATTGCGTGCGGGATGCCCTGGGGTGGGTAGGACGTCGGCTGCGCAGCCGTCCGGATAGCGAGCATGAGATGACGCCGAACCGAATGGTGTTCGCCGGGTCGGTGCTTCTCTATCTTCTCATCGCAACATGGAGCGGTGATGTGGCGGCGGCCGCGATTCTTCACGCCACCTACAAGGCTTTCATCCTTTACTTAATTACGGCGCTTTTGGTTTTTGCCCACGTGCTTTGGAAGCCGGGCATCTCGGCACCCCGCCGCCTGTGCACCATGGCGTGCGATTTCACAATGATTTCATATGCAGCGGCGGCCGGAGGAATAGGAACAGGTTTTTTCTATCCATTCTATCTTTGGACTGTGTTCGGCAACGGCTTCCGGTTCGGAGTTCCTTATCTTTATGCTGCAATGGCTATGGCGAATGGCGGTTTTCTCGCCATGCTGTATGCAACCGGGGTGTGGCACCAGTATCCAGGCTTATCCGTCGCACTTTTGGCGTGCCTCGTCATGTTGCCTCTCTATGCCGCCCAATTAATTCATAAGCTGTCGGAGGCAAAGCGCCAAGCGGAGGAGGCA
>DATJBL010000132.1:0-2381 GCA_035515355.1 Methylocella sp.
ACCTTAACGTCTCGCCAGCCCTCCAGTGGAGCGAACAGCATGAACAGGCTGGCCGTCCCGTTGCGCTCGTATTCGTAGTCATAGCGCGCCGGTTGCCCAGGCCGAGCAGGCAATGGTGTGCGGGTCGGGCCCACCCTCATCTCTTGTGCAGCAAGGCTGCTCAGAGTTGGTCTTACATAGTCACCTCCTCTTCGCGCCGTCGTGGCGCACAGTCATCGACATAGCGCACCAGACGGGCTTCGCCCCGCAACCGGCACTTGACCACACGCTCGAACCAGAGGTCGAGCACATGGTGGAGGTACAGGTTGCTCAACAACACGCTAATCGATCCCCCTTGCGGAGTTCTCTTCGCTTGGGTGGACTGCTCCATCTTCCAGAACGCCCGCTTTCAACCAGCGCCGGATCAAATTGATCACGCGCGGATCACCGACTCGGTGTTCGACAAACCGGAGCACCCATTTCACCCATCCGGCCATCGGACCCTTCTCGCTTTATAGGCTTGGCAGGTCCTAGTATGACTGAGTCAGAAAATTATCACTGAGTCAGTTGGCCGCAGCAGCCCCCGTCGAGAATCATTTACTTGACGCGCCTCATCGTCAGCGGGGGCTGAAATGGGTCGCCGACTGGTAGACGGGAGTGAAGCCCGTTTTGCTGCCTATGTCGAAGGATTAGCAAGCGTCATCGGTCACGCGGATCGGGTGGCCCCGCTTGAGGCCTATTGCATTGGCCTAATGCTTCCCGGCGAGCGCAAGAGCGTGGAGCCGATGGCTGCGATCACCGCGCCGGAGCGCGTCTGTGCCCAACATCAATCGATGTTGCACTTCATTGCCCAAGGAAACTGGTCCGACGAGAAGGTCTTAGGCAAGGTGCGCGAGATGGTGGTGCCGGACATGGAACGGCATGGGCCAATCGAGGCATGGATCATCGATGACACCGGCTTTCCCAAGCAGGGGAAGCATTCAGTTGGTGTGGCGCGCCAATATTGCGGCCAGCTCGGCAAGCAGGACAACTGCCAGGTCGCGGTGACGCTGTCGCTCGCCAACCACTATGCGAGCCTGCCGGTTGCTTATCAGCTTTACTTGCCAAAGGAGTGGGCAGACGACAAGGAACGTTGCCGCAAGGCCGGCGTGCCCGAGGACATCGACTTCAAGACCAAACCAGAAATCGCTCTCGAACAGATGCGCTGGGCCCTTGAGGTCGGTCTGCCGCGCGGCGTGGTGTTAATGGATGCTGGTTACGGTGTCAGCACCGAGCTGCGCGAGAGCATTGCGGCGCTCGACTTGCCTTACGTTGCCGGCATTGGGCCGCAGTCTAGCGTGTGGGCACCCGGCGAAGAGCCGTTGCCGCCAAAGAGATGGTCGGGTCAGGGGCGACCGCCTAAATTGCTGCGCCGCGACGCCAAGCATAAGCCGATCTCGGTCAAGGAGCTTGCCCTTCGTCTGCCCGCAAGCGCCTGGCGCAACGTCACCTGGCGCGAAGGCGCTGCGGCGCCGCTCTCTTCACGGTTTGCACGCGTGCGGGTGCACGTCGCTCATCGCGATTACAAGCTCGGTGAAATCCGGCCGGAAGAATGGCTGCTGATCGAATGGCCAAAGGAGGAAAAGGAGCCGACCAAGTATTGGCTCTCAACACTTTCGGAGGACATCAGTTTTCGCCGGTTGGTCGATTACGCCAAGCTGCGCTGGCGCATCGAGCACGACTATAAGGAGCTCAAGCAAGAGGTGGGGCTCGGCGACTTTGAGGGGAGAGGATGGCGAGGGTTCCATCACCACGCCACGATATCGATCGCGGTTTATGGATTCCTGATCTCCGAGAGGGGAGCTTTTTCCCCCTCAGGAAATGTTGCCAAAGTTCTCTTCCCGCAATTTGCCCTTCCCAAGGGTTACCGACCCCGAGGCTCCGCCGCTGCGGCCTGAGCGTCACGTCCCCAATTCGATTCCTACCCTGCGCCGACGGCTCATCGCGAGGCTCGTCGCCATCTTGTCGCGCTGCCCGTGTTGCGGAGCAAAAACAAAGGGACGTTCACGCCGCAATTTATGACACAGTAGTACTAGTCAACCAGTACGGTATCATTCTCGTCAATCCGGCCAAGCATCCTCACGTCAAGAAGGAGCTCGGTCAGGCATTCATTGATTGGATCCTCTCGGCGGAGGGCCAGAACGCGATAAGGTCCTACAATATCAACGGCGAACAGCTGTTCTTCCCGAATGCGAAACCTGCCGAGATGAAGAAGGCGGGATGAGGACATGCGATGCGCTGGTTCATCGCGACCTAATTTGCCGCCGTGGCCAAGGCGATGGGTAGGCCATGGACGCGACGATCCGATCACACAATCAGAATCCGGCAACCTGAGCTCGGGCCGCAGCGCTTACGACACGATT
>DATJBL010000133.1:0-20707 GCA_035515355.1 Methylocella sp.
AGATTTCACTCACTGCGCACCTGCGCGAGATCGGCGAAATGGAGGGGGCAACGCGCGCCGCGACAACAACAGGGAACAGGCACCGTGCTTAAAAGCCCATCAGCTACCGAAAGTCAGATATCAAAAGCGCCCTCGCTGGGAACATTCGAGCGTTACCTGACGCTGTGGGTCGCGCTCTGCATCACCGCGGGCGTTGCGCTCGGTCATGCAATGCCAAGCCTGTTCCGCGTCATCGGCGCGGCGACCGTCTCACAAGTGAATCTGCCGGTCGCTGTGCTCGTCTGGCTGATGATCGTTCCTATGCTTCTCAAGATCGACCTTGGCGCGCTTGGCGAAGTGCGGGCGCATTGGCGCGGTATCGCTGTGACGGTCGGCGTCAACTGGCTAGTAAAGCCTTTTTCAATGGCGCTGCTCGGCTGGATGTTTATCGGCTATCTCTTCCGCCCCTTTCTGCCCGCCGGTCAAATCGAAGCCTATATAGCCGGACTCATATTGCTGGCGGCAGCCCCATGTACGGCCATGGTGTTTGTCTGGTCGAACCTCGTCGAGGGCGAACCGCATTTCACGCTGTCGCAAGTCGCGCTTAACGATACGATCATGGTGGTAGCCTTCGCGCCAATCGTGGCGTTGCTGCTTGGCCTCTCCTCGATTACTGTGCCATGGTACACGCTGTTTCTGTCGGTCGTGCTTTATATCGTCGTGCCGGTGATCGTGGCGCAGTTCTGGCGGCACATGGTGCTGGCAAAAGGCGGGCAGGCCGCGCTTGGGCGGACACTTCGCAAGCTATCTCCCTTATCGCTTTCGGCGCTGTTGCTTACCCTCGTGCTGCTGTTCGGCCTCCAAGGCGAACAAATCATGCGGCAGCCGCTCATCATCGCGCTGTTGGCGGTGCCAATCCTGATACAGGTCTATTTCAACGCGGGGCTGGCCTACTGGCTCAACTACCGTCTCGGGGTCGCGTGGTGCGTCGCTGGGCCTTCGGCACTCATCGGGGCAAGCAATTTCTTCGAGTTGGCCGTAGCGACAGCAATTGTTCTTTTTGGATTCCAGTCGGGGGCGGCGCTTGCAACCGTCGTCGGCGTGCTGGTCGAAGTGCCTGTGATGTTGTCGGTCGTTCGGATCGTCAACTGCAGCAAGGATTGGTACGAGCGCGGCACCGCCGCGCGGCTCGCCACAACGAAAGAGGAAGCCGCCCTTTGACCATTACCATCTACCACAATTCCGCCTGCGGCACCTCCCGCAACACTCTCGCGATGATCCGGCAAAGCGGTGAGGAGCCGGTTGTCATCGAATATTTGAAAAATCCGCCAAGCCGCGCACGGTTAGTGGAGCTGATCGACGCGATGCGGATTCCAGTGCGGGCGCTCTTGCGCGAGAAAGGCACACCTTACGTGGAGCTCGGCCTTGCCGATCCCAAATGGACGGATGACGAGCTGCCGGACTTCATGATCGCACACCCAATTCTCATCAATCGGCCAATCGTCGAAACGCCCAAGGGCACGCGGCTCTGCCGCCCGTCTGAAAAGGTGCTCGACATCCTGCCGAACCCCATGATCGGTACGTTCACAAAAGAAGACGGCGAAACCGTCCGTGCCAGGATCGGCTGACGTAAAGTCCGATCCACTTTCATCAGGAGAACTTCCATGAAGCCGCAACTCGTCGCCGCCATGGTCTTCGCCGCTGGTCTTGCATCGGTAAGCTCTGCAACGGCGCTCGATGCGAGCCTTCCCATCTATCAGGCTGTGGAAGGCATTTCTGGGCAGATCAAATCCGTTGGCTCCGACACCTTGGAAAACGAAATGGCGCTATGGGCCAAAGAGTTCGAAGCTCTCTATCCTAACGTCAAAATCGAGATCGAGGGCAAAGGCTCGGCGACAGCGCCTCCGGCACTGCTCTCAGGCGCTTCGCAGTTCGGCCCGATGTCAAGGCCGATGACCGCCGATGAAATCAGCGCTTTTGAAAAGAAATTTGGCTATAAGCCTGCCCGTTTCCGCGTCGCCGTCGATGCGCTCGCCGTTTACGTCAACAAGGACAATCCCATCCCATGTTTGACGTTGCAGCAAGTGGATCAGATTTTCTCTGCGACGCGCCAAGGCAGTGGAAGCAGGAGCATTGATACATGGGGTGACGTTGGCATGACCGGAGAATGGGCGACACAGCCGATCGCGATCTACGGCCGCAATTCGCTTTCAGGAACCTATGAGTTTTTCAAGAAAACTGTTTTATACGGCGGCGACTACAAGGAAGGCGTGAAGCAACAGATCGGCTCGGCAGCGGTTGTTGAAGGCGTTGCTCATGACAAATTCGCAATCGGATATTCCGGACTCGGCTACAAGACGGACGGCGTCCGCACTGTCCCGTTGGCTGCATATTATGGTAGACCATGCTACGAAACGACCGCTGAAGCGACTTATTCTGGCAAATATCCAATCGCACGATACTTGTACATCTATTTGAACAAAAAACCGGACGAGCCTCTCGACCCTCTGCGCGCTGAATTCATCAAATACATTCTCTCCAAGGATGGTCAGACACAAACGGAGAAAGGCGGGTTCTTCCCGATCACTAATGAGATTCGCGACCATGACCTCGAAGTGTTGGGAATTTCGACCGTCGCGAAATGAGCGTTTTGGATTCCAGCCAGCTCTCTCAGGCTTGCTGGATCGCCGACAATTTCCAATCGCCAGGACCGCCGCCTACGCGGCGAATAAAGGTCCAGACCTCGGTTGCCTGCTGCGGCACCGCCGGATCACCGGAGACGATCCGGCCCGAGACCCGATCGGCCATTGTGTCTATTAAGGAAAAGCGCATAGCAACCGTCGCATATTCGCCTTGCGGCTCGCACCAGGCCTCAGAAAGATCCCCTTGCAGGAACTTCACCCCTGAGACCCGGTTGACCAAACCCTTCTTGGCATTGGCCGCGAGTTCCTCAGCAAAAAAAGAGGCCATCTCCGGCGTAACCAAGGCGCGCAGACGATCAAAGTCTTCGACGCCAAAAGCGCTTTCGATCGCCCCCAGCCGCTGTTCGAAAACGCTGAAATCATCCGGCGTGAGCTCAAGCTTCCGTGGTGGGCTTCCTGCAGCCTCGCCAAAACCAGCGACACCCCGCGGCGCGCCCATGCTGCCCTGGCCTAGCCCGGAGCGGTAAGACGCACCCTGGAAAGCCGGATTTCCGCGCAGAAAACCCATGACGAATTTAAAAAGCAGGATCAAAAGCCCAATCTGAAGCAGCAGACCGAGGATCGACAAGCCGCCTCCAAGGCCGCCGGAAAGGCCGTGGCCGAATAGAAGGCCAAACAATCCAGCGCCGATGAAACCGCCAAGGAGACCGCGGCCGAAACCGCCGGAGAAAAAGCCCCCTGAAGCGTAGGGAGATGGACGGCCAAAAATGCTCTGATCGGGCGAGGTCATCGACCGTTGGATCGGCGCAACACCTGGCGCCGTGGGCGTTGCCGAGGGGGCGCTAAATGTCCGAGCCCCCCGGCTGCCGAAGGAAAAGCCGCTGCCCGCGCGGGCGGAGGCATCACCGGCAAAGCCGAGCGCAAGCGCCGCCGCTAGGGCCAAAATCAAGGTTTTGTGGCGAAACGCCATGGAAGACATCCTACAGCTGAAAGTGTGCGAAAGACGTTAGTCCTGCAGCGGTTATATGGGAGGTCAAGGTATAAAGTGCAAAGGGCTTCGCGGCGGGCCGCTCCGGCATTTCCGCAGGCTCGAATCGAGCCGCAAGGTTTCTCTTTAATCCCGACAAAACTCTTAGGGATTGCTGGCAAGAGGCATCGGGCCGGCGCTCAACCTATTATTGACCCCCGTAGCATCGTCCAGAAATTGGAACCGTGTCGTCTTGACTGCGTCAGAACGATAATGACCCTCATCTCTGAAATAAGGCACCCCATCCTTGTCCACCGTAGGACAGCGATGGTCGTCGCAAAGGAAATTCAGCGGATCGACGAATTTTGCGCCAAGGGACGTTGCAAGCGACATCAGCCGTGTCTTCGTCGGCGCAGCATTTACCTCGAATACATCACGATCGATATATTCGACCTCCCGTGTCTCTCCCCCCCAAAATACCCGCCTTGCGAGTTCAGCCGGCACATCCCAGTCGCTCGAGGGCGTTGCTCCCACAATCACAATCTCGGCGCCCTGTTTCTTGAATTCCAAGAGACGGTCATGCAATGAGGCAAATGCTGTATCGAGGTGCTTATAGAACCACGCCGGATCCTGGTCGATCGTGCAGCTATCCCCTTCGACGAAACAGACGGTGTGGCTAGGAAGATAAAAGTAGGCATACCAGTTCGCCGCCAGAACGATCTGCTTGAAGTGACGTGATTCCGCGAATTGGAGGGCCTGTTCGACAAACCCGTTGCAATTGAAGCGGTCGTGAACAATGCGAATTCCAGTGATCGGCGGACAGGCAGGGGTCGCGAGGAACGTATAGGAATTTTCGGGATTGAGCTTCGCGTTTTCAACGAAGCGACTATAGATTTGCATCGTATAAGAATCACCGAGGAACAAAGTATCCTTGCCGTTTGCTGGGCCGAGCCGACAAGGCCGCAAATTGTTCTCCGAATCCCTGCCGTTACATTCGTCCGGATAGGTCCAGTCGTTGGCGGCGGCCCTGTAGGTTTCAAGCTGCTGTCGTTCCCGATCCGACCGGCGGTTCGCAAAGCCGTCATTCACGGTGACCGTGATCGCCATCAAAACCGTGAGCGCCAGGGCTACTGCCTCGGCCGCTACTGCTGGAAGCCGTCTGTCCCCCCATGTTCCCTTCAAAATCATTTTCAACGCTGCAAGAAGCAAGCTGCCAAAGCCGATGACCCCCGCCAAAATCAGGAGCTCGTAGCCGATTTTGAAAACGGTTGTTGTTCTAAAACCGAAATAAATCGCCGCGACTGCGATCGGCCAGTGCCAGAGATAGATCGAATAGGACCATTTCCCGATTATCTGCACAGGAAGAATCTTGAAGCCTGCGGCGTCCGGCCGGTTGGCAGCAATAACGAGGCAGGTGCCAATGACGGGCAACAGGCCCCAATAATATGGCCAAGGCAGGTATTGATCATATCTCACGATCGAAACGAGAATCAGTAGAAACCCAACTGATAGAAGTATTCTGGAATATCTCCGGGCGCTATTTTGGAATTGAAGCGCCACAATACCGCCAGCCAGCAACTCCCAAGCCCTTTGTGGAAGCAGATAGAACGCTGATGCGGGTTCTGTTTTCGAATAATAAATGCAGAGCGCAAACGACAAACCTGCGATCGACCAAAGAATTGGTATAATGTACTGTCGTGTTCTGTTAAATTTATGCAATGCCAAGATGATAAGTGGATAAAGCATGTAAAACTGCCATTCCACCGAAAGGCTCCAAGTATGCAGGAACCATTTGGCATCGCTTGTCGGATCGAAATAGCTGGTTGCCTTCCAGAACCGGAAATTCGAAAAGAAAAGGAGCGAGGAAATCGCAGTGGAACCAAGATAATGATAGGTGGCTGGTTCAAAGAAGAAATATCCTACAACGAGCAGGATGAAACATACCCCCAAGAGGCCAGGAACAATTCGCTTGGCGCGGTCCTGATAAAACTCCCAAACGTTGAATTTGCCTTTCGCCAGCCTCCCCATGATAATCGACGTCATGAGATAGCCGGAGATTACAAAAAAAACATCCACGCCAACGAATCCGCCGGGAACGAAATCAACCTTATAGTGAAAGAGGACAACCGCTGTCACCGCAAGTGCTCTAAGGGCATTGATATCATAGCGGAACTTCATTGGCCCCTTCTCTCGGTGCTGATTCGATTGATATCCTCGCCGTGCATGGAGTCCTGCGCGGGAAAGTCGTTATGCCTTCGCGCTTCACCTGCATCTGGCTGCGTGACGAAAGACCATCGCATCCTGGTATCGAATTGGGTTGGTGTTCGAATCGGGTTTAGGTACGAAATTGAGAAAGAGCGGCCCGAAGGCGGCCGCTTTAATTGGAGTTGATTGTGCTTAAGCAAGTGTCGCAAACTTGGCAAAATGATGGAGAACGCCGGCCGGCGGACGCCTTGTCCGCGCAGGATTAGGGACCTGCACCCGATAGCATCCGGTTTGCCGGTATGTTAGAAGGCGCGCAAAACTCGCCGGAAAGACCTCGATGGCCGGAGGCGAGACACAAGAGCTAAACGAACATGAACGAGCGGCGTGCCAATTTCGGATACGAAGACCTCATCGCCTGCGGGCGCGGAGAATTGTTTGGGCCGGGCAATCCCCAGTTGCCACTGCCGCCCCTTTTGATGTTCGACCGAATCGTCGATATCTCGGAGAAGGGCGGCGCCAACGGAAAGGGCGTGATTTTGGCCGAATTTTCGGTCAAGCCGGACCTCTGGTTTTTTGGCTGCCATTTCAAGGGCGATCCGGTCATGCCGGGTTGCCTTGGACTTGATGCGCTGTGGCAGCTTCTCGGCTTCTATCTGGGCTGGCTTGGCCTCACCGGCCGCGGCCGGGCGCTCGGCGTCGGCGAAGTCAAATTTTCCGACCAAGTGTTGCCAGCCGTCAAACGCATCATCTATGGGGTCGATCTAAAGCGCGTGTTCAAGTCCAAACTTGTGCTCGGCATCGCCGATGGCTGGCTCGAAGCCGACGGAGCGCGCATCTACGAAGCCAAGGATCTCAGAGTGGGCTTATTCAAGGCCGAGGCGCCATCCGCGGCCTGACGGATGGTCCCCTCGCCCTGCCAGGGGCCGGGGCCAAGCCAAGCAGGAGTTTTGAATATGAGACGGGTCGTCGTCACCGGAATGGGGATTGTGTCCTCGATTGGAAACAATACCCAGGAGGTGCTTGCCTCGCTGAGGGAGGCCAAGCCGGGCATCGTCAAGGCTGAAAAATACGCCGAACTCGGCTTTCGCAGCCAGGTTCACGGCGCCCCGACGCTTGATCCCAGCCAAATCGTCGATCGCCGCGCCATGCGTTTCCATGCTGGGGGAACCGCCTGGAACCATGTCGCGATGGATCAGGCCATCCTTGACGCCAGCCTTTCAGCCGCCGAAATCTCGAATGAGCGCACCGGAATCATCATGGGCTCGGGCGGCCCTTCAACCCGCACGATTGTCGAATCGGCGGATATTGCGCGCAACAAGGGCCCGAAAAAAATTGGCCCTTTCGCGGTGCCGAAGGCCATGTCCTCGACCGCTTCCGCGACGCTTGCCACCTGGTTCAAGATCAAGGGCGTCAATTATTCGATCTCGTCGGCCTGCGCGACCTCCAATCATTGCATCGGCAACGCTTTCGAGATGATCCAAAACGGCAAGCAGGACATCATGTTCGCGGGGGGCTGCGAAGAGCTCGATTGGACCCTTTCGGTGCTTTTTGATGCGATGGGCGCGATGTCCGCCTCGTTCAACGACCGTCCCGCTGTCGCATCGAGGGCGTATGATAAGAACCGGGACGGTTTCGTGATCGCTGGCGGGGCGGGCGTGGTGGTCCTCGAGGAATTGGCGCACGCCCGCGCGCGCGGTGCGAAAATTTACGGAGAAATCGCTGGCTACGGCCTGAGTTCGGACGGCCACGACATGGTCGCTCCGTCCGGCGAGGGCGCGGTGCGCTGCATGCGCATGGCGCTTGAAAGCGTGAATGTGCCGATCGATTACATCAATCCGCACGCGACCTCGACCGACATCGGCGATCTGAAGGAGATCGAAGCGATACGAAAGGTCTTTGGCCGGGGCGAAAAGTGCCCGCCGATCGCCGCGACCAAATCCTTGACTGGCCATTCCCTCGGCGCCACCGGGGTGCAGGAAGCGATCTACTCCTTGCTGATGATGCAGAATGGCTTCATTTGCGAAAGCGCAAATATCGAGGAACTCGATCCGGATTTCGCCGACATGAACATCGTGCGCAAGCGCCGCGACGGCGTGCAATTGCGAGCTGTCCTGTCGAATTCCTTCGGCTTCGGCGGCACTAACGCCAGCCTCATTTTCAAACATGTCGACGCCTGAGGAGCCGGCGGAAAGCGGCCGCGGAGGCTTGATGCGCGGCAAGCGCGGCCTCGTCATGGGCGTTGCCAACGACCACTCGATTGCCTGGGGGATCGCCAAGATGCTTCGCGCCCATGGCGCGGAACTCGCTTTTAGCTATCAGGGCGAGGCATTGGGCAAGCGCGTTGCGCCCCTCGCCCAAAGCCTTAGCGCGGCACTCGTCTTGCCGTGCGATGTCGAGGATATTGCCTCCGTCGATCAGCTTTTCGCGGCCATCGAAAAAAAATGGGGGGGACTTGATTTCGTCGTCCATTGCCTCGCCTATTCGGACCGCGCCGAACTGAAGGGCCGCTACGCCGATACGACGCGGGAAAATTTCGTGCGCAGCATGGTGATTTCGGCCTTCTCCTTCACAGAGATTGCGAGGCGGGCGGCCCCTCTCATGCAGCCAGGCGGCGCGCTTTTGACCCTCACTTTCGCTGGCGCGCACCGGGTCATGCCCAACTACAATGTCATGGGCGTCGCTAAGGCAGCCCTCGAATCGAGCGTGCGCTATCTTGCCGCCGATTATGGTCTGCAAGGCATAAGGGTGAACGCGATTTCCGCAGGGCTGATCCGCACCCTGGCGGGCGCCGGCATCGCCGACGGGCGGGTCCTATTCAATTTTCAGAAGGCCCATGCACCCCTGCGCCGCAATCTCGACCTCGCCGACGTCGGCGGCGCCGCGCTTTATCTTTTGTCTCCGCTTTCGAGCGGTGTCACCGGGGAAATTCATAATGTGGACGCCGGCTATAACATCATTCTCATGCCGCACCCGGACAGCTTGAAACCCGAGGCCGCGCCGCGATGACCACCTTGGTTTCCGGCGCACCCTTGTAACGCGCGGCCTCCTTATGGTAAGTGCGCGAATCCGCTCAAGGCTGCGGAGAGGTGGCTGAGCGGTTGAAAGCACCGCACTCGAAATTCGGCTGCTGGCATATCAACCAATCCCAAACTGTCGCGCAACGTCCTGGAATCTCAACGAAGCGCTGTTCCCCCAATCGTTCTTTTTCCAACGCATCCCATCCGGGTGCCACAAATTCGGGGGAAGGTCACATAATAGCCACCTCTGCCACGGAAGCGGGTGCCTCAAGATTGCCCGCATCCGCGTTTGATCATTAGACGGACGCTCAAAATTGTACGTGCAACCGCACGGCACCGGCCGAGACCGGCCCACGCTGCGGATTATAGGCGGGGGCGCCAATGAACTGATAATCGAAGCTCAGTTTCAGCGCTGGCGTTAGGGCAAGACTGTAATAAGTCTCGAAGATTTTCTCAAGCGTGGGATAAGGCAGTTGCCCATCACCGATCAGAATGCCCAAGCCGCCATCATTGAAATAGGCTGCATGGATGGCGGAGATCCCGTTTAGGACGCCAGCAATACCAAACGTATCATCAGGGCGGCCCCATTGTTTGCCATTCAGCGAAACGCCCCCAGCAAGCGTCCGGTCGATATCCGTGAAATCCCACGGCTCGACGCTGCCATCGGCCCAGCCGGCCCGCGCAAATACGCCTACGGTGTCAGACACTTGCTGCTCCAAGTTGATGCTCACACCGGGCCTGCTCTGATAGTGGCGATCCGCGGCAAGCGCGTCGCTCACATCCAAACCGGTTGCTTCGGAGAGATTGATTGCATCCTGAAAGCTTCCTGCGTCGCCCCGGCTGAGAAAGCCGGTCACTTTGAGTTTGCCAGGCTGCCCCCACAGCGTGTGCCGCTCCTCTATTTCTCCGACTAATTGGAAATTATGGAAGTATGGATCGAGGCCATAGGCGGGCGCGTTGCCGGCCCCGCCCGCCGGCGTTTGAGATAAGTCGAAGACGCCGGCGCGGAAGGCAAAGTGATCGACATATAATTCAGCCGCGCCGCCATATGTGTAACCCCAAGCGTCGCCGGCGTAATCAAAGGTTCCAGCATTGATGAGCGACCAGTTCAAGAAGTCGCTTTTGGGATTATTCGCATATTTGTTGGTGTCGAAGATATCAGAGATACCGAATTTGCCGATGGTCAGCACAAGACGGTCCGCCGTTTGCGTGCCGGCAAATTGGTTGATATCGGCATCCACGCTCTGGCTTTCGCCACCAAGATTAATGGTCTGTCTTACGAAATAACGCTGTACCCGAGCATAGGGATAAGAAGAGCCGAGCTTGTAGGACTCGCCGCTTGGAAATCCGGCAGCGCCATGAGTATTGCCGAGGCCGAAACCTTGATCGATTTCCGGATTCAGCCAGGCTTCTGCCCCTTGCCATAGCCGCAGACCGGCATAAAGCGTTGCATCAGTCGTTTCGGCTCCCTCGCCGCTGCCGGGCAAGCTATTGGCGCCTTCATAGGGCGAGCGGATTGCCGGATAGCCCTGCGCCGTGAAAGTTGCCTGGGTGTGGAAATTGACACGATCGTCATCTGTTGCGCCGGCGTCCGATTTTGCGGCTTTTGCTTCGGCATCGTCATCGAAATGATAGGTCAGGCCGGCGCGCAGCTCATGCATGGTTAAATTCGAACTGATTTGCTGCCCTATCGTTGGGAAAGTGGCACTGGTGGTGCCGTAATCGGTAAATAGATATTCAAGCCGGGCGGTCCAATGCGGCGCGATTGTCGTCTCAACGCCCGCGCCTGCGGCCCAACCAAACCGCCACAGTTGGGGATAGTCGAATGCTCCGGTCGCAAGTTGCGTCAGCCCCAGCTGGTCGCGGATCCAGGCAAAGCCGCCGGTCGCATAAAGAAGCCAGTTGCCGGGCGCGTAACCGATGCGGCCGCGCACGGTTCCGAAAGCCAGCAAATTATCGGTATAAATCTCGGTGCCGAACGCCGGCGACGTAAGCGCCGATTCGCCGCCGATGCCAAAACCCGAGAGATTGGGAAACGCTGGAAAGGATGCATCGGCTTCAACGCCAATGACGACGCGATTCGGCAGCATGTAATCATAGCCGCCTTGAATACCTTCGAAGAAACTTCCCGCCTCGGCGAAGGTGTCAAGGGTTTGGGCCAGGCTCATCGAGCCCGATGCGCCAAACGTCGACCAGTCCGATTTTCCCCATGCATAGCCCAAATGGCCGCCAAAATAAAAGCCCTCCCAAGGACTGCTCGCCAATAACGGCGGCGGCGTCAGATCGGCCGCAAACGCAGGCGCGGTTAAGGGTGCAATAATCGCTAGTGTGAGAAAGCCGCATTTCATGGAATGGCTTCTCCGCTTGCCGGCCTTTTGCTGCCAACGCCCAAACCGATGCGATGCCCCAGCGCCCTTCGCAATCATCCGTAAGCCCCGCCTTTAATGAACGTGTGAACACCCTTCAGGAACGGCTGCGAAGTCAGCGCCTGGACCTAAGAGCGGACACTTAGATTGAGCGAGTGGCCCGCCCCGTCCACACAGCGATCCTGACGGCTTCTAAACTGTCATACCGTAAGCCTAACTCACAATGGCCTCATGTCAATTACTTAGGCTATATTTTAACGGCTCTAAAATTACATTAGAATACATAAAATCTGCCGGGTGAGATCTACCCTTGCGTTTGCATTTCGAAGGAATTGTTTTGGCGCGCCACATCGAATTTTTAGGAGATGTTGCTTTTGTGCCACGCAGCACGATCGGTTCACGCATGATGTGAAACAACTTGCCCGGCATGCAGGCGGATGCCGCGGCCCGCGTTGACGACGCCCTGCGACTGGCGCTACAGAAGCGGGCCCGTTGAGGAATTGAGTAGCAATTCGGCAGCAAATCGGTTTTTGCCGTTTTCTATTTCGACCAGAATGCTTAATTGTTTCGGTGGGTTGGAGAGGTGGCTGAGCGGTTGAAAGCACCGCACTCGAAATGCGGCATAGGCGCAAGCCTATCGGGGGTTCGAATCCCCCCCTCTCCGCCAACTCAATAGCCTAAGCGACTGATTTTTATTAATTTATTTCGATACATTTTGCTGGGGTATTACAATTGGTCTTACTTTCTGGCGTTGCTTGGGTGAATTTATGCGGCCCCTGGCGGAAGCCGAAAATGGCGGAGGGCCGGTAAGACGCGAATCGTCGCCCATGAGATTGTTTCAATCAGCAATCGTCTGCACCGTCTCGGTTACCCGCTGAAAACCTCGAATACATTGAGCATGTCTCGGGTATCGCGCTTGCAAGTTCGCCCGAGTTGAGCCTCGCTTCGAGGAATATGGGGGCTTAGATCCTTTGGGCTATGTCGTCTCGATGAACATGGCCCGGCGGCACTTGAACCCAAGCCAAAGGGCCGACATCGCGGCGCAGATTGCCAATCTTAAGCAGACATCCTCCAAACTGCATCAAAAGTGAGTGAGAGCCCAATCGTGACCCCGGCTGGATTTCGAATCAGCTAATATTGTCAATGAATTACCTCACAGAGCCCGGGGTCAATGTTCGACGCCGATTGGGGGTCAAACGCCGCGCCGCTCCACTCCACAGCATCAAGACAACGCGGCAATCTCAACCTCAACAGACGCGTGATTCGCAAAAGTCAGTGTAGGACGAACGTATGACGTCACCACGGGAGAGTTGCGATACGGCTTTTGACATTCTTGGTTCACATCCCGCGCAACATTCGTTCGCGAACAGCGAGGTCACATCATGACAATCGCCCAAAAGCTCGTCAGTCCCGAACTATCGGCGTGGCTGGAAGCCCGGCAGAGCGCCCTCAAGATCGTCAAGACCACGACAACGCCCAGCGGCAAGATAATCGACTGGGTTCCCATAGAAAGCCAGGTTCCTGGTGGCAAAATCGCCACTCCGCCGCCCACCGCACTGTCAGCGCGCCCGAGGCACCCGAAGCGGCCGGTTGAGCCTGCCCGTTTCGAACTCGACGACCCCAGTGTCGAGCACGGGCCGCCAGGAACGGTCCCGATCCTGCGCCCGGACATCACGCGCTTTCCGCGTACGCTTTCGTTGAAAGATCACCTGGCGATGACCAAGAAAGGCGGCCTGTTTGTCAATAAAGCCAACCACCGCGGAACGCCCGGCGATCCCAACCCGGCCGGCTACTTCCATTGCACCGACAGCCAGTTCGGCACGTTCTACGGCTGGGACGGATACCTCAACGTCTGGGCGCCGGCGATCAACAGCCCACTGGGCACTGGTTACGACCATTCGATCCTGCAAGTCTGGCTGCAGAACAACACCCAGCGGCAGCTACAATCGCTCGAGGGCGGCTGGACTGTCGACCAGAGCCTGAATGGCGACACTCAGCCTCACATCTTCACCTATTACACGACCAATGGGTACACTACTAACGGCGACAATGTCGGCGGCTACAACACAAAGTATAAAGGCTTTGTGCAATATAGTTCGGCCAGTACAACGGGGTCGGTGGTATTCCCGGGCATCCGAATCAACGGCATCAGCACCTGGGGTGGCACCCAGACCGACGTTTCAATGAAGTTCCAGCTCTATCAGGAACCCGGCACCAACACACTCAACTGGTGGGTCGCGGTGCAGGGCATCTGGATGGGCTACTACCCTGCGACTCTGTTCAACGGTGGCCTCAGCAACAGCGTCACCTGGATCGGCAGCGGTGGCGAGGTCGATTCTACCTTGTCTAATCCGGAACTGACCGAGGACCAGATGGGCAGCGGCTGGCAGGCTAGCGCTGGCTGGACCCGCGCCGCCTTCCTGCGCAACCTGCGCACCCAGTCCGACATGAGCGGCACCATGGCGGAGAATAACGGCACCGGAACGACCGACGCAGCGGCAAAAGGCGGCGCCGATCCCTACACGATCCAGATGGACATGGAGAGCCCGACGACCTGGGGCAGCTACTTCTACTGCGGTGGACCGAACGCACCTGCCGTTGCGAACGAACAGTTCAACCAGATCACCTTCGACATTGTCACGGGCGGGGATGACCTGCGCGGCGACAGCTCGGCGACCGCCACCGTCGCTCTCCCCGGCGGCGCACAGACCTTCACCCTGAAGTCACAGAGCGATGGTGGGTGGGGTAACAACTCCGAGCACGTGAAGACCTTCAACATCGCCGGGCCTGCGCCGCTGCTTCAGGCATTCGGCGCGATCACGATCACCCTGACCTCGCATAACGGGATCTTCGAAACTGACGACAACTGGAACATCCAGTCGGCAAAGATCACCGTGAGCGGGCCATCGGGTTCGGCGTTGCTGTTCAATCAGGGCGGCAACCCACTGGCGCGTCTCACCGGCAGCGCGCCCAGCGTGACGTTCCAACCCGAAGCCGGCGCCTGAACACTCACGACTTTCCCGGCGGCGCGCACGCAGCGTCCGCCGGGGCGGCGCTGCGACTTCCTGCATCCTCGCGCTGAAACGCGAGATCGGTGTCGATGCGCCAACCGATGTGAGCGATCATTTCGAGGCAACGGAGCGTCGCCGGCGACCTACCGCCGACCATCCCTTGAAGAACGAGGCTCCGGCGAGCAGCGACCCCTCGCCAAGCCCCGAGCCTGCGCAAGAGGCCGAGGGCGCAAGCCGATGACTCTGCGTTGCCCGTCCTGGTCATCCGCGATGGCGTTGTGAAGGCGGATAGCCGGGAAGTGGCCAAGAAGTTCGGGAAGGATCACAAAAACGTCCTCCGGGACATCCGCAATCTCGAATGTTCTGAGGATTTCAGGCGGCTCAATTTTGAGCTGTTTAAAATCAGGGACTTAAGCAAGCCCGAAGGCGAAAGCACTTCTCACGTCGAGATGACCCGCGATGGCCTCGCCTTCCTGGTCATGGGCTTCACCGGCGCCAAGGCTGCCCGCTGGAAAGAACTCGACATCGAAGCCTTCAATCGGATGGAGGCGCAGCTTCGGAGAGGGGGCAGCGATGTTCTCGACAAAGTTGCAACCATGCTCGCGCGAGGTATTGTCGAAACGGAGGCGCGCATGGACCGGGTAGCCCGGCAGGTCAATGAGCGGGTCGATCATCTCGAGGAACAAGTTGCGAGCCTCAAGGGTCGCCTCGCCAGCGCCCGCCTCGTCAGTGCGCCAAAGCCTCGCCCCAAGCAAGTCCTGGCCCACCGGAGCGCCAGCAAGCGTGAAATCTCCGGCGAACTCGTATGCTCAAAGTTTCAAAACGTCGACGTGCGAACGATCCGCTGCGCTGACGATGAGCTTTGGTTTGTCGCAAAGGATGCTTGTGCCGGGTTGGAGCTTCTAAACCCTCGGCAAGCAATCGCATCTCTCGATGATGACGAGGTTGGTGTCCATACTATGGACACGAATGCAGGCCCGCGAACTTTCAACATTATCAGCGAGTCGGGCTTCTACAAGCTCGTGGGGAAAAGCCGCAAACCGGCGGCCAAAGCTTTTGTGAATTGGGTCACTCGCGATCTCCTGCCGACAATCCGCAAGACCGGCTCCTATGGGGCGGTGCCGAAACCTCTCACTCGTGAAGAGCTATTGGCGCAAGCTGTTCTGGAAGCCAAGAAGGCGATCGAGGAAAAGGACGCGGTGATCACCGAGAAAGACAACCGTCTCAAGATCATTGAACCAAGGGCGGCGATTGCTGATGAACTTATGATGCTACGTGCTCGGCGATTGCCCTGGTCGCCTTCCTCAGATCGATTCCCATTGACGGAAAGCATCGAGGGCAATTTTTGCACTGTTTTATATCAGTTGCTTTTTTGCACTGATCTATGCAAATGTCGCAGTCTCAAGGCATAGCTACGCCTAGCAGGGCGTAGCATGGTCGAATCGGGCATTATTCCCCATCGAAGGGGAACCATCCGCCGGAGACCCTTTGAACGGATGGTTAGTTGGCCCGGCTACATCGCCTCGGCAACTTCTCGAATCCATTCGACCGAATTTCGAGAAGCCCGGCACTCCAAACATTTGCGCTTGTGTGCCATCTAGCTCCCTGGCTTCCGTCGCCACGGTAACGGTTATGAGGTTTGCGGCGCATCACTGCGGCGGCCTCGGGGTGGATTTTACCAGCGGCGCAATCACTGCGGCGCGGCCCGATCAGGACGGCTGATCACCCGTTTGCCTTGTTCCGTATCCCGTCCGGTCTTTCCCGGTACTTCGCCCCCTTGATCGGGGGAGTCGGCGCTTATGAGTTGGTCTTTACCCTGGCAAGGGCCACGACACCCGGCGATTCATTTTAGGGAAAGCGCGTTTGGCTTGGATGGCTCCGCCGGGCGCGAGCCATCCGCAAAGGCGTCCCTGCATACAACTACGGCGGCCGAAACAGCTTGACTGAATAGATGAAATCCATCATAGAAACTCCTGAGTTGGTCTTTGAGGCCGGACGCTCTTCCGGCGCCCGGCCTTTTCTTTTGGAACACGCGAGAAGAACGGCCCCCTTTGATTTCGTGACATCGGCGGCAGGCTGAATTTCCGTGACTGACACGAACTCCATCTGCAATTCCAGAGGCTTTGAAAGGGTGGCAAAACTATCCATCCCTGGCCTCTCTCTGCGCCCACAACTCGCGCTCCTCGCGCTCCTCGCGCTTTCTCATTTCAAGCGTCTCTCGCGCCTTGTCGAGTATCTGCTGGAGCTCCTGGCGGTCCCGGTCTATTTGGGACTCTATGTTTTCCGGATCCGCCGGAGCCGCCGCTTCGAGAGCCTCCAGCCGGCGCCGCAGGTCAGCGCGCATTTTCGTTCTCCAAGGCTTTAAGACGCTGCTCGAATTCGCTGAGCTCGCGAGGATCAACGGGAACCATCGATGCAGCCGCACAAAGAACCGACGGTCACCGTTCGTTAGCCTGGCGCGTCGTCCCGCCTTGCGCCCCAAAACGATCAACTGCTGCCGGAGCGCCGCGTTATCAGCCTCAAGCCGGCTCTTCGACTTGAAGAGCGACGCGAGGACAGCCAGCACAAAGCGGATCAGCGCGATCATTCGGCCGAAATAGCCGATTCCGTCGCGTCATCAACTCGGATAGGGTTTTTGGTACAGACAGGCGTCAGTGGTTCTTCCCTCAGAACGTCTTGATGAATTCGATCAAGGCGCGTTTATCGTCGTCGCTCAATACCGGTTCTGGACCAAACGATTTCTCGTCCTCGCTCAAGCCCTCCGTGTCGTTGAATTGCGACGTGCCGAAATAGTGACCGCGGTTGACAACGAAATCCGGGCATTTGCTGAGCTCCAGCAGCGGCTCCCGCAAGTTTTTCAACCAGTCGAGAATCTCTTCGTCGCTTGCACCAGCGCCGGGCGGTGGCAGGTTGGCAGCCAGCTTTCCGAGCAGGGCAACAAAATGTTGCTCGTGTTTCACTTTCCCGCCAACATCTTGGATATCAACCAGCGGCTGGTAATTGGCGGCAAGGTTGATTGGGAAGCCTTTCGGAATTGGGCCAAGCACGAAATTCCCGTCCTTATCGAACAGCCAGGAGATTGGCTCCTTTAAGAGGCCCGAGAACGGCTCTGGCAGAGAGGCGAAGGTATTCGACAGCTCCGGCGGAACTTGGCGCTTGGGGATCTTGACCCAGCTTCGCTCTGTCGTCCGTAAGATGAAGCCATCTAGATTTCCCTCATGGATGCGTTTTTCGGGCCAAAGCAATTGTTCGATCGACGCTTGGAATGATCTCATCCTGCTCTCGACCGAAGGATCATCGTCGAATGGTCCGATCCGCTTATTGATGAGGAACGGGGCGTTGGCCCACTCGCTGACCAGGGAAGGCACACGGGTAAACCCTAAGCCGCCTCCGGGCATCTCATAAGCGCGGCGCTCGCCGGTAAAAGGATCCTGAACCATTATCGTCCCAACCGAAGGCAACGCCTTATACGTCGACGATGAGAAATTATCCCAAATGTTGCCGCGAATCGCATTGGTTGCGAGCGGGCCGCAGGCATTGGTCCGCAGCAAAGTGACGGGGATGCGCGCGTCGGTCGAGAGGTAATTATTGTCAAGGAAATCCGGCGCCAAAACGATTTCCCGCATTTGTGACTTAAAGTCACTGGTTTTGGTCAGGTCCCAATAGCGTCTAAAGCATTTGAGATAGTCAGGCCCGGAGCAGCCCCCCGGATCGAGCGCTTTCCAGGCAGCATCTGGCAGCTTGCTCGAATGACACCTTGCGCAGGTCTCGGCGAAAACAGTTTTCCCGCGCGTCAGGGTAGCCTCGTCAGCCGTCAGATATTTGTCTCCGCCGGGGGCGTCCTTCAAATAGTCAGGCTGACCCGCTTTCAGAAAGAAATTCGCAATAAATGGAGTACCCGCCTCGGTCGCCCGCCAATAGGCGGAATTTTCCTCCGCGTTCTTGATTAGGAATGGGGAAATCGGTTTTCCGCCGACAACGGGATTGAAATGCGTGAACCAATCTTCGCTGTAAAGTCCAATGTTCACATAGACACGGTTTAAAGCCCCAACCGCGCCGACCGAGTCGGAGCCATCTTTCAGCACGCGCGGCGACCAGGCCGTGTCCGGTGGGTCAAAGAAACCGGGGAGCTGCGTGTTGTTGAGTTCGCCACCCTTCAGCGTCTCCTTGCCCCAGTGGTGCGCTAGCGCGAGCCGCGCGCCGAGATGATAGATCGCGTTATTCGACCGCGGATTGTTAATATAGTCAGTCGAGACAATAGACGTTTCAGTCGTGCCAGGCGCGTAGGTATTAGTCAGTTGATGAACAAAATCTTTGAGGTCGGCCCTATAAGCAAAAAGACGGTTCCACCACAGATACTGGGCGCCAACGGTCGAGTTAAGATTAGCCCATTCTGGATGAGCGGGATCGGCCGGTGGGTGGATCGGGCTTGGGCTGACATGGCACATGCCGCAGGACATACCGACGCGATAGGGCCGCACGAGCTTCGGATCGTTGTAATAGTCCGGGTCGGTGTAATATCTTTCCGGATCCCAGTTTTTCGCCGCCTTTTCGTCGAACTCGGGATTGGGGAAGAGGCGCAAGCCGACGATCCCCGAGGCATAGCCGAAGTAGGAACCGACCGGCAAAATCTTGCCGCCGCCGATCGGGTGTCCGCGCGCGCCAATTTTCACGCCGGGATATTTTGCTTCGTTCTCGAACGGGTCGGGCGGGCAGTCCTTGCGCCGCACATCTAGCCAGAGTCCAAAACGGTCCGGATCCGGGCCGGTCGGCTTCTCGAAGCAAGGCTCATTGACCGCCCCAAGCCAGCTCCACCGAGAATCGCGGTCGCATCTTCCATAGCAATAGGTCTGGCTCGGATGAGAGGTGACGACCTTTAGAAGATCATGGTAACCGAGGGTCGATGCCGTGGTGAGCTTGTCCCATTGGCGATCATTGCCACCGGTCCAGACCAGCCACATGTTTCGGCCTTTGATCTCTTCCGGGCTGAGCGCCACCCCATTGTCCATGTCATGGAAATAATCTTCATCAGCCTGCGGGAATGTCGAAGCCTCCCGCCCAGCCTGCTGCGCCTCATCCAGCCTTTGCTCCGATTGGGATTTGGCAGGCCAGTTCCAGCTTGCGAGAAGCAAAAGGCTCGAGAGAAAAGCGGGCCAGCCACCGAGCAGTCTTGATCGTGCCATCCGACCTTCCTCCCTTTTGTCGCGCCGCGAAAATTCGGCGCGTTTGCAAAGCCTTCAGAGAAACTGACTTCTGAAAATCACGTGTGAACAGATGATGTGGCATTGTCACATTGGCCAAGAATAGCCGACTTCTGAGCCGATTTTGGCTCGGCGACGAGTGTCCTAAGGTATTGAAATATAGAGATGAGAGCGTCCTGCCCTATTGACAAGTAAAACCCCAGAACGTGACAAAGCCGCGCCAATACTCGGATTCGACAATGGCCTTGCGCTCGCCCCAGTGGGCCTCCTACAGGCCCACCACTCGCAAAGCCACCAAGATACGTTGCGCTCAATCTTGCCGAGCCCGATAAGCCCCGACTCTGGCGGCGAGCAAATCAGCTCCCGTAAACAAGCACATCGAGCGCATCGTTACCGCCCCCTCCCGCCGCATCAGCGAATATGGTCAATTTCGTCCCGGGGGTGTCATGCACGCGTGTAATTTGTCCACGAGGAGAAAGCGTCAGCACGTCTAGCTGCGCAACCAGTTCGTTGCCCTCGGTGATTGTTAATCGAATGCTGAAGTTTGTGCCCGAGCCGACCCGCTCGTCTGCAACCACCCTTATTTGCGAAAACGGATGAACATCAACAGTACCGAGCTGCTTCGATTGACCGGCAGGGATAGAAACGCCTCCGGCAGGCGTCCTGAAAGCAAGCGTTGTTGGCATCGCACAACTCCATTAAAAAAATTCGTTTAGAAGCAAGTCAGGCATTAATAACTAGAATAGCAAAATTACCGCCTTGCCGCATCGGACATTAGTTCTAGGCCGACATTCCCCAGATAACCGGGCATCGCCGCTGGTCGCCGCGCGTGCCGTGTCGCCCGCAAGGCGCCGTTTTCCCGCTTCCAGGAACTCCTTCGACCAAGTGTAATACAAACCTTCGGCGATCCCTTCACGCCGACACAACTCCGCGATGCTGTGTTCGCCACGCAGGCCGTCCAGCACGATGCGGATTTTCTCCTCGGCTGAATATTGTTTGCGGGTCGCCCGGCGGATGTCCTTCACGATCCGCTCAGAGGGCATTTTAGGGCTTCCGGATTTCTGGCTCATTTCCACTCCTTGATGGTCAGGATGAGCCAGAAATCCTCCGTTCTTCAATCCACTAAAACTGTCTCAAGGGCGCTGATGCCGGACAGTAGCGTTGGGCAACTTGTCCCGGGACGAGGCTTTTGTGCCCCTCCTTCAAAATTGCGACGCGACCGGCCTTCAGATCATCATAAAATTGAACGTGACTGACCCCGCGGAGCTCATAGGTCTCACGTACACTCAAATTTCCAAATTTGAGGCGCTCTTCAAGCG
>DATJBL010000134.1:0-19619 GCA_035515355.1 Methylocella sp.
CCGATGGCGGCAACAGGAATCCGGTCTGCCGATCGATCGTGCGGAAGTTGCTCATCGGACAGGCTCGTCATCGTGTGAGAATCAATGCAATGATTCTATCGTATCCTGCTGTCGTCCGTTAAGTCCGACGGGCTGCTAGCGACCTTAATGACAGCGGAGGCTACATTAGATTGCCATGGTGTGCAAACTACATAATCGCCAAACTTTTTTGTCCGATCGGAGAGCAAAACCTTATAAAACTCATGTCTTAGATATCATGGGCCGATGAAAACCTCGCCCTTGTCGCTCTTGAGCTTGATGCGGGCGTAATCGCAAATCCCTTTGCGTCTTTGAAAGGCGCTGACTGCGATGAGCCACACGCCGACGATGCGCGCCGGCGGCACGCCGCCGATCGCCCGTTCGTAATCGTCGAGGACCGCTTGGTCTTCCTCGAGCCACTGGCCCACTTTGGCCAGATCGGAGCGCACCACCTGATGCGTCTCCCGCTTGTCCCACCAGGGCAGCGGAGATTGGAAGACTTTGCCCTCCGGCAAAGCGGCACTCCACATATAGGTCAGATCGCGGCCATTATCGAATTCGACCGCGATCGAGAGATAATCATGCGTCGGCAGGGAATCCTCCCGCACCCGCGAGGGCAATTCGTCGGCCTTCCAGGCCCAGGCGAGCCGTGTCGAACGGTCGAGCGCGACGTCGACCGGATATTGCAAAATGCCGGCGTCTTGCGCGGTCTCACAGCAGATCCGCGCCGGATGCAATCCGGCGGGCTCGGCGCGGAAGATTTGAGTCTGGCCGAGCCGCCACAGATGCCGCCAGCCAGCCGGCTGAGGCACGCGTGCATCGAGCCGCGCGATCTCGCGCGCGGCAAACGAGCTCTCGTCATTCGCCCGCAGCTTTGCGAGCCCTTCCCTTGCCGGACCAGGCCAAACCAAAACCGCGACAGCGAGCGCGCCGCTTGCGCCTTCACGCGGATAGTCGGGGTCGAAACGGCCGGTTTCATCGAGCCATTCGCCGGGCGGCTTGGCGACCAGCATCAAGCGCCCGTCCTCTTCGGCCCGGAAGCTTGCCGTCGTGTCAATCGACTTTGCGATCGTCCCGCCGCTCCCGATACGATGCCAAAGGGCAACCCCGCCATCGACACCAATGCCAAGGTCTTTCGCAAGCCAAACCCGGCCTGCCGAAAAGAGCGTCACTTCCTCACCAGCCCGAAGGTCGAGGCCCGTATCGATCCAGCCGGGCGAACTTGCTGACACATCGAGGATCGCATGGTTGCGCAAATGGGGCAGACTGGCCGCGATGGCTTTCGTCCAGGCGGCGCTGGCGGTGGCAGGATCAGATTCGGCATGCTGGTGAAAACCCAAATTTCCCTCCCTCTCGGGGCCGCCACTCCAAGGACGGCCGGCATTCCCATACGCGGCGGCGGCGTCTCGTTCAAGCAGCCTGGCTTGAACGTCGCAAGGGGCTCGTTTACAAATTGTTTACCTTAAGTTGGGATGTCCCTCGAGGCGCTTCAGTAGCGCCCCATTTGATCTGGATAAGGCTTTATGGTTTGAAATTGCCCGCCCCGATCGTTCCGATTGCTCCCGCACAAGAAGCCGAATGATCACACTCTATCATCATCCGCTGTGCCCGCATTCCCGCTTCGTCCGGCTGCTTCTCGGCGAATATGCGATCAAGCCGGAACTCATCGAGGAAAAGCCTTTCGAGCGCAGGCGGGATTTCCTGATCCTCGATCCGGCCGGGCAAACGCCGGTTCTTGTTGAAGAGTCCGGAATGGTTGTTTCGGGGCCAGGCCCCATCGCCGAATATTTCGATGAGACCCGCGGCCTCGCTCTCGGCAAGCATCGGCTCTTGCCGGACGATCCGCGCTCGCGCGCCGAGGTGCGGCGGCTGTTTGATTGGTTCTCCCAGAAATTCTTCAATGAAGTCACCAATTGGCTGGTCACCGAAAAGGTTTATAAGCGCTATATGTCCCGTGAGCAGGGCGGTGGCGGCCCCGACATGGATCTCGTGCATGCGGCGCGGGTTAATCTCCGCACGCATCTGCGCTACATTGGCTATTTGTCGAGCCATCGGAATTGGCTCGCGGGAGAGCGCCTGTCGCACGCCGATCTCGCCGCCGCGGCGCATCTCTCCTGCGTGGATTTTCTGGGCGACGTGCCATGGGACGAGAACGAGACAGCAAAGAACTGGTACGTCCGGATCAAGTCGCGCCCGTCCTTCCGCTCTCTTCTCGCGGACCGCCTGCCGGGACTTTCTCCCGACCCCATTTACGCGGATCTCGATTTTTAGGCACGACGTTCAAGGCGCGGCTCGAGAGCCAAGCGCGGGCTCTTGGCTTTGATGTCTGCAAGATCACCCACAAAGATGCCATTCCTGAAGCGCCGCAGCGGCTCGAAGCCTGGCTCGCGTCAGGCGCCGCGGGCTCGATGGGCTGGCTCGCTGCGACAAAAGAGCGGCGGGCCGATCCACAGAAGCTCTGGCCCGGGGTGGCGAGCATTATTCTCCTCGGGCTGAACTATGGCCCAGCGGGCGACCCGCTTGCAGCCCTCGCGCGAAAATCCGCGGCCAATATCTCCGTCTATGCGCGCAACCGCGATTATCACGAACTGATCAAAGGGCGACTCAAACACCTCGGCTCTTGGCTGATCTCGCAAGCCAACGAAACCGAACTCAAAGTCTTCGTCGACACCGCGCCGGTGATGGAAAAGCCACTGGCGCAGGCGGCGGGTCTCGGCTGGACCGGGAAGCATTCAAATCTCGTCTCCCGCGATTTTGGCTCCTGGCTTTTTCTCGGCGCGATCTTCACCAATCTGGAGCTTTTGCCAGACACGCCCGAGAGGGATCATTGCGGCACCTGCCAAGCCTGTCTCGATATCTGTCCGACGCGGGCCTTTCCGCGGCCTTATGTGCTCGACGCGCGCCGCTGCATCTCTTATCTCACCATCGAACATAAGGGGGTTACCCCGCGCGAATTCCGGCCGCTGATCGGCAATCGCATCTTTGGCTGCGATGATTGTCTTGCCGTCTGTCCCTGGAACAAATTCGCCTCAGGTGCACGCGAGGTCAAATTGCAGGCGCGCGAGGAATTTCTCGCGCCGAAGATCGTCGATTTGCTCCGCCTTGACGATGCCGCCTTTCGAGCGCTCTTTTCTGCAAATCCGGTCAAGCGAATCGGTTTTGACCGCTTCACCCGCAATGTTCTGATCGCGGCGGGCAATAGCGGCGATCCGGCGCTTGCCGCACCCGCCGCGGTGAAGCTTGAGAGCCCTTCGGCCTTGGTGCGGGCCATGGCGGTTTGGGCACTCGGCCGGCTCGTGGCCTCCGAGCGTTTCGAAGAACTCGAACGGCGCTTCCGGCCCTTCGAGACGGACCCGGATGTCGAGGCCGAATGGGCGGCTGCGGTGGGTGCAAGAAGCCCGACAAGAACAATCGATGGGAAAGAAAGCCGGCCGTCATGAAGTTCTTCGCATTCGGCCTTGGCTATTGCGCCCGCTATTATCTTGAGCACTCGAAGACCGTCTTCGAGGCCGCCGCCGGCACCGTGCGCAGCACGCCCAAGGCCGAGGAACTGAAGAGCGAGACCATCGAGACATTGGTCTTCGGCCCCGAGCAGGAGGATGCCGCCATCGCAGACCGCCTCGCCGCCGCGGATGTCATTCTCGTCTCGGTGCCCCCCGGCACCTCCGCCGATCCGGTGCTGGCGCGGTTCGGTCACCGCATCGCCACGTTGAGGCGCCCCCAGACGATCATTTATCTTTCGACCATCGGCGTTTATGGCGACCGGCGCGGCGAATGGGTCGACGAAACGATGACCCCTTTGCCGTCGTCGGAGCGTTCGCTGGCACGGCTTCAGGCCGAAAGATCCTGGACGGCGATCGGCAAGGAGCCTGATAAGAAGGTTTTCATCTTGCGGCTTGCTGGAATCTATGGCCCCGGCCGCAATGCGCTCATCAATCTCAAGGCGGGCACCGCGAAGCGGGTCGTGAAGCGCGGCCAGGTGTTCAATCGCATCCATGTCGAGGACATCACGCGTGCGATTGATGCCGCGATCGCACATAAAGGTCCCGGCGATGTGTTCAATGTGAGCGATGACGCGCCCTCACCGCCCCAGGATGTGATCAGCTTCGCGGCGATGCTGATGGGGATCGATCCGCCGCCGGCGGAGGATTTCGAGAGCGCCGATCTCTCGCCGATGGCAAGAAGCTTTTATGCCGAGAATAAGAGAGCGTCCAACCGCAAGCTGAAAGACGAGCTTGGGATCAAACTCGCCTATCCAACCTATCGCGTGGGGCTGGAAGCGCTCTGGCAGGCGGGCGAGGGGAGGTAAGCGGGGCTCGCTGTGCGTCGAAGCGCAGGGTCCAGCTCAAACAACGGTCATGATAGGAACCCTCGCGAGCCAAGGAGTTTATAATGGCCAGTATTCATAATCCCACATCTTTGGTCGCACCTTGACCCGACCCGCCATTACCCCACCAATTCGAAGATCCGCAAAGGGTGGGAAGCGGAAGTTCCTGCTGTCCCCCTCTACGGAAATTGACGCAAAGCGGATGCTCGCCGTCTTCGGATTCTGCGCAGGCAGGTATAAACTTACCATGGTTCAGGGCGGGCGTTCGATTCGCCTTACCCCCTCCAAGTCCTAAGGACATTATCCAACGCGGATATGATGAGGAATGAGCAAAAGGCTGCCTTTGGCCGATTTTCGCGCTGTTCGACACAAGCTCGAACCGCACGAATTTGCGATCAGCGAAGGAGAGGACGTTGCGCCAATGCAGTTGATCGACAGAAAGACATGGGCCGGAATCACGCATCTGCCGGACGACGTGGCAATCCGCACATCGGATCATAACGGCCACCGGCTTGAATTGCTTTACAGCCTTTGGGGCGATTGGATCATCGCAACGGGGGACCCTGAAAAGCCCGACGAGCTTTTTGACTGCATGCTCGATGCGGGCGACGCCTTCCAATGTACCAACTTTCTTGTCCTGCACGGTTACTACCGGGCTGCGATGGCAGAGCTTCGCGTCGCGCTGGAACTGGTCATGATCGGCGCTTACGGAAATCTCAAGCCGAATGACTCGGATTATATTGTCTGGAAAAACAGCGGGTCGGAACTCGGCTTCACCCGCTTTAGGAAGCGGGCGCATGGCATGCTTCGCGGCGACCAGGGCAAATGGCTTCTTGCCGACGAAGAGTTTCCGGACAGAACGTTTCAGCAATTATGCAGTTTTACTCACTCACGCCCGAACTCCAGTGACGGTGCGCTATGGGAAAGTAACGGCCCGGTGTATAACCACGACGCGGTGATGCGCACGTTTTTTACAACACTGTCCGTTTACGCAATTTGTTATCTTCTCGTACGCATCGCGCGGCCAGACTTTGCCCTTCCGCCAGACAGTCGAATCCTTTTCGAGGAGGACTGGGTGCCAAATCGGGAGTGTGTCGCAAAAGCCTTCGAGCAGCTTTACAAGGAACATGCTGTTCCTCCGGATGCGTCGTAACCGCAGGAGATCTAGGCGACAGAAATGCACATATCGGATCGTCTCCTCGAACTCGGAACCTTTTACAACCGCGAAGCGCGACGATGTGTGAAATCGAAGAGTTATTTGGCCGCAGCGATCATGCAAGTGTCCGCGCTTGAAGCGGCACTCCAGGCTATGTGCTTCATGTATCCAGCCGAGGTGAAGCGCACGACCGTGTTCCAGCGTAAACGCTTCAAAGGGAAGCGCTATAGGGCGCTAGAATTTTCTCTGTATGAGTTGATTAACATCGCTGACGAACTGGTCTGGTTCCTGGCAAAAAAAATCAATTGGGGCAAGCGCACTACGTTGGCCGGATTTACCCATGAAATTCGCAAGCTTAGAAATTTCGTTCATCCAGGTGTGTGGGCACGGGAGCATGCCCCGACAAAGTTTTCAAAGGAGACCTATGGCGTCATAATAGAGGTATTCGACGTCGCCACTTCCTGGCTTGTACATCGAGTACATCAAGGGCTTTACAAACGCATGCAAAAGGAAGGTTTGGTTTGAGGCGTTCATATATTTGGACACAGCTATCGCCTCGGGCGGGAGATGTCCCTAATGGCGCAAAGCAGATCAAATTTGAAGAGCCAGATGGACGGACCCAGAAGATTCGCGCCGTGCCAGTTCGCTACGGTATTGCCGCTTACCCTCGACTTTTTGGGTCTCTTTGCACGGCCGACGCGCAACAATGGCTTGAGCCCGCCCTCACAAAAACCCCGCAAGCAGCCGGTTCACCTCTCGCGGCGCGTCCTCCTGCACAAAATGCGAGATGCCGGGCAGGCGCTCGATGCGCAGATCGCGCACATAGCGCTCCGTGCCATCGAGGCAGGCGAGACTGAGCGCGACATCCTGCTCACCCCAGATGATGAGCGTTGGCGTCTCGACCGGCGTATCGAGATCATGGGCGGCCTTCCCATCGCGCGCCGCGGCGCGGTACCAGTTCAGCATCGCCGTCGCGGCGCCGGGCGCCGTCACATTGGCGCGGTAGATTTCGAGCACCCCATCGGGAAAAGCGTCCCGTTTGCGGGTCCCGCGACGCAAGCTTCTGATAAGGAGGCGGCCAGCCCCCGCCGTGAGCAGCAGCTCAGGCAGCACCGGCAGCTGGAAAAAGCCAACATACCAGGATTTGCGGCGTTGCTCCCATGTCTTCAACGCGCGGCGGAAGCACAAGGGGTGCGGCACATTGAGGATGACGAGCCGCTCGAGCGGCCGAATCCGGCGGATGGCGAAAACCCAGGCAACCATCGCGCCCCAATCATGCCCGATCAGAGTCACCGAGCGGGCGCCTGAGGCATCGATGAGCCCGGCGACATCTCCGGTGAGATTTTCGAGCCCATAGTCCTCACGCCCTGGCGGACGGCTGGTGCCGCCATAGCCGCGCTGATTGACGGCCCACACGCGATAGCCGAGCCCGGTCAGAACCGGGATTTGATTGTGCCAGCTCACCGCATGCTGCGGAAATCCGTGCAGCAGCAGCGCAAGTCTGTCGCCTTCGCCGGCCTCGAAGACCTCGAAATCGAGCCCATTCGCCGGAACAAAGAGGCGGCCCGCCCCGAGCCAGCGTTCCACAGCATCCGGCACCGCTGGTCTCCCTTCCCTGCCCGTCACTCCCGCACGGCGTCGTTCATCTCCTGGGCGACCCGCTCGATTCGCTGCGCGGCCTCACCCAGCGAATGCGCAACCTCTTCGGCCCATCCATCCCGTTGGGCGGAGGGGCTCGATGGGGCCGCCGCCTTGAGCCGGTTGAGTTCGGCTTCGAGTTCGCGGGCGCGGTCATTCGCCTCCGACCATTCATCGGCCAGCGTAATCGCCGCCATGATGATGAGCCGCTGGTCACCGATCTCACCGAAACGTTGCCTGAGCCCCGCGATCTTGGCATCGACCAATTGCGCAAGGTCGCCGAGACGGGCTTCCTCGCCTTCGTCGCATGCCACCCGATAGACCCGGCCCGCGATCGTGACCGCCAATTGCGCCATTTTGTCCTCATCCGTTCAGAGAGAAGCCGCCCGCTGCCGGGCTTAGCCCTCGCGGTCAGCGATCTTGTTCAGAACCGCGTTGATCTCGGCGCTCGCCTGGTTCAACCTGCGGCTAACTTCCTCATTGGCCAATTCCAAGGATTTCGCCCGCGCGATCGCGCCGTCGAGTTCGACGGCGAGCCGCGAGCGGTCATCCTGCAGGACGGCAAGCTCCTCCTCGAGATTGGCGCGCGCGGCGTCGGCCTTCGCCCGCCGCTCGCTCGCCGCGTCGAGGCGATCAAGCGCTGCGGCAAGCCTGCGCAAGGCCCCGGCGAGACGTTCCGGCAATTTGACTGTCGCGGCGGCGTCCCCGGTCATGGCTTACGAGCGCCTTTAGCATTGAAAGCACGGTAGCAAAGAAATAGATCACAGCCAAAACAGAGAGAAATGACGACCACGAGCGCTCGCCTCACAAGCGTTCAGGATCGAAAGAATCGAAGCATAACTTATGCCTCAACCGGCCGCCCGGACGTTGGCCTTACATCTTCAAAGTCTTACTCTTCCGGCAAAAAAAGGAAAATTTGAGAAAAAGCCCCGGCAAGACTAGGCTAAAGGCCTCAACCCGCAAAAATGCGATCAACTTTTTCGGCCGATGCGCCAAGCCGCCGGTCGACAAACCAGCACCCGCGCGCTAAGTGCTTCGGGCCAGATAATGGCCAGCGCCGTGACGAATGGGAACACAGGCAAGGCTTCGACACAAGCGTCTCGTGGTTGCCAAACGGGACAGGCCATGCTTCGCCGATCTCGCCTCGCCCGGCAGCGCTCCCGTTCGGCGGAGCTGTCTCTCATCCTCTCTCCGGCAGCTTCCCATGGAGAATAAGTAATGGCGGCACCCGAAACCGAAGCGAAAGTCACCCATGACGAAATGGCGAATGCCATTCGCATGCTTGCCGTCGATGCTGTGGATAAGGCGCAATCGGGTCATCCGGGGCTGCCCATGGGCGCCGCCGACATTGCCACCGTTCTCTTCACCAAGGTGCTCAAATATGACGCCGCCGAGCCAGGCTGGCCGGACCGGGACCGCTTCGTCCTGTCCTGCGGCCATGGCTCGATGCTGCTCTATGCTTTGCTTTATCTGACCGGCGAACCCCACATGACGGTCGCCGAGCTGGAACGCTTTCGCCAGCTCGGATCGATCACGCCCGGCCATCCTGAATATCACCACACGCCGGGGATCGAGACAACGACGGGGCCGCTCGGCCAGGGTCTCGGAAACGCGGTTGGAATGGCCCTCGCCGAACGCATGCTGAACGCCCAATTCGGTGAAATCGTCGATCATCACACCTATGTCATCGCCTCGGACGGCGATCTCATGGAAGGCATCAGCCAAGAGGCGATCGCGATCGCGGGACACCTGCGGCTGAGCCGGTTCATCGTGTTCCACGATGATAATCATGTCTCGATCGACGGCCCTCTTTCGCTTGCGGATTCGGTCGATCAGGTGAAGCGCTTTCAAGCCTGCAATTGGAACGCATTCCGCATTGATGGGCATGATCAGGCGGCCATCCTGCGCGCCATCCGCAAGGCGCAAAGATCCGACAAGCCGACCCTCATCGCCTGCAAGACCACCATCGGTTTTGGCATGCCGACCCGCGCAGGCACCTCGAAGGCCCACAGCGAGCCGCTCGGGCCGGACGAGCTAGCGGGGACCCGGCGCAACCTCAACTGGCCCTACGAGCCTTTTGTCATTCCCGAGCCAATCTTGAACGCCTGGCGCAAGGCGGGCAGACGGGGGCGCCCACGCCGCAAGGCCTGGCTCGCGGCTTTGCAGCAACTGCCTGCGGCGACACGCGCCGAGTTCGAGCGCCGTCTGCGCGGCGATTTGCCCGCTTCCTTCGGCGACGTCGTGACGGAGTTGAAACGCAAGCTCGCCGACGATCCAGCCGCTGTCGCGACGCGCAAAGCCTCCCAGGGCGTCCTCGAGGTTCTGGCGAAATCCCTGCCCGAACTCGTGACCGGCTCGGCCGATCTCACGCCCTCGAACAATACCAAGGTGGCGGCGACGCCCGAGATTAAGCCGTCCTCATACGCGGGGCGCTATGTCCACTGGGGAATTCGCGAGCATGGTATGGCGGCGGCCGTCAACGGCATGGCGGTGCATGGCGGATTGATCCCTTCCGGCGCGTCCTTTCTGACCTTCAGCGATTATTGCCGCCCCGCCTTGCGTCTTTCCGCCCTTATGGGAATTCGGGCGATCGAGGTTTTCACGCACGACTCCATCGGCCTTGGCGAAGACGGCCCGACGCATCAGCCGGTCGAGCATTTGGCGGCGCTGCGGGCCATCCCGAATTTCTTCGTGTTCCGGCCGGCCGATCAGACGGAGACGCTCGAATGCTGGCAACTTGCACTTGAGACGAAAAACGCCCCGTCGATTCTGGCGCTGACACGGCAAAGTCTGCCGCCCGTCCGCCGCACATTCAGCGCCGAGAATCTCTGCGCGGCAGGCGCCTATGAGCTTGCCCCGGCGGACGGCGGTCCTGCCAAGGTATCGATCTTCGCGTCGGGGTCGGAAGTCTCGCTTGCCCTCGAGGCACGCCAGATTTTATCCGGGCGGGGCATTGCCGCGCGGGTCGTATCGGTGCCTTGCATGGAGATTTTTTTGCAAAAAAACGGCGCCGCGCGGCAAAAGGTCATCGGCGAGGCGCCAATCCGGATCGGGGTGGAAGCCGGCGTCCGTCAGGGCTGGGATGCAATCATCGGCGAGGATGGAATTTTTGTCGGAATGACGGGTTTTGGAGCCAGCGCACCCTATAAGGACCTTTACAAGCACTTCAAAATCACGCCAGAAGCCGTGGCGGACGCTGCGGTGCGGCGTTGCGAAGGTTAGCAAGCCCATCACCCCAAAATTGCCTGGAAGATCAGCCACGGTTCAGTCGTTCATCCGTGGAGAAGGAGACGATATGGCGATTAGAGTCGCTATCAATGGATTCGGACGTATAGGCCGGAATGTCTTGCGCGCGATCGTCGAATCAGGCCGCAAGGACGTTCAAGTCGTCACGATCAACGATCTCGGCCCGGTCGGGACCAACGCCCATTTGCTGAGGTTCGATTCGGTGCACGGAAGATTTCCAGGCGAAGTCAAGGTCGCAGGGGATTCTATTGATTGCGGCACCGGACCCATCAAAGTCACCGCAATCCGCGATCCGCTCGAATTGCCGCATAGGGAGCTCGCGATCGATGTCGCCCTCGAATGCACCGGGATCTTTACCAAGCGGGACAAAGCCGCCACCCATTTAAAGGCGGGCGCCAAGCGCGTTCTTATCTCGGCGGCTGGGGACAATGCCGATCTCACGGTGGTTTTTGGGGTCAATCACGACAAGCTCACCAAGGATCATCTCATCGTCTCCAATGCCTCCTGCACCACCAATTGCTTGGCGCCGGTCGCCAAAGTTCTGAACGACGCCATCGGCATTGAAACGGGCTTCATGACAACGATCCATTCCTATACCGGCGATCAGCCGACGCTCGACACCCTGCACAAGGATCTCTACAGGGCGCGCGCCGCGGCTCTTTCGATGATCCCGACGACGACCGGCGCGGCACGCGCTATCGGCCTTGTGTTACCCGAGCTCAATGGCAAACTCGATGGCGCCGCGATCCGCGTGCCGACTCCCAACGTGTCCGTCGTGGATCTCAAATTCGTCGCCAAGCGCAAGACGACGCCGCAGGAAATCAAGGAAGCGATCAAGCGTGCCTCGGAGCAGGAATTGAAAGGCATTCTTACATTCACCGAGAGCCCGAACGTGTCCGCCGATTTCAATCACGATCCGCATTCTTCGATTTTCCACATGGATCAGACAAAGGTGCTCGAAGACACATTCGTACGCATTGTATCGTGGTACGATAATGAATGGGGTTATTCGAATCGCATGATCGATGTCGCCGCCGCGATGGGAAAACTCATATGACGGGAACGGCATTTTTATCGCTGTTCCGGACGGTCGATGAGGCGGACGTGGCAGGCAAGAGGGTGCTTTTGCGCGTCGATCTGAACGTCCCGATGGAAGCAGGAAGAATCACCGATACGACTCGCATCGAGCGGGTCGTTGCTAGCATTCGAGAGCTTTCCGAAAAAGGAGGCAAGGTCATTCTCCTTTCCCATTTCGGCCGCCCGAAAAACGGGCCCGATCTTGAGAATTCGCTAAAACCCGTCGCAGCGGAGCTTGAACGCGAGCTCGGCCGGCCCGTGGCCTTTGCGCCGGATTGCATTGGCGAAACCGCGAAGCGCGCTGTCAGTGCGATGCGGAACGGCGACATTCTCCTGCTGGAAAATACAAGATTCCACGCGGGCGAGACCAGCAACCATCCAACCTTCATCAATGCCTTGGCCGAGCTCGGCGACCTTTACGTGAACGATGCGTTTTCCGCCGCCCATCGGGCGCATGCCTCGACGGAAGGCTTGGCCCATAAGCTCCCAGCCTACGCCGGGCGCACCATGCAACTCGAACTTGAAATGCTCAGCAGAATGCTGGCCGAGCCGAAGCGGCCGCTCGCGGGCATTGTCGGCGGCGCGAAAATCTCGACCAAATTCGAACTTCTCGGCAATCTCATGCGAAGAGTCGATTATTTATTCGTCGGCGGCGGCATGGCCAATACATTCCTTGCCGCGCAAGGCAAGGCGATCGGCAAATCGCTCCATGAGGAGAAATTTCTGGGTGCGGCCCGTCAGCTCATCGCCGGGGCCAAGGCAGCCAATTGCAAGCTTGTCCTGCCCGTCGATGCGATTGTCGCCACGAAGCTTGAGGCGAATGTTGCGACCGAGACCGTCGGGATTGACGGCGTGGGTGAGGATCAGATGATCCTCGACATCGGGCCGCTCAGCATTGCGGAAGTGACCGGAATTCTTGCGACAGCGCGGACGCTCGTCTGGAACGGGCCGGTTGGAGCGTTCGAAATCCCCCCGTTCCACAAAGGCTCGGCCGCGATCGCCAAGATCGCAGCGGCGCTGACCCAGGCTGGCGCTTTGGAGACAATCGCCGGCGGCGGTGACACGATCGCGGCCATCAATCACGCCGGCGTCATGCAGGATTTCACCTATATCTCGACGGCCGGCGGTGCCTTTCTCGAATGGCTCGAGGGCAAAGAGCTGCCGGGTGTCGAAGCGCTGCGCCGATCAGGCACTGTGGCGGCTTGAAGGCTTTGCCGATTGCCTCGCCTCCCGCGCGCGGCCCCACGATCACGCTTTGATCCTGCTAGGAGCGTTGATCCGCCATCGCGTCGGCATGGCGGCACAGGATCAAAATGACAGCGTCCCGCTCAGTCCCATCTTCTGGCGGAGAGCGTTAATCGGACCAAAAGGTTTCACGTGAAACATTTTGGTCCGAGACCTTGATCGGACAAAGAATGGCAGCCATCGCCGGGATCGAACACCTCTTCGGGAATCTCGAGCCTTTTGTCCATGAGTACGGCGCCGCCGCGGTCATGGTCATTTTGACATTCGAATCGCTGGGCCTTCCTCTCCCCGGGGAATCGCTCCTCATTCTTGCTTCGGTACTCGCGGGCCGCGGAGAATTATCGCTGGCGCCGCTCATGCTGGGAGCCTGGGCCGGCGCCGTATTCGGCGACAATATTGGATATTTGATCGGACGGCGGCTCGGCCGTTCGATCGTCCTACACTTCGGAGCGAAAATCGGCATAACCGCAGAACGACTCGCCGAGGTCGAGGCATTTTTCGCGCGATACGGTCCTTTCACCGTTGCCTTCGCAAGGTTTGTCAATGTCCTGCGTCAGTTGAACGGTGTCGTGGCTGGGCTGCTAAAGATGGAGTGGAAGCGCTTCTTATTCTTCAATGCACTCGGCGGCGCTCTCTGGGTTTCGGCATGGACCTTGGCTGGGTTCTACCTCGGCCAGCATGTCTCAGACATCAAAGCAATTGCCCGAGATCTGGAGCATGCTGGAGCGATTTTGGCTATCTTCGTGCTCATTATGGCGCTTGCCTATATGTTCTGGCGCCTGCGCCAAAGGGGCTGAAAAGCCCAGAGCTTGACAGGGCTCGAAGTATTTTTCTCCCGCGTCTTCAAGCGGTTGTGATCGCCTCCTGTAGCCGCGGCGGTCCTTGGCGCTATATCGATGAAATGAGGGTAGAGGCGCATGGAGAAGGATGATGGATGGGCGAGCTGACGCGAGTTTTGTCGAAGCGGTCGCGATTTTCAACACGGCCGACACGTTGCAGGACGCGATCGACGATCTTATGAACTCCGGTTTCGATCGCGCGGATCTCAGCCTCCTTCCGGCGCAAAACATGGTGGAGGCAAGGCTGGGACATAGCTACCAGACGACTTCCGAGCTTGAGGATGATCCGGCCGTACCGCGAACCTACTATTTGGAGCGGGAGTCGGTTGGCGATGCCGAGGGAGCGCTGGTGGGCGGTCTCCTCTACGTCGGGGCACTCTCCGCAGCCGGCGCCATTTTCGCCTATGGCGGAAGTTTGGCGACGGCGATCGGAGCGGCCATCCTCGGTGGCGGGACGGGTGCCTTGATCGGAACATTCTTCGCAAGACGGGTCGACCGCCTTTATAGCCGCCACATGCAGGAGCATTTGGTGCACGGCGGATTGCTGCTTTGGGTGCGGACGCCAGACACTGGAAAGATGAAGCGCGCTGTCGAAATATTATTCAAACATTCCGGCCGCGATGTGCATGTCCACGCGCTTCCAACCGCGGCGTGAGTTGGGCGGCCCCGTTCCTTGACGCGTCGAGGTTGCAGCTTGGAGGGAGCGCCGGACGATCGCCCCTACCACCATCGGGGTTTGATCAAGAGTCCGGCCGGTCGCGTCTTTGGCTTTCGGCCCTGAAAGGATGGGCGGGGAAAACGCCGAGAATCTTCAATTCCTTGCAAAAGAACGCGAGTTCCTCGAGCGCGCGGGCGAGCGGCGGATCTTTTGGATGCGCTTCGACATCGGCCAGGAACTGAGTGGCGGTGAACTCTCCTTCCACCATGTAGCTTTCGAGCTTGGTCATATTGACACCGTTGGTGGCAAAGCCTCCCAGCGCCTTATAGAGTGCCGCGGGCACATTGCGGACGCGGAAGACGAAACTTGTTACCACCGGACCGTTGCCGGGCGCCGCCCATTGCGGGCTCTTTGACAGCACGACAAAACGCGTTGTGTTATGCGATTCATCCTCGATGTCGGCAGCAAGCACATCGAGCTGGTGGATTTGCCCTGCAAGGCGGGTCGCGATCGCCGCGCGCGCTGGATCTCCCCATTCCGCCACTTCCCGTGCGGAGCCCGCAGTGTCTCCGGTCACATGCGTGGCAAGACCATGCGCGCGAATGATCTTACGGCATTGGCCGAGCGCATGCACATGGCTATAGACCGATGTCACCCCTTCGAGCTTCGCACCCTTGACGCCAAGCAATTGAAAATGAATCGGCAGAAAATATTCTCCGACGATGTAAAGGCCAGAGCCAGGCAAAAGATGATGAATGTCGGCGACACGTCCCGCAATTGAATTCTCGATCGGGATCATGCCGAGTGCTGCGGTGCCATCGGCGATGGCGGCAAGCGCATCCTCGAAGGTCGCGCAGGGCATGGACTCCCAATCAGGATAGGCATTATTGCAGGCGATATGGGAATTCGCGCCAGGTTCGCCCTGATAGGCGATTTTGTTGATGTTCATTCATTCCTCGACCAGGACCATTACGCGAGACTGGCAGCTCCCCGCCGGTTGCGGCGTAAACGCAAAAGATTCAGCGCCATGGCCAAGCGGTGAGGTGTCGGCCGAACCGCAATTCCTCCAACCAAATTGCTCGCCGCTGATCGCTGTGTTTGGCCGCAGCATCGAGAGCTGCGGATAGCTGAAAAAGACCTGCAGATTGTCCGCAAATGACGCTGTTGCGTCAATGGACCGTGCCGGGCCCAATCAGTCCAAAACGCGGGCTATTCTGAATGCCACAGGGAACGAAGCTAGAGCGAGCGGAACGCGGCGGGCACCCAAAAATCAACCATCAGCACCAACGGAATTGCGATCGCGAAAGCGAGCGGAACGCTCGGGCGGAAGGAGCGTCGAAACAGGGCCGCGAAGACAAACACATTCCATACAAAAAGAGGAAAAAGGAGGAAGTTCGCCAACTCCATGATGTTTACGTCCGGCAGGCCCTCCAAAGTATAGGCCACGACCATCATAAAGCGCAGGCTAGCCGTCAGAAAAATCACAATAGCGCCACCCAGAGCGAGCGCAGTCAGCGTTTGCGGCAGCCGCTCGTTATATCCGGAGACCTTTGCGCAAAGAAACGCGACCGCACCCAGCAAGGCGGCGCTGCCGAGCCCGCTCACCGCCGCGCGAAGCCAGGAATAGTCCATCGCCTGCCTTAGAAACACCGCCCCTGCAAAGGCTCCGAGGCTGACCCCAAGGAGAATTGGCGACCTCGGCAGAACTTCAGGGCCAACCTTCCAGTTCAATATACCAAGGATATTCTCGATGGGCGCAGGAAGGGTAAGCTTCATGTTCGTGCTCGAATAGCTCTTCTTGGGTGCGGGTGTTCCGCTTCGCATGGCTTATTTTTACACGTCACGGATAGGCAAGCTAGCGGAATCCCGCCATTCGGCCTCAGAGTGGGCTCCTCAAACGCGACGCCCTGCTCGCCTCTCTGTCAAGAATGAAGCCTCACTTGACCGCCGCCGCGTCTTCGGCCGCTCTTGGAAAAGCGGGCCGAAGACGAAACCATGAAACCCGACCGTTCTGGTTATACCGGTTTTTTCGGGAGCGCGGGCTTTTGCTTCGCGCCGTAGCGCCATAGGCCATACACTGCAGCAGTCAAGGCCACCGCCAACATCGCGTAGATTCCCAGGCTCTTGCCCACCGGCTGGCCCACCGCGAAGGGGAACTGGGAGACGTAGGTCTGGCCGTGTTGGTTCTTCACCGTCACAATGCCGATGAATTTTCCAGTTTCGGGGAAGGTATGTTCGAAGGTCAGGGTGCCCGTGGGATATTTCTTCGGCGGCAAATAGCTGATGGTGACAGGATCGAGAACTTCCGGGCTCGCGAGCTCTGCATCGGTCAGAAAGGGAAGCCCATTGATGCGGGTGTGGCTTCCGTCATCCCTGATGATCCGGATTTCGGTCAGCATATCGCGCAGTTCGGTATCCTGCATGTCGAGCGCGACGACGGTCTGTCCGGTGCTTGGAATATCGTCGCAAAACTCATCCCGGGAATTTTGCGGCTGATATCCGGTGAAGAACATGAGATCCGGGCCAATCCGCAAGACGCATCGATTGTCCACCATGCCCACCCCTCCATGGGCATAGGCGGCCGAGGTGAGCAGAATCGTGGCTAGCAGCCACGCGGCTAATCCTCGCATGATCATGATTGCATAGACCTCCCAAAATTGATTCCCCCGCTGGGGCTGTTGCTCCAACGGGGGAATTCTACATTGTTATTGCCTTTATAGGACCGTCCAGAATTTCTCTTAGACGGGCAGGAAGGTCGGGATCACAGGCCCGCCAACTTCCATCGGGTAGCGCTGGCCACTCGAGGTGAAGAAGAACAGGATGCCCGCGAACGAGCTGTCGACGTCATAGGCAAGACCCGACAGACGTTCTGTATCCCACCGCGCATCTTGAACGGTGATGGTGATGTCCTTGGTTTCACCGGGCTGAATCGGAGCATTGTCGCTCAGGGTCAGACCGCGTTCCGCCAGCAAGTAATCGGGATAATCGACCTTGGTGGTGTAGACATCGGGGTTCAGGAAGCGAAGTCCGGCGGTGTTGAATTCACCGATCCGCACAGCTTCCTTGCCTTCATTGGTGATCTTGAAGTTGGCCACCAACTCACGGCCAGGCACTTTATAGGATCCACCAAGATATTGGATCTTGAGGGGTCCCGAGTCCACTTCTCCAGCAAGCGGCTGGATGTTGTGGAAGTCACCCGCTTGGAGCGGAATGGTGTTCGGATAGCTGGCTGCCGTGATTCCGTAGAACACGATCACCGTCCCGAGAACCGCGGCAAGGGAGACTGCCCCGACCATACGCTCTTGGGGTGTAATGATCTGATCTTCAGCCTGCCCAGAAGCAACTGCCAGGAACCGGCCAATCATGCCGCGCTTGCTGAACCAATAGGCGACCCAGGCAACGCCCGCGACGTACCAAAGGAGATGCCAGCCATAGATCCTGCCGAGCTGATAGGTTTCGATGTCGACCGTATTGCCGTTCAACAATTTCACCGGATCGGTGAAGTCATTGAAGTTGCCCTTGATGTCGACATACTGACCTGGTCCGGGGATCGGGCCGCCGGTCTCGACGCTCAGCTGAACGTGAGTGTGCCAGTGGCCGGGACGCCGGGCCCGGAGCAGCATTCTGAACTCATAGGTTTCACCAACCTTGAGCTGCATCGAGCGGGGCGTGAACTGCCCGCCGACCCATACGCCTTCTCTGTTCGCCACTGCGCCGGGTTGCCCGGTGTTGACGAAGGCACGATCCGGAATATGGACCGCCGCCGGCCACGCGTTCATGATGTGAAGCTTGCCGGTGATCTCATACTCTTCGTTGACGTTGACGCTCGTCTTCGACCATTTCAAGTCATACCAGTTCAGCGTCCGCATCCGGAGGAACGCCGCTTGTGATTTTTCACCGTGGGCACTGGCTGGACCGACGGACGCCATGGTCACGGCGAGCCCGGCAGCCAAGCCAACGGCAAGTAGCCTCCCCACCTGGCGCTTGGCGAGGCGCGCCAGTGAACTAAACATTGTTGTTTTCATTGTGAACTCCCCACACGGCAAAGCCGTGGCTGTTGCTAAAAGTCGACCTTGAGTCCTCATCCGGACCTTGGGCAACGGGTTAGATCTTCGCCATGTATTTGACAGTGGAGAACATCTTTCCGACGTGCCACCATACGAAATACACGATGATCGAAACGAACCCGGCGAAGAAGGACGACACACCGACGACGTCCTTACCGAACGTACGCATCGTGCCGCGCTCGATGATTCTGATGTATTCCGGCATCGAGGTACGGACGTAACGGAAGCCGATGACGTCGGCCAAGCTCATGAGGATGCCATACTGCTCGGTCGGCTGATGGAAGGGAGCCAGGATCACCCAGTTGTTGGAGTACATGAGGAGCGAGAAGCCCATGGACCCGACGATCGCGGTAACGATCCAGCTCTTGCTGAGCAGCAGCACGATGTCGAGGTAGAGCGCCATCGGAACCAGAGAGGTCGGCCAGCAGAGTGTGATCGGGAAGAAGGTCCAGCCCCAGAAGCTGACGTAGCGGTCGATCCATTCACCCGTCAGCAGGGCCAAGACGAGGAAGGTCGCGCCGAATGGCAGCCGGAAATGTTCCCAGAAATAATACTGGGCGGCGGCCGGGAAGGTGACGAGCATAATGGGCAGCACGGTTGGCCAGAAGCGGCGGTCCTTCCAGTCAATCCAGAAGTCCCAGTCACCCATGGTCAGCATCGCATGGACGTGGTAGCCACCGATCATGATCAGAAAGAGAGCGATCACGAGCAGAAGGTCGGCTGTCTTGACGGCATAGGCCGCCTCGGCGCGCGACGTAAAGGGCGAACCGGAGACCGTTCCGGCCATCGCCCCAATGTTGGGCGCCGCGACCGGCAGATTTGAGCCGGCGCCTCCTTCGATTCCCGGCGATGCCGGGATCGATTCGGTCACCGGTCCAACCCCGGCCTTAAATGATTTATCTCGTAGCATACTATCCTCCCAGTTACTCCCCCGGGACCAATCGCCGGATCAACGGAGTAAAATTCAGTTGGCATAGAGAAGTGTGCCAGCCCTGGCACGGCCGCCTCGCGGATAAAGCTCAAATCCGGAAAGCGGCCGGCCTATTGGGCTGAACGCTTCGCGATCAGACCCAAGGGGTCCTCAACACGAGCGCTTTGTTATTCAGCCGGCTCGAGACCGACCACGTCCTCATAGCCCTTGCAAAGCTCGCCCACACGGCCGAGGATCTGCAGCGAGACACCGAAGACTGCGAGCGAGAACCAGCCGAAGAACACGAACATCCAGTGCAACGGAGCAACGAACAGTTCCTCCATGAACCAGAAGGTGTGACCCCATTCATTGAGACCAACGTTCGGGAAAATCATGAACGGGCCAACGAACAGGAGAACGTAAGCAATCGACCAGCCC
>DATJBL010000135.1:0-38532 GCA_035515355.1 Methylocella sp.
ACTTTGATGAAGTCTCGGCAGTGGCGCGTGAGGCCCTACAATGAATACCGCAAATGTTTTGGTCTGAAACCGGTCACAAGTTTCGGGGACCTCACGGGTGATCCTGCCTTGGCCGCTGAATTGAAGACAATTTACAAGGACGTCAATCACGTCGAATTGCTAGTCGGACTGTTCGCCGACCGTCATGAAGACAATGGGGTATTGGGTAGTCTGATGCGATGGATGGTGGCGGCGGACGCCTTCTCGCAGGCCCTAACCAATCCGCTCCTGTCCAAAAATGTTTATGGGGAGCAAGCCTTCTCAGAGGTTGGCATCGAATCAATCAACTCCACCACATCCTTCGACGATATCGTCCGAAGGAACTCTTCGATGGGCAATCGCAAGGCGACATTTTCTACCGCGCAGCCTCCTCCTGGCCGTTACGGATTCTTTCCTTTTCTCAAAACTTTCCTCGACACCGTCGATTTTCTCTTCTTTAGCGGATGGGAGGAGTTCTTTCACCGCCGGCAAGTCAAATATGGATCCACCGTCTTCAAAGTGAATCTGTTCCAGCCGACGATCGCTATGCTGGATCATCGCGCGATTAAGGCCTTGTTCGCATCCACGGATCTGGTACCGGATGGTCCGTCCCGAGGATTCCAATTCGAGCTCCCGCCCCTCCCACTTGTCGGCAACATTCCCCCGAGCATGTATGAAGCCGGCCCTAAGCACAATGACCCAAAGTCACTTTATATCCGTATCATCCAGGATCGCAAGTCCACCCTCGTTTCGACATTCAACAGTATTGCAGAGGAATATACCAGCCGATGGCTGTTGCTGAATCAATTCAGCTGGCGTGACGGCCTGGAGGATTTTGCGGTCAGCTTTGTCTTCCAATGGCTCCTTGGTATCCGTCCGGATACAAAGGCCGTTCGATACCTCTACAACCATATATTTACGCATTATCTAGCCGCCGTGACCAAATACATACCTGGATCGTCTTACCGACGGTCGCTCGCCATCTACAAGCGATTGCTTGTGCTTGTGAAGGCCGCGCCGAGATTCGGGGATATTATAGGCATCGCTCGCGAGATTGGCCTGACTGACGAGGATGTGATCGCCAAACAGATTACTTATGTGGCAGGCATGAACTCATTTCTCGGGCTTCAAAATCTCTTGAAATCGGTCATTGGGGAGCTGAGTTCGGACCCTAAGCTGCGGGACGAATTGCGCCAGGAAATGGAGGAGTCACTTGTCGGAGGAGATGTTGCTAACATCAATCTCGGGCACTTGGCGAGGCTGACGTTGCTTGACAACACCTTGCGCGAGATTTTGCGTCTGCATCCACCAGTGTTTCTGATCTCCGGGCGTGCGACGCAGGAACGATTCATCGAATCGGATTCGGGAACATTTAAAATTGGCAAAGGTGAGCTTGTGATGGGCGTTATTCCGTTTGCCCATCACGATCCCTCTGTTTTCCCCAGGCCCGAGCAGTTCGATCCGCATCGCTTCGAAGATCAGGCAGCAAGAGAGCATTTGATCTGGCCGCGCGGACTCCACGACGGAGAGATCTCTCCTGACAACCGGACCTGTCCGGGCAAGGACCTTGCCGTCCTCGTCGCAAAACTGTTCTGCTTTGCAATTCTGACGAAGTTCGACTGGCGCCTTAGGGACCCTCGCCCGGGATGGGACACGCGTCAATTCAGCCTCAATGTCGCGGCACCGAAAGGACCACTCGACGTCGAGAGCTTTCATCTCCGCGAGACTATAAATCCCCGGCTTACTCTTTCGTGAATCTCGATCGGGTTCTCGAAAGAAGGAGATTATTTCTCTGGCGTTACCTTTTTGAGAATTGTGGCGCCGAGTTCCTTTGCATGCTCCTCCATCGCGGCGAGTTGCTTCTTCACATATTCAGACTGATGGGCGAGAATTTCCTGTGGGTCCTTCGCTTGAACAAGCTTCTGCGCGTGGTCGAAAGCTGCCTTCACGTTCGCTTCGGTGAAACTGAGTGCCTTCGCACTGGCCTCCTTGGCGCTCGACTGTAAGACATTGGCGGTTCCTTCCACCTTCGCCGCGGCCTTGTGAGCGGCCTCCATAAAGGTTTCGAAGGCCTTGCGGGCATCGTCGACGCTCTTGGCGGTCATGTCACGGATTTCGGTGGGGATTTCATAGGGAAACTTGGTCATGGCTGGTACCTTCCCTGGCCAAAAAAGCGAGGTTCTTTGGCGAACCAACTCGCAATACCTTTATATAGTAGCGGTTGCCGGGCGACAACGCTGCCACGCGGCGACGCGGCCAATTTCGCTCGCACAACAACACGCAACAAGGATTCTGTCGCTGGCTTATGCTCGGCGGGGCTCAACAAAATCGAAATCGATCTGGAAGCGGCGTTCGTCCTCGGCTATGAATGAGGAAATCAATCCCCGCGCGGCATGCGGCTCAGCATTTCATTCAGCATTTCATATTGTCGCTGCCGCAGGAAGATTTGGCAAATGGGATCTGCAAGAACACGGTCGCTGACACTAAATCTGCTATGTACCTTTTCTAGCTCGGTTACTACCCGTCCTTTCGAGCCGTCATACCGTTTTTGCGGCGCGGCAAAATCAGCAAACCAATAATCGAAGGTCAGACGTGCAAGCTCGGTTTATGCCGCTCAAGCGCCATTGGCTCCCGATGGCAGACGATATCTCCGTCATCGTCGGCGAAATTCGATCGCAAGGGTTCGGTTTCACCCCGGCCGAGCAATTCCGCGCCCTTTTGACGCCAGCAGTACTTGCCGAATGGCCGTCCTTCAGCGCAAGCTGGAGCAGTCTTGGCCTTGACACATACATGGCCGATGGCGGCCGCTATCGCCGGCGGCGTTTTGCGGCCTTTGCCGTCTCCACCGAGGGCATTGTCCGCAAGGCGCACCAGCCGCATTATCAGAGCCGGGACCACAATACCCTTAATGGAGGGATCGAGCGATGGTTCGGACCCGTGACCGACTCCATCGCCACCCATCCGGTCACCCTCGCTCTGATCGATGCAGGCCGCAAGGTGTTCGACACGATGACGCCTGCACCGGAAAGGCCGCAGGCTTGGCACGTTGAACTGCACCAGTTCCGGATTGAGGCCCTCGCCGGCCAAACCGGGCAGCCGACCCCCGAGGGCCTTCATCGTGATGGCGTCGATTGGGTGCTCGTCGTGCTTGTCGACCGTAACAACGTCGAAAGCGGGGTTACGTCGATCTACGGCCTAAACCGCGATCACTTGGGTGACTTCACGCTCACTGAACCTTTGGATGCCGTTTTCCTTCAGGACACTCGGGTGTTTCACGGGGTGACAGCGATTCGCGCTTTAAATCCCAATCAGGTCGGCCGCCGTGACGTTGCCGTCATCACCTTTCGTAGGACGCCTCTGCACCTCCCAAGCCCGGTTTGAAGCGTTCAGGAGCCGGCTTCAACATTCTCGATCCGTCCTGAATTGCGCGGCCAGGGTTCTTTCTTGCCTGGCCTTCCCGCGGCGCATCCATCCTCGGCCACCTTAACAAACCGGCCAAGAAATGCCATCGGTTTGATTGGCGGAACGCGAGCGTGTCGGATTGCCTGCGCCAAGGAGACGGGCCGCAACTTTTCCGCGCTTCGGGAACAAGGGCATGAACGGCGAATCTGATTTTGGGGCTTCGCTTGGCACGGCGCTCGTAACGGGGGCGGCTAAAGGAATCGGACGGCGAATAGCCGAAAGGCTTGCGCTCGCTGGCTATTCCGTCGCGCTGCATTGCAGCCCTGCCTCGCAAGCCGAGGCCGAGGCAACAGCCGCGCGCATCACCGCAGTCGGTAGAAAAGCGCACGCCCTGTCCTGCGACCTCAGCGATCCGGTGAGGCTCGCGCGCCTCACTGTCGATGCGGCCGCGATCTTCGGGCCACTCACCCTGCTCGTCAACAATGCCGCGCTTTTCGAGGCCGATGATGCGGCATCTTTCGAAGATGAACTTTTCGAGAAGCACTTTTCGGTGAATCTAAAGGCTCCGCTCATTCTTGCACGGGATTTTGTTAAGCAATTGCCCGCTGGAAGTGAAGGCGCGATCATCAATATCATCGATCAAAGAGTGTTTCGTCCGACGCCGCAGTTCTTCACTTACAGCTTGAGCAAGTCGGCACTCTTCGCTGCAACCCGTACGATGGCGCAAGCTTTCGCCCCCCACGGCATACGGGTCAACGCCGTCGGGCCTGGTCCTGTCTCGCCGAATAGTAGACAGGGAGAAGCGGGTTTCGCACGCGAAGTGCAAGGCTTACCGCTCGCCCGCGCCATCAAGCCCGACGACATTGCTGACGCAGTCCTCTATCTAGCGCGGGCGCGCAGTGTGACGGGCCAGATGATCGCCGTCGATGCAGGTCAGCATCTCGCCTGGCAAACGCCTGATGTCGTGCTGTAGAAACTCAACTGGCACTTTTCATGATGATGGTTCGGCTCATGATGATGGTTTGGCGGAATTGCCGCATGCGGCTCTCTCGGCGAAGGGCCACGAAAAAGGGCAGCAACTTTCGTCAATCGGCGCTTGGCAGGCGGCGGATCGTGAATTCAATACGGCCGTCCGGAAGCTCGCGCCAAGATTCGATTTCCGTCATATAGGCGGCTTTCGGGAACTTCAGAAAATATTCGCGCGCCTTGTCCCGCGCCTCGCTGCGCTGGAGCGTAAAGGTCTCGCGCCGCCAAGCGCTGCCCTGGGACGCTTGCGTCCGCGCCCGGCGGGCAAGGCGGCGCGCCAGCTCCGCCGGAGTTTTTCGTTCAGCATTCACGACGCTTTTCCGCAGGCATGCAGCTCCTCGCACCCCGATGGGCGCCGAGCCCTATTCTAGACGAGCGCGGGGCTGTCATGCCGTCCCTATTTAACTAGACGAGGCATATCGTTAAGCAATTGCGCAAGGCTCGCTGGATCATTTGGAAATCCAGCCTTGATCCAGCGTGCTTCCAGCTCCCGCAACGCCTCGCCAATGGCACGGCCTTCGGTGATCCCGCGCGCAATCATGTCGGCACCCGAGAACGGCAGACGCGGCTCACTGGTTTCATCGAGAGACTTTCGTGCATGCGCCCATTCGCCCTCATGCCCTGGAGAAGCATCGGCGTGTGCCAAGAGCATCGCGTCGGACGCCGCCTGGCGTCCGTGGCGGAAAAGCATATTTTGCAGTTCATCGGAACTTGGCGGTACATCGAGTCCATGGAGCCCGATGAGCGCGCGGGCGGCGCGTTCGAGACGCTCGGCTTCGGCGTTGGAAAGCCGCAGGCGATCACGCAGGCGCTCGGCATCCTCAGGAAGATAGACGCACAAAGCGGCGAGGCGAAGCAGCGGATCCACGGGTGAGCCTTCGCTGAAGGCCATCGCACGCCGCAGCCGTGCCGGATTGGACACCGAGGCAAGGAGGACGTCGAGGAGCCCATCGGCGGAAATTTCGGCGCAGACATCTATGGCCCGCCGAGCGCAGAGCAGCTTTAAAAGCTCGGCACGGATTCTTTCCCGCGAGAGAAAGGAAAGTCCCTCTCTGTGATTGATCGCAGCAGAGCGTCCGTCGCGATCAAGCGGGCCCTCACCAAAATCAGCCGAAAAACGGAAGAAGCGCAGGATCCGAAGATAGTCCTCTTTGATGCGCCGCGCTGGCTCACCGATGAAGCGCACCTTGCGAGCCGCTATGTCGGCAAGGCCGCCAGTATAATCGAAAAGCCTTCCGCCCGGGGCCATTGAAAGAGCGTTCATGGTAAAATCCCGGCGCAAGGCATCTGCCCTGAAATCACGCCCGAAGCGGACCTTCGCGTGGCGGCCATCGGTTGCTATGTCCTCGCGCAGGGTTGTTATTTCGAAGGTCTTTTCGCCCGTAAGCACGGTGACGGTGCCATGTTGAAGCCCCGTTGGAATGGCGCGCAGGCCCGCCGCCTTCGCGAGTACCATCACCGCCTGCGGCAAAAGCGTGGTTGCAAGATCAATTTCCCGCACCGGCCTGCCAAACAGCGTATCGCGCAGGGCGCCGCCGACGATGCGGGTTTCCTCCCCCTCTTGAGCGAGGGCGGCGAACACCTCGCGCAATTCCTCGTCGTCAAATAGAGTGGAAACCGCCGCCAGTGCCCTGACGCCCTCTTCTTCGCCCGTAAAGCTCATTGGAAGAGGCTCATTGCAAGCGCCCCGGCACAAGCCGGCCGTTTTCTATATGGGCCGGTATATAGGCGCCCTCGTGGCGCGGCGCGAATAAACCAAAGGCCAGCATGCCGGTGACCGCAATCGCGAGTCCAGCCAAGGCCAGCGTCGACACCGCGCCCCTGGTCCAGTGCTCGACGGTGAAGGGATATTTTTGGCGCAAAACAAGATAGATCGCATATAGGGCGAAGGGTGAGGCAAATAGAAGAACAGGGTCGAGGACGGCGCGCCACATCAGCGATATAGCCTTTCATAGAGATTATGCAAAATGCCCGCGGTCACGCCCCAAATGTTCCGGGCGCCATAGGGCATCGCATGAAAATGCCGCATTCTCCCTTCGATCTCCTTACGGTGCAGAGTGTGATTGGCAGAGTCCATCAGGAAAGCAAAAGGCACCTCGAAGGCCTCGTCCACCTCTCTGGGGTTGATCTTGAAGGTAAGGGGCGTTGTGACTTTAGCGACCACGGGAACGATGCAAAAGCCGGTGCCGGTCACATAGGGATCGAGATGGCCGAGCGGCTCGACCCGGGTAGGATCAAGACCGATTTCCTCGTGGGCTTCGCGGAGGGCGGCCGCGGTGGCGTTCTTATCCCGTGCATCGATCTTGCCCCCCGGAAAAGCGATCTGACCCGAATGGACCCGCAAGGCCGCCGTCCGCTGCGTGAGAATGACCTTCACCTCGTCCGGATAGGCGGCAAGGCCGATGAGGACGGCGGCGGGGCACAGGCGTGCAGGATCCCCAGCTCGGCCCTTCTGCGGGGGCTGACCGCTGTCCCCGAGCGTCAGACGTGCCCTCACATGGGCAAACACAATCTGCGGCGCGAAACGCCAATCAGAGGAGGTCTTGACTTTCATGAACTCCCTTCGTCATTGGCCACGAAGCTTTCAATTTCGTGCACTGGGCCATTGAAAAACTAATTCGACGAGATCAGAAGCAAGACGCGGCGGCAAGCACCCTCAGGCCGCGTGGCACATGAATATAAGCACGTAAATATACGGGTTCACGCACCGGACACAGCTGTTTCAAATCCGCAACCGTGGCGTGCCCCAAGCTATGCCGATGTTCGGCAAGGAACCCTTCGGCCATAATCTCCGTCCCATTGGCGTGGGATGGTTGAAAAGCCTATGATGAGGCGCCAAAGCGTGTCTTTGGGACCAGCAACACAATTTTGATCGGCCGCCTGCTGCCTGTATAGCTATGATGCTAACATAAGGCGTTGCGACGTATATGATGGCGCTGAGAAGCCGATTTTTTTGATTTGGACAAGCCAAAGGGTCAAAACATCCATGCCCGAAGCAAGCACGGCTTCGCTTGAAGCCGCCATGGCACGCACAGCTGAGGCCACGCTAGAGCGAATAGCGGCGGCCCGCAGTTCGATCGAGACCGTCATTTTCGGCCAGGCGGATGTCGTCGAGCAGACCCTCATAACCCTTCTCTCCGGCGGCCACGGATTACTTGTCGGCGTTCCCGGTCTTGCCAAAACGAAGCTCGTCGAAACGCTCGGCCTCGTTCTTGGCTTGGAAACGCGCCGCGTTCAATTCACGCCGGATTTGATGCCGGCTGATATTCTCGGCTCCGAAGTCCTTGAGGAAGCTGCTGATCGGCGGCGCAGTTTCCGCTTCGTGAGGGGGCCCGTGTTCGCCCAATTGCTCATGGCCGACGAAATCAACAGGGCAAGTCCCAGAACCCAATCGGCGCTGCTCCAAGCGATGCAGGAGTATCACGTTTCCGTGGCCGGCGAGCGGCACGATCTGCCACGTCCTTTCCATGTGCTCGCGACGCAAAACCCGCTGGAGCAGGAAGGCACTTATCCCCTTCCCGAGGCCCAGCTCGATCGCTTTCTGATGCAAATCGATGTCGGCTACCCCGATCGCGCGGCTGAACGCCGTATCCTCGTCGAGACGACCGGCGACACGAATGCCATTGCGAAATCCGCGATGAACGCCGAAGATCTGATGGCAGCCCAGCGGCTGATCCGGCGGCTTCCGGTTGGGGAAAGTGTGATCGAAGCCATTCTCGATCTCGTTCGCCGGGCGCGTCCCGGCAACGGGGACCCCAAGGTTACCCAGCATATCGCCTGGGGTCCCGGCCCCCGCGCTGCGCAAGCCCTGATGCTTGCGACCCGCGCCCGGGCTCTTCTCCGCGGCCGCCTCTCGCCTTCCCTCGATGACATCTTCGCGCTCGCAGTGCCCGTGCTCAGACACCGCATGGCGCTGACCTTTGCCGCCCGCGCCGAGGGCCTGGGCGTGCGCGACCTCGTGACCCAGCTCGCCGGCTGACCGATGGTGATAGCCCGGCTTCTCGACAAAAGTGAAAGCCGCGCCGGGCGCCGCCACCAAAACCATGCGCTCGAACTTGCGCGGCGCTTTCCCGGCCTGTGCGCAAGCGCGAAAGAGGCTGCCGCAAGCGTCATGCATGGCGTTCACGGCCGGCGGCGCGCCGGCACCGGCGAGACCTTTTGGCAGTTCCGCCCTTTTGTCGCGGGCGAGGCTGCAAATCGGATCGATTGGCGCCGCTCAGCCAAGGACGAGCGCCTTTATGTGCGCGAACGGGAATGGGAAGCGGCCCACACAGTCTATGTCTGGATCGACCGTTCTATTTCCATGTGGTTTGCCTCCAGCCTCGCCTTGCAACCTAAAATCGATCGCGCGCTCGTGCTTGGGTTTGCGGCGGCCGATCTTCTCGTGCGCGGGGGGGAACGCGTCGGGCTTCTTGGCCTTACACCTGCCTTCGCGGTCAGGCATGTCGTCGAACGGTTCGCAGAGGTTTTGTTGGCGCAGGAAGCCGTTGCTAGCTACGTGCCAGAGGAACTACCCGCACGCATTGGCCTCCCGCGTGGTGCTCAGGCGATTTTGATCAGCGACTTTCTCACTGACTCGGCGCTGATCTCATCGACAATCGAAGGCCTTTCAATACGCGGCGCACGTGGTCATCTCGTTATGATCGCCGACCCCGTGGAGGAAACCTTTCCGTTCACGGGGAACACCGAGTTTATTGATGTCGATTCAGAAGCAAGGCTGCGCGTCGGCCAGGCGGAAACCTTCCGGCAGGACTATATCCGCCGTCTTGCCTTGCATCGCGATGCCATTGCAATATCAGCCCGAGCGCGCGATTGGAGCTTAATGGTGCACCGGACCGACCGGCCGGCCACTGAGGCCTTGCTTGCTCTGCGCGGCAAGCTTGACGCCAATCCGAGCTTCAATCCCCACACCGAGTGGGGGGCCGACCGCTGATGCCGGGCATACCCCTCGCTTTCTCTTACCCGTTCGTCCTTGCCGCACTCGCGGGCCTGCCGCTTTTGTATTTTCTTCTGCGCATCACGCCTCCGCGTCCGGCGGTCGTGCCGTTCCCGCCGCTGCGGCTCATCCTTAATCTTCGCCCGAGAGACGAAACCGCTTCACGCACACCGTGGTGGCTGCTGCTTTTGCGTCTTACCATCGCGGCCTGCCTGATCTTTGCTATGTCGGGACCCGTTTTCAATCCGCTCACCACAGGGACGCAAACGGGCCCATTGCTCATCATTCTGGATAATGGCTGGGCTGCTGCGCCGGATTGGGAACACAGAATCGCCGCGGCAGCCCGGCGGATCGAGGCCACCGAGCGCAGCCCGCAGCCCGTCGCGATCGTCATGACCTCGGAGGGTGCCCGCGAAATCGAGCCACTCGAGCCGGCGAAGGCGCAAAATCGCCTGCGGGCGCTCAAGCCCGTCCCCTTCCTACCCGACCGCCTACCGGTTCTCGCGGCGATCGAGAAATACGCTGCTGCCCATCCAAAGCCCTCGGTTGTCTGGATCGCCGACGGACTCGATCGCGGCCATGTGGTGGAATTCGCCGGCAAGCTTACGTCTCTCGCTGGCGAGCTTACTCTCCTCACGGATAAGATGACGGTCCTTGCGCTCGCAGGCGCGCAGAACCAAACGAGCCAACTCGAGGTCCGGGTGCTGCGGGCGGCCCTTTCTGGTGCGAGAGGTGTGGGCCGCGAAAGGGGAAGTGTCCGCGCCCTCGACCGCAAGGGGCTTCTGCTTGGCGAGGCTCCGTTCAATTTCGCCGGTGGAAATGAGGCGCACGCCAAGTTTGAAATGCCGGCCGAATTGCGCAACGAAATCGCCCGCCTCGAAATCGCCCGCGAAAATTCGGCCGCAGCGGTTTTTCTCCTGGACGAGCGCTGGCGCCGCCGCCGCGCCGGTCTTGTTAGCGGCGAGACCTCGGATGTCGCGCAACCCCTGCTCGCACCAGATTATTATCTCGCCAAGGCGCTTTCACCCTTCGCGGATGTGCGTCAGGTAAGCCCGTCCACTACGGACCCGGTCCGGTCTCTCCTCGACGATCATGTAGCGATCATGATCCTGGCCGATGTCGGTGTCGTGCCGGGGGAGGCGCATGATGCCCTTTCGCGTTTCGTCGAGGATGGAGGCACACTCGTCCGCTTTGCCGGAACGCATCTTGCGGGAGCCTCCGATGATCTCGTTCCTGTCAGGCTGCGCCGGGGTGGGCGGGTGCTTGGCGGCGCCCTGTCCTGGGATACACCCAAAAAGCTTGCGCCCTTCGACCGGGAGAGTCCATTCTTCGGCTTGACGGTTCCAGGTGAGGTCACTGTTTCGCGTCAGGTCCTTGCCGAGCCCGACCCAGGACTCTCGGCCAAGACCTGGGCACAGCTCTCGGACGGAACTCCGCTCGTGACTGCGACGCGGCAAGGCAAGGGAATGATCATTTTGTTCCATGTTACGGCGGACACCACCTGGTCGAATCTGCCGCTTTCGAGGCTTTTCGTCGACATGTTGCACAAGATCGTTGATCTTTCCGGGACAGTTGCTCCGGAGACCGCGAAGCAGACCGATTCGCAAGCCGCGGATGGAATGAAGGTGCAGCAGGCGGCGGCGCTCGCGCCCTTCCGGACGCTTGATGGTTTTGGCATCCTTGGTCCCCCACCGGCGGACACGACCGCCATTCCAGCGGGTTTTGAAGGCGCGGCCATGCCTGAGCATCCGCCAGGTTTTTATGGGCCCGCAGATGGGCTTGTCGCCGTGAACACGTTGAGGCCGCAAGAAACCCTGAAGGCGGCAGATTATTCCGGCTTTGGCTTTCTTGATAAGTCTTTGGAGGAAACTGGTCCCGTCGATCTCAAGCCCGGGCTCATCGCCGCCGCGTTTTTCTTGTTCATCACCGATTGTCTCGCTTCGCTTTGGATTTCAGGGGGTTTGCGCGGGCCGAGGCGGAGCGCCATTGCCGGCATCATTCTCTTCGCCGCAGGCTTCCTTATGTTGGCCGTCCCGGCACCGCTCGCGGCCGAGCCTGCCGCCGCCAGCTCCCCCCCCGTGGATTTGGCCTCCGTGCTCAAGACGCGTCTTGCCTATGTCGCGAGCGGCGATCCAAAGGTCGATGAGGCGAGCCGGGAGGGTTTGGCCAGCCTTTCGCGCGTGCTTGCGCGGCGCACCTCGCTGACCCCCGGCGATCCCGCCGCCGTCGATCCCGCGCGCGACGAATTGAGTTTCTATCCGCTTCTCTATTGGCCCATCGTCGCGGCAAAACCGCAGCCTCCGCGCGAGGCGGTAGCCAAGGCCGCCGCTTTCATGAAACAAGGCGGGACTATTATCTTCGACACGCGCGACGCGCTTACGGCCCACCCGGGCAGCCCGTCAACACCAGAAGCCAAATGGCTACAAACTCTGCTCGATGGTGTCGACGTGCCGGAACTCGAAATCGTTCCCCCCGATCATGTGGTGACAAAAACCTTCTATCTTATCGATGGTTTTATTGGCCGCTACACGACGGGCGCGACCTGGATCGAAGCCCTCCCGCCGGCCCCGGCTGACGGCAGCCCCCGTCCGGCCCGCGCCGGCGATAGCGTCTCGCCGATTATCATAACCTCGAATGATCTCGCAGCGGGCTGGGCGAGCGACCCTGATGGCGAGAGCCTCTATTCGCTTGTGCCGGGCGGCGAACGCCAGCACGAGCTCGCGCTGCGCGGCGGCGTTAATCTTGTCATGTACACGCTCACTGGAAATTACAAATCTGATCAAGTCCACGTAAGGGATCTTCTGGAGCGCCTCGCGCATTGAGGGTCACGAAGGCTGGGCTTTCGTTTGAGGGCGGGAATGGATGACGCCGTTTCTCAGCGGAACCTGCGGAATGGTTGCGCGTTGATGAAGGACACCAAGTGCAGTGCGCCTTTTTGAATTGCGGGCGCAGTTCGTTGATTGACGCCCGCGCCATAAATTTGGAAAACAAGAAGCGTCGAAGTCTCTCACCTGGAAGAGGGAACGATGATGCGAACTCGTGTATTTTTAATGTCTTTGCTTGTGCTTGCCACTCCGGCAACCGCCGCGAGCACCCCAGGAGAATTGGTGCAAGAGCTGGTCCGAGCCGCGCACAGCGGCGACGAGAAAGCCTTTCTCGCCGCGATGACCGCCGGAACCCGGCATGCAATGACGGATGCGGAGGCAGCCGGATCGAAACTTAAAGGGGCCGAGAAGAATTTTTTAGCAGCTCTCGATGAGCGCTTCGGTGTGGGACAGCTCGGCGGAGGCGTACGGTTTCCAATCACGGACCGCAAGGCAGTCCTGTCGCGATTTGTCAATATCGACTTGATCGGAGTCGAACAGAAGAAGCCAAGCGAAGCACGGCTGCGGCTGAAAACGGTCACCAAGATTTCCGGCGACCAGGTTGCAACCGAAGAAGACACCTTTCCCGCCATTAAGAAAAGCGGTCAATGGAAGTTAGACTTGACGGATCTGACCCAGGGGATCATTCAGGCCGCTGCTCAACGCACGGCTGCCTATGAGCATGTCACGCAGGAAATCCGCTCCGGCGCCTTCAAAGACCGTATCTCCGCTTTGATTGGGCTGGCAAAAGCCCTAAGAGGCTATCCTGCGGGAGGAGGCGATAAGTGAAGCGCGTGCCCATGGTCATAGCATTGGGGTTAGGGCTGTTGCTGGCAGGATGTCCTCGCACTCCGGTAACCCTCAAGACCGTCACACTGACCCCGTCGCAGATGAATGGAAGTTACCGGTATTGGTACTCGCAAAATGCGTGGTGCAGCGTGCCGCTTCCCGGTCAGGGATTGTTCCTGAATGGGCTTGGGCCGGAGCCGCTCGGACCCGGCGAGGTCTATTCCGGTTTCGAGGATATTTATAACAAAGGCGCCGAACCTTTCCCATGCGAGGAGCAACAACAGACGCTCTACCGTGGACAGGTGGCGTTCGATCTCAGTCAATTCGACAATATTACCTCGGCCACACTCAATTTCAATGTAGAGCGGTCAATCGCTGAGAATGGCGGGGTCACCGACCAAGTCCCGCCCTCTAGTGATGCTACAACCCTCGGGGTGTCCACGGGAACAAGGGATGATGGAAATGGTCCTTACTTTTGGGATTTCGACAATGCGGCTTCGCTCCCCTCATGCGGGCCGCTCATAACACCAAACTGTTCCGTCGGCGTGAGTTCGCAGGCCAGAGATTGGGCGACTCATGCCCACCCCAATTTCGGATTCATCCTCGCAGGGCCCATCCTCGACTTTCCAAGCAACCTGCCGAAGGACAACAATGGCAATGTCAGCTGGTACGACGATTTTCAGCTTCAGGTGACCTATAATCCCGCGCAGAATCCGCGCGCTCCCCAATAGCGTTTCCGATCTCGAGACTATTCCTTTAGAGTTCAGCGCGCGGTGAGAGAGCCGTCAATCGCGCTCGTTTGTGCCACTCACGAAAGTGCTTTAACCGATCGGGCAGCGAAAAGGCGCGCTCAGGGCTTCGCTGCTGTCAGGACGACCGACGGATAAATGAATTTCTTCCTTCCGGAACCGAGCCGACATCCAACGCATCACTTGCGATCAGTTCGTCGATCATCTCGCGCAGCCTGTCGCGATCATCGCTAACCGGAAAGGATTTTGCGATCAGGCGCTCACGGTCGTAAGCAACTTGGAACCAGACGGCAGCAGGCAGCGGAAAATCCATGTCAGTGAAAAGACTCATGAGATGCGACAGTGGGAGAAACCCAACGGTCGAAGGATCGCGGTGGCGCTCCATTGCATTGAACGCTGCGGCCTTCGCCGGATTGAACGAGGCCACGCCATCGCACAAAACAATACGCCCGCCGGAACGGCAGACCCGCACCATCTCGGCGAACGCCCTTGCCGGGTCCTCGAAATGGTGGAATGCGAACCGGCAGCTACGATGTCAAACGAAGCATCGGCGAATGGCAAATGGTAGACATCGCCTGATCGCCATTCGACATTCTCAAGTTTGCGTTCGGCCGCCAGCGCACGGGCCTGTTCCAGCATCGCGTCCGTCGCATCAAGGCTCATCAGACTTATCAGTGGCAGGCTGGCAAACCGGGCTTTCCACAATCCTGCTTTGGCTTCGATTGACCCTGCTGGCGCGCTTGTTGTGGCTGCGGTGGATGGAGTCCCTGAGCCACGGGTGGGATCAGCCGCTTTTGTTGCGCCTGCTGCGGTGGGTGTGGTTGCTGGATCTGAGGCTTCGGCATCACGGGGAAAACAGGGTTGCCAGCGGGCAGGTTGTTCCGTGTCTGCTGCGCTGCCGGGGATGGGCCGCCGGGCGGCGTAACCGGGCCGGGCTTCGTTGGGGTACCGCTCCCGCCCGTCACTGACGGAGGCGCGTGGCCGCCAGGCGCCACATGGGCCGTCGGCAATCTGTTGGGCGACGCTGCGCCCGGCGAAGTCTGTGGCGCGTGAGGCAAGGCTTGTTGCGCGGTCGGAGTTTTTGCTCCCGTTCCGCTGGGCTGAGGCGGTCGAATCGCACCTGGGAAAGCATGGCCTGCCGACGGTTGGCCCGCGGATGTCCCCGGCTTTGCGACGAGTCCTTGCCCCGGCTGATGTCCCGCTGTACCGGGCAGGACGTGGTTCGATGGCTGCGCCCCTGCCGGAGTCCCTGGCCTCTGCCCCAGTCCCTCCCCTGGCTGGCCATTTGCACCGGGCAATGCCTGACCGAAGGCCGGCTGTGCCGCGGGGGCCCCAGGTTTCTGGCTAGGACCGGAAGGCAACGGGTTGCCTGCCCTGCCGGGCAATTCGTGGCCCGCCGGCAAATGCGTGACCGGCGGGGCTCCCGCTGCGCCTAGAGGCGTCCCCGGCCCCGGCTGGCTTGCCCCAATCCCTGGAGCCCCCTGACCCTCGACCGCTGAAGCTCGCCGGGCGACGGAAGGCGGCAGAGCGATTTTCGCGGCGATCGCCCCTGCTGCAGCGCCTGCTGCGAGACCGGCGGCAACTCCTGCGCCCACTCCCCCGCTGGGAGCAGCCAAATTGGTATTGTTGATCACCGTCGTGGTATGAATATTATTGAAGATTACGTTGCCTGGGGGCGCCGCCACATAGGCAGGCGGATTGACCCAAGTCGGGACCGGCACAAACGCTGGCGATGGCAACACAAAGAGACCCACTGGCGGCGGCGGCGGCGGGAAGACGAGATAGGCGGGGACCGGAGCAAGGAAGGCGATGGGCGGCGGTGGCACGAAGCCGAAACCAGGATCGCTGAAGACGAGCACCGCCCGCTCGACGTAGACGATTTCGGCGGGCGGCGGCGGCGGAACATCATATTCAATCGGCACGAAAGAAGGCGGCGGCTCCATCGCAGCAGCAAGCGAGTCGAGGCGCCAGCGCGCATCGGCGGCGTGCGGACCGCGCGGATAGCGGCTGAGATAAGACCAATAGGCGTCCGGCGTACCCACGTGGCAGGTCCGCCGCCAAACGAGAGCCTCGCGCCGGGCGGCCAGCAGGGCTCGAACGCGATTGGCCAACGGGTCGCCCGGGTACGCGGCGAGAAACTCCTCATAGCCTTGCAGCGTGTCCTGCTCGATCGCAGCGGCATAGGCGTCCCCCGCTCCAAAGTCACCGAGGGGCTGCGACCGCATGGCGTTCATCCGGTCGGACCGGATGGCTGGTGGGGGGGCGTCCGCCGCCCGTTCGAAAAAGACGACGGACACCGCAATCCGCGATGCGTCCCAAGGCACCTGGGCCCCTTTCGTCTCTTCGTTCACACGCAGACGCACGCCGTCGAAGACATCCGATGGCGGCAAACCGCCTTCCCGGATCATCTCGGTAAGCGCCCGCGCGTAGGCCCCGTAAGGTCCGTTTTCCGCTGGTGCGATTGTGCCCGGTGTCGCGTTGAAGGCGACCAACATGTTGGGTTCGGCGTCGGCAAGCGCCAATCCTCCGGCAAGGGGGGGCCCAGATTTCGCAAAAGGGGTATCTCTTGCCGCGTCGAGGACGATAAAACTCGCCTTGAGGGGGAGGCCCGTAAGCCGCTTCGTATAATCGGAAACCCTCAAAGCTTCGACAGGCACGTCCTGCGCCGACGCAATCTTTGCATCCACGGGCACAAAATAGTTTTCGCCCTCAAGCTGCAGTCCGTAGCCGGCGAGATAGACGAAAGCCACCGTGTCAGGTCCCGAAGCTTGCGCCTTGTCGAGGAAGTCCCGGAAGGCCGCGCGCAAGGATTCGCCGTCGAGATCACGCGCACCGCTCACATCAAATCCCGCCGCTTGGAGGGTCTGAGCGATAAGCCCCGCATCATTGGCGGCTGTCGCGAGCGGGGCCGCCGGATAGGCCGCATTGCCGACGACGAAAGCGATGCGTTTCTCGGACTGAGCAAAGGCTGGCGCGGCGAAAACCAACAGGAGGAGCGCAAAACAGGAGAGCTTGAACTTGGAGGTGAGTTTCATGAGCTTTATTCTGTAGCTTTATGCTGTAGGGGCCATTTTACGAACGTAGCGGCTACGCCCATGGCGCTGAACGGACCTTGAACGAAACAAGGCAGACTGAAGACAGGCAGAAAGTCGGCGGAAAGGCATCGCAAAGGATTTTGGCGCGATTCGGGCCCTTAACAATGTAGTAAGCTTCACGACCGCCACGGGCTTGAATATGCTGCGTTGCACCAGTAGAATTTTGCGCGGCGAGATCGCTTGGGGAGATTGGCATGCCGCAGTCAGTGCAGACAGCGTTGGTCTTGCAGGGAGGCGGTGCTCTCGGCGCCTATGAGCTCGGCGCGGCGCGGCGGCTCTACAAAGACGCTGGTTTCGCGCCCGATATTATCGCGGGCGTTTCAATTGGCGCGATCACTGCGGTTCTCTTGGCACGTCCGGCCAGAGGTCTAAAGCCGCTCGAGGCGCTGGAAGCGTTTTGGCAAAAGATCACCGTCGCAGGTCTATTTTTGCCGCCGTCCTTTCGGCCCTATGCGTCCATTCTCGGCAATCCGAATTTTTTTGTTCCCCGGCTCGATTATTATGCTCTTCCTGCCTGGACCAGCCTTTATGACACCCAGCCGCTCCGCCACACCCTGTCAGAACTCGTCGACCTTGAAGCCATCGCGAATCCTTCCGCAGTGCCGGGTCTCCTCGTGAGTGCCACCGATGTGGAGGCGGGCGAGATAGAATATTTTTATAGCCGCGACAAAGGATTGTCCTTGGACCACATTGTCGCGAGCGGCAGCCTGCCGCCATCGTTTCCCATGACGACGATCGGCGACAAGATCTATTGGGATGGAGGCTTATTCGACAACACACCCCTTGGCGCGGTGCTCGACCGGCTCGACACCTCGGTGGATGCGGAGCGCACCATCTACGTCGTCAATCTTTTTCCCAACAAAGCCCCCATTCCTCAAAATATGCAGGAGGTCACAATAAGGACGCAGAACCTTGAGTTCGCCAACAGAACGTTCGAAGACGTCAAAATGCTACGGCGGATCGACGAGGTGGCCGCATTGATGGAAGCGCTTGAGAAGCTTCCAGACGGCAATCCGCTCAAAGACAACCCGGCCTATCAAGCCGTCGCAAAGCGTCACTATGTTCGCGTTCCGCGAATCGTTTCGATCACGCGTCCAGAACAAGTCGCTGGATTCGGGGGCAGCGATTTCTCTCCCGAAACGATCGAAGAGCGGGCGGGCGAAGGTTACAAACAAACCGATATCGCCTTGCAGGGCCTGGGCGAGCTTCGTCGTTGAGCCGGACCCGCGCTCGAACCGGCGACACTGATGCCCGGATTGTGCAGGGCGCACAGCTGTCTATGAGCGGCTCCGCAAAATCGCGAAAGGCGAATTTTCTTCCTGGTCATCGTCGCCACTATCCTGCGCGTGAAATGTAACGCCCGGCTTGCGAGGATAAACATCGAGATTGAGCACGAGAAATTCCGTGGCCAAAGCGCCAAGATCGATCTTGCCATCAATAATCGGATCGGGAGGATCTTGTCCCGCGGGTAGGGTGGCTGCCGGGCTGCCGCGGCCCAAGATCTTCTGATCTGAGGATCGGGAAACCAAATGACCTAAAGGCGCGAAATCCACGTCGATAGAAGCCTCGATGACAGACTCGAAGGGCTCAAGACTGACAACGCAGGTCTGGGTGACACGGGCCTGCAATCGACCGGTCACCCGAAATCTGACCCGGTCAACTTTCTCCACATGCAACTTGGCCTCGAACTCTCGAACCCCGGCAAGACCGCAAGTCTCCGCAAGCGCAGCGCATTCTGCCGCAGTCGCGTTTAAATCAATGTCGAGGCCGGCCTCCGGCACGGTGTCGACGGCGAGCATACGCGTGAATCTTTCCGGTTCCCGCTTGCCAGGCTTTGAGGGAAGGGTCTTCGTCGTCATCGCTGCCACCTCCTGCGGATGATGAGGATCCATGACCGCCTACGGTTTGAATATTGGTGGACCAGCCAAGTTCGCAAGCATGATCCCATCCAAGCACCGGACCACTTCTTTTAAGGAGGAACGGCGGACGGTTCCAGAAATGAAGTCTCGCCCGACATAAAGGTCTCAAGCGAAGCATTGGCCAAGGCTTGATTGGCCGCTAGCACGTAGCGTGCGAGCCTGTCCGCACTTCGGCGACCCTCGTAGACGTTCCGCGCGAGCGCGGCAGAAAGTTCCGGCATGCCGCCTTGGAGGGCGCGATCATAGGCCTCGGCCCGGCCAAGAAAAGCTTCGGCGATGGTTTGCATCCGCTTAGGCACGCTGGTGTCGCCAACCCCCCTCTCCCGCAAAGCGTCGTCAAAGGAGCGGAATATCGCATCTATGAGCTCCTGTGCCATTTCAGGCGCCGGCGGCTTCATACGATTGAGGTGGCGCAGGACGAGCGCCGAGTGAAGGACAAGCGTCTCGAAACGGCCTTCCAGGCTGTCCTCGACGCCATACTCCGTGAAAAGAATGGGATCGCGGGCCGCTGCCACGATCTCGCCACGAAGCCGGTCGATCAAATCCCTATTGGACTTGCGCGGGAAGAGCTGGAAAACCATGGTGTTTCCATCGGAAGGCAGCCGCCCGGCCGGTGTGACCACGTCTGGCGCAAGCGTGGTTTGCTTGATCGAAAAGAGCGCTCAAAACAATTCCACGCATGGCCTGATCTAAGAAGCGTTTCACGTTTCCCGAACATCGTCTACGCATCGTCCGGCCCAACGCAAGGATTATTATGTCTGGGCGGTTAAACTGCAAAGCTCACGCGAGGACCTACGCCGTTACGCATCCTAGAAGCAATTATTCATTTATTTTAGAGAATTTTCACATATTCGGGCGTCATCCGCATCGGACAAGACGCTAATTCGCCAAAATGCTCAACCCGGAGGCTTGAAGAATGGAGTTTGTAAGGGCGCGGAGACGGCACGGCAACCGCCGGACGCAAGGCGCCGCGGGGCTGGTTTTATCGGTATCGCTGGCGCTTGGGCTTGGCGGCTGCCTCGGCTATGATGGTCAAGTCATTCATGGCTATCAACTCAACCCAAAGACGGCAGAAGACGTCAAGATCGGAGCTTCCGCCGAGCAAATCCTAGTCCTCTTGGGATCACCGACGACGACATCCACCGTGGGGGGCGACGCTTGGTATTACATAACCCAAGTCACCGATCGCGGTTTTGGTTTCATGCCGCCTAGGCTCACAGACCAGCGGGTTTTCGCGGTCTATTTCAACAAGGATAAAAAGGTCGAGCGGGTCGCCAATTACGGAATGGAGGACGGCAAGGTCGTCGACTTCGTCTCGCGCACCACGCCGACGGCCGGCGCCGAAGCATCGCTTCTCAAAGGCATGTTCATCAACTTGCTGCACTTCTAGCGCCTGCCAAAAACCTCCGAGGTTTTTGGATCAATCAAGCCAAGAAAACATAAGGCCAGAGCGCTTCAACGCAAAGCGCTCTGGCCTAGGCGTTCGCTCGCAGCAATCTCAACGGGCGAGAATAGCGAGCAGCAGGAGCGCGACGATGTTTGTGATCTTGATCGCTGGATTGACGGCAGGACCGGCCGTGTCCTTATAAGGATCACCCACAGTGTCGCCGGTCACGGACGCCTTATGCGCGTCGCCGCCTTTGAAGTGCTGGATACCATCCTTGTCGATATAACCGTCTTCGAAGCTCTTTTTGGCATTGTCCCAGGCACCACCGCCAGATGTCATGGAAACGGCAACAAAAAGTCCGTTGACAATGACCCCAAGGAGAGAAGCACCGAGCGCCGCGAAGGCCGACGCCCGCGATCCAGAGATCAGCAGTGTGCCAAAATAAACAACTAGCGGCGCAAGCACCGGCAACAGTGACGGCACGATCATTTCCCTGATCGCTGCCTTGGTCAGCATGTCGACGGCGCGGCCATAATCGGGACGCTCGGTTCCTTGCATGATGCCCGGCTTTTCACGGAACTGGCGCCGGACTTCCTCGACGACCGAGCCGGCCGCCCGGCCGACGGCGGTCATGGCAACGCCGCCGAAGAGATAGGGAATCATGCCGCCGAAGATCAGGCCCGCCACGACATAGGGATTCGATATATCGAAGGAGACTGCGCCCATGCCCTTGAAATAGGGAAATTGATCGGGATTCGCGGCGAAGAAGCTGAGATCGTGGCTATAGGCGTTGAAGAGCACCAAAGCGCCAAGCCCGGCCGAGCCGATCGCATAGCCCTTGGTCACCGCTTTTGTCGTATTGCCAACCGCGTCGAGCGCATCCGTCACTTGCCGCACCTCTTTCGGCAGACCCGCCATTTCGGCGATGCCACCCGCGTTGTCCGTCACCGGTCCGAAAGCATCGAGCGCGACGATCATCCCGGCGAGCCCGAGCATGGTGGTCACCGCGATCGCCGTGCCGAAGAGACCGGCGAGCTGACTGGTAAACACAATGCCCGCAATGATGACCAGCGCCGGCAGCGCCGTCGACTCAAGCGAAACGGCGAGGCCTTGGATCACATTGGTGCCATGTCCGGTCACGGAGGCCTGTGCGATGGACACAACCGGACGTTTCCCGGTGCCGGTGTAATATTCGGTGATGACAACGATAAGGCCCGTAACCAAAAGCCCAATGACGCCGCAGAGGAAAAGACGCCAGCCCTCGATCGCGGCACCATCCGCCGTACCAGTGGTGCCGAAACCCACGGTCAGGAAGGTCGCGATGGCAAGACCCACGACCGACAGAAGTCCCGCAGCAATGAGGCCCTTGTAAAGAGCTCCCATAATCGAATTGTCGGCCCCGAGTTTCACGAAATAAGTTCCGGCGATGGAGGTGATGATGCAAGCCGCGCAGATCGCCAGCGGATAAAGCATAGCGCCGAGCAGAACCGGCTGGCCGCTGAAGAAAATTGCGGCGAGCACCATGGTGGCGACGACGGTCACCACATAGGTTTCGAAAAGATCGGCCGCCATGCCGGCGCAGTCGCCGACATTGTCGCCGACGTTATCGGCGATCGTCGCAGGGTTACGGGGATCGTCTTCGGGAATCCCCGCTTCAACCTTGCCAACGAGATCGGCGCCGACATCGGCGCCCTTGGTGAAAATGCCACCGCCGAGTCGGGCGAAAATCGAGATGAGCGAGGCACCGAACCCAAGCGCGACGAGCGCGTCGATCGTCTCGCGGCTATTCGGCGCGTGGCCGAGCGGTCCAGTGAGAATGTAGAAATAGACGGCAACACCAAGAAGGGCGAGGCCAGCGACCAAAAGCCCGGTCACAGCGCCCGCCTTGAATGAGATATCGAGTCCGGCGCCGAGCGATTGCGAGGCTGCTTGCGCGGTGCGGACATTGGCGCGTACCGAGACATTCATGCCGATGAATCCTGCCGCACCCGACAGCACGGCCCCAATCAAAAATCCCGCTGCGAGCGACCAGGAAACGAAGAATCCAAAGGCCGCGAAGATGATGAGGCCGACCACCGCGATTGTCGTGTATTGACGTTTCAAATAGGCTTGCGCGCCCTCCGCGATCGCTCCCGCGATCTCCTGCATCTTCGGCGAACCGGGATTGGCAGCTAACAATTTTGATGATGTCACCACGCCATAGACGATAGATAAAAGACCGGCGAAAATCACAACCCAAACGGAATTCATGTGTTGCCACCTTGAATGGTTGGTTTAAGGAGTTGGCGAGGCCCTGGACCCTCGTCCTTGGAATGACCTATAAGAAACCGCTGCACCGCGCAATTGGGCTTTGCGCGTTGGTAGTAGTCATGTGGTGCTAAGCTTTAAAAGTGCCGGAACGAAGGCTGTGCGAAGATCAAGCTCCGTCCTTTCCCATCCTTGAACGAAGGCGGCGCCCGGCCTGGCTCGGCCACGCTGATCGCGCGCACCCTGATCCCTGCCCCATTGGCTTCAGCCTCGAACGCAGCGCTCTGGGAAGGTGGCACGGCGCAGAGCAACTCATAGTCGTCGCCTCCGGTAAGAATCGGCTCGAGAAGACCCGGCGAATGACGGACAAGCCTGCTTGCGGCTTCCGAAAGTGGAACATCAGCAGCCATGACCCTAGCCGTCATCCCAGTCAGCTGCAACATTTTCGCCAGATCGCCCGCCAGCCCATCCGAGATATCCATCGCCGCATGCGCATGCGTGCGAAGTGCATGGCTCAGGGAGAGACGGGGCTGCGGCAGAAGGTAGCGTCCGGCAAGATAGGCGGCATCGGCCTGGCTGACGCGCTTCGTCCACCCGGCGGCCCGCGCTCTATCAAGCCGCAACCGCAAGCCAAGGGCAGCATCGCCGATCGTCCCGCTAACATATAGGAGATCACCCGCCGCGACACCCTCGCGCCGCACCATTTTTTGCGCCGGCACAGCGCCAAGCGCGGTGATCGATATAACGAGAGGACCAAGACACTTCACGGTGTCGCCGCCAAGCAGCGGACATTTATACGCCGCAGCATCCTCGCCAAGACCCTTCACGAAACCCGCGAGCCAATCAGCCGTCCAGTCCTCCGGCATGGCAAGGCCGAGGAGAAATCCGCGCGGCTCTGCCCCCTTGGCTGCAAGGTCGGAGAGATTCACCCGCAAGGCCTTGCGTGCGACCGCACCTGGAGGATCATCGGCGAAAAAATGCACGCCGGCGGTTAGCATGTCCTTGGTCACTACGATGTGCCGATCAGCCGCTTCCGCAAGGATCGCGGCATCGTCACGCAGGCCGAAAGCTCCCGGCCCCGCGAGCGGCGCAAAAAAAGTGCTGATCAATTCGTCTTCCGAAGGACGCGGCATCTTTTTGTGCAATTAAGCCCGCGGTTCAAATTCGGCGGGGCGAAATTGGCGCGCCAGGGTGTCCAGGACCGCATTGATCATTCCGGCTTCCTCGGCACCAAAAAAAGCACCGGCGACATCGACATATTCCTTGATGGAGACCCGCGCGGGAATATCTTTTCGCTTCTGCAATTCATACGCGCCCGCGCGCAAAATCGCCCGCATGACGGAATCGATCCGCGCCAGGGGCCAGTCGGCCGCCAGAGCTTTGTCGATCATTCTGTCGATCGGGCCTTGGGCGGAGACGACACCCGACAAAATATCGTCGAAGAACGCGATTTCGGCATCCTTATAGCGGTCGCCCTCTATCTCATGGCCAATCCAAAACGACTCGAACTCGTTGCGAGTCTCCTTGATGCCCTTCCCGGTGACCTCCATTTGATAAAGAGCCTGAACAGCAGCGAGGCGGGCAGCAGAACGCCGGTCGGCGTTGGCCATCAAGACGCTCCCGTTTCGAGTTTCAGCCCAACTTTAAGCCGGTGAAGAGAAAGAGCCGCTCGGGCGGCATCACCGCCCTTGTCGCCTTGACGAGGGTCGGCCCGTGCCAAGGCCTGCGCTTCACTCTCCACGGTCAAAATCCCATTGCCGAGGGCCAGCTTGCGGTCAAGGGCGAGTTGCATGAGTGCATGGGCGCTTTCATTGGCAACGATCTCGAAATGATACGTCTCGCCACGAATGACGCAACCAAGCGCGATGGCTCCGTCGAATGAGCGGCCCGCGGCCGCGGCATGATCGAGCGCCATCGCCATGGCGAGCGGGATTTCGAGCGCACCAGGTACTTCGACGAGATCAAATGTGGCCTCGGCTGTGGCGAGGACGGTCTTCGCGCCTTCCAGCAGCATCGCCCCGATGTCCTCATAAAAGCGTGCTTCGACAACAAGAAAACGCCCCCCCTTAAGGTCCGGTTGAAGAGAGGCCGGAGACCGGCTGGGCGAAGCCATCCTGTGTCCTCGAAGCGGATGATTAATGCAAGCTAACCTAGTCAGCAGGGTGGCGTGGGTCGGCCAGAGATAGGCCTATTACGCGCTTGCGCGATAACCGTGCTTGAGTTTGGTTGACCTAATCATCGCGAGCGCTTCACTGTCGCGGCCCTCGGCGCAGGCATTTGCGGCAGGACCCAGCTCGGCCTCGATTTGATCATAGACCGAACGGTTGACGTTTCCGGTGCTGACGTCGGCGTCAAGAACCGTTTGATAATGGGTCAGGTCCTTCGTGCAGGCGGCGCCATCAGGCAATTTCGGCCAGTTCGGCGGCGCTGGAGCCCGAGGCGTGGCTGTCGCAACCGGTGCGGAAGAGCCGGATGTTTGATTGCAGCCGCCGAGGCCTAGTGCGAGGAAAACGGATGCCGAAACATACACGGCACCAAAGATCGACCCCTTAAGACACATTTTTCCCATCGTAAACCCCGCAAGACGCGCCGAGCTCGAGTTTCATCAGCTGCTGTGCACTTTTGTCACTACACATGCAGCCAACGATAATCAATGGGATTGGATGCCATGACCTCCGGACCAAGGGTCCGAGAGCGAGGCGTTTTTAATTGGAATCGTCGGCTAGCGGCATCTGTTGAAATCACAGATGATCCCCGCTGAAAGGTCTGAATCCTTCGCCAGCATGCTCCGAAATACCGCTATCGTTCCAAGAGATGGGCTCCGGGGCTCGTTGGGGCTTCACGCGGCGGATGGAACGATCGCATTAACCCGCACCTTTTCTGAAAACGATGCTTTAAGCGACCGCCCTCGCGGGCGGACATCCATTCGTGGAAGATAACAGCGGCGTGTCCGTGTAGGCGTGTGGGTTGACCAGACGTTGGGCAACATCCGACCAGCTGAGATACTGCCCGGATTTATGCCGACCCCTGCGCATTGCTGCTTGGATGGCTTGCCTTATCGAGGCTGCATCGCCGGGTGTGTAGCTCAATCGATGTGGCCGATTTCCGACTGCAAAGTCTGGACAGACCGCCGGCAGCCCCAGAAACTCATACTGCAACAATTTCGCGGATGTATCTGCCAAATAGGCGGCCCCTTCGCTGCGCCGGTAGGGAGCGATGCAAAACTTCGCGTGTTTGATGTATCTTAGAGTTTCAGAGAACTTCATCTCTCCATAAACATGGACGTTCGGACGAGCGAGCGCCGGGCTGGTTCTTCCTGGACCGATGACGTGGAATTGCACGTCGGGAAACTGATCCGCCGCCAGGACAAAGAAGCTCTCGTCGAAAAGCATGGATCCCACCGAAACGGCGTGGATTCCGGTTCCGTAAGGCGAGACAACATCCTGATCCATGACTTGGCGATCAACCCCATGGGGGATATAATAAACTGGAACATCGGGCACGATTTGCTCGCGCAACGCGGGCGATCCCACCCGTACCCAGTCCAGGCATTTGGCGACCCGGATGAGTTCCGACTGAAGGAACGAGGAACAGCCGATGACGGCGAGATCGTCAGATGCAAAATAGATAATGTTGGCGTCCGGGTTCATCTTGCGAATCATTTCGATGAAGATGATCCCAAGCCCAGTCTCGACGATGATTGTCTGAGCTTCGCGCATCCAACGCGCCGCAAGATCAGGGCACCGCGATCTGTAAAATCTAAAATGTGCGTGCTCCAGCCAACGGAGCGAGCGAACCCTCGTGTTGAAGGGATGGATGAGTGTCTTCCAAAGGAAACATTCGACGCCCCTGTCTGTTACCGAGACATTGGCCAGACCGTCGAGTTCCGCGCGGGGATCGCCCTTGATAAGGGAAAGCTTGCTGAAGCCGACTGACAGAAAGCGGACCGAAGCAAATTGGGCCAGTTCCTGGGCTATGAAATGGATGGTTGTCTGGCGCGGACTGCGAAAGTCATGTCCGGATATAAGCAAAATTCGATCCATCGGTCTCGTCCCTTGCCTGAACCATTATTACCTTTGATAATATTCGCCTCCAACCAAGCCTAATTTTTGACAATTATCATATTAAATCAATTATTATGAAGAAGTCAATCTTTTCGTTGCACCGCGAAATTTGTGAAGTATGAAAAAGCCGAATATTCGATTTTTATGCATCATAAAATGACTCTTAATGTGTTTGCAATGCGGTCACACCGTGTCGGTAATTCCCTAGCCCGAGCACGGCCTTGATCAAGCAACGCCGCGATGCTACAAGGTTCCGCAAACAGGATGGCTCCGGGGCTCACCTTGAAACGATCAGGACTGCGGATCGCGGTGGGTATCGCAACCGCCGGCCGTCGTTTGGTTCTTGCGGAAACGTTGGCTGAGCTGGTCCACCAAACCCGCCTGCCCGAGGCGCTTTTTGTCTGTCCAGCGGCGGCGGCGGATTTTGACATAAGCCAGGCCGCGCAATTGCCTTTTCCTGTCCGCGTCGTTGCGGGTTCCCGCGGTTTGCCCGCACAACGCAATGCTATTCTGGAGGCGACACAGGATTTCGACGTTCTGATGTTTTTCGACGACGATTTCCTCGCTGCGCCATCCTATCTTGCTGAGCTTGATGAATGTTTTGCGTCGCATGCCATGGTCGTGGCAGTGACGGGCCGGGTTCTTTTAGATGGTATCACCGGGCCAGGTATCGGGATCGCCGAGGCGAAGGCGGCGCTTGCCTCCTACGAGCCGCCCACTGGCGACGTTCCATTGGTTAGCCGGTACAGCGCCTATGGCTGCAACATGGCAGTGCGCCTGGCGCCCATCCGCGCACATCAACTTCGCTTCGACGAAAACCTGCCTCTCTATGGCTGGGCAGAGGACGTGGATTTCTGCCGTCAGCTCGCGCCCTATGGCAGCATTGTCCAAGACGCACGGTTGGCGGGCGTTCATTTAGGTGTCAAGGGTGGACGCACATCAGGGGTCAGATTCGGCTACTCGCAAATCGCCAACCCCTATTATCTTTGGCGCAAAGGGACGACCCGTCCCGGGGGCGCCCTGCGCCAGATGGCGCGCAACGTCGGGTCGAATGTGGTCAGATCTCTTTGGCCAGAGCCTTGGATCGACCGGCGAGGCCGCGCGCTCGGCAATGCGCTCGGTTTCGCTGATCTCATTCGCGGCCGCCTTGATCCAAGGCGCATCCTCGACCTCTGAAGCCAAGTCCCGCGCCATACCCATTTGGGGGAGGCGACCACTGCCGTTTCGGTCTAAATAAGATCGGCAGTTTGTCTTTGGCCTATCCTTTGCCCAGTATTTCGGGATCATACGGCGCCAAGATCATTCGGAACTTCGGACGAAGCGGGCCAGCTGTCGATCTTGGCAGGACTCCTTCATTCTCCGGAACGCCCGCAAAGGTCCGGCTAAAGGCAGAGTGCGCAGTGTAGACGCCCTCACTGGAAATCCGCTATTTAGTACCAAGGACTTTTCCTTTCAGCAATGCTCAAGTTGTATTGCTCCGAAGTAGTTGGTGTGCTCTCTACTGCTGAATAGGCCCTTGGAGAAACTGTTTTGAGAACGGAAAAAATCGAAGTTTCACTTGTGGTCTCTACGCAGGGACGGACGGCGGCTCCCCTCGAAAGACTTTTCAAGAGTCTGTCAACGCAAGAGCACAAAAATTTCGAAGTCATCGTGGTGGATCAGAACCGCGACGACCGTCTTGACCCGCTTTTCAAGCGCAGACGATGGCCATTTCCGCTGCGACGCGTGCGAACGCCCGGCGAAGCGGGCGCTTGCCGAGGCCGCAACACGGGCTGGCAATGTGCGAAGGGCTCCGTCGTCATTTTTCCAGACGATGACTGTTGGTACCCCCCGTGGTACCTCTCCCGGGGATTGACGCGGCTGGCCGAAACCGGCGCGGACTTTCTCGCCGGGAGGGCGGCTGACCTTGATGGGCGCAACATCAACGGAAGATTCGAAAACACCGCGCAACCCATCACACGAGCCAATGTGTGGACGACCGGTATAGAATGGACCCTTTTCTTTAAGAGAAACGCGCTTGTGGCGATTGGCGGGTTTGATCCCGAGATCGGCATTGGCGCTTCAACGCCCTGGCAATCTTGTGAGGCGCAGGACGTTATGCTCCGCGCGCTGGCAAATCACCAAAAAGGCTACTTTGATCCATCCATTTACGGCCACCACGAAGCCTTCGATATCGAAGCGGAAGCGGGGATTCAAGGGAAGGGCCGCAAGTATGGGCGAGGGGTCGGGCATGTCTTGCGCGTCCACCAATATGGACCCTTATCCGCCGTGATATGGATCGCGCGCCCATTGGTTCGCCTGATCTTGTTTTTTCTCCGCGGCAAATTCAAGCATGTCGAATACTATCGGAACGTCGCCGTCGGCCGTTTCGAGGGATGGAGCGGCCGCCTCATCGGCTCACCTTGATTCGCCGTTTTTCTGAACTGCAATATATAGATCTTATTTGGTAACTATTAAATAATAATACCACTCAGCGGGCAATGCCATGTCATTCCGTCTTCGAGCCCATACTGACAAAGGACCGGTCTTCCTGCAGACCCGCACAGACCCAGGCGTTGAAGAGCTGGCGCACGAGATTTCGGCTTCCTTGTCAGAGGAATTGACCGGTTCGCCCCGAAGCGGGCTCGCCCAAACCTCTTGCACGACGGAGGTTCGCGACGAAATCGAGCCTCGCGCGTCGACCACGAACCTGCCGCACGTTCAACACCGCTTGGCGATCAACGGACGCTTTCTGACGCAGCATCTCACTGGGGTCCAGAGATACGCCCGAGAAATTGTATCAGCGTTGGATAAGCTTCTTCAAGACGAGCGATTGGCTGCGTCCCTGACGGCCAAGCTCATCGTTCCTTCGGCCGGCGCCCACTGCCTCGATCTACGCGCGATCAACGTGCAACCGACGTTCGGCCGCGTGGGGGGCCCGATATGGACACAGTGCGTTTTGCCGGCTTTGTCGCGGGGTGTCTTGCTCAGCCTCGCGAATATCGGACCCATCTTATCCTCCAATCAAGTCCTCTGCATCCACGACGTCAACATTTACCTCGTTCCGGAAAGTTACAGTCCAGCGTTTCGCCTTTATTACCAAGCGATCCTGCCTATTTTGGCGAAAAGAGCGGCGCGGCTCGTGACTGTCTCGAACTTTTCGGCCCGCATGCTGGACGCATTTTGGCTTTGCCCGATCGACAAAATAACAGTCATCCCGAATGGCCACGAACATGTCGAACGTTGGCAGCCGGACCGCTCCCCCTATGCGTCACGCCTCCCCACCAGCCGGCCGTTCGTCTTTGTGCTCGGCAGCCGTGCGCGGCACAAGAACGTCCAGATTCTATTTGAAATCGCAAAGGAACTCGACACCCTGGGGCTCGATCTTCTGGTAGCGGGGGCACCCCACCGGTCTTTTTCGCCCGTCGAACAGTCCGTCGCGCCAAATGTTCGAATGCTGGGTTTTGTTACCGATGACGATCTCGCGGCGCTTTATCGAAACGCATTTTGTTTTGCTTTTCCTTCCCTGACAGAAGGCTTTGGCCTGCCCGTGCTCGAAGCCATGGCCCTCGGCTGTCCCGTGATTACGTCGGACTGCGCGAGCATGCCGGAAGTGTGCGGCAGCGCCGCGCTTTATGCCAACCCAAAATCGCCGCGCGCCTGGCTCGATCAAATCAAGCGTCTACAGGCAGATCAACATCTCGCGAACAGCTTGCGCGCCGAGGGGAGAAAGCAGGCCGCTCGCTTTTCTTGGAGTGACAGTGCTCAGCGTTACCTCGATTTGATTATGTTGCTTTTTCTCGAGAGGCCGCCAGCGGCGATAAAACCGCTCGGGGCCCACCGGACCCTCTAGAAACGCAAATTCATTTATTATATGTTGTCAACTACCAGGGATTGATTCATCGACCCAGCAAGGCGCCGTCGCACGCGTATGCTAAATTTGACTTATCATCCAAGCGTCGTTTCGTTCCAGCCCGGATGTCCCTAGAAGCGAAATGTGCCAAATTATGATTTTGAGGCTCACTTTATTGAGGTCGACGGGGGCCTGTCATCGAAGAGACGAGTGTCACGCGATCCGTGGCAGACTGCGGCCTTGAAGCCATTGAATGGACCCAGCAAATAATTGAACGCCCGAGACAGTTTTTCACCCGCGGGTGGCTTACTATATGGCCAGCACGGGGACGAACATCAGCCGCCGGACAATGGCCTTGCAACTTTGAAGTCTGCCGCAACACGGAAGTTTGAAAAATAACATGAACCGGATGCTTAAGCTCGACAAGAGTCTCCTTTCGGACGATGTGAATTCCAGGGGCACCGGACCTTTGGAATCGAGCCCGCGTAATTTTTATATGCGCGTCATCCGGCATCAATTGCCAATCATGATCGTTTTCATGATTCTGAGCATGGCGCTCGCTGGTCTCTATCTCTTTACCGCGGTACCCACCTATGTGGCCACGGCCTCGATGGTGATCGACGCCCGCAAGGTTCACACCTTAAACCCCCAGGAAGCGACCCGTGGCGACGCTCCGCTCGATACCAGCGCGGTGCAAACGGAAATTGAACTCCTCAAATCGGACAACGTAAGCCGTGCGGTTGTCAATAAGCTCGACTTGACCAAGGACCCGGAATTTGCCGGAGGTCCCCCCGGATTTGTCGGTGCTCTGATCGGCCGCGTGCGCAGTCTTTTTACTACATCAGTACCTGAGAGCGAGGAGCAAGCGAAGGCGCGGCTCGCCAAGGCGGTGCTCCTGACATTGGAGGACAAACGAACCGTCACGCGTGTCGGCCAGAGCTATGTCATGGAGATCAGTGTTCAATCCACCGATCCCGCGAAAGCCGCGAAAATCGCCAATGCGATCGCAGAAGCGTATATGGAAGACGAGCTCAACTCCAAATATGAAGAAACGCGGCGGGCAAGTGTCTGGTTGCAGGATCGCTTAAGAGAACTGCGCGGTCAAGCCGCTGCCCAACAGCAGGCGGTCGTAGATTTTCGCCAGAAACACAACATCGTCGACACCGGCACGAACGGGCAATTGATGAATGACCAGCAGCTTTCCGAGATCAATGGTCAGCTCATCCTCGCGCAGGCCGCGACAGCGGAAGCCAAGGCCCGCTACGATCGCATTCAAGAGGTGATGAAACAGGATGTTCCCGACGCTTCAATCACGGACGCGCTGAATAACCAAATCATCGTCAAGCTGCGTCAGGAATATCTTGAGGCAGCAACGCATGTGTCAATCTGGACACAGAAATACGGGGCTGACCATTTATCCGTTATTGCTCAGCAGACTCAAATGCGGGAGCTCCAGCACCGGATCAAGGATGAAATGGCGAAGATCGAGCAAAGCTATAAAAGCGATTACGAAATCGCTTCTGCTCGGGAACAGAGCCTTCGTAAGAGCCTGGACAGCGCCGTTTCGCAAACCCAGATCACCAACCAAGCGCAGGTCCAGTTGCGCGAATTGGAGAGCGCCGCCCAGACTTCGAAGTCGCTCCACGACAACTTCCTCCAACGTTACATGGAAGGGGTCCAACAGCAATCTTTCCCGATCTCGGAGGCGCGGCTTGTCGGCACCGCCGATGCGCCTTTGGTGAAGACCTATCCAAAGACATCGCTCGTGCTGCTGCTCAGCTTCGCATTTGGCGGGGTGCTAAGCTTCGGGGTGGGGGCACTGCGGGAAGTCTTCGACCGCGTGTTCCGCTCAAGCGAACAGGTCGAAGAGGAATTGCAAGTCAATTGCCTCACGATGCTACCGCTCATAAAGACCATGCCAGGACCGAAGGCCGCCAGTCTTGTTGTTGAAAGTTCGCCGGCGGCCCCAACCGCTGCGCCGTTGCTGGTTCGCCCACAGCCGATGCTCGATCTCGTCCTGAACCAACCATTCTCGCAATTCAGCGAAGCCTTACGTACGGTCAAGGTGACGAGCGATCTCAGCGGGATTTTAAAAGCCAAGAAAGTCATGGGGATTATTTCCACACTTCCTGGCGAAGGCAAATCAACGATCTCGGCAAATTATGCTCAACTGATTGCCCATGCCGGAAGCCGCGCAATTTTGGTCGACGCCGACCTCCGCAATCCGACCCTCTCGCGTCTGCTCGCTTATGATGGGCCTGGGCTGATCGACGTCTTGGCCGGTTGGAAGTCGATCGACGACGTTCTTTTGCACGATCCCCGAAGTGGCCTGCGGTTTCTGCCAGCCGGGCCAAAGTCAAACATGCCACACACCAACGAGTTGTTGGCTTCCGATGCAATGAAGAGACTGATCGCGGTCTTGCAGGAGACCTATGATTATCTCATTGTCGACTTGCCTCCGCTTATCCCAGTTGTCGACGCGCGCGCCTCAACGAACTTCATCGATGCTTACCTCTGTGCCGTCGAATGGGGTTCCACCAAGGTCGACCTCGTCAGGCACGGTCTAGCGAATGCGCCAGAAATCTACGAGCATCTTCTTGGCGTCATCCTCAACAAGGTCGATATGTCCGCGATTGGCCGCTATGAGCGCTATCGCAATAATTACTACTATGAGAAATATCGCTCGCGATATGGCAATCTAGACCAGTCCCCCTACGTCTCCGCGAGGAACACGGCGGGAGAGCGCGCAAGCTACTGATCTCAGAGGTGCCGAACGTCAACGCAGTGAGGCTCAAATTGCCTCGCGTGGCCTTTTTTATTTTAATATCCTTTTTTATTTAATATGCGGAGAACTCTGCTCCCTCCGAGCCAAGCCATCCGGCATGATCTTTTCCAAAAAGGCAGCAAATTTTTCTGCCAATCATGCTTTAGGACGCGACTTGGAACACAGTGAGCGAGCGCAATGAGCTGCGCCAAAATCATGCTGATGCGGCATACGGAAAGGCCGGATGCGGACAAATCGATTCGTGGTGTGACCCAAGAGGGGATAAAGAACAAGGAAGAACTCTCGGTGCGCGGCTGGCAGCGCGCGGGTGCGCTTGTGCGTTTTTTTGCTCCGCAGGATAATCACTTCGTCCACCCCGCTCTTGCCCGGCCCCGGATCTTATTTGCCTGCAAGGCCGGGCCCACCGCTCCGAGCCTTCGGCCGCAGCATAGCTTGCTACCCCTAGCCGAATTGTTAGAAGTCGAGTTCAATTGCGACTATTTCGAGGGTGAGGAGGAGGCGCTTGTCGAAAAAGTGCTCGCCGCGGAAGGCACCCCTCTCATTTCCTGGAAACACAGGAACATGCATGTCATCGCCAATATGATCCTCGGAAATAAAGAAACCGCGCCGCAAGATTGGCCGCTCGATCGTTTTGATCTCGTCTGGGTCTTTGACCGCCAAGGGACGAACTGGACCTTTTCGCAAGTTCCACAACTTCTCCTTGCAGGAGACCGGCCGCACGGGATCAGCTGAGTGATGGCTTTACGAGGGGCGCTGCGCGCGGCTATGACAATGGCTCGCCGCTGGAGCACCCGCATGCAGCCAAGCAAACGCGTACAACACCGCTTTGAACGGATTGCTTTCCTGTCGTCTGGCACGCCAGAAGCGAACGCGGCACAGGCAAGCCTCATCGCCCGCTACGGAACGGTCGACCCTGAAACAGCCGATGTCGTCGTCGCGCTTGGCGGCGATGGCCTCATGCTGCAAACGCTTCACCGCTTCATGGGCAAGCACAAACCAATCTACGGCATGAAGCAAGGCTCGGTCGGTTTTCTTATGAATGAATTTCATGGCCCCGACCTCGAAGAGCGTCTCGACCAGGCGGAAGCGTCCATCGTGCATCCCTTGCTGATGGAGGCGACCAATATGAAAGGAGAAACCGTCAAGGCAAGAGCGGTCAACGAGGTCTCGATCCTCCGCCAGTCCTATCAAGCGGCAAAGATGCGGATTTCAATCGACGGAAAGGAACGGCTCGCCGAACTCACCGCCGATGGACTGCTCGTCGCAACGCCCGTCGGCTCGACCGCCTATAATCTTTCAGCGCACGGACCGATTTTGCCGCTCGACGCGACATTGATGCCGCTGACGCCGATCGCTGCGTTCCGGCCACGCCGGTGGCGGGGAGCCCTACTGCCAGATACTGCACGAGTGACCATCAATATTCTCGAGCCAGACAAGCGCCCGGTAGCCGCCGTTGCCGACCATCTTGAAGTGAAAGATGTTGTCAAGGTCGTGGTGGCGATGGATCATGCGACTGACCTCATTCTTCTCCACGATCCGGGCCATTCCCTCAACGAACGGATTTTGCGCGAGCAGTTTGGATATTGACGCGATGACGAGCAATATTCGCATCCTTGGCCAGCATCTGATTTCGCGCGGGAACGGATTGCTTGAGCGATTCACCATCGAACGCAAGCGTTTCGACGGGCGCCACCAAAACCTTGCTCGCGAGATCTATGATACCGGTGATGGCGCCGCCATTCTCCTTTATGATCCAAGCCGCTTGCGGATCATCCTCGTGCGGCAGTTTCGCCTGACGGCCTATTTGAGAGAGCGCCGAGAAAGTCTGATTGAAGTCTGCGCGGGCAGGCTCGACGGAGAAGATGCCGAATCCCGCATCATCAAGGAGGCCGAGGAAGAAACTGGAGTCATCGTGCGAAATCCTTGCCGCCTTTTCGAAGCTTACATGAGCCCCGGATTCTTTGCTGAAAAGATGATTTTTTTCGCCGCGCAATACACGGCGGCAGACCGTGTTGGAAAGGGCGGCGGCCTTGAGGGCGAAGGCGAGGATATTGAAGTGCTGGAGCCGACCCTCGACGAAGCGCTGGACATGATCGGCAAGGGCGAGATTGTCGATGCGAAGACAATTCTACTCTTGCATTATGCCGAACGCATCGGGCTTATGCGACGCGGCGATGAGGCTCCAATTTGAACTAAGGCAACTTCCGGTGAAGCCGCAACAAGGCTTAGGCCGCCAGGGGTTCAGCCACAAAAGCTTTGAGATCAATCTTCGTCTCCTGTTTCTCAGGCATCGTTGCTTTTTTGAAGGCGGAGGACGCGAGCGGATATGCTTCGCCTTTGGTCAATCGGGGCATCTCTGAATTCGGCATGGCTGAATACTCCAGCGCCAGCGCGCGGCGCAGCGCACCTCGTCCCGGGCGGCTTTGGGTTCGAGCCGCTGGGATTAGCGGAGGCGCAGGACTCAGGGACGGATGTGAGGAGCGCCCTTTGCAGCGCGTTCATCGGTCCACCGCAACGAAACTTCGAAACCGCCTTAAGGCCAACAACAAAAGCGGGAAGCAGGCGCTCCGGCATATGCGCTTTGCGGTAGAGTGCCGCGAATCCGGCGCTCTTTCCCTCGGCCGCCACGCGCTCACGCGGATTGAAAGTCTCAGAAGCTTCGCGCCCGGCTTAATGGCGAGCGAAATCAGCGCTTTGCAAGCACGAACTTCGGCGAGCGCGGTGGGCGAAGCAGTCTTTGCCCATTCCATGAATTTTTGAGCTAGCATGGCAGGATCAAAAGCACATTCCAAAATCGGCGTTGCAGAACGCGGCCGTGGAACTTCCTCAGCAGGCCGCGGCGGGGAGCACCGGAGACAATAGCGCATGAACAATCATTGGCAGGCTGAGCGGCATAAGCGCGGTGGCATTTTCTACGAGGATTTCGTCATTGGCGCGACGATCGAACACCGTCTGACGAAGACTGTCACGCAAATGGACAATATGCTGTTCTCCAACATGACACTCAATCCGCAGCCGCTCCACATCGACACCCATTTCTGCGAAACCGAAACGCAGTGGGGCCGGCCTCTGATGAATTCCCTCTTCACCCTCGGTCTGATGATCGGAATTTCCGTCAACGATCTTACGCTCGGCACCACAATCGCTAATCTCGGCATGACTGAGGTGCGATTTCCGGCGCCTCTGTTCGAAGGCGACACCTTGCATGCCACGACCGAAATTTTGGCCAAACGCCTGTCGAAATCGCGCCCCGATGCGGGCATTGTCGAATTCCTTCATCGCGCCTATCAGCAGGAGGACCGGCTCGTCGCCGAGTGCCGCCGCCAGGCCATGATGAGAAAGCGGACCGGCTAACCTTGAAGGTTTCCCATGCGCTCCCTGCTGTTCATTCCCGCCGATAGCGAAAAGAAACTTGCAAAAGGCCTTTCGAGCGGCGCAGATTGCCTGATTCTTGATCTTGAGGATTCGGTTGCACCGGAAGCCAAGCAAAAGGCGCGCGATCAGGCCCTTGCCTTTCTCACCACAGCCTTGCCCGCGCCATCGCGCCCGCGTCTTTACGTGCGGGTCAATGGGCTCAAATCGGGGATGACGGAGGCCGACCTCGGCGCCGTGATGCAGGCGCCGCCCGACGGCATTCTTCTGCCAAAAAGCGTCAATGGCGCGTCGCTCCAGCACCTTGGCGCGCTACTCGCAGTGAAAGAGGCAGAACATGAGCTTGCCGACGGTGCAACGCGGATCATGGCGATCGCTACCGAGACGCCCGCTTCGATCTTCAACATGGGCAGTTATGCCAACGCAAGTCATCGGCTCGAAGGCCTCACCTGGGGCGCGGAGGATCTCGCGGCTTCTCTCGGAGCTGAGACGAATCGCGGCGCGGATGGCGCCTATACTTTCCCCTATGTGCTGGCGCGGAGCTTAACGCTTTTCGCGGCGGCTTCCGCCGGCGTACTGGCAATCGATGCCGTGCACGGGAATTTCCGCGACCTTTCCCGCTTGCGCGTCGAATGCGAGGAGGCCAAACGCGATGGTTTTGTCGGGAAGATGGCGATCCATCCGGCGCAGATCGAGATCATCAACGAGATTTTCTCGCCCTCGGAAGAATCCATCGCGAAGGCGCGCGCAATCGTCGCTGCCTTCGCGGCCGAGCCGCATGCGGGGGTAATTAATTACAAAGGCGAGATGCTCGACGTGCCGCATCTCACCAAGGCGCGGCGGCTTTTGGCGAGTGTGCGGGAGGGGTAACGCTTTAAGCCCGCGAGCCTCGCCATGACTCTGTGCGCAACCGGCTGGCATTTTGCTTGGCGCGCACGGCGCAGAAAAACCCATTCACTGCGCGGCAAGCCATGAGCGCATCGGGATTTTGAAGTCAAGGATCGTGACCGCCAGAGGCGGCGGCGCCTCGCGCCGTCCTTGAGTTTAAAATCCCGATGCGCTTTTCTGCCGCCGTGCGATGAATGGAGTCTCTGGCCGGAGCGGCCTCTATTTCATACGGAATTTGTTGCGGATGCCGAGGCCGATGAGAAAGAGCAGAATGGTGCCAAGGATGGTTTGAACGGCGGCGACGACCTGGAGCCAAGCAGGAAGACATGCAATTACCGAAGGATCGAAAAAATCCTTGCGAAAGCCAAATACGTTAAATGTGTTCGCGAAACTAAATCCGAGCGATTGCCAGGGGGAAAGTGCATCAGAAGACAAAATCCCCAGCGTGCCAATCAAGCCCAGAAAGAAGAGCGCGACCAATGGTTGGATATAGCTGCGGCCGTAATCGGATAACGCACCATAAATCGCAATCGGCAAGCCCATGCTGGTGCCAAGCAGCACTTGGCACGATTGCAATTCGAGGGCGAAGAAATCGAGTTCGTCCTCATGCTTTTTAAGCCGGTCCATTTCACGCTTGAGACAGGCGTAGGAGTCGACGAATTGCTTTGCTACGTTTGCCGCAGGCGGCAGCGGCCATTTTTTAGCATTCCGGTTTGTGCCTTCATGAAGCTTGGCCTCAAAAAATGCTGGAGGTTCCTTTCAAACGACTGCGGAACGATCTTGCGCTCATAACTGCTTTCACCGGAGAAGATCGCGCTGTTAAACTCGGCCCATTTTGAGAAGGTCGCATCACGAAAGAACACGCCGCCGTGGAAGGTCACGTCATCAAAGAGGGCGCGATCAGAGAAGGTTGTCTCAATAAAGCTGGCTTCAGATAGGAAGGTCGCGCCGTGGAAGATGGCACTGTTGCAAAACCTCGAGTCCTGAAATCGGGCAATGTGCAAGAAGGTCGCCAATTGGAACGAGTCCCCTTTGCGGAAAATCGTATGCCGAAAATCGGATTCGGGTATAAGACATTTGTTGAAATCGACATCTTGGTCAAATTGAACATTTGAGAAGTCGATTCCGTCCGTATTTCGTGGGCATATGAAATTCGCGG
>DATJBL010000136.1:0-7952 GCA_035515355.1 Methylocella sp.
AACGCCACATCCCCAACTCGATCGCGACGATGCGCAGAAGATTGATCATCGCGCTCGTCAGCGCCCTTTCGCGATGCCCATGCTGCGCCACGCCTGCCGGCAAAGGCTCGCGCCGTAAGAATTTATGACGCAGTAAGACTAATCGGCGTTTCGAAGTCAAGCATTCTGAAAACTGATGCCTTGGCCGGGGTCCCGGTTCTCTCCGGGGTCGGCTTAGGTCGCCCCATCATGGGTGTCAGGGGTGAAGAGCTGCAACGTGTGAAGCGCCCTTTTCATGGGCAACAGCCTGCTTACAGTCGTTTCAACCCGCCGTCCCGGCCAGGACAGCGTCTCCGCGAATGGGGAGCTGGTACGATGAACCAGGATCAGGCCGTGGCCGTCTCCTTGGTCCACCAGAACTCGGTCCCGTCGGTCCAGTTGCATCGCAGGATCACGGCGATCTTGCGGGCTATGGCGACACGCGCCTTCTTCGATCCGACGCGCCACGCCAGCCGCGTTCCCCATACCTTGAGGGGCGACCAGCGTTGCACTTTCGTGAGAAGGACGCTGGCAGCCTCATAAAGGCAGGTGCGGGTGAATCGGTCCCCGCATTTCGATATCCCGCCTTGTCGGTCCGTTTCTCCGGACTGATATTGTCGAGGCGTCAGTCCGAGATAGGGACCGACATCCCGAGCCCGCTTGAACCTGTTCGGCTCATCGATCGTGGAGCGGAATGCAAGGGCTGTCACCGGCCCGACACCAGGCACTGTCATGAACCGTCGCAACGTCAGGTCATCGCGGACAAAACGGCGGATCTCCTTGTCCAAAGCCGCCACCGTGGCAACGACAATCTCCCGCACTTCGATCAATTTGTCGATGAGCGCTGACAGAACCGGATGGTTTTGGGCGAGCATCCGTGCACGTTGGGCAAAAGCACCTTTGTTGCCTCTTCCTACGACTAGGCCAAAGGTCTTCAGGATACCGCGGATCTGACCATCGATCTGGACGCGCATATCGACGAGCCGACGGCGAACGCCCAGTAGCGCCATTCTTTCGTGCGCCCCGAGACTTTTGACCTGCCACCTCTCTATACCAGCCCATCCGCACCATCTCGGCAAGGCCGCGCGCATCGTTGCGGTCGGTTTTGGTTGGACGGACGGACAGAGCAGCGTGCGCATGGCGTGCGTCCATGCATACCACTGGCAATCCGGCAGACTTTAAAGAATGCCACAACCACGGCGACGTCGGCCCGCTTTCCAGCCCGATCTGACCGCATGAGGCGCTTTGGTTCGAATGAACGCAATCAAAGCCCCAGGCTCGGATGCCACTTCGGCTTCGATGGCAACACGACTTGAGGCTGTCAAAACACAAACGGCGACCTTCTAAAGCGAGACGTCCAATGCAACATATTGCTCCACAACTGTTCTCCCGGGGGTTGAGCGACAAAGCCAGATTTGTCTGGCATGCACCTCGGGCGGAAAGATGCCGCGCCGATTACCCCATGTGCCCAAACTTATCCAATTGATGAGGCGATGGAATCAGTTATTTTTGGTGGAATGATCGCGCTGATCTGCTTTTGCAACGGGCGAAAGCATCAAGGGCGTGAAGCCGAGGCGCAAAAATGGCCGAAACTGAAAATCTTGTGCCTGAACACCTCCGTCATATTCGCGCCGACATGGACGCGCTACGCTTTGACATGGCGGACATTAAGCACAGGATGACAACGCTTGAAGTCTCGGTCGCGTCGCTCGCGGCCGCCGAAGCAAACCATTATGCGAGTATCGCGTCACGCGCCGATCGAACGGACGAGCGTTTGGAGCGAATCGAAAGGCGGCTTGATTTGGTCGACGTGACACCGCGATGAACCTGCTTCGCTATTCGGTGGTGATTGAGCCCCCTGTCAGAAGCTGAAGTCGGCGGCCATGTCGCGATCGTTCACGATCTCCCCGGCTGCATCAGCGACGGCGAGACCCCGAGGAAGCGCTCGCCAACATACGCGAGGCGATCAACGAGTGGATCAAGACCGCGCACAAGATGGGGCATGTCGTGCCAAAGCCATCGACGCATCACGCAAGCGAGAATGCGCGGCGAACGCGACGAAGGGTAAGTCATCCCGATCATGCCTTCGACGTCCAACCGCCTTGCGCGATGCGAACGTCACCGGCGCGAAAGCCTGGGGCGACGCTGGCGGGCGCGGTGCTGCTCGCCTAGCTCACCGAGGAGCCCACAAATTCCGGTGGGCCGCCGCGCCTCGCGCGGCTTATTTGCAGCATCCCGTTTCGCCTTCGGTACGCCGGAAGCATAGAGTGCCTCCAAAATTGTCACAACCTCAAAGCCAATGCGCTAGGCTGGTGGCCTTGACCGCTGCGGTTCCCATACCTAAGCAGTTCACGCGTAGCAGGAGGTTAGGTTCATGACGATTCCCCTAGCTATTGTTCGGGCAGCGGGCTTCTTCGGCGTTCTGGCCATTATTGTTTTGTCGCTCGTTCCGGGCGCTGATCGCCCTCACACCGACTTGCCCGGCAAGGCCGAGCATTTCATCGCGTATTGCTCTACCGCTTCGGCTCTCGCGTTCGGGTTTCGCACAAGGGCCGCTTGGATTAGGATCGTTGTCGGTCTGACGTTGTTGGCGACATCCATGGAGCTGCTGCAGCTTTGGGTGCCTGGCCGCCACTCGGCGATCAGCGACGCAGTCGTCAGCAGCTTGGGCGGCCTGCTAGGGATTGTTCTCGGCGGAGTCGTGTTCTTTCGGTTTGCCGCAACGACGCCTTAAGCCAAAAAAGGATGGGGCGTCAGCTCAAAGTTGGCTCGCTTAGGAGCATGCTTCCGATCGCCCCCATCAAGCCGCCCATGAGCGCGCCGCTCGCCGCGATCCCTCGAGCTTGCTGGCCTTGTTCGGCCGCCTGCTAATAGCACCTCGAGGCTTGAGCGTACATGTTTGGTTTCCATGAAAGCGGGGGTCAACCTGAGAACAGGCGAAAGGCCCTGTTCCTAAGGTGGTTGGCGAATGCCTTGCAGCACCGCGTCGGGATCGTGGCCGCTCAGCCAGTCCTCGGCCTCTGAGCAGGATGAAACAGACACGCCCCGGCTGGGGCCGTCAGATGCAGGCGAGCTTCGCTTCCGAGGGGGTCAGGCGGAAGGTCTTGGCAAGGATCGCCGCTGGCGGTCCTGGCCTTGGCCCCAAGGCATTCAACGTCAAAAGCGCGCGCACTTCTAGCGCCGACGGCTGCGCGGGCGCCGCGAACGGCCAAATGCGCACGATGACCGGTAGCTTGTCCGTGCGGGGCACGATGATCGGCTCGAAGGAGGCGAGACGAGACAGGCCCCTCAATTGTTCGATGGCTTCTTTGAGCGCAGTCCGGGCGCTTGCATCGCGAATGAACAGCCGCTTGTCCTTGATCTTGATATTGTGGTCGAAAACGGCGTCGGCCGCGGCATTCACATCGGCGACCAATCCATGCTGGTCGAGCGCGATCGCGGGCAGGCGCATAGCATTGAGCGCGGCGGTCGGGGAGGTGCCCGATCCGCGTCCCACGGCGACGGCGGCGATCTCGATCAAGCGCCGGGTGAAGGAAGCGAGAATGCGCTCTTCCTCGCCCCGAAGGGCGTAGTCTTCCATATTCGTGTTTGTCATTTCAATGTCTCAAATTATTACTTCGATAATGTTGTGGTCACACATTCGGATGCTCGCAACCTGACCGGTCCGCCTGAGTAGATATCATTACGGAATGCGATAATACTGCTTATGATATTCAATCGAATGCGACGCAACATAGCCCATTTGGACCGAAGGTTCGCATTCCTTTTCACTTAATCGTGTGACACAAGCACACAGCCATATGGCCGCCGAACCGGTCTAGCCCAAACTCTATGACTCCCTTGGCCAACGCCGAAGGTCGGTTCGGCAAACAGGATTTCGTTCAGGTCGGGACGATGTTTATCGCTGTTCCACGGGCGAGTGGTTGATAGACAATCGAAGAGGAAGGCGAGGGCCTGCACAGGCAGCTACTAAACAGCGGCATGTCAGGCGTACTCACAAAAAGCCAAATGCACGACCGGCAAGGAACGCCGCATCAAACGCTGGGAGCACGAAGCCGTTCTGAAAAGGTGCAATCGCGGCTCGCCTGGCGATCCGGACAAGATGCGCATTCGTCGCCAGACCGTGGAACACCCATTTGGAACGATCAAGTCGTGGATGCGATCAACCGCGATCAACTCACTTCCGGATGAAGAACTTGAAGCATGTCGGTACCGAGATGGCGCTGCACGTTCTGGCTTGCAACATAAAGCGCGTGATGCAGATCGTGGGTAATGGCGGCTTAGGGTCCGGTCCAAACGAGGCACAGGCCAGCGAGAAAAGTTCCGGGCGGCTTTGTCGTAGTGGGCGCTCGTTTGTGGCCGAGCGGATGTTCGAGTGGGGTTATGCCACGGGGTGTGAGTGATGTGGCGTAATGTCACGCGGATGACGAATGTTGCTTTCACATTGTAGGAGAAAGGCTGTGGTAAACCATTAGAGCGGCGGGTTTGACGTGTACCAATGATTGTTTATCTTCCGTAACAGTTTTGACTTTCCCGCCGCACCTTCAGGCGAATCCCAGCACAAGGCCGTCGTCGAGGCTGAGGATAACGAACCATTGCCATTGGGGCCATCAGCAATAGTCTGCGGCCCTCCGAAAATTCAATCCGGTCCAAGCCTTTTTGGCAGGCAAGTGCCGCGCTCGTGCGACAACGCGAGACCCCGGGGACTCGACATTCCCATCCAGGTGGGGGTGCACGCCGAGATCAATTGGCGCTGCTTACGTCAATTCCTGCCCGCACCTCAAATTGGTACCCTGCGATTTGTCCGGCCTTATAGGCATCGGCCAAGACACGTTTCCTGCGGCCCCGGCTTATCGCGTGGAACGAAAGTCCGAGCTTTGCCAGCTCGTCATCGATGACTGAGGTTTTCAGCGGTACGAGATCACGCCCGGACGAGGCCCGGTTTGAAATATCGCGCTCGGCTTTCATGGCCTTGAGTTTGCCGCCGATCCCGTGGGAAAGCCCGGTCTGAAAGGAATTCACGGCGCTGCGGCGCTCGCCGGTTTCCATGCTGGCATAGATGGTGCCAGTCTTGAACCGCGCGGTTTCCGTATCGAAGGTCACGCCGATGAGATCGTAGAGAAAATGGGCGGCCTCGACGTCGGCTGGAAAACCGAAAAACACATGGCGGAGGGAGCCGGCCGGGGTCGTTTCGCCCCACACCTTGCAGTCGCAGAAGGCGGCGATGCTGGGAACGCATGCGTCAAAGACGCAGCGCCGGCGGCGTCCGGTGTCGACGCCGAAGCCTTCACAAGCCTGCCGGCGAAACTCGATTTCGCTGAGCGACAATCCATAGCGATCAAGCAGTTCCGCCACCTTGTTTGCCGAAGCCAGGGCTTCTTGTTCCGTGCAGCCTTGATCGACCGTCTTTGCGCGGAGCGCCTGAATGCGTTGCACGACCCGCGCAAGATCCTCGTCGCCAGTTTTGGCGCCAGCACCGGCCGTTACCAGAAGCAGGCGTCTCAGATGGTCGAACAGGGCGCGCACCTCGCTGAAGAGCCTTTTTCCGGCGATGCCACGCTCGATGACAGCAGACACGCGATCAAGAGGTGCCGCATCTGCGCCGAACCCAACGGCGGCGCGCCGCTGCATGGTCTCCATTTGAATCGATGCCAACCGCGAATAGGCATCGGCAAGTCGGCTCTTCCCGTTCCGCCGTGCCGCGATCGAAGAGACGAGGGCGTCAATGAGGCAGTCCGCGGAACTGAGACTCCTCGCTGCGTTCACACTGCCGGAAGGGGGCTCTGCATCGCTCGAAAGCTTGGCCCACGCATGGGCAAGCGAATCGAGTTCGGTATCTTCAAATTCGAAAAGAAACTGGTCATCTTCCGTTTCGCGGAAAGAGTTCAGTCCAAGGATGTGCGGCACACCGTGCCGCACAACATGCCGGTAGACAGCGGCAGCGCAGCGCTGTGGATTGGCCAACCCCTTGCCAGGCCGGACAAATCCCATCGCGACATCGAGAGCTGCATCGTCGAGTGGGGTTAGCGGACCCACGATCCCGAAAATTCCGCCCGGAAGCGGACAAAGCCGTGCCACCAGGGCGATCCCCATGGCTGCAACCGGGATGTCGCGATCAAGAATCGACAATGTTTTACCCGTCGCCAAGTCCTCGACCAGCAAAACTCCCTTGCGATCAAAAGAGCGGATGCGCAACAGCCGGAAGCTCGCTTGTTGCAGAGCCTCCAACGCGGCCCGTTCCTCTCCGTTAGATGGGTTGCGCTGCCGGACCAGCCGGTCAACCGCCGTACTGCCGCTCAGTGAGGGTGCAAACATCGCGAGCTCCAAAGCGAGCATCAGGGCTTGCGCGACAGTATCGGCACTGTGAGGATCATCGGGATCGAGGTTTGCCCGGGCGAGCCACTGATGGGCGGTGTCCTCCGCCTTTGGTCTGGCGGTGAAGTCCATGGCTTCGACGCAGAACTCGGCGATCAATTCCTGCAAGCGCCTGGCGTGGTGCAAGGGATCGGGCGCCTCGGCAGCTTTTGCGCGCTTTGTGTTCACCTGCGGCCTTCCTCAAAAAAGAGATTTCACAAATCTAACATGGGGCTCACCGTCACCGAGAGTCATCGCGTCCGCTTATATCTGCTTATCCACCAAAATTCCCTCGCTTGAGGAGTCGCGATCGAGACGCTGTCGGTCACTATAAAGCACTGCGGTCAATCGGCAGCGGGCGCCAGATGGCCGCGCGGTCCTCGTTAAGCTTGGCGGAAACCGCGCCCGAGCCGTTTCGCACGTCTGCGCGGTCACGCAGGCAAGGGGCTCAGCACCGATGCTATGCTGGCGATGATGCGTGGCGAGTTCTGAATCTCGATTTGGTGACGAACGATCCGGATTGATTGGGGTAGTCGATCGCACAACTGGAGGAAGCTGCGCTCAAGGGGTCACCCTTTCCGACGTGTTCGTCTTCATGCAGCCGTAAGCCGCCCCTTGGCTTCATTTATCTCAAATCACCTCGATCAAGGTCTCGTCCCGTCCGAGGGCCCACAAGACATCCGGCAGCGCTGTTTCGAACCGTGTGAGCAGTTCCCGTCGGCGCGTGTTCGGCAGCCTGATCCAGATGACGACGGGCCCGTTTTCAGTCAGCACCTTGCGCTGCGCGAAGTCCTCATCTTTCGTGATGATCGCCGCGGAGGCCCGAAGCGCGAAATCCAAAATCGCCGCGTCGGACGCGGCTTCCATCTGCTTGTCGGCGACATGCTCGGCCTCATGTCCTTTGCCGGCGAGCCATTGTGCATGCGCAGGCGGCAGCTGCGCGTCGACGAGAAATCGCATCAGGCGACGCGTAACACGGGATGGTCGCTCTGACGGGCCGCGTATTCCAGGGCGGCCGTAATGTCGCCGGCTTCGAGCAATGGATAATCTTCGAGAATCTCCTCGCGAGTGGCGCCCGCAGCCAACAGGTCGAGCACATCCTTGACGCGGATGCGCAAGCCGCGCAGGCACGGGCGCCCCCCGCATTGATTCGGGTCGGCCGTTATACGGTGAGTTTCACTCATGACAGGATCCTGAAGCGAAGATCAGCGTGTATATAGCACATAAGCGCGGGTGTACCGCGCCGCGGTTTTGAGCCTTCCGGCGGCGCTTGTTCAGGCGGCCAAGAGTAAGGCGGCGGCAGGCGGTTGGTCGATCATGAGTTGTGGCATCGTTTGCTCCGATCTGGCTTTCGCTGGCGTTTCAGGGCTGTTCAATGCTCTATAGGGAGTCCATTTAGCAACGGTATCGAGGAATTTGAGGCGCAAGTAAGAACGAAGGATTCCTTAGGTCAAAATAAGTCTGAATCTATGTGAGGCAACCGAATCATTCGGAGGTTGCCTTGAAGTCATTCGAACATTTCCTCTCGCAGCTCGAAACAATCCCCGATCCGCGACCGCCGAAGGCAAACTTTACCAACT
>DATJBL010000137.1:0-26043 GCA_035515355.1 Methylocella sp.
GGCCGTTGCGGATCACATAGACGATGCCGCTGACCACGTGCCGGTCATCCACACGCGGCACGCCGTGCGATAAGGGAAAACAAAGAGAAATCCGCGCCATCTGGCGCTCACTCAGCAAAAATAGGCGAATCATCTCAAGCCCCCTTCAACGGAGACTTTGAATCACGCTCAAGTTAATAGGTCCTGATCCTAGAATACATAATCTTGTTCATCCGACATTTTGAAGATGCTCTTTCTTGAACGGACCTCACGACCCCGCAGGATCGCGCAGCCTGGGAGTCCTGCGAGGCGCCCCATATTCTCGCCGCCAAGGGCCGACACATCATGACGATCCAGCCGGATCAGACATTGGCTGGCGTCGCCGAAGATTTGATCGCGAAGAACCTTTAGCGCAGCCGTGGTCGCTGATGATCAAGGCAGCGCGATTGGCATTTTATCCGAACGCGATATTGTTCGCTCGCTCGCTAAACACGGCGGCGGCGCCGTCGAAGACAACCTTATGCTACATTGTTGCTCGCCTTCAGCGGTTAGGCCACAGGAATTAATGATTCCGAAAATGAAATTTGACGGTTTTGCTCCTTCTGAACTCACCCGGCGCGTGCTCCGGCTCTTCGCATAAATAACGGCAACGCCTTATGTGGATTGGCATTGAAATAGCCATCGGTGTATACTGCGCACTCGTGGCCGGACTATTCATCTTCCAACGGCGCCTGATGTATTTCCCCGCGAAAATGACCGCACCCCCTAGCGCGTTTGGTCTTAAGCGGGTGCAAGACATTTTCGTTGAGACTTCCGACAAACTGAAACTGCAAACCTGGGTGCACCCAGCACGCGCCGGCCGCCCGACGATCCTCTATTTTCACGGCAATGCGCTTCATCTGGGTAAGCGAGCGGCCTGGTTTCATGCGTTTATCGATGCCGGATTCGGTCTGGTGGCGGTGAGCCATCGCGGCTTCGGAAAAAGCGAAGGCAGCCCCACGGAAGCAGGACTCTACGCGGATGCGCGCGCCGCGATCGAATATGCACAAGGCACGCTTAAAATACCTTCAAAACAGCTCATCTATTTCGGCGAATCACTCGGCAGCGGCGTGGCGGTGCAGATGGCGACCGAGCGCCCGCCGGGGCTTTTAGTGCTGCAAGCTCCCCACACGTCGGTGGAGACGCGCGCCGCAGAGCTTTGTCCCTTCCTGATCGGTGTCCGCCACCTGGTGCGCGACAAATACGACTCGCTGTCGAAAATCGCCAGCGTTGAAGCGCCACTTCTTATTTTGCACGGAGCAAAGGACGCCATCATCCCGCTGCGCCATGGCGAAACTCTTTTTGCCGCAGCGAACCAACCTAAAGCCATGGTGGTCTACTCGGAGGTGCACCATGACGATTTCAGCGGCGAACAAATACTGACACCGTTCGTCAAAACAGCAAGAACACACGGGCATATCTGAAGATCGCTTCACTCAGGTTCCTGCAAACCTTGGCGGGGGGCAGACGCTGCCCCAGGCGGAGGTGAGCGACGCCGCGTTACGCCAGGAGACCACTGCGGCGATGATGACGGCGACAGAGGCGCCACGAAGATCGGTAGACCAATTCCGACGCCACGGATCGGCTGAGCCTTCTAAAGCCCGCGGAGAACGTCGCAGGACCGCCATCAGGCCGTGACGAATAGGGTGCTCATATTTCCGCCACTGGGTTCTATGCCCGTGGCAAATGCCGATGACCCGAAGTTCTGAGTTGGACCAACTATCCTCCATCCCAATCGCAAGCGTGGGCATCACACTTGAATTCCGGACAGCTGCATATCGTCGCCGCGCGAGCTCTTCGGTTTCGGCCAATAGCCTGATCGCGCGCGCGCTGGCCCGACCTGGACTGTTTCGACGGGGCCTATTCCGATGATCTGGACAATCGCCTCTTCGTCTCCCGCCCCATCCCAATGAACTGCCCGCGCCGGGTGCAGAACATAAACCGGCCTTCATCGGAACCGCCTTGTTGAAGTCGAGTTCGTCGCCGACACCCATCCAGCAAGTTCCTTTGATCACCGTCACATGCCGATCCTGCGAGTGGAAATGTGGGCTCGAATGAGCACCCGGCGGAAATCTGACACGGATGACGTAAACGCCCAGCTTTGTCGCCGAACAAAACCGCCTGCTCAGCGCCGACTCCAAGGGGGGTTTGAAGGGAACCTCTTCTGGCAACATTCGGATGAAGCCATCATCCGATTGCGCAGTAAGTGGCAAGCAGATTGCGGAAACAATCAATAACGTCTCGGTGATGGTCGGACCCAAAAACTTCACGTGCGTTTTCTTCAGCTTCGAGAATACCAAATACTGACAGCTCTGAGTTTGATGAATTTAGTGGAATTGAGACACCCGACGGATCGTCAAAATGTTCTGTCGGTTATTCTCCCGGTTAGTTAGCGCTTGCCTCCAGCCAATTTTCCGCCCGCCCGTTGCCAATGACCCCATTGGGAGGAAACCGCATTGTTGGCCTCGCTCCAAGCGGCGTCCGTCGGCTCAACCCCTCGTTGCCGCCAATTTTTAAACCATCACGGCGATTCTCGGAACGAACTGAAATGTCATCCCCCTGCCACTGCGCTTTACCAAATCGGCGCCAATGACGAGGGCCTAAAGATGAGGACGGACGCAATTGCTTCTGTCGCTGATTTATCTTGGCGTCTTTGTTTGGCTCTCCCTTGGCATTCTACTGAGGCCACGCATTTTGCAGACCCGGCTGTTTCAGCGCCTGTTCAACAAATTTCGGCTCCACCCACCTCTTCACGTCAAAGGCTGCAATGATGATCCGCGCCTCCTTCGCGTTTTCGATCTTCGATTGATAGACCGCGAGAGTGTACTCGTCGATTCGCGGAGACGAGGCGAACCGAACACCCGAAATTGCAGCGAGTACATTCCGCTACGTTGCCGGATCGACGCCGCTTCGTTAGAATAATCGGGCCGACGCCGCTTGAACGCCCATCATCGCCGCATCCCCTGCCAAATCGCCAGAAGCAGTGCATTACGGCGTTGCCGCCCCATCAACCGGCGACTTTTTCAAGATATCCGCCAGTTGCGGACATCATCTGTTTTCGACCGATCACGGAGTTTTCGAAAAGATGTAAGATAAAGATGTAAAAATAGAGCGGCGATTGAACGCCGACGAACAAGCCATACGAATTTGTTGTTCCGGTGGCGTGGCGCCACGGCTTCGGGCGACGTAGAAACCGCTCCTGGCACTCACGTCCCCTGCAAGGGCCGAAGATCGTAACGCGCGGCCGTTCACGAGACGGACCGCACGAGCTTCGCCCTACTGCAATTATGATCTTACGCGGCTAGCGGCACGAATTTCACCTGACTAGTCTTATGGTGGGAGGCAACGAGCGGGGCGCTCGATGCCGGGACGGCCAGCGGCTGAGCCGGATTTCCAAATCCGAAAAATAGTCCCACCCGCTGACCAGATCATTGGTTAAGCAGCAACCTTGTCGCATTCCGCGGCGCAAGCCTTACATGACTCGCCGCAAGCTTTGCATTCGGCAACCTTGGGGTATTTTTCGCATGCTTTCTGGCAGTCCCTACAGACCATCGCGACCGCCTTGGCCAAATGACCAGTATGCTCTGAATTAACCGAAGCAAGCGCAGCTAGTGCACCACAGGCCTCAACCAGCTGAAAGGCCGCGTCTGCGCAGTCGGACATGCTCGTGTCCTTCATCTTATACATGCCGAGGCAATGCCTGAGGCAGTCATTGCCCGTCGCAACACAATGCGCGGCGGCTTTCTCAAGCGCCTCGTATTTCGGCGGATGCATGGGTTCTTCCATCTCTCCGCCGCCTGCGGCTTGAGCAAATGCCTTCGAAGCTGACGCAATGGCGGCTGCCGTTCCGACGGCAGCAATGAATTCACGGCGTTGCATGGTTTTTTCCTCCTAACAGGGTTCGAGTACAAAGTTCGAACCACCCCTTCGCACGTAGAATTCGCTCTACGTTGCAAACACGATAAACCGAACCCATAGGGGCAGGTTTGCCGAGTTCTATTGCCGCAGCATTGTGATGCCAGGGAAAGCCGATCCGCCAGGCACAACCGCGCCAGGCAGAGCGCTACGGCTACGCTATAACGAAGCCAGGTGGTTTGCACCATTCCTTTCGAGAAAGTAGCGCGCAGCCGTGGCATTGCAATGAAGCGTTTTGAAGTAGGCCAAAGCCAGCATCGCCGCCACCACGCCAATTTTGTGTTCAGGAGACTGTGAAGCGGTAAGTGCCGGAGGTCTGGCGCCCATAGACCGAAACCATATGCCAGCTTACCATATAGGTGCCTGGCGGGAGGGCGCGGCTGAGCCTGATGATGACAATCTGCTGATCTGAAGGGTCGTTAACCGGCCTGCTCACCGGAATCGCAGCCCCGGTGGCAGTTATGATCTGAACGCTGGACAAGGCTGCGACCACGCCTAGGTCAAAATGGAGCCTGACTTCGCGTGGAGAGCCGCTCACGGTCAATCCGACGCCGGGGACCGCGTGATCGAGAAACGCCCCACCCCCGAACCGGGCATAAGCCTGTGACGCCGGGCCAAACGCAGCTACACTTCCGGCCGCAGCAATGAATTTCCGGCGATCCGTCATTTTACATCCTAAGGCTCCGCTCGATGAAAATACCGGGAATACTTTAGATTCCAAAATCGATGGACCGTAGCTTCGCCGAGCGATCCCGCGCTTCGGCGACCCGCGGACACCTCCTGAAACGAGTCACCCTAGGGAAAAGCGGGGGCAATTATCCCGGCGCGTCCCGCAAGAACCCGGCGACAGACTCGACACAGGGACCAAGCACGTTGGCGCTTCGCTCGCTCGATGACGATTAGAGTGACACTTTCAGGCTCTGAGGAACCTCAGCGGCTTAAGGGGTATTGTGGCTGGAGAGGCTACCACAACCAATCGGAAAATTCGATCCCCGGTCACCATGTCGGTTCGTCGGTTTCCAGTCCGTTTTAACTCGTAATCAGCCTCAAAACATAAGGAGAGGGCTATGCGTTCAATCGTGATCTCTGCAATCGCAATTTCCTTAATAGGTGTCGCACCGCAAATCGCGCGCGCCAAGCAAACCTACACGCTTCAGCAGTATCCAGAAGGTTTCGCAAACGTTCCATGCAGCGCCTTCAAAAAGAACCCCGACGGATCATGGAAAGAAGTAGCGGTATTTGTTTTTCACGGTCAGCAGTTTACCGGGAACACCTATTCCGCAGGCTCGCGAGAGGGTAGTATAATCAATCAAAAGTGCGGCGCGAAGTAATCGGCCTTCTTAAGGCGCGATGCGGCGAGTTTGGCGGTCGTGAGCCGCAAAACAGGCTGAGATCCGCCTTCGGCCCACGCATCCACGTCATACGACATTTTATATCGGATCTTGAGTTTTACTTTGGCTTGACATCCCATCGAAATTTCCGCGCCAGCCCGACAAAAAGACCTTCGTCGCGGTCCGTATAGTGGCGCGAACATGCCGATGCCGGTTCCTCTCCTGATCTGATAGAGCGTGTCGAAGACATTCACCCCGTCGAAGCGCAGGGTAAGAGGCTTCATGTTCCAGCCTTGGAACTCGTGCGTGATTCCAACATTGACCTGCGCATAAGGAGCCACGTGGCTGATATTGGCGTCGCCGCTGCGCAAGCCGCTGCTGTCGTTGCTGCCGTCCCCATCGCAAAGGCACCGTGCTAACGGTCCCGCAGGCTGCAAAACGTCGCCTTCCTTGATGGGGCGGAACTCGTCAAACTCCCCGTAATAATTTTTCCACTTGTTCTTGAGCATGTCCTTCGTCGGATTGCAGAGGATATGCCAGAACACGGTATTATAAAGATATTTTGAAATGGCAACTGTAACCCGCTTGAGCATTTTTCAATCATACCCTACATGATCTTTGTAAATAATGCGACCATGATATGTGCAAACCGCAGAATGAGGATTCCAACAATCCGGTCCCCATTGATACGCTGAGGTGGGATCATGCCGGGGCTGATAATAGTACGCAGCATTAGGAAATGGGCAATCGAGAAGCCCACAATGGTTTTGCCTCGCGAAAGCCGGTCCTGCGGCTAATGCTCCCACAAAAGCGGCAGCAGTCAGATTTTTTAGCATTTCATCCTACAGCCGCCGAAGAGACAATCCCCCTAACTTACAGGAACTGATTCCGCATATCGCCAGTCTATCAGCAAATTGGCATCGCCGCTCGAGCGATGTGCCGAGTTAGCCCTTGACCGAGTCATTCACATCTTACCGGAAACTGGCAGAGCGCAGACGAGCCCTTGCCAGTCCTCTAGGTCAAGCTCAGGATTTTTGTCGCCGGTATTTTGCGTAAAGCGCGACTCCGTCCGGATCTCTAGGGGAAGATTTTAAAGCTTACTGTTGGGATTGACCGGGCTGGCTAGATGGTGATTGTTGCGAGGGCATGTTGCAAGCACCTAGCAACAAAGCCAAAACGGCAAGCATTGAAGCCAAAAAGGATCGCATGGTACCTCCCTTATTCAAATTGGTCGAACCAACAGGCTTTCGTCCAGGGCACAGTCGGGCTCTGGATTTCCAGCAACCTTCTTTAAACGTTTGACCCACGCCGAACCCGACAGGACTCGGTCTGCTGATGTCCCCTGCAGGACCAAGATCGTCGATCATTTGGACAACGGGAGCGGTTTCCGATTTGTTCAGCAATCGGTAGAAACGGATTTGCGAAAAGGGACAGCTCCAACAATGTCTCAGCCGAGTTTTCAGCCTGACACAGCTCGCTACTCTCGGGCGTGATGAACCACAATTATGGTGTGGTCCGCCTCGGATTCCTTCGTCGCGGCTTGTGCCGAGCAAAGCGAATCCTGTCATCGATCCTCGCTAGCTGCACGTCAAATTGCCATTCGCCCTGGTGGCAAGGCCGCGATTGACGAGAAGCACCGTGGGCTTGGGACGGCTGGTAGCGTTGCTTCATTCTCGAACACGCCGATAAAGCAAGGTGGCAGAGTGGGTGCAATTGCTCTTCCCCGTCGAGTACCTTCTATCGTGGTGAGAGGCTGCCCGTGAACGATCTTGCGGACGGGAGTCTGGGAGGGCGACCGGGAACCGTACACGCCGGTGCAGCCTCTCAACTTACTAACACGTTTCAGGTCATGAAATCCTGACATATTAGCGATCACGCAGAATGCCTATCTCTAGGGCTTAGCTTTTATTCCTGCGGCGTCCAGACCGACCGCAAATGCCCCGAGTGCAATATTGTCAATTTCCAATTATCCAATTCGATGATGACACCCGCTCTCTTTATAGAGCGAACTGATCCACAGGCAGACATACCGCTGCCCCCTGTCCCGGCACATGATCTCGGACCCTGGGGATCCCCTCGCCTATCGAACCTTGTTTACCGCTGGTCAGGGTCCTCGCAATCAGGCGTCGAAAGAGCGTCATCATGTCACGTGACCAGATTGTCGGGTAATCAATGGCCACCTAGCGATGGGCACATACTAACATGTACCTCAAGACGTAGCCGCTCGGACTTATTTGGGGCCTCGCACATTCGCCGGGATTCGGTCATCCCGAGCGCGGCGCTTCTGGCGCCAACGCAGGAAGCCGGTCACATAGAGGGCCAGCGGCACAAAGCCCATTACCATAATCAACGCCCGGCCAGCGTTTCCGAAGGCCTCGCCGCAATGCAGCGGATATTGCCATTCGAGAAATGTCTCGCCAGCGGAAAACTTGTTGCGATCCTGCACATAAAGGACCTGTCCGCTGTATTGATCGATCGTGACATTCCTGTTCGTGCTCGCCCGGTTCGGCTCATCGTCCGCCTGCTTGCCGACGACATAAACACCTGCTGAACCTCCCGGCAGGAGAATCCAATGCAGCTCGCCGTCGGGAAACACCTTGTCCGCGATGGCAGCGGCGCCATCAAGACTGAGTGGCGGTCGACCGGGAATGGGCGTCGACCTTAAATTTTGCGGCTCTTTGCGGATTAACGAGAACAACTCCACCACGGAGCGCACCTGCGGCTTGAAGATCATGGAGATCCCCGAGAACAGCAAGACCATCAGAATGGTGGAGAGGTAAAGCCCAAAGGTCTTGTGCAGATCATAAGTGATCCGCTCGGGGGTTGCGCGCCACTTGATCGTCAACGCATGGTGCCAATTGCCATTGCGGGGCCACCACAGATAAAGGCCGGAGAGTAGCGAGATGAAAAGAACAATCGCAGGAATACCGACGACATAGGCTCTGTCATAGCCAAGCAATAAGGTCCAATGAAAGTCCATGACGATATGGATGAACGGCTGGGAAAGCAGTCTGTCCCCATGCAGCAAAAGCCGTCGGCCGGTTGCCTTTGCGGTGTAGGGATCAACGAAGACCTCATAGACATCCGTTTCTAGATCATCGTCGGCCGGCACAATAAAGATCACCGCCGCAGCTAGCCCGGAATGGCGCGGCATTCTGAGCCTCTCCGGCAGGCCGCCCGGCGGGGCGGCCGCTTTGGCGGTGGCAATTATCTCGCCGAGCGGGCGATAGGAGACACCGCTTGGCGGCACGGCAACGACCATGATGTCTTTGTTCAGCCATTCATCGATGGACTGCCAGAAGGCGAGGATGCTGCCAGTGAGGCCAACGACAACGAATATCGCCCCCAGAAAAAGACCGAGAGTGCGATGGACCGTCGCCCAGAGCTTGCGGCCATACTGCAACCGCTGTGCGCCTCGTGCCAGAGGCAAGGGTCGATTTGCGGTACCGCTCTCGATGACATTTCCCTCCATGCTAATGCCTCCGTGCGCCGCGGCATCATCCTTCGGTGACACAGTGTGTTGAAGTGGCGTTCGCAATCCGAGAATGGACGCACTTGCTATTCACCAATCCGCTTGATTAGGCACAGACAAGACATCCTCCAGTGGCGCATTGCCGCGGGCGCACGATCTCAATCACCAAGACGCACTGGGTCAGAAAAACACGACAAGATACCGGTCGACCCTTGGGTATTACCGCCTGGTTCAGACGGCAGGCAGCAATCCGGGCCGCCAACCACCGAAGGTAGAACCTTGCCGAAATCGCGCTAAACGTGTTCGAGTCGATTTCATCAAATGCTGGGTTGTATCCATATGTGCCTTAGACGCTCGTAGCGCCTAATGATGCAACTCTATTATTATTGCACGCAATGATGAGCCAAACGACCGGCCTCATTTTCCATTCTCTCGAATGGAACAATGCAAGACGATAAATTGTTCCGCGTTGGCGGGAAATGGTGGTTACAACCATCGTTATTGATGGTACCATATAGGCGCTTAGGAACAATTCATTGGTTCAGAGCGTGAGCACGAAACGAATTATGATCGGCGTGATCGCGCTTTATGCGGTCCTGCTGCAATCATTCGCCGTCTCTGCCTTCCCTGCCGCAGGTTTCGATTCCTTCGGCGGTATCGCCTGTCTTCAAGGTGCCGGCACCCCGGCGGCGCCAGCGAATGACCTTCACCGCCGTCACGGCGTTTGCTGTCTCTTGGTGTGCGCTGCGTCTGGTTTCATCGGCATCGCAATCACTAGCTTAGAAGTTGTTTTCGCGGGGCTTTTCGCTTCTCCCTATGTTTTCGGCAAGACGCAAGGCGGAATCGTCAGGTCGCCGCTAAGATTCTATTTTGCGGCGCGTGGCCCGCCCCAAGGCACCTGATCGCGGTCAATCCCGTTCGGCTTTTCAAAAAACCTGATTTGTTGCCCCCTCCGGCGCTGTTGCGAAAGTCCGTCTTTTTGCATCGCGCACTGCCGAAGAATAACGGGTCATACCCCAAACGACTCTAGGCTTTGGGATTACGAACGGGCTTCCGCGAGAGCTTTGAATGGCTCCGAACGCCAAATGAGGCGCCGGACGATCAACCAACCGATAGAACGAACAACTCACACATGCATCGCAGCCGCGTGCCGCATGCGTCACCATCCATATGCATGAAAGGAACATGACATGAGCTTCATCACTGCTGTGCTTAAAAGACGAGAGGAGGCGGCTGCCACTTCGCTTGAACGGCCAATTGTCGATTTGAAAGGGGCGATGATTGCCACCGCTGTGCTGTGCGCCTTCTTCATTGGCGTGCGCACCTATGAGCAATTCTTCCACCGGACAGCCGGAATAGATGCCTTTTCCGATGAGTTTCAACTTTATTGGGTGTCTGTTCTGTACATCGCGTCAATGGCCGAATTGATCTGCTTTCTCGCTTTGGTCGTCTATCTCTGGAAGACGCGCGACCTTGATGTTGCGAAGGTTGAGCCTCGTGAAGAGCTTCGCCGGATTTTCTATCTCTTGGGCTGGATATTGGTTTACGGACTCGCCTTCTATTGGGGTGCCAGCTACTTCAGTGAACAAGATGCAGCCTGGCATGAGGAAGCGTTCCGCCATTCGGCCTTCACGCACCTAAATCTCATCAAGGTTGTTGTGGCGACCCCGATCTACATCATCGGCGGCCTTGGTGCTTTTATGTATGCCCGGACTCGCCTTCCAACCTTTGCCAGCAAGGGCGTTTCGATCGCTTTCGTATTTTTCGTCTTCGGTCCGTTGATGATTCTTCCAGCGGCTGGTTTCGCCGAATGGGGAACTACCGTCTGGATCATGGAGGAACTATCCGTTGGTCCGCTCCATTGGCCATTCGTGTTCTTTGGCTGGTTCTCCCTCGGGATATTTGGCGTGTCGCTCCAGATCCTCACGCGAATGCAGGAACTTTGCGCAGGCCATGAAGGTCTGCCTGCTGCCGCATCCGCAGAGTAAATAGCTGGTGGGGAGCAGGGTCTTCGCCTGCTCTACCAGTCGAGCATCCAGCGGCGTCAATCGTCGCTGGAGTGCAATCTGATGCTGGCGCTCCTTTGAAAATGCTCTCGTCCTGGGCCGGCAACTCTCGAGTCCAGTTTCTTCCGGCATGACGGTGTGGCGGAGCGACCAAGCCTCAACCGTTATATACGACATGCGACCAGCTTCGCAGATGCGAGAGCATGCTGGAGTAACAGAGATGAACGTCTTGCCGGCCCGGCGTCGGGCCGCCGTCATCGTATTTTTAGCAACCGTCATGAGCTACGCGCCTTGCGCGATGGCGCATAAGACAAGCTACGGCTATCTCAAGGCCGATTTCGCTGGCGAAGCAGTGTCTGGCAGGGTTGAACTCGCGATTCGGGACTTTGATTTCGCGTTTTTTGATTTTGCTTTTGGCCCAGCCTCTAATGGCGACGGCAAGCCCAATTTGGGGCAGCTGCATCGCCATGAACGGCAGATTGACGGTCTTCTTCTCAACAAAATCTCCCTCGGTTCGCCGGGCGCGCCATGCAGCCTCGAGCCCGGCCCTATTGCGATCGATCTCCGTGGCGGCGAGTACTTCATGATCTTGCCCTTTTCTGGCACCTGCAAAGCGCTCGGCGGACCGGTGCAAGTTGGCTATGATCTGATGTTCGACGTCGACGCACAGCACCGCGCGCTCATAGACGTCAAACGCGACAACGCCGTCTACTCAGGAGTCATCACTCCCGAGACCAAGGTACTCCGCTTCGGTGACGACACCAAGAATCTCCGCGACACCATCCTGGCCTATATCTACCAGGGCGCGCATCACATCTGGATCGGCTACGATCATATTTTGTTCCTTTGCTCTCTCCTGTTGCCAGCTGTGCTCATGCGGATGAAACACAACTGGCTGCCCGTAGAAGGTTTGGCCGCAGCTTTTTGGAGCACGGCCAAGGTGGTCACAGCTTTCACACTCGCGCATTCGGTTACCTTGTCGGTTGCGGCCTTCGGCATTGTCGAATTGCCATCGCGATTTGTCGAATCCGCGATCGCGGCCTCCGTCGTGGTCGCCGCGATCAACAACATTTATCCTATGATTACGGGCCGCCTATGGGTCGTGGCTTTTGCGTTCGGACTGATCCACGGCTTCGGATTTGCCAGCGTGCTGAGCGAGTTCGGTCTACCCCCCGACCGCAAGCTCATCGCCCTGCTCGCTTTCAACATCGGTGTAGAACTGGGCCAGCTTGCGCTCGTCGCCGCTGTGCTACCGGCCTTGTTCCTTGCCCGCCGCACGATCACCTATACCAGGGTGGTGATGCCCGCGGGCTCACTTGTAATCGCCGTGATTGCGTTGATCTGGTTTGTCGAGCGCATTACGGGCGTGGGCGATCTCTTAGGGGGTTAGCAAGCGGCCTTGATAGGTTTGCTCGCCTGGCGTTGTTACCTTCGCGGGTCTTGCTGACAGTGCGGTCCCTATATCCCAATGCTTTGGATCCCTGCGCCAAAGAGCCAAATTACCCAAAGGAATCGGCTATGACCCGCGGACTCTAACAATCTCGCCGGAGATCATCCGCATGGCCTCGATGGTGCCGCCGGGATCGCGGGCGAGAACGACCCCGTTCCGCATCGCACTGCCAAGCCCGGGCAGAAAAGATCGGCAGGTCTCAGAATATTCGTCCCCGCGTGTCGGACAGCCTCACAGGAAATCGTTTCAGCCTTTATCGGGAGTGCTGCGCCTCGGAAAAGGCGGGCCTCGTTTTGAAGCAGCCGGGCGGATGGCTTGGGCCGACGCCGCAAGTAGCGGCTGGATTGCAGGAGCGGCGACGAGTTGCCCGAGGAGGATTTGGAAGTGATGAGCCATCGATCCTATTTTCTGCCGCTCGCTAGTGCATTCCTTTTCATCGAAGGCATGTTTCAACCCGCCGCGGCATATGTTGATCGTGGCGAGTCTGGCGCAGACCTAACGTGGATGACACTCGCCGCCGAGCCTGCCTTCGAGCTCCATACCACTCAACCGCCTCTGCCGAAGCCCGCGAGTCTGGGGCAACGCGTCGCCCACGCGATCATTGTGCGCACATCTCCCGAAAAGGGGGCGGTGGCCCCGCAAAACGTCGGGAAAGTGGAAGTCTGGTACGATGCCGGGATCCGAAATGAATTCGTCGCATTGGCTGTCATCAATGCGGCTGGAGATCGTGTCGATAAACACGACGCTGCCATCGACATGTTCGATCCGAGCCACGTATCCACGAGTGTCGAAGCCTTGACGCCGGGTGAGTATACAGTGCGCTACCGGGCCATATCTGCTGACGGCCATCAGGTAAGCGGCGCTTGGGTCTTCGAAGTGAACGGCCAATAAATGAAATTTCTACAGGTGGAATCCTGCGCAGAAGGAGAAACCAATGAACGCGGCTCACTGGATGAATTGGCCCTTGTCGAATTGGCGGCCAATCGCATTAGTCTTTGCATCAATGGGATTTTTGTACCCTCAATGGCAGGCGCTCTGGCAAATGCGCGACGCATCGTCCGAAGAAGGCAAGAATCTTCCATCTTGTCTCAAGGTAAGCGATTTCTATTCGGTGCATCTCACAAGCTTTTTCCTGGCCGCCGCTTTGGACGACGATAGTGACCCAAGAGAAAAAGCTATGAGATACAATCAGTACTGCGACCGGATACCGGGAGCGGGGAAGGTGATTTTCACGGTCGATCTCATGGAGCAAGATGCGAGAGACCAATCCGTGGTGCTCTCACTTTCACAATACAACCCTCAAGGACAGCTCACTCTGGTGAAGACCCTGCCCGCGGGTCATCATCCGCGGGGGGTGCTAACATTGGATATCCCGATCGTGGAACGAGGCAAATACCTCCTCAAGGTAGCGTTTGGTGAAGCAAAGACTAAAGACGACATCATCGAGATGCCCATACTGGTTGGTGAATGAATGTTCTATGTCGTGACTTCACGATCTCTTGGGCAGGCGCTGTTCCGTAGTTCAAGATAATGTCCGACTGGACCCGGCAAGTGGGACCCGCATCGGCAAGTTAGGAAAACTCATCAGACCCGCTCGGTATCGATGCTATGTTTTGGCTGTTCTGAGAAGATGGGCAATGCTAGCCTGTCCAGGGCATCACACGCCTCTCGAGTTGTCTCCACATGGTCTAACAACAATTGAGAGAGTTTGTTGCTGCTGCGCAAAGACAATAAAATAGGCAGCCGCAATGAACAGGGCGAATATGAACACCTTGAGTATATGTCGCTTTATTCCTGCTGGCTTGCTTAGGTAGATACGTCCCACATCTGGCTCATTAATCTCACTCAATGTCGGTTCCCCTCAGGAATAGTTGGACATAATAGGCGTACTTAGCCATCGCTAAGACTGATCAAGCTAGCGCCGAACGACATTCTAAATCCGTGACTTTAGACGTTCGTCTGGATCAAAACCCGCCATGTCACGGAGGGCCTGTGTGCGGCATTCTTGCAACAGAGGCGCGCTTTTTATGAACATGAATATGCTTTTTAGGCGAGACTTTTCGCGACGAAACGTCGTTGGTGCAGAGGCATTCGTAGCGACGGCTCGGACACATCGAATCCGAGGGACGCATCGTGAGCCTACCTCATTTCACGGAGGTCACGTGTGTAAATCTCTCCGTAAATCCAGCCGATTGCGAGGGTTTGGTCTTACGAGGGCCGGCGTGGCGGAAACCTCGACCCTGGCGTTGATCACGGCTCTTACGCTGCAAGCCACCCCGGCGTCCGCCCAAGAGGCTCCGCTAGCGCCCGCTCAAGACACGACCCAAGGGGCAGCTAAAGAAGTTTTCCAAGGTGATATTGAGCTGGCGCCCGTGGACGTCGTCGCCAGTTCCGTACCGTCATTTGCATGGGGCGACAATTGGGTGCCGCCTCCGCCGAGCGCGGGGATCGGGGAGGCGACCGACATGAGCGAGGCGGCAAGTGCATTTACCGTTTCAGGCGAACAGGTCAATGAGCGGATTTTCTCACGGCCCGGAGAGGCGCTCGAAATCGTCCCGGGCTTGATCGCCACCCAGCATAGCGGCGACGGCAAAGCCAATCAATGGTTCTTGCGCGGCTTCAATCTCGATCATGGAACCGATCTTGCCATTTTCATGGACGGCATGCCCATGAACATGCCCACCCATGCGCATGGCCAGGGCTATGCGGATGTCAATATGTTGATTCCGGAGCTCATCGGCTCGATCAATATCGAGAAGGGCCCTTACTTCGCCGACGTGGGTGATTTCGCCTCGGCCGGATCGGTTCATATCAATCTGATCGATGGCGTCGATGGGCTGCAGATGAAGGCGACGCTCGGCAGCTTTGACTATCAGCGCTATTTGGGCATCGATTCTTTTAAAATCGGGGATGGCAATCTTCTCATCGCTGGAGAGGTTGGGACCTATAACGGCCCGTGGACCCTTCCTGGCGATTTGGTCAAGTTGAACAGCGTCGTGCGCTATTCTCAAGGCACCGACACGAATGGCTTTTCCTTGACCGGAATGGCCTATGGCAACCATTGGAACTCGACCGACCAGATCCCCGAGCGGGCGGTCCCCGACATCGGCCTTTACGGCTATATCGACCCATACGATGGCGGCAATACACAGCGCTTTTCGCTATCAGGCCAATGGGCGATGACAGATGGCGCCAACGCCTGGCACGTGAACGCCTTCGCGGTCAGAAGCGCCCTCAATCTCTGGAACGATTTCACCTATTACCTTGAGAACCCATACCCCATTGGCGATCAATTTCATCAGCATGAAACCAGGACATTTGGAGGGGTCTATGGCTCCTATACATTGACGGGGAACATCGCAGGTGTTCCGACTGAAAACGAGATTGGCGTGCAAACCCGGTTCGACGCGATCAATCTCCTCCTCGACAACACTTATGAGCGGGGATTTCTGTCGCCCATCCGGCAAGATACCGTCGACGAAGGCAGCATTGGGGTCTACGCTCAGCAAACCGCGCATTGGAGCGACTGGTGCAAGACCGTTATCGGCATCCGGGGTGATTTCTACGCGGCCTCGGACGACCAAGTGGTTCCAGTAGACACTCAGGCGTTGAATTCCGGCAAGCCCACGGCTTTCGTGCCTGGCCCCAAGGCTTCCATCATCTTTGGACCTTTCGACAAAACTGAATTCTACATGGATGCTGGCCAGGGCTTCCACAGCAATGACGTTCGCGGTGTGACAGTCCAGGTGGAGCCGACTGTGCCGACAGAGAGACTGAACCCGGGGACTTTCCTTGTACCGACTCAGGGAGCCGAAATCGGCATCAGGACCAAAGCGATCGAAGGGCTGAATAGCTCGGTCGCCGTGTTTGGCCTCGACGCGGCGTCTGAAAACATTTTTGACGGGGACGCCGGAGATACCCAGCCGACGACCCTGCCGACACGGCGGATCGGGATCGAATGGACCAATGATTACCATCCAGTTTCCTGGTTCGACCTTGACGTCGATTTTGCCGACACGAGGGCGCGCTTCATCGGTTATGATTACGCCCAACAAGCGACCTATGTCTCTCTTTGGGGCTATCCCGAGGCATCAATCGGCAATGCGCCAGGAAACTACGTCCCTGGCGCCGCGACGATCGTCGGCTCCATCAAGGCCACAATCGGCGAGAAAACCGGCTGGTTCGGAGGGCTCGAATATCGCTATTTCGGGGCCCGGCCGCTGACCGAGGACGGCGCCTTCTGGTCTCCGGCGACGGGGCTCCTCAATGCGCGCGTGGGGTATAGATTCGACAATGGCTGGACGCTCCAGCTCGACGGCCTCAACGTAACGGACAGCAAGTCGGACCAGATCACCTATGCCTACGGCTCTCTTTTGCCGACGGATCCACTTTATGCGCAATGCAATGGCCCTGTAGCAAACCGGCCACCGGTCGCGGTCTGCCAAAATGGCGTCATGGACCGGGTCTTCAAGCCCGTGGAGCCCCTGCAACTGCGATTAACGCTCGTAGGCAAGTTCTGAAAATCAGCTGATTGGGAAATCAACCCTAACAAGGAAAAAAGCCCATGTATCGGAAAATTCTCCTGGCATCGGTCGGTGCCATCGCTCTCGGCGGGTCTGCGGTGTTGGCGGCCGATCTTTCCATGACTCCGTCACCCCCTCTCCCGGTGTTCACTTGGACCGGCATCTATGTCGGCGGCCAGGCGGGCTATGCCTGGGGCAGCGGCGGCTTTAACTACTCTGGATTTGATCCGTTTGACGGTATCACTTTTAATAGCGGCGCCAGTGAGACTTTCCATGGGGTGATCGGCGGCGCTCATGTCGGCTATAACTTCCAGATCAACCAGTGGGTGGTTGGCCTCCAAGGTTCAATGGACGGGACCAGCTTGAGTAATAGCGTGACCACCAACCTTTCCGCCTTTACCGGCAGCATTTTGTCGGCGTCGGCGAACTCCAGCATCCAGGGCTCGATACGCGGCCGCGCCGGTTTCGCCTGGGACCGCGCATTGATCTATGCCACCGGTGGTGTCGCGTTCACCAGCGTCCACACCAGCTACGCTTTCATAGGCAACATTGATGGAAATCCGCTCATAAACGGCGGTTCTGCCTTTAACTCAACGAGCATCCTCTCGAACACCCGTACTGGCTGGACGGTCGGCGGCGGCGTCGACTATGCCGTAACCGACAATTGGTCGGTCTTCGCCGAATACCGCTATACCGATTTCGGCACGATTTCGAACCCCGGACTTTCCGCGGCAGGGTTTATAAGCGCGCCCATCCTGACGAACGCCTTCCTCAACGTCGATCGTATGTTGAACCAAAGCCAAGTGGAGGTGGGCTTTAGCTATAAGCTCGGCAGCTATGCTCCCGCTCCGGTCGTCGCCAAATATTAGGCCAAACGTTGGGACCCGGTATGGAGAAGGCGATGGTTGGCAGGATCCAGGAATTTTCGGATCTCATCGCTCCCGTTGATGCCGATTCGTTCTTTTCTGAGTATTGGGAACGCAAGCCTCTCCACATACAACGTGATGATCGCGCCTACTACAACAACCTTATCACAGCTAAGAATCTGGAAGGCATTCTTTCGAATGGAGATTTAAGATTTCCGGCGATTCGGCTTGCCCAGAATGGCAGGTATTATGAGCCGGAGGCGTACAGCCGCAATATCAAGTTCGGAGATGATTTTTTCAACGGAGTACCCGATCTCGACACGATTAATCGTGAGTACCGGTCTGGAGCCACGGTGGCGATGCCCGCTTTCCATCGTATCTGGGCGCCCTTGAGGGAATTGTGTCAGACCCTTGAGATATATTTCGATCACGCCCTGCATGCGAATGTCTATATCACGCCCGGGAACGCATTGGGCTTTACTCCGCATTACGATACGCATGAGGTGTTCATCATGCAGATCGCGGGAAGAAAACATTGGCGTGTTTTCGAGCCCCCACTTCTGCTGCCTCACCTGTCTCAGACCTTTACTCCGCAAGGTTACGTTCCAACGGCGCCCCTCTTAGAGCTCGATCTCGACCCCGGCGACCTCTTGTATCTTCCTCGCGGCTACGTTCATGCAGCATCGACAGCCGGTAGCTACTCGGCTCATGTGACGCTGGGGATCACAGTTTTTACCTGGGTGGAGCTTGCCAGCGAGCTTTTGCTGTTTGCGAAGAACCTGCCGGAATTCCGCCGCGCCCTACCTCCCGGCTTCGCAAGAAACCACGTTGCGAGGGTTGGGATGAAAGAAGAGCTGATTCGCCTCCTCGAAAAATTGCGGAGCAATTTCGAGCTCGATACGATGATTGACGCCTTTTCGCAGCGGGTAAGTTCGCGACACCCCAAGAGTGCACCACCGTTCCACGCTGATGTGACTGTAATCGGGCCGAACACGGAACTCAGAGTGCCCGAGAGGAATAGCATTCGCATTACCAGGCAGAACCAATATGTGGTCCTGGAATTTGCGGGACGAAAGCTCGTCTTCCCAACACAGTATCGAGCAACGCTCGAAGCGATTTGTGCAAAATCACCATTCCGATCACAAGACTTGCCCAGATCTCTTGATGATGACACCCAGCTGCGTCTGGTCCGATATTTACATCAAGAAGGATTGCTGGAGACAGACGCAAGCTGATGCCTTCGGTGGCGAGGACACGCTCGTGCCATTACTTCGATTTGTCCGAAAATTTCCGGCCGGACGGACGCGGCACAAAGACGATCATGTTCTGATCTTCCCCCTGCGGTTGCAGACCAAATGATCCTTCGGCTTCTACTCCGCGCGCGCATACGAACCACGCGCCACAGCAGAATCAAAAATGATTCATGGAAAGCAGCAACTTCTTGGATTGGTCGTCTCTATCCTTTCGGACTCAGCGAGCCCCTGCCATGTGGGGTCTTCATCGTCGTGCAGGTCCCTTTGGGGACATATTTCCAGCGAGCCCCGTCATAATTAACCGTTTGCGTGCCCGAGCAGGTCATCCCTGCTCCCGCAGCGCAATCATTTTGGCCCTTGAGTGCAACGCCATAGCACTTATCCTTGCCCGGCAGGTTTTCTCCCATGGATTGGGCGGAATCAACCGTGGCGAGAATCACGAGCGCGCTGGTGAGTGCGGCTGCGAGCGAGGCTGTGTTGATTTCGGGCTTGTTTGTCATGGTAGCTCCTTCATCTAAATCACCTGATGGCGCGAAGACGTCCTACCCTCTTGTCCGTTGACACATTAATGCTACACCACCTTGGTCGCACCATCGAGATCTAATTGCCTTTCGATCAAGAGGCTTCAAGCTCCCGCGATCCGCCTGTGACTTCAGCTTTTTCGCGACCCCAATTCAGCGGCGTTCACCATTTACACTCCGGCTATCACCGACCGTTGGGCCAAATCGGCCAAGAGGGGCCGAATACCAGAAACAAAGGCATCCCGGTCCGCGGGCCCGATTATCGCCGTGATCTCTGTTACCGCTGCAGTGGCCTCAATGGGCCCTTTGTTTCGCAGCAGGTCCAGCAGCAGATAGATGGCAGAACTGATCTCAAGAAACCTCACTCGCTCGCTTCGATCCCGGTACAAGAGTAGGAAACTTGGTTGTGCAGGCGGTCTCTTAGGGCGGAACGTGTGGCCGATGCGATGCACAGGAAAGCGGTAGGCCAGGGGCCAAGCAAGCTCGGAAAGGTAAATTTTCTGAGAGAGGGGATTTTCTATCAACGCCGGCGCCTCGGTGGGCGGCACGGCTTCCGCGAGCAGCAAGGCGTATTCGACCCATTCATAATGGGCGAGCTCAAGCAGGAACGGCAGATCGGTCGGCACCTCAACGCGCTCATCCTGCAGATACATCAGAAATTCCTCGGCTATTTCTGCGAGATAGGGAGTCTTGCTCTGATGGTCACGCAGAAAATCTCTGATCAAGGCCTGCCACATCGCTTCACCTAGCGTCGCCTTAAGGACCGGAAACCCTGAAGCAATGAATGACGCAATGTTATTGTAGATTAGCTTTTGATAGACTTTCATTCGCTGCGGCAGCACCCCCGGGGGTTGCGGCCGGTTCTCGGGATCGCGGATGGATGCGGCAAACGCGTGTTGCAGACGCTGGAAAGGACGGATTGGCTCCGGCATTGCAGAATGATCCCCGGGGCGCGTGTTTGGCCCGAAACCCATGTATCGTTCCAATTTCCGCCATCCTTCAAAGGCGGAATGTCGAAGTCGCGTTTTGGATTTTGTTGCAGATAAGTCACGGCTTCCCGAATTCCTCGCCGCAAAGCCCGTTCCATCTCCGTGGTAACCGCGAATATCGTATCCTGCTTAAGCTTTAATCTCCTGAAAGGAAAGAAGCTATGTATCGCAAAATTTTCCTGGCATCAGCCGGTGCCATCGTTCTGAGCGGATCGGCGGCGCTCGCGGCCGAGCCCGCACCGACACCACCGCCGCCGGCTCCGGCCTTCACCTGGACCGGCATCTATGCCGGCGGCCAGATCGGCTACGCTTGGACGACTGGCAACAATTATTGGAACGGGTATGACCCCTATTTCTTCGCAGTCACCGGCAGTCCCGCCTATATCAACACAAGCCTCTACAACAACCCAAATGGTGTGATTGGCGGCGCCAACGTCGGCTACAACTATCAGTTCAACCAATTGACCTGGTTTTCGTCATCAGGGATAGTCCTCGGCATCGAAGGTTCTGTCGATGGCACCAGCCTCAGCAATACAGGTGTGGCGGCCTTCCCCGACGGGACGCTTGCGACAGTACATTCGAACTCTGACGTTCAGGGAGGGATTCGCGGCCGTCTCGGTATCGCTTGGGACCGCCTCCTCATTTACGCCACCGGCGGTGTCACCTGGGGCGGCTTCAACACCAACGTGACGATCGCAAACGCCGGACTGTCGAACGGCGGCTTTCCGTTGTTCGCTTCCGGCAGTGGGGTTTCGACCACTCGCACCGCCGGGACGGTCGGCGGCGGCATCCAGTATGCCGTGACCAACAATTGGTCCGTGCGGGCGGAGTATCGCTACACCGATTGGGGCACAATCAACCAAGGAAACTTTGGTGCCTTCGCGGTTCCGGGCGTTTACTTCAACGGACAGCGCACACTCTACCAAAACCAGGTGCAGGTCGGCTTCGATTACAAATTCGACCTGTGGGCTCCGCCCCCAGTTGTTGCGAAATACTAAGCGAAGCACTGCCTTTGACTTTTTCTGCACTAAAAACCCGGCCTCGGGAGTGGGAAAAACCAGGGGGTCAGACCCGGGGGGTCGCCGTGAGGACCGGGAACCTTGAAGCGATGAATATTCAAAGTTGTTGTAGTGGACGGATTGGCTCAGGCGTTACAGAATGATCCCCGGGCCGCGTGCTCGGCCTGAAATCTATGTATCGTTCGAATTTCCGCGAGCAAATCTTTCAACGGCGGAATGTTGAAGTCCCGCTCCAAAAGCGTAGGCAGGACCCCAAAGCGCTGATAGCAGCCGTCGAGCACCGACCAGACGGGTGGAATGATTGGCGTCCCATGCGTGTCAATCAATAGCTCGGGACTCTCCTGATGGTGGCCGGCGATATGGAGGTACGTGATCCGATTGGCGGGAAGCGCCTGCAGAAACTCGTCCGCGGAATAACCATGATTGACGCTGTTGACGTAGACGTTGTTGACGTCGAGCAGCAAATCACAATCCGCACACTCGAGAACCGCCGTGAGGAAATCGATCTCGCTGATCTCCTGCCCTAGGGGGGCATAATAGGAAATGTTTTCGATCGCGATTCGCCGCTCAAGCACATCCTGCACCTGGCGAATTCTCTCAGCCGTGTAGGCGGCTGCCTCCCACGTGAAAGGAATCGGCAGAAGATCGTAGAGATGCCCATTGTCCCCGCAAAAGCTCAGATGCTCGCTGTAGAGGAGCATCCGGTGGTCATCGAGAAATTGCTTCAATTCGTGAAGGAAATCGAAGTCAAGGGGTGATGGCCCGCCCAATGATAAGGACAGCCCATGCGCGACGAAGGGCGCGCGCTCGGTCAGCGACCGGAAACTCTTGCTGAGGGTGCCGCCCACTCTCATCCAATTCTCGGGCGCAACCTCGAAAAAGCCGATGCAATCGGGAATCGACGCCGACAAGGACTCAAGGAACGAGCGGCGAAGGCCGAGGCCTGCGCCGCTAACCGGGCAATCGAACCGCTCTGACACTTGGCCCCTGCGTTTCTAGAACATAACTTGAGCCGCTCCAGTGATCTGCCAGCTGTTTTTCATCTGCAGGCCGTACAGGTCTTGATAGAGGGGCAAGCCACCTTCGAGACCTATGCTGAAAGAGCTGTACCTATAATATGCGCCGACGAATGCGTTGACGATCTGGCCGCCGTAATTGTGCGGATCGCCATCTGGCATGGGCGACACGTCATAGATTTGGCTCGGATTGCAAGTCTCCAGCAGACAATCGATTTGGCGATCCCGGCCCGAAATGCTTGCCGTGTTGGTGTATGTCATGCGGAACCAGGTGACAACCGGAGCGCCGAGATCCTTAAGGAGATCGTACTGGACCTGCGCGGCGAGTTTGAAACTGTCACCAAGGGCCCAGCCGTCATGGGTGCCCGCGTGAATGATGCCCGAGACTGTCGTCCCAAGGTTCCAGCGCACATCATCGCTGATCCAATTATAGGTCAAGGCCGGCTTGAAATCGACAGTGCCGGAGCCAAGCTGCATGTCATAGGGAGCGCGGAAGGTGTAGCCCATCATGGTGATATTCTGGTTGGTGCTGCCGGTCGGGAGGCTCACGCCAAGCGTGCCAACAAGAGAGCCATAGGTGCGGTCGTCGTAAATCTTGTAGAGGGCGTCCACCTCGGTATCGCCGACCCCGGCGGTAGCCATCGGCGAAGTATAGGGCACAATGAGGTGTAGGTTCGCGCTTGAGGGGACCAGGCCCGGCGCAAGCGGCGCATTACCCATGTCCATGAACATGTTCATATTGCTGGCCCTGTAATTCAGCATGGCCATTACAGTTAGCCGGTCAGTGACCCCGTACATCAGCATGGACATGCCCATATCCATGCTCATTTTGGTCGGGATCATCATGTAGGGAAATCTGATGTTTGTGTACGGCGAACCTGGAACAATCCCCGGACCAACTTGAGTTGCGGCAATCGGCGTGGTGCCCGCTTGCAGCCCATCCATTTCCATGTGCATCAGTTTCGTATTGAACATCCACATCCCTTCTGGATGGACGTGGTACATATTGTCGGTGCCGCCGAAAACGGGATTGTAAAGGAATTGAGACCCTTCCGGCATTTTGAACTTCATATTGGCGCCGCATGTCATTTCCGCCGCCGTCTTGGCGGCGGCGGCCGGGGATTGATCGGCACCGCCTGTGTTAGCCATGGCGCCTGTCACGCCAGGATCGCTCTGGACGCTGGCTTTGCCCATATTGGCGTAGGCTGGATCGAGCTCTTTCATGGCGGTGGGATTGGTTTGCGGCTTTTCTTTCGTGGCGGTCTTTGCCGGTTTGCCAGCCCCCTTCTTCATCCCGTCCAGCTTCTTCTTCCCGTCCAGCTTCTTCTTCATTTCGGCCAGTTGCTGGCGCAATTGTGCGTTTTCCACCCGCAGCGTTTCGGCATCGGTTGCGCTGGCCGCTTCTTGCGCTGCCACGGCATGGGGCGCAAAGGCCAGGGCTGCGGCTGTTCCGACAGCAAAGAGGTCTCGCTTGTTTGGGCGTCTGAAAGTTTTGGTCATGATCTCCCCTCCGATCGGCCACCGCCAGCTGCCGCCAGCTGCGTGGATGCGCTCAGGCCTGGCTTTTGTTTGCGAAGCCATGCGGAATGCGGCGGCGCTCGATACGCGTCTTAGGATTGCGGTTAGTGGCTTTGATCCACCTGGGTCAACTCTCGGGCTCGGGCAGTTGCTGGAGCCTGATGCCAGACCGCGGCCCGGACTCGATCAGAAAATTCGCGGAGGGGCGCGGGAGGACCAGGAACTTGTCCAGCCTATAGGGCGTCCGTCCGGATCCTCGAGAATCAGGCGGGCAATTGAGACGCTCGTCTCTGGGACGAGATAGGTGATGGCGCTGGACAATGCAGCTATAAAGAGGAACGGCGCGTTTTGCCTGCTTGCCGCGCAGAAGAGGCAGCATTGGCTATGGTCAGAGTGTCCATGGGCCGGAGCCTTGTCAACGCTGCGCGCGGTGCAGATTCCATCCCTATGGGGATCAGCTGCGAAATTAGGTGACCCCGTGATGATGAGGACCTGCAAAGCGAACAGGCATGCGACAGCGCTCGCGATGATCGCGCGTATGGTAGAATTCCAGTGCGCAGACGTGTTCCTCATAACGCCATTTATAAAGCCCGAGAATTTGACCGGTCAAAGCGTGAAATATGGCAAAATGAAGAATGTTACTTACCGAGACAAAAATGCAACGGTGATGTTTGTTGGGGTGAAATAAATTGAGCAGTCTAGAAGCACATGATGAAGGATTAATTCTTGACTCCGTGCCGGAAACGCTAGAACTTTCGACATCGCAAAATTCCTAAATGCTGTCGTAAGGGTGCAGCAAGTGGGAGCGGCCAGCCGCCAGCGTTGTTGGCATTTTTCGCGAAGCTCCAAATGGGGCTTGACCCGGGCAATCCACTTCTGGCTCGTTCTCCTCGGTTGCCTTGCGCAATTATGGGTGTCCACGCAACACTGGCATGGCGCGGGTCTTGCGGCACATTCCTTGGGTTCGGGCGTCGCAGCTCAGGGCTCCGGCTTCACACAAGCCAGCTTCGATGCCGAGAAATCGGGCGTTCCATGCTCTCTCCATGGTGATCTTGTCGGCTCCCATCATGGCGACGGCCCCCCGCCTTGCGATCATGGCGATTGCCCTTCCTGCCCGTGCGCCTGCTGCGCGCCCATGCATGGCGGTACCGGCATTCTGCCGCAGGAGACAGTACGAACAACCTATGCGTCGCTCGTTTCCGGTCTTGCTGCGCCGCCCGCTCTTCTTGGCTCGGTCACGCGGTTTGCGGCTCATTCCAGCCAGCCCCGCGCCCCTCCAGCTTTGATCTGATTGAAGAGCAACCATCAGGCACCGCCAGCTGTGGTCATCGCCTGCCGTCCCTCACGTTCAGATCAGGGATTGATCATGTCCCCCAAACCTGCCCTAGCTTGCGCAAGCGCATTCGCTGCCGCGACTGCCCTAGCCGAGCCTTCACAGCCGGGCTTTTGCCACCACCAGCACCTTTCCAAGAAGATGCATCATGGTTGAAGTTTTGATGGACCGGCTCGCGCCCACGAAGGCGCAGAGCGTCAGCTTCCGTGCGCGCGGCATGCACTGCCCAGGCTGCGAGCACATCATCGAGGATTCGGTGCGCCCTCTCCCCGGGGTTCGCTCCGTCAAAGCCGATTACCCGACGGAGACTGTCAAGGTTGTTTTCGATTCGGCATTGGTGCGACTCGAAGACATCTATTCGGTGATCACACGAAAAGGTTACCGCTGCGTTCCGCTGGATGATACTGGCAGCAAGCAGACTTTTCTCAAAAGGCTTGCCTTCTTCCTCTTGGGCATTGCTGGCATCGGTCTCATCATTCTTGCCGATGCCAAATGGATCAGCCAGAGCGGGACACCGGACATCACCCAGCACATGAGCTTGGGGCTGATTTTCCTCCTCGGCCTGCTGACCGGCTTTCATTGCGTTGGCATGTGCGGCGGCATTGTATTGAGCTATACCGCCGAGGACGCGCGCTTGGGGAGGCGCTCCTACCTGTCGCATCTTTCTTATGGCGCTGGAAAGACGCTCTCCTACACGGCCATTGGAGCGATGTTCGGCCTCTTTGGCGCAGTCATCACTTTCACGCCATTTCTGCGCGGGACCGCCGGCGTGATTGCTGGCATATTTCTCATCATCTTCGGCCTCAACATGCT
>DATJBL010000138.1:0-14653 GCA_035515355.1 Methylocella sp.
TCGAGCGCTTCTTCAACAAACTCAAGCATTTCCGCGCCGTCGCCACCCGATACGACAAACGCGACGACAACTACCTCGCCGCCATCAAACTCGCCTCAGCGCGAATTTGGATGCGCTTTAATGAGTCCGTGACCTAGTGCGAACCGGTCTCCGCCCTGAATTCCCTGCTAACAGGGAAAAATACAGGGAAATTTGCGAAACTCGGGGCTGGAGCGGTATCTGTACAGCGTAGATGTGCCGATGCCACAGCGTCTTTCGCTGAGTTTCCCTAAGGAGTCGAACAGGGAATTTTTGGAGGCAAAACAGGGAAGTTTTTGCCGAGAACAGGGAAGTCATTAGGCCCGATATGGTCCCTCCCCTTCGCAAAACCGAAATCTCAAGGATGCGAACAGAACCAGGCGAACAGGATGGGCCATGCCCGGGCCTAGGCGTCGCTTCCTATCGCGCATCGGACCCTTAGTGCCGGTGCACACTTGGACATTGGTCGCGCGACCGGCGGCCGCTCGGACTTGGTCCGATAGCCCGCAGACGCGGTATGGCTCGTACACGAAGGGTCGACGGTGGCCTCGCACTAAGACCGCTCCCCTCTTCGCTGCTACGGCGTAGGACGTCCATCGGGACGCTGGCGATCACGTCAGCTTCCCGATGGTCTATTTGATGAAATTCGTCTCAATCGGTCCTTACCAGGGCGAGGCGGAGCCAGATTGCCTTATCAACCGTCACCGGCGTTCACGCTGTATGTTTGACTGTGGTCGCACTCGGCGCATTTGTACGTACGAAGCTCCAATGCTCCATCGTTGGGGTCCGATCTAACGAGCGTGACCTGCATCGGCGCTGAGCAAAGGGCGCAACGGGAGGCCGCCATGGCCGCAAGTCGTTCTTTCGTTGCCATGTGCAGCCCTTTCAGCCGAAACGTCATTGCCTTTGATTACGCGCCTCAGCAGCGCTCTTCGCGTCATAGCACTGCCGCAGAGTAGGTCATCGCCTTCATTTCCTGCCAGCACGGGGCTGGACCCAACTCACAATCTGCCGATAGGGATCCGGCCTGAATGCAATTCGGCCCGTCATCTTCCTGGCGAAGGCTTCGACTTGCGCGTCGGTCTGGCGCTTTTCTCGTGGCAGGGCCATCCACTCACGGATGATCTTTCGGCGCTCCTCGTGTTCCGGCTTCATGCTCGCTCCCTAATGTAGGTGCAACGGAGTTTGCGGCCCGCCCGCATCGCCGCCAAACGAGGCCGCCCCACCTCGGTAGGCACCACCCTATTGTCCCCGCGGGAGAGGGCGATAGCGTAGCGTTGCCTGTCACGTGAGGGCCAATTTGCTTCAGTCATCGCTAGTGCAATCACCGTTGTTCTTTTGCAGAAAGCGCGCGATCTGCCCGCGTAGCGATGCGGTGTCCAAGAGGTCGCCCATCGCGCCGGCATTGTCGAAGAGTTCTCGCTGCAGCTTTCGGGGCAAAGTCCCCCACTGCATGATCAAGGCCGCTCCGAGACATCGCAGAATTTGCTCCTCTTCCCGCGCGAGGCGAACGTCGTCGGAGTGCTCGTTCCGCAGAATGGGCTCTTCCCTTGCAAGGGAAGCGTCTCTGGAATACTCGGTGTCAGCAGCGTGCAGCGTCTGCTTATGGTGGTCCGCGAGCCATTCCTCGTTGTAAGCAAGCTCGGCGAACCTCCGTTGGAGCTTTTGAAATTCATGCTTTTCGTTGGCGTTGGGCGAGGCGTCTGCCAAATTGCCGTATTCAATGGCTTTCGCGCGATATTGCACCGAGGTGAACATGAGCGACCTTTCTGAAGAGACCATCCGCACCATTTTGCCTTTCAGTCGCGGCCGTCCCAAAGAGATATGGGGATCGTGAAAGCCAATAACTAGGCTCGAACGCACGCAGAGATCCGCCTTGGCACATTCGGTCCTCGACATTGAGCCAAAAAGAGCGCACTAATTGAATGATCGGTGAGCGCTCGGCGCAGCCGGCTCAAGCACGAAAAGCGATCCTAATCCCCCGTCCGAAGACTGGGCGAGCGGAGATTCATGAGTATTCCAATCATTGCGCGAGGAAAGCTGACCGTCGTGAAGGAGCAGGTCCCGACGAGAGCTGACGTACGTCTATTTCGAGGATGAACCCGGATGGCAATCAGCGGTAAAACAACTCGGGATCACGGGTGATAAATGATGCTCGAGATTGCTCTCGGCTCCCTGATGACAATTGGTATTATCGTCTTTTGGTTTGACGTTACGGATTCATGGGATGGCGTGTCCCGTCGAATCCGCTCTGGTCTTACCTCAAGAAACGAATGGAGCAGTCGCAGAACGGCCGCCAAGCCGGAAATAGGCCGCCTCAGCTGACGGCCTCATCCAAATTGATCCTAATCAGGTGCTGAACGCTGCGACGGATTTCATTGGTTCAGCCGGGCAACAGGGGGCTAGTCACAACGAATATTGGCACCAGCCGCGCCATGCGGTTAAATGCCGGTGACGGGCCAGGCCCCACTTTCTTTGTCCGGCCCGTCCTCTTCATGACGTTCTTTGCCCGGCGCCAATGCTGGGGCCCTTTTATTTGTCGAGGTGGCGAAGGGATTGCCGATCGAAGCCATCATCGGAAGCTGACCGCGCACGCGTCCAACAATGAAAAAGGAGTCCCGGATTGCGGGACCCCCCTTAAAGGTTCAGGTGTCTCTCAGGCGCGGCGGTGAGGGTGCCTGACCCGGATAAAGATTTAGACCCTTTATCCTGCAATGCAACATAATTATCGCAATGCAGCAAAAACATTTGCATCAAGGGAAAATCTCGAAATTCGGACAGCGCTCAAAAAGGGTCCTAACTCTCTGATTCAAAAGGGATAGAAAGGGGCCTCCCTAGGGCGCTTGGGTTGTCGTCTGCGCACTAGGACGCTCCCGGTTCTTTTCGATCCAATCGAGAGCCTCGCTCTTTGAGGCGAACCTGCCGAATATGTCACGGATTCCATCCGAGTAGATGGCAACGGCCCAAGAGCTGTCCTGGCGGCAGAAAGCCTCTGCAGATGTCGTTACTGGCATGCTCCGCGTCTGCGCTTCACGGTTCTGAAAACGGCTGAGAGCCAGAGCCCCATCTCTGCAGGCTTCGCCGTCCGTGGCGAAGTCGTTCGATGATCGCTCAATCCATACGGGATTGCCAAACCGATAGATTTCCCACCAATAATGGTTGGAATCGGATGCTTTAGTGATTTTCAGCCGAAAATCGGCAAGTGCCTGCATATTCTCCATATGCGCCCTCAGGTCCTAGCCCGCAAACCCCTACTTGCCATCAACGCTATATTTCGCGACCGTCAATGATCGCTCAAGCACATGGCACGAGTCCGGTCGGCTTCCTTGACCGTTGGGGCTCGCCCCAGGCAGATTGAAGCCATGACAATCAAATATCTCGATGGCCCGCGGGCCGGATGGTTTGCACTGGGTGTAACTCGAACCACGCGCAAGTGGGATTGGATCGCGCTGATGGTTGATGTCGACCTCGTTGATCTGAAAAACCACCAGTGCGATTTTCCGGCAAAACAATTTGTCCACCCCGAAGAGCGTCGTCCGGTTGGGCGCAAGGTAAATCAACGCTGGCTTCGTATTCCAGGTAAGCACCGAAACGGCGACATCGCTTTGAAGGCCCTTAAAGACCTAATAGCGACACGGCACTAGAAAATCGGGGCCGCCCAACAGCAACAGCAGCAACCGCAGCTCAACTATCCCGACAAGAAGGAATCGGCCGCCAGCGCCCGGCTTTTTGGGGGCCCTTGTCGCTTACGTCCTTTGACAATGGACAGAGCTTCCGAGTTCCCTCAAAATGACAGGGCCGGGGCTCGGGCAGTCGAATGAAAGCCGTTACGAATGTCAAAGCAGTCGAAGCTACTTCGTGATAGGGCGGCAAAAGAACTCCGAAAAAGTCGCAACGGAGCTTCACGGCAGAACAAGGCTGACAGCGTAAAGCGCGCCGCCTCTTACAAGGCCCTTGCCGACAACGAAGAATGGCTGGCGGGAGAAAAGTCACGTTCAAAGACGCACTCGCCCAAGGTCCGTTAGGCAACCTCTGACCACCACTACGTCGCCCTCGCGCCACCAGCGCGAGCGGCGTACATGTAGAGTGGTCCTGCGGTGCCCTCCACGACCTGCTGAGAGATCATGACCTGCTCAACGCCTTCAAGGCTCGGCAGGTCGAACATAGTGTCAAGGAGTATAGCCTCCATGATAGAGCGCAGCCCGCGCGCCCCGGTCTTGCGATCGATCGCCTTCCTGGCGATGGCGCTGAGTGCTTCCTCGGCCACAGTGAGATCGACCCCCTCCATCTTGAAGAGCTCCTGATACTGCTTCACCAGCGCGTTCTTGGGTTGGGTCAGGATGAGCCTGAGCGAGGCCTCGTCGAGATCCTCAAGCGTCGCTATGACCGGAAGTCGGCCGACGAATTCAGGGATCAAGCCGTACTTCAACAGATCCTCCGGCTCGACGTCGCGGAAGATCTCGCCCTGCTTTCTATCCTCGGGCGCAATGACATTGGCGCCGAAGCCAATCGAGCCCGGCCGGCAGCGCGCCGAAATGACCTTCTCGAGCCCAGAAAAAGCACCGCCACAGATGAACAGGATATTGGTGGTATCGACGTGAAGAAATTCCTGCTGCGGGTGCTTGCGGCCGCCCTGCGGCGGCACGCTCGCGATTGTGCCTTCCATGATCTTGAGCAACGCCTGCTGCACACCCTCGCCCGAGACATCGCGGGTGATCGAGAGATTGTCGGATTTCCGGGAAATCTTGTCGATTTCGTCAATATAGACAATACCGTGCTGCGCGCGCTCGACGTTATATTCCGAGGACTGCAATAGCTTCAGGATGATATTCTCGACGTCCTCACCGACATAGCCAGCTTCGGTGAGCGTCGTCGCATCCGCGATGGTAAAGGGAACGTCGAGAACGCGGGCCAGCGTCTGCGCCAGCAGTGTCTTGCCGGAGCCGGTCGGGCCGATCAGTAGGATATTCGACTTCGCTAGCTCGACATCTTTGTGATCGGCCTGATGTTTCAGCCGCTTGTAGTGATTGTGGACAGCGACTGAGAGCACTTTCTTGGCGTGGTTCTGCCCGATCACGTAATCATCGAGGACTTTTCGGATTTCCTTCGGCGTTGGGACGCCATCGCGCGATTCTGTCAGCGAGGCCTTGTTTTCTTCGCGTACGATGTCCATGCAAAGTTCGATGCACTCATCGCAAATGAAAACGGTCGGCCCAGCGATGAGCTTGCGCACCTCGTGCTGGCTCTTTCCGCAGAACGTGCAAAAGAGCGAATTCTTCTGATCGCTACCGCCGACCTTGGTCATTTCAGAGCCTCGTTAAAAATGCCAGTCATCGCATTCGCTACTCCTGCACGACAAACCCTGCGCGGGCGCGCTGCATGCCGAGTTCGGATCAAAAGCGGAAATCGAGCATCCAGCACTCTATGTGCTCATCAACTCGCGCGCCGCCAGACTTCCGGTTAGGGTTAAAGCCGGAAGTCCAAGCCTCATTCGCGATGTCTGCTTATCCGCAGCCTATCACACCACCGACGCCGAGGGGCTATATTGTGCGGCACGGCAAATCTGGCTGCTCAATGTCCTCTTCGGGTTATTTCCGACCATTTCGGTCGATCCGTGCGATGTCCGCCTCCCAATAGCGATCGCGATAGCGACTTGCTTGCCGATCGCTAAGTGCCATGAGGGCACGCGCCAGCCAACGACCCTCGCTTCGATTGGGCTGCCGGTTACACTGTGCCAGGCACCGCTTCTCCATTGACACAAAAATGGAATGACATAGGTGCCAACGTGATCCTCACAAAGCAGTTCAAGCGGCTGATTTGGCGGCGGAACCCCCTCGTGAGTGAAGGCGTCGAGGTTACTTCCCGCCGAACACGCCACCAGTCGACTAAGTCAGCCAACCTGCCAGTATAAAATCCAACCAAGTACTCAAGGCCGCCAAGGCACTTGGCCGCCTCTAGTCGAGCCGGCGAGCTGACGACGTTCAGAGAGCCGTTATGTGTCGCGGCGCGCGCCGGTGCCGTATGGTCGGCTTCGCAGGCGGCGCCTCGGTCTGCGCCTGAACCTCTTTGGCTAATCGGAGCGCTTTCAAACTTGCGGTCTTTTTGCGAATGGCAACAGCTTGAGCTTCGTATTCGATCATCGCCTTTCGACCGTCCTGGGCGCGCTCTTCCTTTTTGAAATTTCTTTCCGCCCGTTGTCTGGCCTTATCTAAATTCACAGTGAATATCCCCTTTGCTGCAGTACTCACGCTTCAAAAACACTTCGCCCTTTGTCGCATTAAACGAATGTGACTTTGGGTTAAGGAGTAGGATCTAGTAGGATTTAAAAACATATATAATCACTAATCGGACGAAAGAAAGCCCTGCAAAAGCCGCGAGCGGCCTATTCGGGCATTGTACGGCTCTAGGTTTGGGCGCAATATCACCCGATGGAGTACCGAGGTGTCCGCTACACTATTCGTACAGGGATCGAGCCGGAGCTGTGGTCCGTCGCCATTCATCCTGGAGGCGTTGAGTCAGGTGCGAACCGAGTTTATGGAACGCGGGAGAATGCTGAATCTCGCGCTCGATCTATGATAAACACATGGCTGCAAAAGCAGTCCGCCGCACACCATAGGCTGCCGAGCAAGACATGACGGCACACGATGCCGGACAAAGATACTTCAACCAATGAGGATCGCTTTGGCCGGCAGGATAATACTCGGTACAGCGGCTGGTCTTCCTCAATTGCCATTGCAATCATCATCGTCGTCATCGGAGTTATTCTGTACGCGACTCATTTCTGGCGCTGAAGCCCAAAGAAGATATGCTTGTATCCTGGTTTCCCGCCGTCGAGCAAAAGGCCGCGTAGTGAAACAACGATTTGGCCGGCTTGAACGCCGACTAGATGATCGAAGAAGCACTTTGGCAATGCGCCAATTGACGCTGGCCAGTTGACGCTATGGGTCAAAAGCCGACCGACGAGCAAGCGCCGGCCGATGTCCGCCTTGTGCCATTAGTGACAAAGGGCGGCGCAGCAGACAGCATGTTTTCACTCGAAAACCTCGTCCATTTGGGCCAGCAACGTCGGTGAGGTTGTGAGGTTGAGCGCTTTCGCCGTTTTCATATTGAGCGTCACGTAAAATTTTGTGGGCTGTTCGACGGGTAGATCGGCGGGCTTTGCACCTTTGAGAATTTTGTCAACATAGAAAGCCGCCCGCTCGTAAAGCTCCGGCCAGTTGGCAGCCATGGAGACCAAGCCACCTGCTGCCGTGGCTTCCCGGCTGCCCGAGAGGTACGCCAGCCGGTGCTTGGTTGCGAAATCTATAGTGATCATATGATGTGGGTCGAAAAATGGTTGCACGATCACCGCCTGTGCTTCTGCCTTAGCCATTGCCGCGAAAGCGGTCCGCAACTCGCTGGGGCCACCGATCAGTATTGGCTCAAACCGGATGCCCGCTCTTCCGGCGGCCGACCGCAGGTCCTCCACGAAGGGGACGCTAAACCGTGCTGTGGTTGCGGTTGTGGCCAGAACTGCGACGCAGCCAAGGTTCGGAATGAGTTCGCGGAGGAGTTCCAGCCGTTTGCCTCCAATCTCCGCATCCATTGCTGATAGACCCGTGACGTTTCCGCCGGGCCGAGCTAAACTGTTGACAGCGCCCAATTGTAGCGGCGCGCCATGCGGCGCCATGACAATCGGGATCGTTTGCGTTGCCCCCAGGGCGGCCTCGACCGCTGGGACGAAATGGGCGACGATGACATCGACGCCAAGCCGGACGAACTCTTCAGCATACTCCTCGGCACGATCGCTTTGCCCATTGGTGTAGCGGAACTCGACCTTGATGTTCTGGCCCTCCGAGTAGCCAAGGGCGTGCAAACCGCGCCAGAAAGCATTAGCGAGCGGATGCGGGGGCGAAGCAGACACCAGCACGCCGACGAGGGGCAATTTTCCCGGTTGTTGTGCCCGCGCCGCAAGCGGCCATGTAGCCGCCGCTACGCTGACGAGACCAATGAATTCCCGCCGTCTCATGGGTCGCCCCCGCTTAAAACTTACAAGGAAAATTCCAGGTGCAACCTTGCCATGTTACGGCTTGCTCGTAGCTGTTCGCAGCGCGCTCTAGCTCGGCATCCGAAAAATCGACCGTCGGGAAATGCGTATCGGCTTCGGCTTGAACGTGTTCATTTGCGTCACTGAGGCGATCGGTCATTCTAAAATACCATTTTGCCTAACTGAAAAACTCCGTATCCAAGCAATCCGATCCAAGCTGCGTTAATAAGCAACGCGATTGTCAGAACAGCAACTTGTGCGGTCACTTTTGGCTTCCTTCGAATGAGCGCAGGGCAGGCGCGGGGCCGGTCCCGTGCAGCCTCCGCAAACGAAAAAGACCCCAGCGGTGGTTGGCACGGCTGGGGCCTTGATACGCGACAACAACTCCGGGCGTCTGGGAGCAGAGCTGGGGACCTGCAAGACGCCCGGTATTTGTAACTTTGACCCGGGCGCCTTTCTGAAACTGTATAAAATAGCTCACTCCGAAATGACCATGTGTAAGTCGAATAACTCTCCTTTAGCTGTAAACCTAAGCGGAAATTTCCGTTTTTCCATCGCGGCCCGAGATAATTGGGCCGGGCCCTATTCTCCCAGCACCGCCCTGCCCGCTCCACGTTCCATTCGTCGGTGACGGGAAACGCCTGAAAGCCGGCGTTGCTATCAACAGCGATGAAGGATCGTCGTCGAGATATTGCCCCAATCCCTGGGATATCTTCGAGGACCAACAGCGGGAGCGAGTAAATGGCAGTCGGCACGGTGAAGTGGTTTAACGGACAGAAGGGCTACGGATTCATCCAGCCTCAAGACGGCGGCAAGGATGTATTTGTCCACATTTCGGCAGTCGAAAGGGCCGGTCTATCCAACCTCAACGAAGGCCAGCAGGTCGAATACGAAGCGGTATCAAGCAAGGGCAAGACATCGGCCGAAAACCTAAAGGTGAAATGAGTTTTCCGTCCGCTTTGACGCGGCGGATGGGAAGATTCGGCCAAATGGTGACGCCTGTCACCTATCGACTTTGAGTGGCTATGGCAGGCTTGTAGTCGAGCCGGCGCCTAGCGGGTCTGTGCTCAGCGCCGGGGTGGCGCACACCGCCCCGGGCTACTTGCCATTAACGGCGGATTGCGCCAGGCCGTCAGTGATCGCTCAAGCACATAGCGGCCGGGCTTCCTTGGCCATTGGAACTCAACCCAGGCAGATTGAAGCCATGACAATCGAATATCTCGACGGCCCGCAGGCCGGATGGTTCGCATTGGGTGTAACGCGAGCGACCACGCGCAAGTGGGATTGGATCGCGCTGATGGTTGATGTCGATCCGAGGGCATATGGCTGAACTTGGCGTCATCTCGGCCAAAGGCCGCAATGGCACCGCCGAACTGCTGAGGATCATTGCCAACGCCGGGGATGATCGTATTCCATCAGCGGCACGGTTCAGTCTTAATGTCCTGGCGCGCCAATATGCTGTCTGGCGACCGAGATAGGCGCCATCGAGCGCCGCATCCATGCCTGGCATCGATCCTGTGAAGAGAGCCGACGCCTTGAGGCAATCCCTGGCATTGGTCCGATAGTCGCGACCGCTCTGGTGGCCGAGGTGGGAGATTGGAACGCGTTTTCGTCCGGACGCAATCTGGCCGCCTGGATTGGGCTGGTGCCGCGGCAGCATTCGACAGGTGGCAAGGACCGTCTCGGCGGGATCTCAAAGCAGGGTAATCGGTACCTGCGATGGCTTGTGGTTATCGGCGCTATGGCGGTCATCCGGCATGCGCGTCAGCACGGTACGCAGCGGCTTTGGCTGGCCCGCCTGATGCAGCGCCGTGCGCTCAAGGTTGCGGCCGTGGCGCTGGCCAACAAGATCGCCCGGATGGCCTGGGCCATGATGGTGCGCAAAGAACGGTTTGAGGAAGCCAAGCTACTGCCAGCAGCGGCTTAGGTGCCGGAACCTTTGACGAATTGGCGATGGCATGACGACGTAATGCAGATAGGTCGTTCCGAGGATCGGGAAACCCGCATGGGTCAACGCACCTCCAAGTGCGTGCTAACGATTGGGACCCGATCCGCGAACAGCATTAGGGCCAGCGGCCACCCGTGCCGCATCAACAGGCCGGACACGTGACCGCACCCGACCAATGCTGCAGAAGCGTTAGAAAGCCCTTGCCAGGGCGCCGTCCACACGTGACCCATAGGCGACATCGCTCCGTGCGGCTCGCTGCACCGCGATGAGGCCACTTTCGGTCCCCCCGACGCCATGGAACAATAAATCTATCATCGCTGTTCTTCCCGTGCCGCCATTCGGCCGCGGTGCGGCGCCCCGAGTCCGCAGCCGAGGTCCCTAAAAGAGGAGTGTATCCGCTTTTAATTGGAACACTGAAGTTGCTGCGCGATAGAGAGCACATCGACGAAGCGCCACAGCCCACTATTGGGCCCGCGAACTGGCGAAGTTCGGCCATGAGGTGCGGCTGATGGCGGCGAAGGACGTAAAAGCCTACGTTAAGCGCAATAAGAACGATGCGGCCGATGCCGCGGCGATCTGCGAGGCAGTGCGTCGTCCGACGATGCGGTTTGTACCGGTGAAGTCAGCTGAACAGCAGGCGCAGTTGATGCAGCATCGGGCGCGCGACCTTTTGATGCGTCAACGCACGCAGCTGATCAATGCCATACGCGCGCATATGGCCGAGCTCGGCATTACCGCTCCACAAGGACGCGAGGGGATCAAGCAGCTGCTGGCGATCATTACGGACGAAGAGAGTACGCGCCTGCCGATCGACGCACGGGCGAGTCTTATGGTGTTGGCAGCGCAGCTTCAGGCGATGCAGACGACGATCGGATCGCTAGAGAGGCGGATCGTGGCGCAGCACCGCTCGAACCAGGACAGCAAACGACTTCAGACCATCCCCGGCGTCGGAGTCATAGGGGCAACCGCCATTATGGCTACCGTTACCGACCCCACGGCATTCCGCTCGGGCTGGTACCGCGACAAGAATCAACAGGGGGAAAGCCGAGACTGGGGCCGATCTCCAAACAGGGCGACCGCTACCTGCGGCGGATCCTGGTTGGCGGCGCGGTCTCGATCTTGCGCCGCGCCAAGCTCAATCCGCAGCGATATCCCTGGGTCACGCGGCTGCTGACTCGGCGACCGTTCAAAGTTGTCGCCATTGCGCCGGCCAACAAGATGGCCCGCGTCGCCTGGGCGTTGGTGGCCAAAGGAGGAATCTATCGAATACCTCGGCTTGCAGCAGTGTGAGCAACGAGGTTGCGTCCGAACGTTCAATGAACTGTAGGGGGTGATGACGACGTTTGATGCGGAACGATCGAGGATCGTCGATCGGGAAAACCCGCTTTGTGCCACGCGAGAAAAGAGCGCGTGCTTTTGTTTGGGACCCGATCAGCGGATCACATCAGGGCCAGCAGCCATAGCGGCTGCATCCAAAGGCCGAATACATGGCTGCACCCGAACGCTTCGCTGAGACGTCCGATTTTCCCCTTGCACCGCGGGCGCCGTCCATACATGGCACAAAGCGTCACTTCGCTGCCGCGCAGCAAACGGTCGCTCTCGGGTGGAAAGCGGACATCGAAAATGTCTAAGACGGAGGGGCCGGCGCGAATGCCGGCCAGCATTTTTCGACGTAGCCCCGCCGCTGACTCGGACCCAACGCCCAAAGCCAGCGTCGGGGACCAACCCCATGGATCCGGAGGCGCGGTGAACCGAACCCAACGAGGTATCCATAAACGCCGCTAATGTGGATTGGGTTCGACTCTCCGCGAGACATTCCGGCCGGGCGCTTTTTTTGTTTGTGCTCGACGCTTTTTAGGTTTGGGCGCCATGACTTACTCCCATCCCGTCGTCGGGTATGGCATGAGCAGTGGAATCCGCTTTGATTTCCTAGATATCGTCATTGTCCTGTGCGCGTCCCTCTATCAATGCTGCTTGCGTCCAGGTCCGTGCAAGGTCAAGCAAACCCTGTCCCTCATCTTCAATTTTAGCGCGGGAAGCGGAAAGAGTCGCCTCTTTGGCGTATTGCCAGAACTGATCTGTTTTCGATATGGACACACCGCTCAGTGTGTCCCGACACCATTCCCAACCTACCTACCTAAGCAGTGATCGTCTGTTCAAAATTGATCACCTTGGCCGCGAGCCTCAAATTCATCCACAGCCCACCTCGGCTCAAAAAAGGGGCCAGCGGGGATGGGAGGGGCCAATACCTACTGAGAATCAGGACACCCAAGGAACTTAAAGACAGCCCGTTGCGTTAGGGATTTGGATGCGGACCCACCCCCAAGCCCCTCGCCCTCAAGTGGTCCCGTCTAGAAGCCCCGTTCGCGGGGCTTTTCCTTTGGACAAAGCAGCACGGAAGCGAGCCGTCAAAGCATTTTCATTTCTCAGGGAGAACAAAATGGGCCGTCATTCCAAGTTTGCACTAAGCACAGTGGTGCTTGCGTTGATAACATCGACCGCGATGGCGCAAGATGCACCGCCAACATACCAAGCCGACCCGAGCGTCTATAAAGTCATTTATGAGGATGCGAACTATCGCGTGATCGAAGCTACTTGGAAAGCAGGCGCAACGGACAAGTCTCATTCGCACCCTGCGAACTCCATCGCCTATGCGCTGACCGATTGCTCCCTTGAACTAAAATCCGCGGATGGAAAAACCGCTAATGTCAGCCCCAAAGCAGGAGCCGTGACAGCGGTAGTAGCAACCCCTTCGCATACTGCACACAACGTCGGTTCGGCGGACTGTAAGTCAGTCCTTATCGAGCGAAAATAAGCAACTGCGGCGCCGGGCAAGCGAGCGGCCGGCCAGCGGAGCACATCCCCTCGCGACGCCTTCTCATGCTGAGCACCATCCACAGCGGCTTATCGCTCGCCCTTCAATTACTGCGGCAGCCGCGCGATGCCTTTGGCAATGCGCCGCGCCTCATCGAGTCGTGCCGGCAGGCTGGTCATCACCTATAGGGAAGCCGTTTGACCAGTCGCGCGCTTTCCCAAATTTCGATGTCAAAACCTTCACGGAGGGCCTTGGCCCGGCGTTCTGCATCGTCGTCGTCAATGGCCGATATTATCTTTGGTACTGCTGCAAAGTGGTCTTGGTTCGATAAGTAATAGACCCGGTATTGCTTCATAGTCACCAACCGCCTCCGGCCATGTTGCCCGTGAGGGACAGCGGTACTTGGCGCTATTCCTGCGGCGTTACTTTTCGCTCAAATTCGACGGCCATCGAGAACACTTTACTTACCGCTCCAATCCTCGAATGTCGCGCCGGCTCAATTCGGCGTGGCACGACGTTGCGCGATGCACAAAAATTAAAGAGGTTCAAATTGGCGGCGTAGTGAGCTTGCTCGCGCAATGCAAAGCGAATAAGGCCGCCCCACTCAGGGCGGCCTCATCGTATTTAGCTGCGCTTCACTTAGCGTTGCGACAGGATGCCCTGATCCGGGTCCGGAATCGCAACTGTGCGGCCGTCTTGATCGAAGCCAGGAACTACATTATAGACCGCCGATTGGTTAGCGCGGGCGACGCGATGCGACTTCTGTGCAAGCGCGGGACTGTTGAGCATCGCGACGATGCCTAGAGCCGACAACACCAATTTCGTATTGAGCGATATCATTTTGCATTCTCCATTTACGGACTACCTTACGAGTCGCCCGTTGCCCAATACCTAACCTTAATTGTGCGTCGCACAATGGCCAATGCATCATCTGATGGTCACGATATTGTCATGGACAATCATGCAATTAAGTGGAATACTATTTGAATAGCCCTCAATTGTTTTTATTGCAATGCGATATAGTCAAACGAGAAGGAAAAATTCCACTGTCGAGACAATAGATTGACGCGTGGGCCAGGGCCGCGTTTATGCGCGTCAGGCGAGCTTGGGGCTTTTTCGTGCGATTAGTATTGCAGGGCTTTCTTTCGTACGATTAGCACTTATGTACATTTAAGCCTCACGCTTCCACCCAAGGTCACATCGTTTAATGCCGCAAAGGGCGAAGTGATTTTGTAGCGTGAGTACTGCGGCGAAGGGATATTCACTGTGAATTTAGATAAGGCCCGGCAACAGGCGGAAAGAAATTTCAAAAAGGAAGAGCGCGCCCAGGACGGTCGAAAGGCGATGATCGAATACGAAGCTCAAGCTGTTGCCACTCGCAAAAAGACCGCAAGTTTGAAAGCGCTCCGATTAGCCAAGGAAGCTCAGGCGCAGACCGAGGCGCCGCCTGCCAAGCAAACCATACGCCACCCCCGCGCGCCGCGACACATAACAGCTCTCTGAACGTCGTCAGTTCGCCGGCTCCACTAGAGGCGGCCAAGTGCTGCGTCCTCATAAAACTCTCGCCAGGGCTCCATGCACACCTGACCCGTTGCGACACATCGGCCCGGTGGATTGCTGTTGGGCATAATAATCCGTGAACCCCATTTCGTTTGGCCCGCGATCCTGCTGTAATCTCGTCGTGGCGTAGTCAAAAGCCTTGGGACGAGGCGATGCGACGACGACGACGCGGGTCCGTACGGGGAGTCTCATCATTTGCCTTCTGGCCACTCGCCGCGAGGGCGCAGCGGCCCGGGCGGATGCGTCGGATCGGCGTGGCTGATGCTGTATCCTGAGGACGACCCGC
>DATJBL010000139.1:0-6342 GCA_035515355.1 Methylocella sp.
AGCGCAGATCGCAGCAAGCGCAATTCTTGGAAATGTATGTAAATAACTTCAACGCGAGAAAGAGTCACGGCGAGCATATGTTTTCCGGGATGCCCCGATTGCCGCCGAACGCGAACCATGCCAGCACTTACGTTGAGCGCCAATTCCAAACATTGGTTTTGCGGCGGGGAAAGGCCGAAAGAAGACCGGCCGCTTCCGAGTCGCAGAAAGCGGAAAGCGGTCGCGCACGCGCGTCAGAGCGAGTTTGTCTTTCGCGGCATTGAAGATTTCGCGTGGCGACCAGATTGGTTGCCCAGCGGCGCGGGCAAAATTCATCATTTGCACGGCGAAAGGAGCGTCGGCCGTGATTGCCGTACTATGCATCTGGCTCACAAGACCCAGGCAGCGGCGGCGATCCGCTGATTTGGCTAAGGAGACTGGACAGATCCATCAGGCGGCAATCCCTTCCAAGAGCGACAGGAGGCGGGATTTCTCGGTCGCTTTTCCATAATCCACGGCCAGCAATCCGCTCGGCAATTGATGCAGTGCTTCAGGCGTTGATTGGAGCACTTCAGGCCCCTTCCTGGGCGAGCCGAGCAATTTCAGCTTCTGGCACCAAAGTTCGACCGCCGATCTTGATCAGTTTGATCTTTCCGGCGGCGGCCAAGACGTAGAGGTTGCTTCTTGATATCGACAACACGTGGCACGCATCGTTGATGCGGTAAGGGCGCGGATTCAGTGCAGGCAATTTCTTGCTGGCCGCCGCGCGCTCTTGCGCCGCGCGTGGCGCCGGCCGGATAGCGGCGGCAGAAACTGAAGTCATAATTGACGTCCCCTAATTGCGGCTCCGCGTAACTGCATGCGGACTCCATGGGACGATCAAATTAGATTCGCGAAAGGAAATAAACGCAGGGCGGCAAGAAAATTTTTTATCTCTCACCCTGTAAAAATTCGGCCATCCTGGCTTTAAAATCTTCTCGGGTCTTCTTCCATGCCACTCTTTCTGACTTCGTTTCGGCTAAAGCCGTAGAGATGGTATGCGCCGAGATAGAACCCTGGTCGGGAAACACATTTAAATTTTCCTGCACGGCCTGAACGAACCGGACAAACGGTCCTCGTGGGGTTCGATCTCCTGAGGTTTGCGGAGGCGTCGATGCAGTAGCCGGCTTGTGAAAGTGCGCTTCGTAAATCGGCGCCAATTCCCATGCAATTAACCAAGAAACAGTTTTGGACTGGCCGGGCCCGGAAAAGAGCGAATTATATGTGGAAGGGGAGCGTTGAAGAGGTGTCTTTAGAGCTTTGCTCCGTTCTATCCCTCTCTGCGCCTCTAAAATAATTCGATCTGCGCGGCGAGCCAGATCATCGAGGTAAGTCCGCAAACCCGTAACGATCATTTTCCTTTTATCAACGTCAGAGCAAGGAAATAGGAACTCGGCAAAAATATCGATTTCTTGAATGAGCCTTTCGGCATGGCTTTTGATAGTATTGGCATGCCGCTTCAGCTTGAAGGGGGGTATTTTCGAAGAAGATGATGTGGCGCCTGGCGTCACCCGCGACGCTTTAAATGAAGCGAGACTTGCGCCCAAAGCGGCAAGGTCAACATTGGCGTCCATGTTGACTGCCCGGACTATGCGTTTCGTGATGTCTTCACGGACAGGATTCAGCACCTCCAAGAGCTCTTCCAGCCCTGACACACGGTTTCCAGTCTTGATATCTTGCCCCCGCGTCTTGCTCTTCATTTTGCTTTCGCCATTGGGACAACGTTTGATTCCCCTTTGGGCTCGCAAAATCCCGCCCACGCTTCCATGAGCTTGCGCCGCTTTTCGAGCGCATCGCCACGGCGGTAGGCGCGCTCGGTTGCATCGCCCGCAGCATGGGCGAGCGCGGCTTCGGCAATCTCACGGGGGAACGATGTCGCTTCGCCACACCAATCCCGGAAAGCCGATCGAAAGCCGTGAACCGTGACCCCTTCAACCTTCATCCGGCGCAGGACCATTTCCATCGCCATTCCGGACAGCGGCTTTTCGGAGCGTTGACCCGGAAAGACGAATTCGCCCGTTTGGCCCTCCGCGAGCTTTTTGATGATTCGCACCGCCCGATCCGACAGAGGCACACGATGCTCGCGCCCGGCTTTCATCCGAACCGCCGGAATCGTCCAGACTTTCGCCTCAAGATCAATTTCGCACCAACGCGCCCCTAGAACCTCGCCCGACCGCGCTGCGGTCAAGATCGCAAATTCCAAGGCAAGCGCCGCGATAGCCTCGCGCTGGCGCAACTTGCCAACCAAACGGGGGACCTCATCGAAGGCCATGGCAGCGTGATGGCCCCGGGAGAGCTTTTGGCGCTTAGGCAGGAGCTTATCGAGATGACCCCGCCACCGGGCGGGATTGGCCTCATTGCGGGCGATGTGCCCCTTGGCGCGGGCCGCATCCAACACGGTCTCGATCCGGCCGCGAAGCCGGGAGGCAGTTTCGGGCTTCGCCTGCCAGATCGGTTGCAACACGCTTAAGACCGCTTCAGTGTCGACCTGATCGACCAGCATGTCACGCAATGGCTTGGCATATTCCATAAGCGTCATCCGCCATTGTGCCCGGTGTTTTTCGTTTCGCCATTCGGATGATTTTGCCTCGAGCAGCGCCTCCGCACATTGGCCGAACGTTGGCTTGCCAGCCGCGATCTTGCCGGCCTCGCGCCGGGCGTGGATCGGATTGATTCCGGCCGCAATAAGCTTGCGGGCTTCATGGGCTTTGTCCCGCGCCGCCGCCAGAGAGACAGCCGCACTGCCCAGACCCATTTCCGTGACACGGCCGCCAAAGGTGAAGCGGAAGACCCATTTGCGGGCGCCAGACTGGGAGACGACGAGCCACAACCCGCGCCCGTCGCAGTAGCGGCCGGGCTTCGCTGTCGCCGCCGCCCGCGCGGAAAGTTTTTCTTTCCCTGCCATCTTCCCGGCTTGGTCTTACAATTGGTCTTACAATTCGAAGCGGATTGTAGCAAACAGATGCGGACATGAATAGACACATCACAATTCAATGTGCTGATCTTACAAAGATTTTCTAGATAGCTGAGGATAATGTGATACAGAGGTGTGGCGGACCACCTCTCCGCCATCCTGCACTACAGTATCCGGTGATATCCGATAGTAGCCGGCGACCACACGCGCCGCGGCGCTGCCGATATTTCGGCCGCTGCCCGATCTCGTCGGCACGACTAATTGCCTCCCAACAGGTCGCGTGGAGAAAGCTCTGCACACCCGCGTGCGTTCCGGAACAACGCCCCGCGCTCCGATCCGTCCAATGTCCAAGTAAATTACGAAGTTAGTCTTCACAGGCATCGCGTCGACGATCCTGGCCACCACTTTGATGCTAGAGTTACCGATGCCTGAACTCGATCAACTTTTGAGCGCGCTGTTTCTGGTCTCGCTGCTGCTCTATTGGTGCCTGCCGCCTTTGGACACAGAAGGCAGACGTTGGTTCCAGCTCGGCGCCATCTTCACGCTCGGAACAGCTATGGCAGTCGCGTTGGCGGCAAGCGTGAGCTGGCTCACCCGCTGATGTCTGGGTCGTCGTGTCCCTTTTGGTCGCAGAAAAAAGCTTTTCTATCGGTGACGCCGATGATGTCGCGCATGATGACCATTAGGACACTTACCGAAACAGTCCCACTGTCCATGTCGCGATCCGTGTCGTGCCCACTCCTCCTGTCCTTGCGTCCACCAATCAGCCTTCGAGGCAATAGTTTGACCTGTCAATAAAAGCATGGACACCACCAGAACCAGTAACCAACGCGTCATGGTTAACTCCCAACATCTACGTGAATCCTTGAAACTGAACTCTGCTCTGCGCACCATCTCCACCAGTGGACTTTCCTTTAAACATGATGCCAGAGCCGCTGTCATCACAAAGGAAGGAAGCACGCTATAGCGCCAGATCGGTCACACATGCCGACATTATGCTTTCTTCTTTCCGACGCGGTGCAATCTAGACCGCTCGGTGCTTTCCGTGCCCTTCCAACAGTCGCGCCTATTTTTCGCTTGCATCGGTATTTTGTCATTGCTGGTTGTCGCAGCATCAGGGGCACTTTTCCAGCGCGGGATGATCGTGCCGGTATTGGACGAACGTCTGATGTGGCAACGGTAGATTAATGATACACCTTGCTCTACATTCTTCCCAGGCTTCGGACTTCCCCTGGTCTGGCCTGCATGCCGGATCAGGGGCTTTCATTTTTCGGCAGACTCTGGCTGGCTTTTGAAGCCGAGAAGCGGACGAAACCTTCACAAAATTCAGTTTTAGTATCTGTATCTGTACTGTGACGACTTCCGGCTCTTTGGTGCGCGGAAAATTAAAGCAACCGGGTAAAGCAATGATCCACTCATCGCGCCGGAACCGCAAAAGCAAAGTCATCGCCGAAGTCTTGGCGATCATTGCCGACACTGAACTCGCAACTCACCGGTCGCCTCTCTACCACGAGATCAACGGAAGGCTCGGGGGCGAGAGCGCCGCCGAATTTGTAGCAGCGTTGGAAAAATTTCATACCGAGCGGCTGATCAAGCTGCCAAAAAGACGGGTGATTTAAATTCGGGTTCATTGATTTAGGTCCGGGATTCCTTCCATGGCTAGTTATTGACTGCCCCAGGTCTGGCAGCTCCAAGTCGGGGGCCTTTGCATTTTCTTAGGCTGTGAGGCGGCATTGGCGTCGCGCCCCTTACAACTTCCGACCGCCGTATTGAGAATTTCCGACGCGACTTTCCGCACGCAGGTTCGAGTGGCGATTTGCCGGCGGTGAGCTTCTGCCAACTGGTTCGAATCATAGGCCTCTCGATATAGCAAGGGCTTGACCATAGTCCCGTCCAGTCAACAGCCATAAGCTGCGGATTAGTGAAGGCAACGCTCGAGCATTGCGGTGCCGAAGCTTACGGCGAGTTATCTTCCAGCAGGCCCGCAGCCACCCCTTAGCATCGGGACTCGATGCCGGCCGGAAGAGCTCAGAATAAAACCATGGAACATTCTCCCGCGGCTGACGTTTCGCCCTCGCTTTATTACGCAAACATATGAAGGCGTTTATCGGTGATGGCGCTCGAAAGATTCGGGCGCCGCCCGCAAATGAGGCCATCGAAAAGGAGAATGATATGAAACGCTTTGACGTCTTGTTGGCCATCGCCATAGTTGGCGCTGTGCTAGTGGCGAGCCGCCCTGCTTCCGCAGCTGAAGTCGGTTGCGTGTACAACGGCGGTGTGCATACCTGCGTCTGGTATCCTGGATACCCGTATGCGGCACCCCCGATGGCCGCCTATGACTATGGACTCGGGGGACTTGGGGCACTCGGGGCTATCGCGACCGCGCCTCTGACAGTCGCCTCCGATGTGACCGCGCCTCTGATGACCGGCCGAAGCGTTGCGGTCTCCGCCCCCGTGGCCCCAGGCGTAGCGGGCCCCGGAAACTATTGCGGGACTCCCGTGAGGACATGCTTGCTTCGTGAGCCAGGTTGGCTTGGGACCGGCTGTTCCTGCAGGGTCTACGGCGGCCGCGCGCGGGGATTTGTGGAATAGAGTCTGGCGAAACGATACTTAAGCTTGAGCGAGGTTGCGGCCGAGATGACCCCGGCCGCAATTTCCTTGAAAAGATCTTCAGGACCATCCGCGCTGCGGGGACAAGGCGAAAGCCTTACGATTTCGCGCTTCCAGCCTAACCTCGTCGATTAACCTACCAAATCGCCAACCAAGAGGATAAGCGCAACGACGATCCCACCAGCCTTTCATGGCGTGGCCAATGGCAGGTCGCAAAGCGGGCGCCCTCGCTCTCCCAGTAGGCGATAGATTTCTGATACCAATCAACGCCGGCGGCGAGATCATTCTGCTTTAGTCCGCGAGTGAGCGCGGCCCGCAACTGGGCTCCGCAAATGAGTCTAACGTGAAAAAGGCGCCGATCCGGGCGGGATTATCGTTCCAATCACGTTCGCCTTCGTGTGGAGGTACGTCTTGCACCTTCCACCCCCGCCTTTTGGTCACGAGCCGCCGCGAGACGAGAGGACGCACCTCGTCTACCCTCACCTCGGCAATATTTTCGATAGCCTCGAAGCCCAAAACATCAGCGATCTTCTGCTTCCAATGTTTTTGATCCTAATGCTCCTCGGCTGCTGCTTTGACAGAGGCTCATTTCTTCGGGACCTGTTCTCCCACCCATTTCATCCATTCGCATTCAGTTTAGCGGCATGAAGTCTCGCGCGGCCCTCTTTGTTTTCATAGTTTCGGGATAGAAGTGAAGAGATGATATCTTGGCGTTTGGCCCTGGCCGAGGGGCGGAGACAAGCGCGAGGACATGGGCTTGCGGGAGGAAAGATGCCCGCGGCGACCTTTCCGGAAGAGAT
>DATJBL010000140.1:0-6834 GCA_035515355.1 Methylocella sp.
CGGCCTGCTGGCGGGCCCTGGCCTGGGCCGGTAAACACCAGGCTCTGCGCGAGATGTCTAAGGCCAACCATGGCTGCTCTGTGGGCTTCCTCGCATGATCGTAGCAAGAACACCCGCTTGCGCTTCTAAACGCTGGTGCCGGACGCATGGCACAGGCCCAAGGAAAACCCGCCGAAAAGCCGTGGCTCACAATAGGGATTAGCCGCAGCACCTCTTGCCGGCGCCGCAGCCAAGCTCGTGAGCGCGAGGCCCCGATTTTGGCGGCCGTGAAACATGATGCTATTTTCGATCGGCTGGAATGTGAGCCTGTACGCTTGCGCCGTGAGCTTGAACGATGCGCGGCGATACAGGTGGGTATGGCGGCGGGAACCGGCGACGGTTTAGGCGCTCGAGTTTTGCCTTTATCGTCGTCGCTGATCCATTGCTGTCCATTGGACCGCCCTGGTAGCCACTTGGTAGCCACGCCCTTCGCTCAGCTGCCCTTCAGAAGACTAAGTATCTAATACGATTGGTGGAGCTGGGGGGATTCGAACCCCCGACCTCTGCAGTGCGATTGCAGCGCTCTCCCATCTGAGCTACAGCCCCACAGCCGCTGTTTACGCGAGTAGAAAAGCACACGCAAGGTCAATACTCCAGCTGGCCCCGATATTCGAGCGGAGCTTTTCCGCGGGGACTTGCCAGCCTAGCTTGGGCCGCGTAAACGAGCGTACTTTCGGCAACCGTTCGGTGTTCCAATGCGCGCTATTCTCGACGTGGTTCTGATTGTCCTCCAGCTTTATGTTTATGTGATCATCGCCGCGGCGATTCTTTCCTGGCTTGTCGCCTTCAACGTCGTCAACCGCTACAATGATCTCGTCCGATCGATTTGGAACCTTGTGACCGCATTGACCGAACCCTTGCTGCGGCCGATTCGGGGAGCCATCCCAAATCTTGGCGGCATCGATATTTCGCCAGTCATCCTGCTGCTGCTGATTTTTTTCATTCAGCGCGTCATCGAGGAATATATCTATCCGAATGTCTTCTAAATCTTGAACTCTGAACCATGGAGTTTGCGCGAAGACGGTCTCTATCTATCCGTCCGCTTGACGCCCAAAAGCTCCCGCGACGAAATCGGCGGCCTCGAAACACTCGCCGATGGCCGGACGGTCTTGAAGGTCCGGGTGCGCGCGGTTCCTCAAGAGGGCGAAGCGAATGAGGCGCTTCAACGCCTCCTTGCCAAGGCACTGCATGTCTCCGCCAGCGCGGTGCGGATCGAATCCGGCGCAAGCGGCCGGGTGAAGACCCTCCACCTTAAGGGAGACGCTGCAACCTTCGCCGCAGATCTCTCCCGTTTGTCTTCCGGCAGCAAGGGATAGGCCGATGCGGCGCCGCATCCTGAGGAGCGCTGGAGGCGCGGCCCATTTTGACGGTCGAGGCGAAAAACGGGACAAAGGCGCCCTAGTTTTCAGCCAGCACCCATGCGCCGAGCCGTGTCAGGGCCTGCCGTAAGGGTTCATCCGTCATCGTGCCGACGAGTTCTTCCGCCGCCGTCGCCGCGGCCTGGTCTGGCACACGGACCTCGGGGCGGGCAGGGGGCCTTCCCGCGACAGGGCCCTGTTTCAGTTGGACGCGCGCAACGCAGTGCCAGCCGAAATGCGCATTCACCCGCTCGATGAGAATGGGAGCGAAATGTTGCAGCTCAAGCGCGAAGCCGGTTTCGACCCGGATGACCAGCGTTGCCGGAGCCGCGGTGTTTCCGGCCACGCGGTCACGTCCGCGCGGCGGCCATTGCATCTTGATCGGTTGCGAGATCGCGGCGAGCCGCTCGCCGACAATATCGGCCCAAAACAAAATAAGACCAGATTGGCCAAAACCCTGCCGCGCCATAACCGGATCGATCGCGGTTTGAATGAGTTCCGCGAGCGGCCTCGACCAGGACAGTTTGCGACCTTTCCTCATATGTGAAGTCTACCCTATTCGGGCAGGTCGCGGCAGCCGAATTTGCGCCGTCCGAGGCCGTTCAGGCGGATCTCTTCGCGCAGAGCGGCGGATGCGCGACTCTAGCTGGGGCACGCGCCGAACAGCGCCGCGGCGCGTCTCCTCAGCTCCTCCGCTGGAACATCCTCCCTGCGGCTCGCGATCCACCAGCGGTGTCCAAACGGATCCTCGAATTTGCCGCCCCGATCGCCATAGAACTGATCGGCGACCGGCCGGAGCACCTTGAGGCCCGCGCCGACCGCGCGAGATGTGAAGGCATCGACATCCCCGACATAGAGGTGGATCATGACAGGGGTCCCGCCGATCGTTTGCGGGCTCAAGGTCTCGTAGTCCGGAAATTCGTCGCAAAGCATGATTCTCGCTTCGCCGAATTCGAGTTCCGCATGACCGACCTTGCCTTCATGCGCGATGCAAAGCACCTCCACGGCGCCGAATGCGTTTTTGTAAAATGCGATGGCTTCATTGGCGTTGCTTACGCTAAGATAGGGTATGGCTCCTTCATGCCCTTCTGGTACTGGCTTGACAGGCGCGCTCATCTTTCATCCCCCTTAGTTTAACTTTTCATTTACATGCAGGGTAAGAGAGCGGCAAAACGAGGCGCATCTATGGCTTTCCCCGCGAGCCGCGGTGCGGGAGTGTCCGCATTGGTCCTCGCCTGGTACGACCGCCATCGCCGCGATCTGCCTTGGCGTGCCCCGCCGGGTGAATCGGCCGACCCCTATCGGGTTTGGCTTTCCGAGATCATGTTGCAGCAGACGACGGTCACGGCGGTCAAATCCTATTTCACGGCTTTCCTCTCGCGCTGGCCGACCATCGGCCTTTTGGCGAAGGCGCCTGGCGAGGAGGTTTTGCGGGCTTGGGCCGGGCTCGGCTATTACGCGCGGGCGCGCAATCTCCATGCTTGCGCGAACCGCATCGCAAGCGAGTTCGGGGGCAGATTCCCCAGCACCGAAGCCGCTTTGCGCGGGCTTCCTGGAATCGGGCCCTATACCGCAGCCGCGATCGCCGCCATCGCCTTCGGGCAGCGGGCCGCCGCGATCGACGGCAATGTCACGCGCGTCCTGACGCGGCTCTTTGCCATCGAAACCCCGCTTCCGGCCGCGCAGTCCGAGATCAAGGCCAGGGCGCAGGATCTGGTTCCGGCCGCGCGGCCGGGCGATTTCGCGCAAGCCCTGATGGACCTTGGCGCGATGGTCTGCACGCCGAAAAACCCCTGTTGCGGCTTATGTCCGTTGCAACCCCTTTGCCTTGCGGATGCCGCCGGAGACCCCGAACGGTTTCCGTGCAAGGCGGCGCGGCCGGAGCGCCCCACGCGCCGGGGGGCCGCCTTCTTCGTGCGCCGCGAAGACGGGGCGGTTCTCGTTCGGACCCGGCCGCAGAAAGGGCTCCTCGGCGGCATGACGGAACTGCCTGGCACCTTGTGGGAAACGGTGTACGATCCGGCGCTTGCGGTGAAACAGGCGCCGCTCGAAGCGCCCTACCGGAAGCTCGCCCAGGAAATTGCGCATGTTTTTACCCATTTTGCCCTGCGGCTCGAGATTCACGTGGCGGAGGTTCCCGCCAGCGAGCAGGCGCCCGGCGGCTGCCGTTTCGTCGCCGCCGGCGATCTCGATCAGGAGGCGTTGCCGAGCGTCATGCGCAAGGTGATCGAGGCCGTGTGCCGGAGCGGCGAGAAGGGGGTTGATTGAACATGGCCGAGCCGCGCAAGGAGCCTCATATCACCCTGACGGAAGGGTCGATTCGTGTTCAATGGGGCGCGAGGACCTTGACGATTCTCCCTGCGTCGACTGCGCCCAACACCCAGGACCCCGCCGATTTCACCGTCGATCTCGACTCCGTCCTGACGTGGGACGCCCCGCATGGCGAGATCGAGGTCGAAGTCGAGGAATTGCGGAAGATCCTCTCAGCGATCGAAGAAGAGTTTGATAGGCTCGGGCTCGTGGTGGAGTTTGAGTAGAGTGTCGCGTTCGGCCCGGATGCTCGTGGCGATCCGGGCCGAACGTTTTAATGCGCGTGACACATGACCTCGGAGCCGCGCGAGAGCAAGAGACCTTATCCCGGTTGACGGAGAGGCTTATGGGGTTGGATAACTGGACTTGGGGTCTGTCGCTTATCGCGCTCACCATAACTATCCACGTGACAGGCGTAACGTTCTTGGTGTCCGTGCTGCATGGTTTCCGGGTTCGGCTAGAGAGCCGGAGCCTTGGTTCAGCGCATGTGATCGCAATCGTGGTTGCCGCGTTCACTGCGATGGGACTGCTGCTGGCTGTGCTGCACGGGATCGAGGCGGCGTTTTGGGCGGCGGCGTATTTGTGGCTTGGCGCGCTCGATTCGCCTGGAGCTGCGATCCTCTATTCCGTCGACTCGATGGCCACGCGAGGCGCATCGGGGTTGATGCTGCAGCCGCACTGGCAGATGATGGGCGCGCTTGAGGCAGCCGACGGCATGTTACTGTTCGGTATCAGCACGGCGTTCATTTTCACGGTGATGCAGTTCTACTACCAACACCTTGTGCTTCTTGAGCGCCCGGGCGGCTCCGTCAAAGTCCCCTGACCGATCGACGCGCCGACGCGTGAAGACCTGTCCCTCGCCCGGTCGCCGAAACCGGCACTCGAGCGGTTCAGGCTAATTCCGATTTAGATCTTTACAGGAACCATCGCGAGCGACTGCCTGACATCAACGCTCCTGAAATCCTCGAATTGTCGCAGATGCTCAATTCGCTGTTTGGTGAAAAGGCTCATAAATTCGAGCCACCACAACAGAACGTGCAGAAATCAAGATTTTTCGCAACGCGGATTTCGGAATTGCGCCCTTTGAGAATCGCGCGCCGCAGTTCGCCGAGCGTGGAGGCGAACGCTCGTCCGCGCCATACGGCGATTTGATGTACTGAGCACTTATACTGGCGCGTTCCCCCGCCAGTCGGAAAGGGCGAAAACAACAGTTACAACTGCGTAAACTTTCCATCGGGCGCCTTTGGATCAAGGCCCAGAATGGAACTCTTAACCAGCTTGAGCGTTCCTACGCCTCTGTGCTCGATCACAAGCTCGGCTATGGGACGGCTGCGAAGCCTGAGGCGAAGATTCATTGGCGCGAGGCGGCGTCGCATTCTTTAAGGAGAAGAAGAATGATCAGATTAGCTCAACGAAGCGCCTCGACGATCGCCGTCAGCGCAAGCCTGTTGATCATCCTCGCAGTCGAGCCAGTTGGGGCGCAGACGTTCACCGGCTTCGGTCAGAGCTTTCAATATGATCAAGGCTTTAATCCATCGGTTGCGATCTATAACGGGATCGTCGTCGAAGTCCATAATGGAACGGGAGGCGCTGGCCCGCTCTGGTACAAGGTTGGGCGGGTGGCTGGGCCGCCCGTCGCGGAGCAGAACAAGCTCGACGTCAGGCCTGTGGGTGGATTGCCTACCCCGCCGCCCATTACTTGGAGTGACAGCAAACAATTTGATGATAACGGCTTTAACCCTTCGGTAGCGCTAGTGGGCAGCACCGTGATTGAGGTGCACAATGGAGGAGCTACTTCCGGCCCCCTGTGGTATCGCACAGGCACATTGAATGGCGACACCATCAACTGGAGTGAAAAAAAACAATACGACACCGGCTTTAACCCGCAGGTTGCGGTGACAGGCAACACGGTGGTCGAAGTGCACAATGGAGGAGCCGGTGTTGGTCCGCTGTGGTATCGGATGGGTAAATTGAGTGGCGTCAGTCTCACCTGGTATGACAGCCACAAATTCGACAGCTTCAGCACAAACCCGTCGATCGCCGCAATAGGGGGCTGCGGTAGCCCTTCCGGCGTATGCGTTGTAGAGGTGCATAATGACAACGCCGCCCCTGGCCCGCTGTGGTATCGTTACGGCGGATCAACCGATGGATCAACAATCACCTGGGAGAACCCCGTCGATTACGGCGCTGGCTGGAATCCAAAAATATCCTGGTTGGGCGGCAGTGTGCTGCTCGAGGTCCACAATGGACAAGCAGGATCTGGGCCCATGTATTATTACGGTGGCGTGCTTTCTGGCCAGCCTACCCAGTACGACAACGGAAACAACCCATCGGTCGCCCTGGATCCGGTGACTCAGGGCACCCTCCCTCCTCCGCCGCCGGGACAGGGAAAGACGATATGGAATTACGCGATCGAAGTCCACAACGGCGGGGCTGGGTTTGGACCGGAGTGGTATCATTTTGGCCGCGTAACACAGACTGAAATATTTCAATGACGGCCCCTTATTGATCGCAAAAATTTCCTTGGTTCGTAGGCTGCCGGCCGCTGCGGGAAACGAGTTCCGCAGCGCGCATGCGAGGCTTATGGCCGCTGATACGAAGCTCTGAAAGGATATTCTTGATCCCTATCTGTCGAGCGCCTCGGATTCTTTGTAGGTGCAGAAATCAAAAATTCGCACATGAAAAATCCCTTTGATTAAAGAGAGCTTTTCAGGTGCGGAATATGCACGAGTCTCGACGGACGGCCAAAGCCTCAACGCGCAAGTGAAGCGATCGCGCGTCGCCGGAGCCGAGAAAGCTTTTCGGGAAACAGCAAGCGGCGTGAAGACCGGCCGTGTCCAATTGCGCCGCGTCCCCGACTAGCTTGCCAAAGGCGATGTGCTGATGGTGACGCGCCTCGACCGGCTGGCGCGCTTGACGCGCGATCTTCTCAACACGCTGGCGACGATCACCGGCAAGGGCGCGGGCTTTCGTTCCCTCAATGACACATGGGCCGACACGACGACCGCGCACGGGCGCTCGATGTTGATGGTCTTAGGCGGGCTTGCCGAATTCGAGCGCGAAATGATCCGCGCCCGCACAAACGGCGTGGGCAATCGCTGACCTTGGAGTACTGTGCGTGTTTCTC
>DATJBL010000141.1:0-2580 GCA_035515355.1 Methylocella sp.
CATTTCAGATCGAAGCGCGCATCAACCAAAACACCGAGATCTCCCAACAGATCTCGCTCTGGAATCAGATGGGCTCGAGGGTCATTCGCGGGCATCTTCTGGTGGTTCCGATTGAGAACTCGATCTTGTATGTGTCGCCCCTCTATCTTCGCGCGGAGACCGGGCAACTGCCCGAACTGAAGCGGGTGATTGCCGCCTATGGCGACCGTGTGGTCATGGAGGAGACGCTCGCTGGCGCGCTGGCGGCCCTCTTCAAAGAATCCGCGCCGGCCTTGCCCCTTCAGGGCTCGCCAGCCGCGGCTTACCCTGCGAGCCCCGCGGACCTTCGAGCACGGGAGGCCCTCAACCACTATGACCGCGCCATTGCGCGGCTGAAAGCTGGGGATTGGGGCGGCTTTGGCGCGGAACTCGAGGCCGTGCGACCGCTCCTTGAGCTGCTGAGTCAGCATCCCAGCCATCGTTAGACCTTTGTCAGGCCTTGTCACGGTGTTTGCAGTTGGATGCATTGAGCCTTCGACGAAATCGATCCAATCCATTGGATGCATCGTCCGATAGGCCGGCAACAGCTCACGCAGAAAGCCACAAAGCATCAACGGGATCTTCAGGGAAAGCGGTAAAAACGAGGTGTCGGAACTCCGGATTATTTAAGGCAAAGCTCAGGGCAAATCTAAGTTGTCCTCCTCAAGCTAACCAAAGGAAAAAGATCATGCAATTCCTTGAAACCCTGGACGGAACTTTGATCCCCATAAACAAGATTGACAAAATTTGGTCGAAGGCCGGCTCTGTTTGGATTAAGGCTGGAGACGATCTTCACCAAGTTTTCGGCACGCTCGATAAAATTAGAGATGCGCTGGAGTCAATAATTCCCGCCTCGCCGGGATGGGAAGTCATCACGCCCAACGAGGACGAAGCAGGGCTGCTTGTCTCCCTCTGCGCCGAACCAGTGATTGCGTGGCGAGATTGCGAGCATGGCCCACTACCAATTACGGCGATGCAAACCGAAAATAACGTTTTTTGGGCGATCAAATCCCCGGATGGTCGGGTATTCGACGTTGTGGCGGACAAACGATTTGCGTCCGACGACAAATGGCTCGCTGCCGCAAAAGAACTCTGGTTTGCAGCCAAAGCCGCTAAGTGACCTCGCTGCTGGCGCGCTGTTCCGAGATAATACGATATGACTGCGGGGAGGGAACAGTTCGTGACTTTTAGCCAGGCCCTGTTCGTCGGCGACAATTGTGTTGCGACAGCGCAAACCGTCTTGGTTCTCATAGACGACACAACGCGCAAGTCGCCGTCCCTACCGGATCAGACGCGGCAGGAGTTGAAATAATGGCGGCATCGGAAACGGGAATATGGAGAATGTTGAAACGAGCGACGAAGGCGACAAGGTGGATAAATTCGCGCGCGCGGAAAAGGCGCTGATGGTTAAGATCGATCTATTCGTAAATTCCGGTAATGTGCAGGCGTCCGAGAAACCTGCACAGTGGCCGACAACGTTGGCGATGCGGCGTTCAGACTCCGGCAGTCTTATCAGTCGAGCTTTGACGAACGTCGCCAGCTAACGATCGCCAGGCCTTTTGTCGGATCAAGCACCTGCCGCTGGTTGCGGTCGAGGCCATGGCTTACAAGCACTTCCTCCGGACTCCGCGTGGGCACGTCGGGAAAGACCGGTCGCCCACCGGGCAGTCGCACATCTGGCACCCGCGACAGGTAGAAAACGTCATAACAGTCCAGCAACACCCCCAACACCTCCGTACCGCCAATGACGCCAATGCTACCCACTGGCGTCCCGAACATAGCCAAGGCTTGCTCCAATGAAGCACCGGCCGGGTTCCAGAACAGTGCTTTTTCATTCGACGGGTTGGCAGCGAGGGCGGGGACTTGCCGGTCACGATCAATCGGCGGCGCAAATACGATCGCGGCTGTCGCTCATGGGAGTGGCGCCCATGCACCACCACATCGACCCCGTTGAGCCCGCGTTCGAAGAAGTGCTGATCTGCCTCGAACTTGAGCGAGTCGGGCATGATACCCGCAGCATTCGCGAGCATGCCATCCTCGGAGACGATGGCATAACCTTCGATACGAAGAGGATGAGGCATGGGAATCTGGAGGGTTATGTGAGGTCCGCGGCGTGACGCTGCGGTTGCGGAGATGCGGACCTCACATAAGCCGGATTGAACTAAGCCGCCCCACGCATTTTGTCCGCTACGCGGGTTCGAAGCTGGCCGCGCACGCGGACAGGAAAGACAGCCTGAAATGGCATGCCAGCTGCTATATGGAAAAAGCGATTTTTGGTTTGGTAGAAACTACAATGGGTTATGGCAATGTCGCCACAATTGCGCCATAATTCCCGTTTGCTTTTAGCTTGGCTAGCACGAGAGACCGGCGAGCGAAGGCTTGTAACGAAGCTCGCGCATCTGATTGCTCGCGCAAACGTGAAGCGTGGGATAGGGCATAAAGGGACGGGCAAACGTGTGCAATGACAAGCAAAGAGTGGCCAGCCGGCGAATGAAAGACCGCCAAAAAGGGGAGCTGCTCTTTTGAGGCCTCCACCGCCGACGAAGTCGGCTTAGTTCAATC
>DATJBL010000142.1:0-25403 GCA_035515355.1 Methylocella sp.
AGGGAATAATCCAAAACGACAGAAACCTCCTTTTGGGACAAATAGTCCCCACCAAGATTCGGAGTAAAGGTTCCATTACTGGCGTAGATCCTTGCTGTTGGAAAATGTTCCAAATTAAACAGCTTGACATCAGCAGTCATAAACGCAGTTTCTATGAATGATACAATTGCATGAAGTCTTTGTAAGCCATCTATTATCTCATAAGCTCCCGCCTTGTCCTCTTTTTCAGCAATGAGAATAGCAGGGATAGGATATTTCTTTAAAATTGACTCAATGAGTTTCTGCTTCTCCTCTAATGTCCAGACTAGCTTCCGCTGGTAGCGCCGGTTTACATATAGCTTATCTTCGCGATACCACGAATATACGGATTGGATTGATGTCGGTTGAGAAGCAAGCTCAGCCATTTTGCACCTAATTTTTTGAGATTATTACATTTGAATATGATTTATAGTCAACTCTCTTCAATTTCTCATACTCTTCTCGCAACCACACACCCGCATACAGCCGAATGAACCTCACGCATATTGCGCGATGCCATTGCCGAAGGACCAGTTTTCCTTGGGCACCTCCAATAAGTTCACCACAATATTTTCCGGCCTAATCCCGGGGCTCTTGCAAAGAATCTCCGCGATGCGGGCGAAGAGGGCTTTCTTCTGTTCGAGACCGCGGGTGTTGTTGACGGTAAGCTGAATGATCACGAGATCATCATTCCGGGCGATGCCGAGATAATCGGCGCCATAATCGAAATTGCTTTTGTCATATTCCTCGATGAGCATGAAACGGTCGTCCTCCGGCACGCCGAAAGACTCCCGCATCGCCTGATAAAGACCCTCCAAGATCGCTTTGCGATATTCCGGCGGCTTGCCCTTCAACAAGGACACACGGGTGAGTGGCATAATTGCTCCTCTCTGCTAGAGACCATTGGCGATTGAACAAGGGGCCAAGGGCTTAGGCGCTAGAACGGCGGAGAACTGCCCCCACCACCCATGCCACCGCCGCCCATGCCGCCGCCACCACCGCCCCGTCTATGTCCGCCGCCACCCTGTTGGGAACCCTGGCGGGCCTGCGCCTCGCCGGGATTCTGATTGATATCGGCATCGGCCGTCCAGTAGCAGTCAAGGCCGCCCGCGGGGCGCACGCAGAAAAGCTTGGCATCCTTCGTGTCGATCGTGACATTCATGCCTTTCGAGAGAGAGAGGCAATCGCCCTTGGCGAGTTTCGGCGCGCTGAATTTGTCGAGCCCCGCTTTATCGTTTTTTCCAAGGAATTCGAGAACCTTTTTCGAATCGGTCTCGTCTCGACAGGCGACGATTCCCTTGATCACGCTTGCAGCTTCTGCCATCGACGGAAACAGCAAGGCAAGAAGAACGAAACACCGCATGTTGTTCATGAGTGGCACCACCGTAAAGAAGGACTTATGTAACACACGACTCTGGCTGCCCCAAGGGTCATCATAGCACTTTGCCGGGATTAAGAATGTTCTTGGGATCGAGCGTCTGCTTGATCGCCCGCATGAGCTCCATCGCGGTCTTGTCTTTCACCTTGGGCAACAGGGCACGCTTCAACTGCCCGATCCCATGCTCGGCCGAAATCGAGCCTTGATGCGAAAGGACGATCTCATGCACAATGGCGTTGATCTCGTCCCAGCGCGCGAGAAAGGCTTGCGTGTCGGCGCCGATGGGCTGCGAGATATTGCAGTGAATATTGCCGTCGCCGGCATGCCCAAAAGGGACGAGCCGCGCGCCTGGCATCGCCAAACTCACGGCACGCTCAACCTCTTCGAGGAAGGCGGGGATGTCCGCGACCGGAACGCTGACATCATGTTTGATCGATCCGCCCTCATAACGCTGAGCCTCCGGCAAAAGCTCGCGCAGCTTCCAGAAGATCTTGCGCTGATCGAGCGACGCGGCGATCGCCGCATCCTCGATGATGTGCTTTGCGCTGGCTGACTCAAGGAGCGCGAGCAAGCGAGCATTGAGCCCTTCGCTTGTTTGCGAGCTCAATTCGAGCAGCACGTACCAGGCATGCCGTTGCGGGAGCACCTCCCGCGCCCCCGGGTAATGGGCGAGAACAAAATCAAGCCCAAGGCGCGGGACAAGCTCGAAGCTCGTGATTTCGCCGCCGGCGATGTCACGCGCAAGATTAAGCAAATCGACCGCGGCGCCGGGCGAGGCAAGGCCGGCAAAGGCCGTCTCGACCGCGCGCGGCTGAGGAAAAAGCTTCAAGACCGCCGCGGTAATGACGCCGAGCGTGCCTTCCGAGCCGATGAAGAGATTTTTGAGATCATAGCCCGTGTTGTTTTTTCTGAGCTTTGACAGATCCGAAAGAATGCGCCCATCCGCGAGCACCACCTCGAGGCCGAGCACGAGGTCGCGGGCATTGCCATAGGCGATGACATTGGTGCCGCCCGCATTGGTGGCGAGATTGCCGCCGATGGTGCAAGAGCCCTCCGCCCCAAGTGACAGCGGGAAAAGCCGGCCGGCGCGCCACGCTTCCTCCTGCGCCTGTGCCAGCACCATGCCGGCTTCAACGATCATGGCGTTCGAGGCGGGATCGATCTCGCGCAGCGCCCGCATGCGCGTGAGCGAAAGGACGATCGCGCCGCGGCCGGTGGCGGGGATCTGGCCGCCGACAAGTCCGGTGTTGCCACCCTGCGGCACAACCGCCGTTCCGGACTTATGACAAAGTTCGAGCACCGCCGCGACCTCTGGCGTCGAACCCGGCTTAACGATGCAAAGCGCCTCGCCATGAAAAAGAGCGCGCGGCTCGCGCAAAAACGGTTCCATGCCGGCCGCGTCGGCGATGAGCTGGCTTTCGCCAACGATCGCTGCAAGGCCTGCGATCATGCCTGGCAAAGCCGTTCTTTGGGAAACCGCGCTGTTCACGTTGAAAACCGCATCCAGTTTGCAAGAGGCCATAAAGCATAAGGCGAGGCCCGCTTTCGTAAAGCGGAAAGTGCGGCCTCAAAGCGGCAAAGGCTCCGCCCTCGGGAAGCCGGAATTCCCTGCGACATTTGCGGCGAAAGTGGCGAAAAGCCGCTATGTTGAAGGGGATTCCAGCCTTCCACTTTCCGGGGAGGCGGCGATTTAAAAGGGAAATCTTATGGCAGCGCTCGACAAGGTCCTGGCCAAGATCGACGACAATCTCGATTCTGCTCTCGGGCGGCTGTTCAAACTTATCGAAATTCCTTCGATCTCGACCGACCCCGCCTATGCGGGCGATTGCACGAAAGCGGCCGAATGGCTCGCCGCCGAATTAAAGAGCCTCGGCTGCGAGGCTTCGGTGCGCCCGACCGCTGGGCGCCCAATGGTCGTCGGTCACGGAAAGGCCACGCGCCCGGATGTGCCGCATGTGCTCTTTTACGGCCATTATGACGTTCAGCCGCCGGACCCGCTCGATCTATGGGAGACGCCGCCCTTCGAGCCCCGTATCGCCGAGGCCGCAACGGGCAAGCAGATTGTCGGGCGCGGCGTCGCCGACGACAAGGGCCAGCTGATGACCTTCATCGAAGCCTGCCGTGCCTTCAAGGAAATTGGCGGACTCCCCTGCAATGTGACATTCTTCATCGAAGGCGAGGAGGAGACTGGCTCACCATCTCTTCCTTCTTTTCTTGCCGCCAATGCAGCCGACCTCAAAGCCGATATGGCGCTTGTCTGTGATACCGGAATGTGGGACCGGCAGACACCCGCAATCACCATCATGCTGCGCGGCCTCGTGCTGGAGGAAGTGACGATCCATGCGGCTGATCGCGATTTGCATTCGGGCATTTTCGGTGGCGCAGCGGTCAATCCGATCCATGTGCTGGCCCGAATCATCGCCGATCTGCACGATGAGAAGGGCCGCATCACGCTGCCCGGTTTTTATAATGGCGTCGCCGAGCTCCCCAAGGAGATCGCCGAGCAATGGCGCGAGTTGGGTTTTCGCGGGAGCGAATTTTTGGGCGACGTCGGCCTTTCGGTCCCGGCCGGTGAGCAAGACCGCGATATTCTCGAAATGGTTTGGTCGCGTCCCACATGCGATGTCAACGGCATCCTCGGAGGCTATACCGGCAAGGGCTCGAAGACCGTGCTGCCGGCGCAAGCCAGCGCCAAATTTTCATTCCGGCTCGTCGGCTCTCAGGACCCCGGAAAAATCGCGGCAAGCTTCCGGGCTTTCGTCAAGGAGCGGCTGCCCGCCGATTGCCGCGCCGAATTCATTTCGCATGGCGCGTCGGGCGCGCTGCAGCTCCCGTTCAATTCCGCCGCTTTGTCGCTGGCGCGGCGGGCGCTGGCAGATGAGTGGGGCAAGGAGCCGGTGCTTGCCGGATGCGGCGGCTCGATCCCGGTGGTCGGCGCTTTCAAACACGATCTCGGGATGGACACATTGATGATCGGCTTCGGTCTCGAGGATGACCGCATGCACTCGCCCAACGAGAAATATGAGCTTTCCTCGTTCCACAAGGGAACCCGAAGCTGGGCACGGGTCCTGAATGCGTTGGCGCTCTGACCCCCTGCTCTAAGGCGCCTCCGCAGCCAATGGGATGGCACTGCCTTCGTAAAAAAACGTCATCGGCTTTGGGCCCGGCAGATAGCCGGTCTCCAGCCGCTCGAACCGGAACCCCGCACTTTCGATCAAGGCTCCAACCGGCCGATTCAAATGGCAGCCGCCGCTGATGCATTTCCATGCCGGAGTCAGGAGATTCTGCCATCTGCGCACTCCCTCATCGGGTGCCAGCCCATGTTCGACGAACAGCAAGCGGCCACGCGGCTTGAGAACACGGCGCATCTCAGCGAGCGCTGCCGCGGCGTCATTGACGGTACACAACGTCCAAGTCGAGACAATGGTGTCGACGCTGTTGTCGGCCAAAGGAATCAACTCCGCCCTGCCCTCGATCATTGTTGCCGGGACTGGCGATGTCACTGCGGCACGCTTAGCCATCGCAACGAGCTGTGGTTTTGGCTCCAAGCCCAGGATCTCTTGAACGGATGTTCGGTAAAGCGGCAGATTGAGTCCGGAGCCGATGCCGATTTCAAGCACTCGCCCGTTGGCCAAACCAGTGATCCGCTCCCGGTAAGGCATGAGCCGCCGGTTGCGCATGGCGCAATGACAGAGCTTCGGCAGGATGATGTCGGCGTAGAGTCCCATAGCTCTGAACGATCGTATGTAAATCCCGGACCGCCGCTCAATATCGATCACGATGGCCTCAGGCCACAGCCACAGCCACTAAAATCATGTCTCACAACCCCAAGCGCCCAAGCCGCACGCCGGCAACCCGCAGTCCGGCGTAGAGAAGAAGCGCGTAGACTAGCCCACCACAAAGACCAAGGAGAACAAGTTCGAACACATTCCCAAAACGGCCGAGGTGAGCCGCAAGATGCTGGAAAGGCGCGGCAGCAAAAAGCGCGAACACCGAAAGAGCGAAGGACGCGACGGTCACCGCTGTGGTGGCCTTCCATAGGAAGAGATCGATTTTCATTGCATCGCGCCTGATCGCCAAAAAGCACAAGGCAATGAGATTGACCCAGGCTCCGGCCGCAGTTGCAGCGGCAAGGCCAGGCGCTCCCAACGGCTTGAACAGCACTATCTTCAAGGCGACATTGATCGCGACCGCGGCGAGCGCGATCAGCATCGGTGTCTTCGTATCGCCCTGGGCTTGAAAACTCGCCACAGCCGAACGCAGAAGGACAATCGCAACAAGCCCGAAACCATAGGCTGTGAGCACTGCGGCGGAGGCAGCGGCGGCCTGCGCCGTGAAGGCACCGCGCTCGAACACGCCTCGCATGATGTCTTCGGGAATCATGATGAAGGCGATGAAGAAGGGCGCTGTCAGGGCGAGCGAAAGGGCCATGGTCCGATTTTGCGCATGCAACGCGCCATCCCGGTTGCCGGATGCGAAAAGCCCGCTCATCTCCGGCAACAGCACGGTGCCCGCCGCTATCCCGATCACGCCGAGTGGTAATTGATAGATGCGGTCGGCATAATAGATGGAGGAGACACCGCCCGTTGGCAGCATCGATCCGATGATCGTGTCGGCGAAAAGCGCGATCTGGGTTCCAGCCGACCCTATCACCGCCGGTCCCAGCGTTACGAGGAAATGCTTGATGTGCTTCGTCATCACGAAAGGTGCGAAATGCTCGAAAATTCCAGCGCGGTAGGCCGCAGCCGAAGTCAAGGCGAGCTGCAGAACGCCGGAGATCGTCAATCCCCAGCTTGCCGCGAGGCCCGGATTGGCGAACAGAAAAGCCAGCGAAAGAAAGACGATCATCGACAGATTCATCACAACTGGTGTGAAAGCCGCCGCGATAAAATGCTTATGGGCATTCAAAGTGCCCGACTGCAGCGTCACGAGGGTGATGAACAAAAGATAGGGAAAGGTGATCCGTGTGAACGTGACGGTGAGCGCGAATTTCTCAGGATCCGCGCGAAAGCCCGGCGCCAAAAGATCAATGAGAGCGGGCGTGAACGCGAAGGCGAGCGCGAGCACGATGATCTGGGATATCAGCAATCCCTTGAAGATCTGTCCCGAGAACATTCTCGCGCTAAAGAGCCCTTCGGTTTGAAGAACTTGCGCGTAGCTCGGAACATAGGCGGAGTTGAAAGCGCCCTCGCCAAAGATCGTACGGAAATGATTGGGCAACCGCTGGGCAACGACGAAAGCATCATTGAGCAATCCAGCGCCGAGCACAGCCGCCAGCAATATGTCGCGCAAGAAACCGGCGCCACGCGAGAGCAGAGTCAAGCCGCCGACGGAAGCCAGGCTTTTGTACATGATTTTTGCGACTTAACCGATGTGCGACCGGATCACAGGCTCGTCCTTCTCATGCGAGGGAAAGCCTATGCGCTCCTCGACAAGATAGAGCGGGCGCCGCTTTACCTCGGCGAAGATTCGACCGATATATTCGCCTATGATTCCAAGTGATAGCAACTGAATTCCGGCAAAAAAGGTAATCGAGACGATGAGCGAGGCATAGCCGGGCACATCGACACCGAAAAGGAGGGTACGGACCAGATAAAAGCTCGCCAAAGCCAGCGCGAGCATGGATGTGGCCAGCCCGATATAGCTCCATACTTTGAGCGGCAGTGTCGAAAAGGACATGAGTCCATCGAGCGCCAGACTCGTCAGTTTACGATAGCTGAATTTGGACACGCCATGGAAGCGCGCCTCGACCTCGAAGGGTACGCTCACTGATTTGAAACCGATCCAAGCATAAAGGCCCTTCGAAAAGCGTGCATGTTCCCGCATGGTGCGCAGTGCCGCCACGGCCTGCGCGTCAAGGAGCCGGAAATCTCCTGCACCCTCCGGAAGGCGCGTGTCTCCGACCGAGCCAAAGAGCCTGTAAAAGCGCTGGGTCAACAGCCGCCGCAAGGGACTATAGACGCTATGATCGACGCGTTGGGCAAAAACATTTTTGTAGCCTTCTCTCCAGCGCGCGGCAAAAGTCTCGATCAGTTCCGGCGGATGCTGCAAATCGGCATCCATGATGACGGTTGCGCGGCCCCTCACATGGTCGAGGCCGGCCGCTATACCAATCTCCTTGCCAAAATTCCGGCTCAGTGAAAGCGCGCGAACGCGAGGGTCTCTCGAATGGGCCACGCGCAGAAGAGCAAGCGTATCGTCGGTTGAGCCATCATCGACAAAAATGATCTCGAAAGAGGCCGCGCAGCGCTCCAATACGGGCACGAGCCGCTTTAGCAAAGCGTCAATATTCCGGGATTCATTGTAGACCGGTGTGATCACGGAAAGTTCCGGCGGCTTATCCGGCCTGATGTCGAGCTTTGTCACGTGTCGCGGCCTCGTAAGTTAATTCCACGGCCATGCCGGATTAGATGATATCCTGCTTGGTCTTTTGCATGGCATTGACATCCCCGCTGTAGAATTGGCGAGGCGATTAGGGAACAGACGATCTTGCCCTTTGTGACGAAGCCGCGGCGTTCTTGCTGCCGGGGCAGCACTTGCAGCTTTGAGGACAGTCGAACCACATCATCCAAACGAACCGCCGTTTTAACATGGGATCACTTGACTGCTTGCGTGACTTGGCGTCCTCTTAGGCGTTCGCAGCCTCTTCGTGCCAGCTCTTGAAGGCCGCAAGAATGAATAGGGCGTTGTCTTCGAGAAGAAGCATCACGGCGATGATCGGCCCGCCCGCCTTGAGTGAGGAAACATCGTGTTCAAAGCCTTCCAAAACTACATAGGGGAAAACCCCAATGCCTTCCAGATTGTGAGCACGATTGTTATCGGCGTAGCCGCGTTCGCAATCTGGAAATTTGTATCCAAGGCGCCACCATCCCAATGAATGGGATAGGTCCCGTGAAACATGACTCGGCCATGTTTTCCAGCCGTCTAAAGCAACGCGTGCGGCCAACATCATGAGCGCGGCCGAAGCATCTTTCTCATTCTGCCTCTGCGCCGATGATTTCGCGCTGTCACCTGGCGTCAGCCGCGGCATCCTCGAGGCCCTCGGCGCCGGCCGTTTGAGCGCAGCGAGCGTCATGACGACACGTCCCTCCTGGCCAAAGGACGCGCGCGAGCTTCGCTCGTTCAAGGCCAAGGCGGATATTGGACTCCACCTCAACCTCACGTTGGGCAGCCCGCTCGGATATATGCCGAACTTCGCTCTGGCCGGACGCTTGCCGGAAATTCGGCAGCTCGTCAAGGCCGCGCGGGAAAAGGAGCTTCCGGAGAAGGAGATCCTAGAGGAAATTTCGCGCCAGCTTGACAGCTTCTGCGAGCATTTTGGTGCCGCACCAGCCTTTGTCGATGGGCATCAGCATGTTCAGGTCCTTCCGCAAATCCGCTCCTTTCTTTTCACCTGTCTTGAAGAAAAGGGGCTTTCCGGTAAGCTCTGGCTGCGGACAAGCTTTGACCACCCGTCGCGAATCCTCCGCCGTGGCGTCGAAGTGGTAAAAGCGCTCGGCATTGCCTGGCTTTCGCGGGGTTTTGCAAGGGAAGCGGCGGCGCACGGATTTCCCACCAATGAAGGATTCGCCGGTTTCTCCGCGTTCGATCCTGGACATGATTACGCTGCGGATTTTGCGAAATATCTCCGCGCGCCGGGGCGGCGCCACCTCATCATGTGTCATCCTGGCTACTGTGATGATGAGCTCGTGGCTGCCGATCCCGTCACACTGAGCCGCGAACACGAACTCAGCTTTCTTCTCTCTCCAACCTTCACGCGTGTGCTCGACCATAAGGGCGCTGAGCTCGCGCGGCTTTCCGAAGCGTTGATTTGAAATCAAAGAGGAAAGTTCATGTATCGCGCACATCCAAGGGATGGCCTTGCATGGGTAACGGGTGCAAGCTCCGGCATTGGCCGCGCGGTAGCTCTCGAACTTGGGCGGCGCGGCTATAGGGTCGCCGCGACCGCACGCAGAGCCGCCGAGCTCGACGACTTAGCGTCACAATCACAGAATATTTTCGTGCTTCCCGGCGATATCACCGATCGCGCCGAAATGACGAGGCTCGTCAGCGAAATCGAGGCTCATCATGGGCAGATCGCCCTCGCCTTCCTCAACGCAGGCGTCTATTTCATTGCTGAACGGGACGGGTTTTCAGCCGACCTCGTCTGGCGCACCTTCGAGATCAATGTCGGAGGGACAGTCAATTGTCTCGATCCCATTCTCGCCGTCATGGAGCAGCGGGGGAGTGGCCAAATCGCGCTTAACTCCTCTTTGGCAGGCTATGGAGGCATCGAAGGATCCGTGGCCTATGGCGCGACGAAGGCCACGCTGATCTATATGGCTGAAGCGCTAAAACTCACCTATGAGCGGGCGGGCCTCACGATACAAGTCGTGAATCCGGGTTTTGTCCACACCGCCATGACAGCACAAAACAGGTTCGAAATGCCTCTCATCATGGGCGTAGAGCGGGCGGCGAAGATCATTTGCGATGGTTTCGAAAGAGGCGGGTTCGAAATCACGTTTCCACGTCGCCTCGCCTACCTATTCAAGGCGGTGTGTCTCTTACCTTATCCGCTGTTTTTCGCCCAGATGCGGCGCTCGACGAAGCGGGCGCGGCGGTGAACTCGCGGCGGGTGCCGATCTTGAACGGCTTGTGACAGCGCTAGCTATGCGTTGCCCCTTGAGCCGCCCAGGACGCTTATCTATATGTCTCCAGCTAACTATAAAAAAGACCTGCTGCTTTCGGCCACAGCGAGGGAGGATAACATGAGTTCCCCAACGAAGACGCGCGATAAGGGAATCCCTGTCGGCCTGCTGATCGGCGTCCTTGGTACCCTCGGCGTTCTCGGGCTCGTCGGCTTGGGCGTCAAGGGTCTTATCGGCAGCGTTAAACTGGTGAGCTTCCCGCTTGCCGGGGAGTGGCAAGCCAAGGGGCGGCCCTGGCGCATGGAATTCCGTCCGGACAAGACCGTGGTGAGTTCCGCGGCTCCTTCGCAATCGGACGGGGCACAAGCCTGGACATCAGAACAAGGGACCTACAAGGTCGATTATTTCGGCAACCTATGGGTTATGCTGAAAAATGGCAAAACCTACTCGGCGGAGTTGGCCCCGCCCCCCGAGGCCTTGGCGTCTGCCCCCACCAACCGATTTGATCTCATCGAATCCGGCACGGAGGCAGTGACCGTGTTTGAAAAAATGGCGCCGGCAAACCCAGCCCCTGCAGACAGCAAGCCTCGCTAATCAGAGCGCCCGCACAAACGCGGCTTCATTCACGAACGATCCGAGGCGCGAACTGGGTGCGCACCGGCGTTGCCAGCAGAGATTGCCGGCGCTCGCCGATTGCATGGCGCACCTGATTCAACGCGAGGCTCAAGGCCCCCATCCGGTTCACGCTCAAGACATGGACCGTCGCTGGCGCCAAGGCCTGCGCAAGAAGCTCGTCGGCTTCTTCCTCGTAATCCTCAAGCTCGGCCGCGTGCTCAGCAGCGCGGGCCGCCTTGGTGATCTCTATTAAGCGGCGCACGATTTTATCGGCGTCCGCGGCATTGTGGCGGGTAAGCCTTGCCGCAGCCGCGGCGAGTCCCGTGCCAAGCACGCTCAGACACATAGCGCCAATGTAGAATGCGTCGCTATATTTCTCGAAAAAGCTTTGTTCGTCATCGTCAAGAAAAGCGAGCGCGCCTGGATGCACCGGGAGAGCCGCCCCCTTATCCGCTGGCGGCGCTTCGATACGATTCGCAATCGCAATCCGGGCGGCGATGGCGGGCCGCGCCGCCAGCATAAGGCGAGTCACCTCGCCTGCCGTTTCGTTGCTGAGACTGCTGCGTGCAAGAAGCCGTGTGCTCACCCCCAGCGTATCGAAATCCAACGCTGGTTTTGGCTGGGCGCCGCCAAAAGCGCCGCGCGTCACCTCGAACTCTTCATATTGCGGCGAGCGCTCGGCGATCGCCTTCGCCTCCGCAATGGGAAGAAACACAGGAGGACCATGGCCTGCCATGGCGACGGCGCTAACCGCCTCGGTCAATCCCCCAGAGCTTGGCACGCCAACCGCAAACACCGCATCAATTTCTTTGCGCTCGATCGCCCGTGCAAGGTCCGCGATGCCTAGAGGGAACCGCTTCACCGAAGCCGGGGGAAGATCATATTGGGCGAGCGCCGTGTCCAGAAGAAGTTGATTGTCTACTTTCCCGACCGGCACGGATTGCAAAACGCCGACCTTATGCCCCCGCAAATCGTCGATTGTATGCAGCCCGCTCTGCGCCGGCGCAAACAGCACAGCCGCGCTCCGGCGCATAATCAGAACAGTCTGGCCGTTCGGCGGCATCGCAACATCACTGCGCACGATCGCAAGATCGGCGCGGCCGTCCTCAAGAGCGCGTGAAGACTCAACGAGACCGTCGACCGGGATCAATTTGAGGCGGATGCCTTCCAAATCCTTGGCAAAGTCGAGCGCCGCCACCGTCATGATCGCTTGATCATCACTGTCGCGCGGAACCGCAACACGCAAGACGCTCGGGCGTTCGAAGTAGTAGAAGGCCGCGCCGGCGGCCGCAAGAACCACCAGGCTGACGACAACGGCTCCCAATACGTGACGGCGCATCCGATTCTCTCCGGCTAGCCCAAGGGCACAACGACGTCTTTGCAGATCTCGATTCTAAAGGGACCTCGGCCATTCAGCAGCCCCGATAGCGCCGGAGCATGTCCTAAAAATGCAGACTGCTTCTTACATGTTCCGACGTGTTCCACCGCTTGAGAATTGCGCAACGAATATTCCTCTCCGATCTTAAAATTCCGCATACAACTTAATCTTCTTCCACATACTTGGAGAGCAGCCCGGCGTCGAGCCTGACTTGCGTTCGCGGCAAAGACAAGGCAGCCGCAAAGGCTTGTCCAATGAGAATGATGCAGGGGCCGGAAGGCTCCGCCGCAGCGGCCTTGGCGGCAAGCGTTTTAATTGTGCCGGAAATGTGGCGCTCCTCTGGACAGGTTGCTCGCTCGACCAACAGGGCAGGTGTCGCAGGATCCATGCCATTGGCAAGCAAGCGCGCGGCCAAAGGCCCGAGCGTCTTTACGCCCATGTAAACGACGGTCGATGCAAGGGGGTCACAGAGGGCACGCCAATCGATGTCCTCCGGTAGTTTTCCGTCGCGCGCATGGGCGGTAATAAATTGCAGCCTTCTCGCAGTTTCACGCTCGGTGAGAGAAGCCTGCAACATGGCGGCAGCCCCGAGCGCAGCAGTGACCCCCGAAACGATCTCGACTGGGATGCCCGCTGCCCGCAAGGCCGCGATTTCCTCGTTGGCGCGCCCGAAGATCATCGGATCGCCACCTTTGAGGCGGATCACACGCTTGCCTTGGGACGCAAGCGCGACCATTTGCGAAATGATGTGGTCCTGCTTGCAGGAAGGCTTGTAGCCACGCTTGCCGACGCGGATTTTCTGGGCCTCCCGGCGCGCCATTTCAATAATCGCAGGCGCCACGAGATCGTCGTACAAAACAACGTCGGCGGATTGAAGCGCGCGCATTGCCTTGAGGGTCAAAAGCTCGGGATCGCCGGGCCCCGCCCCGACAAGGGCCACCGATCCCCCGCCCGGCAGGGTTGCCGCTGCCGCTTCAGCAAACAGCGCCGCGAGGTCATCGTCCCGAGGCGGATGTCTCGCCGCCAACGCCTTTTCGCTGAACAACTCCCAAAAGCGCAGGCGTATCTTAGAAGGTGTCTCAAACAGCTTAAGCTTCTCGCGCCAAGCCTTGGCTGATTGCGCCCAAAATCTAATCTCTCGAGGCAACAACGCTTCAAGCCGGCCCCGCAGGGCCTGCGCCAGCTTGGGCGCCCCGCCCCCGGTCGAGATGCCGAGGAGGAGGGGTGAACGGTTGACGATCGCGCCGAATTGAAAATCCGAAAATTGCGGTTCATCAATGATATTGAGCGCAACGCCCGCCGCACGCGCAATTTCCTGAAGCCTCAAGGCATCTGCCGCATTTTCCGCCTCGGCAATCGCGAGCGCTGCGCCGTGAAAATCCTTGGGCTCGATACGGCGCCAAACGAGGCAAACCGAGGGAGACCGGCTTGCGAGCGCCACGAGACCTGCAACTGGATGCTCGGCAAAAACCTCGACCTCGGCCCCTGCAGCCTGGCAAAGCTCAGCCTTCCAACGAACGGCATCGGAGCCGCCGGCAAGGACCACCCGCTTGCCAGCCAGCACGAAAAAAACCGGCAGAGAGGCAAGATCGAGCATCAAGGGGACTTGATTCCCTTCCGGTTCGTCATCGGCCGAAAAAAACTTGCGCATCCGTGCGTTTTTTCTTTGCGGAACCTTCGCCCCCGTTCCCCTCCTTCGACTAGACATCCAAGCCCCAACAGGCAAGGTTTGAGCCAATCCCAGTCAGGATCCGGTGGATGCAGCCAAATCCGAACGGCCTTTTGGATGGAAGCGTTTGTCCCGGGCGGTCGCCGCCAAAACGCTCATGACGCCAAAAGATCATTGGTTCGTCGCATGATCATACCAAAAAGTCTGCCACTTTTCAGGATCATGCTCTAAGAATCGAAGACCCTAGCCTCATTATTCGAGAATAACACATGGGTTTCTTGCCGGCCAATTGCTCTGCCCGCCGAGCGTCACATTTCAAAGCCAAGCTTGTCTTAATGGCCATTCTGGCTTTGCTATGCCCTTATGCGCAGCCTCTGTTCGCTGCGAACGGCACGTTCGTGCCAAGCTTTTGGGACCCGCACCACCGCGTCGCAAAGCCAGATCTTAGCGGACTGCGGAGCCTGCGTTTTTTGACAGAGGACGATTATCCGCCGTTCCATTTTGCGTTGCCGGACGGGACACTATCCGGCTTTGATGTCGATCTCGCGCGTGCCATCTGCGACGAACTGAAAATTACCTGCACAATCCAGGCGCGCCGCTTCGATACTTTGATCGACGCGCTGAATAATGATCAGGGCGATGCGCTCATGGCGGCGATCCGCATCGATCCGCAAACGCGTGCCACGCTCGATTTTTCCGGCCCCTACTACACCATGCCAGCCCGTTTCGCGGCTTCGACCGCGGTGGCCTCCGCGCCGGCAACACCAGAAAGCCTGCGGGGTAAAACCGTTGGCGTCGAGGCAAAAAGCGCCCACGAGGCCTATCTAGAGCGTTTCTTTCCAGATACGATCCGCAAACCATACGCATCGCAGAAGGCATTGCGCGACGCCCTCCTTAAAGGGGAGATCGATACGATCTTCGCCGATGGAATATCGCTCAGCCTATGGCTGAATAGCCCAGAAGGACGGAACTGCTGCGGCTTTCGGGACGGCCCCTTCTTTGATCCGAGGTTCTTTGGCGAAGGTGTCGGGATCGCTGTGAGGAAAGGCGATTCAGAGCTACGTGAAATCCTCGACTATGCGCTTGCCGAACTCGCCGCGCGGGGGACCTATACCGACCTCTACCTCAAATATTTCCCGCTCGGCTTTTTCTGAGAACGGAAAGCGGCTTTCTGCCGCAGGAAGCCTCGTGTTGCCAGAGGACTCTAAAGATAAGCTTCGAGTTCGCGTGCAGCTTGTTGCGGGGGCCTTTGCAGATTAAAGGCGCTCACGAACTTCCCACGCTTGTCCATGAGGTAGACGATGCCGGTATGATCCACCGTGTAGTCGCCAGGCTTCTCCCCAGGCACCTTCTTTGCGTAGACACGAAACGCCTTCGCGATAGCCTCGGTTTTCCGAGCGTCACCGGTGAGGCCAATGATGCGTGAATCGAAATTTTCAAGATAGCTCTTCAATACGTCCGGCGTATCGCGCTCAGGATCGACGGTGACAAAAATCGCCGCGACTTTCTTGTCCGGCCCCATCTCCTTGAAGACCGCTGAAATGTCGAAGAGGGCGGTTGGACAAAAGTCCGGGCAATGCGTGTAGCCGAAAAACACCAGATAAGGGCGCCCGAGGAGATCCGCACTCGTCACGGTGCGGCCATCCTGCCCAATCATCGAGAATGAACCGCCAACCTGGGACGAACCGGGAAGCGGGGGACCCGGCAGGATCGCATAGAGCACGCCGCCAAGGGCAGCAAGGCCGATCGCGAAGCCAATCACGATGGAAAGAAGTTGGCGGGAAGCCTGTTTTTGGGGAACCTTCTTCGACGCATGTTTCATGCCCGGAAATTAATCAAATCGAAGGGCAAGCGCCAGTGCTCCAATGGTAAAAATTCTGCGCTGTTCTCCCACGGGGCAGTTTTCACCTCTCAAGCTTTGGGCAGAGCACGTGGCTTGCCTGCCATGGACGCCAACGTTATAACCTTCCCCTATGATTGCTACCGCGAGAGACTGCCATGAGGGTTGCCAATGAAAACCGGATGGCGAGAGGCGGTACCGCACCGGCCTTCTCCTTGCTGCGTCTGTCGGCGCTTGCCCGCTGCGGCGGCGTCCTTGTCGCGCTCGCGGGCTTGTGGGCAGTGGTCTTTTGGGCCCTGGCTTGAGAGATTCCTTTCCACCCCCAGAGCTTCTCGTCTGATGGGCCTTGTCCCTTGATAGATATTGCCATCCGTTTCAACGATGTGACGCTTGGTTATGACCGCCATCCGGCGGTCCATCATCTCAATGGCGAGGTCGAGACGGGCGCGCTGCTTGCCATTTGCGGCCCGAATGGCGCCGGCAAATCGACCTTGCTGAAGGGGATCACTGGAACCCTTACACCGCTTGAAGGCTCAATCGCCCTGCCCCGTGTAAAACCCCGCGATATCGCCTATCTGCCGCAAGCCGCCGACATCGACAAAACCTTCCCCATCGATGTTTTCGATGTCGTCGCCATGGGGCTGTGGAAGCGTTGCGGCGCGTTCGGCCGAATTTCCCGGAGGGATAATGGGGAAGTCCTCGAAGCGATCGCAGCGATCGGGCTCGACGGCTTCGAAAGGCGGCCCATCGGGACGCTCTCGGGCGGACAATTGCAGCGGATGCTCTTTGCGCGGCTTCTTATCCAGAACGCCGATCTCATTCTCCTCGACGAGCCCTTTACAGCCATCGATTCGAAGACGGTCGCCGATCTCCTCACCCTTGTCGCACACTGGCACAAGGAACGGCGCACCGTGCTCGTTGTGTCGCATGATCTCGATCTCGTCCGCCAGTATTTTCCGCAAACGCTTCTGCTGGCGCGGGAAGCCATCGCTAAAGGCAAGACCGACGCGGTGCTCACCCAGGAAAATCTGTTGAAAGCACGCTCCATGATCGAGGCCTTCGACCAGCAGGCGCAGGCCTGCACGCGAGCGGCGTGATGATGGCTTCGCACTGTCCTTTTGCGGGTGCGCGTCATGTTGCATGACCTTTTGATTGCACCTTTCGCGGATTTCGCATTCATGCGGAGGGCGCTCGCCGGCACGATTGCGCTTGCGATTGCCGGCCCTCCGCTCGGGGTATTCTTGATTTTGCGCCGCATGTCGCTGACCGGCGATGCGATGTCCCACGCCATTTTGCCGGGCGCCGCGCTCGGCTATCTGACCGCGGGCTTGTCGCTTGGGCCGATGACCATTGGCGGACTGGCGGCGGGCCTTATCGTCGCAGCCGGATCGGGTATCGTCGCCCGCGCGACGATCCTGCGTGAGGACGCCTCACTTGCGGCATTTTATCTGATTTCGCTGGCGCTCGGTGTCACCATCGTTTCCCTGCGCGGCTCGAATATCGATCTTTTGCACGTGCTCTTCGGAAGCGTCCTCGCGCTTGACGATGCGACCCTGATCCTGCTCGCCATGATCGCGAGCGTGACGCTTGCCGCACTCGCCTTTCTCTACCGGCCCCTTGTTGTGGAGACGGTCGATTCTGGGTTTCTCGCTTCGGTCAGCCGCAGCGGCGGCTCTGTGCAAATCGCATTTTTGGCGCTCGTCGTCCTAAACCTCGTCGGCGGATTTCAGGCGCTCGGGACGCTTCTCGCGGTCGGCATGATGATGCTGCCGGCCGCCTCCGCAATGCTGATGACCGATGACATGACCCTGATGATCCTGGCTGCTGCAGCACAGGGAATGCTCGCCGGCTATGCCGGGCTTGTGATTTCCTTCCACGCTGGCCTCCCCTCAGGACCGCTCATTATTTTGGTCGCGGGCGTCTTCTACCTCTTCGCCCTTATCGTCGGCCCGGCCGGCGGCTTTCTGCGCCGCTTGAGACCTGGACGGCATTTGGAGGCGTGACCCGCGCAACATTTGGAGACTTTCCATGAAGTGTTTGCGTTATGTTATAACCTTGGTGTTGGTTTGGATCGGCGCGGTAGGGGTGCCGCAGGTCATGGCCCAGAGCCCCGCAAAGCTGCCGGTCGTTGCGACCTTTTCGATTCTCGCCGATTTCGCCCGTAACGTCGGCGGTGAGCGGATCGAGGTCACGGCCCTTGTTGGCCCGAATGGCGACACCCATGTCTACCAGCCAAAGCCGGACGATGCGAGGAAGCTTGCCGCGGCGCGGCTCATTTTGGTGAATGGCCTCGGCTTGGAGGGTTGGATCGACCGTCTGATCAAGGCATCCGGCGCGAAGGCTCCGGTGATCGTCACGACAAAGGGCATCAGCCCACAGCAGATGCGCGAGGAAGGACGCACTGGACCAGATCCCCACGCCTGGCAATCGATTGCCAATGCCAAGATCTACGTTGGCAACATCCGCGATGCCCTGATCGCGGTCGATCCAGACGGGGCTCCGGCCTACCGGGCCAATACGCAGGACTATCTCGGCAAGCTCGACAAGCTCGAGCAGGAAGGGGCGGCCAACATCGCAAAAATTCCGCCTGAGCGGCGGCAAATCATCACGACACACGATGCTTTCGGCTATTTTGGAACAGCTTACGGCTTCCGCTTCATCGCGCCCCAGGGCGTCTCAACCGAAACGGAGGCAAGCGCAAGGGATGTCGCTAAGATCATCCGCCAGATCAAGGCAGGGAAAATTCCGGCGGTGTTCCTAGAAAATGTGACCGATCAACGGCTGCTGCAAAGCATTGCTGCCGAATCCGGGGCGAAAATCGGCGGCACGCTTTATTCCGATGCGCTTTCACCGCCGGACGGCCCGGCAGCAAACTACATCGAGATGATGCGCAACAATATCAAGCAGCTCTCTGCCGCACTGGCAAACTAGTTGCGCTCTTGAATTGCAACTGGTCCGCGCTGCTTGCTGGCTTGAGCGGACCTATTAGCGCCCCTAATGAGCGGCCTTGACGTGCGTCCTCAACTTTAAGACAAGCTGGCCTTAGAACCCATGCCGCTGCTCCGCGAATTCATCGCGCGCCGCGATCGGGCGATCTTCCACCGGAGTTTCGCATGGACGAAAAAATTCCCGTCACCGTGCTCACTGGTTATCTCGGCGCCGGCAAGACGACTCTCTTGAACCGGATTCTCACCGAGGATCATGGCCAGAAATTTGCCGTCATCGTCAATGAGTTCGGCGAAATCGGCATCGACAATGATCTCGTCATCGGCGCCGACGAGGAAGTCTTCGAAATGAACAACGGTTGCATCTGCTGCACCGTACGCGGCGATCTCATCCGCATCATCGAGGGCTTGCTCAAACGCAGAGGCAAATTCGACGCGATCCTTGTCGAGACAACAGGCGTTGCCGATCCCGCCCCGGTGGCGCAAACCTTTTTCGTCGATGCCGATGTGAGACAAGCCGCGCGGATCGATGCCGTCGTGACCGTCGCCGACGCCAAATGGCTTGGCGAACGTCTGAAGGACGCGCCGGAAGCCAAGAACCAAATCGCCTTCGCCGATGTGATTATCCTCAATAAGATTGACCTCGTCGGCGCGAAGGAACTGGACGAGGTCGAAGCGCGGATTCGCGCAATCAATCCCTATGCGAAGCTCCACAAGACCCAGAATTGCGCGGTACCGCTCGATGCCGTGCTGGGCCGCAACGCCTTTGATTTGCAGCGCATCCTCGAAATCGAGCCGGAATTTCTCGACGCGAAAGATAACCACGATCATGATCACGGCGGCGAACATCATGACCACCATATTCATCATCATGAAACCCATGGGCTAAAACATTATCACGACGAGGACATGCAGTCCGTCGCCCTTTCGATCGAGGGCGATGTCGATCCGGACAAATTCGTGCCCTGGCTCCAGGAGTTGGTGCAGAGGGAAGGCCCCGCGATCTTGCGTTCGAAGGGAATCCTCGCCTTCAAGAACGAACCGAAACGGTTTGTCTTCCAGGGCGTTCACATGCTTCTTGACGGCGATCTGCAACGCGAATGGAAACCTGAGGAAAAGCGCGTGAGCCGCCTTGTCTTCATCGGCCGCAACCTCAAGGAAGACGAGATCACCCGCGGGTTCCTGAGCTGCGCGGCATGATGCGTGAGGCAGAACTACGGCGGCCTCGCGCAGGAGAATGAGACCATGGCCGCGGCCTCCTTGACCGCCAATGTCACTATGATGAGTGCTGGCGCTCCCGTCGCGGCGGCGGGGTTCCTTGGACAAATCCCCGCGCTTGCGCTCGAAGATGGCACAGTGATCATCACCACGGCAGGCGCGGAGCAGCGCGTCGCCGCGCATCCCGAGGCCGCCATTCTTGTCGCCGCCGCGGCGGCCGGCCGATTCATCACTGGCGGCGATGATGGCCGCGTGGTCTCGGTCTCACCAGACGGGACGGCTCAGGAAATCGCCGATGAAAAAGGCAAATGGATCGACGCGATTGCCGGGCGGGAAGATGGTGCGATCGCCTGGTCGTGCGCCAAGAATGTGCGCAGCCGCGATCACGAGGGGACAATCAAGAGTTTTGCCGCGCCCTCAAGCGTGCGGGGCCTTGCCTTCATGCCAAAGGGCTACCGGATCGCGATCGCTCATTACGATGGGGCAAGCCTTTGGTTTCCGAACGCCGCCGCCCCGCCTGACACGTTCAAGTGGAAAGGCTCGCATCTCTCGGTCGCCGTTTCCCCGGATGGGCGTTTTCTCGTCACCGCGATGCAGGAGAATACGCTGCACGCCTGGCGTATCAGTGACAAGCAAGACATGCGGATGAGCGGCTATCCCGCCAAGACCCGCTCGCTATCCTGGTCCTTCGATGGCCATTGGCTCGCGACCTCCGGCGCCGATGCTGCGATCATTTGGCCGTTCAAGGAAAAAGAGGGCCCGATCAGCAAAGCCCCGCTTGAATGCGGTGCAAGGCCGGCGAAAGTCACCTCCGTCAGGTTTCATCCGAGGTCGCTTGTGCTGGCGCAAGGCTATGAGGACGGGTTTCTCCTTTTGTGCCGGATCCCCGACGGCGCCGAGATTTTGGTACGCGCCGCGCCGCAAGATGGACGGGCGATCAGCACGCTGGCGTGGGATGCGACAGGCCGCAAGCTTCTCTTCGGCACGGCGGATGGCGCGGCGGGCCTCCTCGACCTGCCTGCTTGAGGCAGGTTTTAAATCTGTCATTCTGCGCCATTATGACTTGGTTCGCCAGGTCTTGGTCCTCCGGGGAGCCTTTCGATGAAAATCGCCGATGTGCGCGCTCGCGCTTTCGCTATGCCGCTCAATAATCCTTCTTATCCTCCTGGCCCTTACCGTTTCTATGACCGCGAATATTTCGTGGCTGAATATCTGACTGATCCGGATGCCTTGCGGGCCGTCGTGCCCGAACCTCTCGTGATCGAAGATCCGATCGTCAAATTCGAATTCATCCGCCTGCCGGATACGACCGGCTTCGGCGATTTCACAGAATGCGGTCAGATGATTCCGGTCCGCTTTCAGGAGGAGAGAGGCATCTTCGTCCACTCGATGTATCTCGACAATCCCTCCCCGATCGCGGGCGGGCGCGAGATCTGGGGATTTCCCCAGAAGTTGGCGCGTCCCAAACTCTGCCATGAAAGCGAAGTGCTTGTCGGCACGCTGCATTTCGGCTCGGTGCTCTGCGCCATGGGCAGCATGGGATATAAGCATAACGAGCTTGATCCCGCGCCGATCCTGCGGGAACTCGGCGAGCCGAATTTCCTCATCAAGATCATCCCGCATGTCGACGGCGGCCCGCGTATTTGCGAGCTTGTCCGCTATCGTTGGGAGGATGTCTCCCTCAAGGGAGCATGGGGCGGCCCGGCAGCGTTACAGCTCTTTGCCCACGCGATGGGAAATGTCTCGAAGCTGCCAGTCCTCGAAGTGCTCTCCGGCTCTCATTTCATCGCCGATGTGACCCTAGGCCTCGGCGAAGTCGTACATGACTATTTGGCCAAAAGCGGAGAGGCTCTGGCTCCAAGCCCTTCTCTTGCGGCCGCGCCCGCCCAGTGAACGTCATGCACCAGCGACAAGCCAAGGTCAGGCGAAACGATATTTCGGCGATCGCGCGGAGCTACGACCGGGTTGCGCTGGTCCTGCAAGGTGGCGGCGCGCTTGGCGCCTATCAAGCCGGTGTCTACCAGGCGCTTGCCGAAGCGGGCTGCGAGCCAAATTGGATCTCGGGCGTATCCATTGGAGCGATCAATTCCGCGATCATCGCTGGCAACCGGCCGGAAAAGCGGCTGCAAAATCTTGAAACATTCTGGAGCACGATCTCTGGCCGGAAGATTTGGGCTTACACGCCCGAAGGTGATCTTTTCCGCGACCTGCGGAACCAAGCAAGCTCATTGATGACGCTGCTCTTCGGGCAGCCAGGTTTCTTTCAACCACGCTTGCCCAATCCTTGGTTCCACCCATCCGGAGCAAATGGGGCAACCAGCTTCTACGAATCGAGCATCTTGAAGAATACGCTCGAAGACCTCGTTGATTTTGAACTTTTAAATGACGGCAGCAAGCGTTTCAGCGTGGGCGCTGTCAATGTGCGAACCGGCAATTTCGTCTATTTCGACACCGAGAAACAACGAATCGAACCCGAGCATATCATGGCCTCTGGCGCGCTTCCTCCAGCCCTCCCCTCGGTCAAGATTGAGGGGGAGTACTACTGGGACGGCGGCATCGTCTCAAACACCCCGCTCCAATATTTACTGGAGCAGGACGAGAATCAATCGTCGCTTGTTTTTCAGGTGGACCTTTTTAGCGCCCGCGGCAACCTTCCCCGCTCGATGTCCGACGTGCTAACCCGTCAGAAGGAGATCATGTATTCAAGCCGCACCCGCCAAAACACGGATGCCTTTGCTCGCGCCCATAATTTGAAAATGCGGCTTGTGAGCGCTTTGAAACGGCTCCCGCCCGAAGCCCTAAAACCGGGCGAAAAAGAATTTATTGCTGAGTGTTCAAATGCCGCCGCCATCAACATCGTCCATCTGATTTATCAGCACAAGAATTACGAAGGCCACGCGAGGGATTATGAGTTCTCGGGCACCTCGATGCGCGAGCATTGGGACTCTGGCTATGAGGATACGTTGCGCACGCTGAGACACCCAGAATGGCTGGAGCGCTCCAACATCACACGTGGCGTAGCGGTTCACGACCTCCATCGCGAAGATCCGACGTGAGACATCGGTTCAGGCGGGACAGCGTTCCAGCAAACAACAACACACTGATCCGCTCTTCAGGAATGCCAGGCACCTCGGGTTTGGAGAGCCTGAACCCCAGCAGAAATTTAAGAAAAATCAGATTGCAACCACCCGACCAATTTCGACAACATTGTCGCTCGGAAGCCTGAGGTAATCGCTCAAATGCACGCAATTGCGCACCATCGCGGCGAAAAGCGCCGCTTCCCACTTAGCTAGGCCCTTTTTGTCCTCGCGGGGAACGATGGTTTCATGGCCGACGTAATAGGTAATATCGTCGAGCTCAAACGGGCAGCCTTGGGCGCGTGCCTGTTTCAAGAGGGCAGGAATGTCAGGCCTTTCCATGAAGCCATAGTCCGCCTCCGCACGCCAGAATTGGGGAGCAAGCTCGGTCAGCGACAACCGCTTTGAATTCTCGATCCAGGGAACGGATTGCGTCGCGATCCTGAGCACCAACAGATGATCGTGCAAAGCCCGGTTGTGCTTTACATGCCAGACCACCAAGGGCGGCGTGTCGCTCGAGGTCCTCGTAAGGAAGACCGCAGTGCCCGGAACGCGCGGGATGTTGCTAGCTTCGACCGATCCCATGAACTCGTCGGCGGGAACGAGCTGCTCGCCGAGAGCGTTGGTGACCGCCATCATTCCACGGTGCCAAATCAGCATAGCCCCATAGACCAGACCAGCCAAGAGCAACGGGACATAGCCGCCCTCGGCAATTTTAACGATATTGGCCAGGAAGAAGCCAGCATCAACGCACAAGAAGGCGCCCGCGATCATTCCGCTCGCGACAACGCTCCAGCCCCAGACCTCGCGCATGGCGATGAACAAAAGCGCCGAGGTCATGAGCATGGTCGCCGAAACCGCAATTCCATAGGCAGAGGCAAGATTATCGGACTTGCGGAAAAAAAGAATGAGGCCGACCGTGACTGCCATGAGCAGCCAATTGACCACGCCGACATAGATCTGCCCATATCCCTTTTCGGAGGTTTGGGTGATCCACAGACGCGGCAGCCAGCCGAGCCGCATTGCCTGGCGCGTCATCGAGAACGCCCCGGTAATGATCGATTGGCTTGCGATGATCGTTGCAAGCGTCGCCAGAATGACGAAGGGAATGAGCAAAGGCTCGGGACATAGCCGGTAGAAGATATTGTCGGCGGTCGGCGCGCCTTCGAGAACAATCGCGCTCTGCCCAACGTAATTCAGGAGGAGGCTCGGGAAGACGATGGCTGCCCAGGAGAGACGGATGGGACGCGGGCCAAAATGGCCCATATCGGCATAAAGGGCCTCCGCCCCAGTGACGCACAGGAAGACACCCCCCAAGACGACGAAGCTCTCGTAGCCGTTCGACATCAAATAATGAAAGCCATAGAGGGGATTTAGCGCGGCAAAGACAGAAGGATGGCGGACAATACCCGAGATACCGAGCACCGCGATCGACACAAACCAAAGACCCATGATCGGGCCAAAGGCCTTGCCGATACGCGATGTGCCGAGCGGCTGGATCGCGAACAGCCCAACGAGAATTGCGATTGCGGCTGGCAGGACATACGCCTCCAAGGCCGGCGTTGCGATGTTGAGTCCCTCGAGAGCAGAGAGAACAGAGATCGCGGGGGTGATTGCACCATCGCCATAGATCAACGCGGCGCCAAAGAGCCCGATGGCGACGATCGCCGGCCTTTGCTGTTTCTTGATGCCAAGCAATGACATGAGAGCGAGAATGCCGCCCTCGCCATCATTGTCGATGCTCATCGCGAAAATCACGTATTTTATCGACGTGATGATGATCAACGTCCACAGAATCAGTGAGAGGACGCCAAGGACGATGTCAGGCTTCGGCGTGCCGCCGGTTAGATCGAGAACGGTCTTGAACGTATAAAGCGGGCTCGTGCCGATGTCGCCAAAGACGATTCCAAGCGCTGATAGACTCAACGCCATAAAGCCCGGGCGGATGTCCGGGCGGCTCGTCTTGACCGGTGGAGCTTTTGGGGCGCCTTGGACCATGCCGTCACGTCCTTGATTTTTCAGATTGGCGATCGGGAGTAACACAGGAGCGCCAAGAAAACGATAATGCCGCCGCCCTTAATCCGTGGCAGAGCTTTTTGCCTGATAAAAATTGACTTTTTCACGCGTCGCCGCCACCCAATCGCGTACGCGTTGCTCCGGGTCGGGGTTTCGCGTGATGTCGGTCACGGCGGCGGCGCTGTCCGCTCCGGCCGCAAGGACCCCTTTCACGCGCTCCAAGGTGATCCCGCCGATCGCGACGAGCGGTATTTCGCCGATTTTTTTCTTCCATTCCGCGATACGCGGCAAGCCCTGCGGCGCGAAGGTCATGGCTTTCAGGATGGTCGGATAGATCGGCCCGAGCGCGATATAATCTGGTTCCGTTTCCAGGGCGCGGCAAAGCTCGGCCTCGTCATGCGTCGAGATGCCGACGTTAATGCCAGCGCGTCGGATCGCGGCAAGATCTGCGGTCTCAAGATCGCCCTGGCCAAGATGGATGAAATCACAGCCGGCATCGATCGCGTATTGCCAATAATCATTGACGACAAGCTGCGCGCCGTAGCGGGCGCAAAGCGCCTTCGCCTTATCGATTTCGGCGCGGATTATTGCGTCCGGCTGATCCTTCGTCCGCAATTGCACG
>DATJBL010000143.1:0-4762 GCA_035515355.1 Methylocella sp.
CCTCTGCGGCATTAGCCTCCGGATGAACATGGCCCTGCCGATCCGGATCGATGGCCAAGAGCGAAACCTGCTCGGCGGCTTTAAGCAGAGGCATCGCGTCGCGAAGGGCACGGGCGGCTTCACGGCTTCCGTCCCAGGTCACAAGGACGTGCCTGCCGATCCCGTCGAATGTGCCACGTGTGGGCACGACGAGGATCGGCGTCCCGGCATCGATGACCACCTTCTCCGGGAGCAAAAAGGCAGAGATCGTCGGCGGGTTCTCTGTATCGTATTGCCCCAGCAGAACCAGGTCGGCAAACCGCGCCCGCTCGGCCAATGCGCGCGCCATATCGCCCTCGACCGTCTGCCACGCAGTAACAGTGTCGATATCCCTTGTCGTTTCGCGAAAATGAGCTTCGGCGAGGACGGCCGCCTCGCGAGCGTTCTCACGATAGATTTCCGCGATGCGCTCGACGGCGCTTGGCTTGAAGTACGGCGGGACGTCAGGATCGGGGACGACGTGGAGACCTGAGAGACGGGCGCCAAACCGTCGTGCGAGGTCGAGGCCGAGCCGAAGGCGCAGATCCGAGGCTGGTGTTGAGTCGACGTGCACCAGAATGTCTCTGTAATCCATGCCAAGAGCCTCCCCTCACCACATCACAAACATGATCACGACCGCGACAGCCATCACGGCTGTAGAAAGCCAGCCCATCACCCACAGAGGCCGTGGCAAGGTGAACGCCCCCAATGACGCGCAATCCTTCCTGCGAGAGGAAGGACAGCTTTGCTCTCGAGGCAGCTAAGCTCAGAAGTCGTCATTGCACCGCACGCACACCGGAACGCGATTTATTTGAATAGCTGAGCTCCGAAGGGCGCCCATTGAGCTGGATCAAGGCATCCTGATTGCCACTTGCGCGCTCGCCGACCGCCGCTTCGGATGCTGCACCGCTCAGAAAATCAGATACAAGAGCAGTGCGAGGCTCACGAGCCCGGCGCCTTCGTGCCAGTGGTTGAGGCCACTTGCGTTCAGCCGTTCTCCGCACCGGATCGCCCAGCCGAGGCACGCCACTCCCAGTGTCGCACATAACGCCGCTGCAGCGGTTGCTGATGAGATAGCCGACTCCTTCGGCCAAAGAGCTGCGAATGCAACAACCACAGCCAACCTGAACGCGAACCGACGTAACGTGTGCCCGGTTGAGGCACTTCGCCGGTTTGACTTTGCCGGAGGTAACGACGGATCATGCCGTGGTGCCATCGAGGCCAAACGTCCGTGTTCGATCATCGTAGGTGAAGAGTTCGCCGTACCGGCCCCAACCGATCGCCGCTCTCACGGTCTTTTCGGTGTCGCTCTGGTTCAGATGGTCCTGAAGCTCCAACTCGAAGCGCTCCCGTGGAGCTCGATGTTCCTCGCGCTCGTCAAGGACTTGGCGAATATGCGCAGCGAGCGGCACAAACCGCAGCAGATGTTCCTTGAAGAGACGCTTGCGCTCTTCAGCTTCGCTTTGCTCGAAGACGCGACCCGCTGCCGTGAGCTTAATCGCACCGTCTTTCAGTTCGGCGAATTCGAGGATATGCAGAGCCGCGGCTATCGCGAACAGATCCTTCATTTCCAGTCCAAGAGGCGCTGCGATGTCTGCCAGCTCAGCATGACCTTCGTGAGCGGAACTCAACATTTCGATGAAGCCGATGAGCCGACTAATCGTAACTTCCGGCAAGAGCTGAACCAGACCGCCGTGAAGCTTGCCCTGAGCCGTGATCGACTGCGCCATTCTCGCGGTAAGGATGGAATAAATCTCATCGACAATATTGCGGAATGCTTCATCCAACCGACTACGCGGCTGCGGCAATGCGACAGGTATTTCTGCCGCGATATGGCCGGGATTCGCACCGAGAACCAGAATCCGATCGCACATCAGCACGGCTTCCTCGATGTTGTGTGTGACCATTAACACGGCCTTTGTGGGAAGCTGGTGGCCGGTCCACAGATCGAGGAAGTCGGTTCTCAAAGTCTCCGCTGTCAGCACGTCCAGTGCTGAAAATGGCTCGTCCATCAAGAGAAGAAGCGGATCGCTGACCAGTGCCCGGGCAAAGCCCACCCGCTGCCGCATCCCTCCCGAAAGCTCGCGGGGATAGGCAGATTGAAAGCCATCGAGTCCGATAAGATCGATCGCAGAGAGAGCTCGACGGCGCGCCTCTTCATCCGACAGATCCAGCGCATCAAGCCCGAGCCCCACATTCTCGAGCACGGTGAGCCACGGGTAGAGCGCAAAGGTCTGGAACACAACGGCGATGCCTTCGGCTGGACCCTTTAGCGATGCGCCGCGATAGCGTACCTGCCCGGAGGTCGGTCGAATCAGCCCGCCCGCGATCCGTAGCAGCGTCGACTTGCCCGACCCGGAGCGGCCCAGCAAACCGAGAATCTCGCCGTCCCGCAGTGCCAGGCTAATATCAGCCAGTACAGGCAACGGCTCGCCCGACGGCTTGGCGAAGGCCATGCAGATCTTGTTGAGCTCGATGATCGGTGTGGTCGCTTCGGTCGGCATGCTCCCTCTCAATCAAGCCGCGTTCGGCGTTCCGCAAAAACATAGAGGGGCCGCCACAGCAAGCGGTTCATCGCAATGACAAGCACGGACATGACCGCGACCCCAAGTGCAATGCGCGGATAATCCCCCGTCTCGGTCATCTGCGCGATATAAGCGCCGAGCCCGCCGGCGCTGAGCTTGGTCGCCCCCCAACTGACGGCCTCGGACACAATGCTCGCATTCCATGCCCCGCCCGCTGCCGTAATCGCGCCTGTAACGTAGTAAGGGAAAATGCCAGGGAGCATCACCTCCCGCCACCAACGCCAAGGCCGGACGCGGAAGCTTTCTGCTGCCTCACGTAAGTCGCTCGGGAAGGCACTCGCGCCAGCGATTACGTTGAAAAGAATGTACCACTGCGTGCCCAGAATCATGAGGGGACTCAGCCAAATCCGCGGAGAGACCTGGAACCGCACGATGAGAAAAACGGCCACCGGAAACAGCAAATTGGCAGGGAAAGCCGCAAGAAACTGGGCTACCGGCTGGAAGCGCTCCGTCAGCTTCGGCCGAAGTCCAATGGCCACACCAATCGGAACCCAGATCACGGACGCAAGGACGATCAGCATAACGACGCGCAACAGCGTAAGGCCGCCGTTAGCGATGACAGTCTTCACATCTGCAAGGGAAAGCACCGATCCGGCAAAGCGCAAAAGATTATAGCCGACATAACCAACGACCGCAGTCAGCAGGCCATACCAGAGGATCTCGGCAACGCGGCGAGGCGGTGACCAGGATATGGTCAATATCCGATGCCACGGGACCGCGACGCGAGCACGCGCCGCCTTTCGCAAGCTCGCACCGATCGGTGCGCCTAAGTATCCTAACATTGGCGAGCGGCGGAATAGATCAAGTACCAGGCTTCGCGGCACGATCTGCGCTGCGGTCTGTTCGAACCGAAACTTGTCTGCCCACGCCACCATTGGTCGGAACAGAAGCTGGTCGTAGAGAAAGATGGCAATCGTCATTGCGCCGATCGCCCATCCCACCGCTGATAGATCGCGCTCCTGGATCGCTCGAGCGACATACGACCCGACACCGGGAAGCGCGATTTGGAGATTGCCGACTGAAATGGCCTCTGATGCGACGACGAAGAACCAACCTCCCGACATCGACATCATCATGTTCCAGATGAGGGCCGGCATCGCGAATGGCACTTCGAGGCGCCAGAACCGCTGCCAGACCGAGGCCCGGAAGCTGCGGCTGGCCTCGTCGAGATCAGTCGGTATGGTTCTCAACGATTGATAAAAGCTAAACGCCATATTCCAGGCTTGGCTGGTGAAGATGGCGAAGATCGCGGCCAGCTCCGGCCCCAAAACGTTGCCTGGAAACAGCGACACGAAGAAGACGACAGTAAACGACAGATAGCCGAGTATCGGAACTGATTGCAGTACGTCCAGGATCGGGATGAGAATCATCTCGGCGCGACGGCTCTTGGCCGCGAGCGTCGCATAAGTGAAGGTAAAAATCAGAGACGCGACAAGCGCTGTCAGCATCCGCATGATAGTGCGCAACGTGTAGAACGGCAGAGCCAGCGGCGACAACGAAATTGGCGCCTCATGCGCCGGAACAAAGGGGCCCACCATCTGACGCGCGCCGATGCCGAGCAGGATCACGACGCCCGACAACAGCACCGTGGCCACAAGATCGCGCCAGCCCGGTATTCGCTGCCGCCAGACGCCTCCGCTCAGCACCTCAGCATGGTGTTCCACCGGCCCCTCCGCTGAGCTATTCTCCCCAAGGCGGTGACCCCTGGGCATTGACCCGAATCAAGGCCATGGCGCTACGCTTCCGGGATCGCGCGGTCGACCTGCCATGTTGCCGCCGACACATGCGGTTCAAGGCTCAGCCGTCCTACGATCTGCTCCAGCGCCGCATCATTGCGCTTTCCCGCGACCGCCTGCGCGGTCACAGTTACTTTCGAAGTGTCAGGGATGTCCTCGCTGTCGATACGGCGAAGACCAAGACCTGCTTGTGAAAGCGCGTGCAGAAGGAGCGATCGCATATGCGCTTCCTCGGCCCCCTTGCAGGTGATTTCGACCGTGTAGTAGGTCTCGACGTTCGGTGAAATCAGGGTTCGCGTATTGAGGCGCTGGATCAGCGGCCGCAAGAAGAGATTTGTGATGATCACGAATCCAGCGGCGGCGAGGCTCGGTGCCCAAAAGCCTCCACCAGCGAAAGTCCCCACCATGGCTGAGCACCAGAGC
>DATJBL010000144.1:0-48550 GCA_035515355.1 Methylocella sp.
ACATCCAAGCGTTGGTGAGCTATCATAGAGCCCGGCCGATTGGCTGCTCCCAAAGGCTTATCCGCAGCGGGATACCAGAGGCGAACAAGGATTGGCGCGTCGTTGGTTGAGGAGGATGGAAGCAGGACGTCGGCGGCCGCGACGAGAAACGGGCCCGAGGTGTTGATGGGAACGCGTGCAACAATCATTTGATGCAATGCTGTAACGATGCGGGGTACGGCCGGGATGAAGAGCAACCCGCCGATGCCAAGTCCAACAGCCATCCCAAGAACATGGACAATCTGCACCGACCGCGCTGACCTAAAGTGCGCGATCATTGCGGCGAAGACCATCATGATCACCAACGCACCGACCATCCAGCCGAAACGGTCGTGCCATTCTTCAATAAGCATAAGGACGTCCTTGCAACTCTACCTGCCGAAGTGATAGCCCCAACCGATGCTCATCGTGCAGCGGAACGCTGATTTTGTGATCTTCCTTTTCAATGTCGAAGCGCTCGGCCAGCCTGTCGGCACGGTTAAATCAGCAATGAGTCGGCCACAGCCTCGTGATCCTGTTTTTCATCAACGCGGCTGAGCAGAGGCCGGAGATGTTCAGCGATGAGGGCCGCGCCCTCGTCCTGGAACATATCCGTGTGCCAGCCTGGAATCCGGTAATGCAGGAGTTCGTCACTGACGAAATCGGACCAGCCCATTTTGGAGTCGACGAACGTCGTGACCATTTCCTCGCTCTGGAGTAGCACGACTTGGCTCGTGGACACGGATGTCCGATAGCGGTCTCGCGCTTCTTCGAGAACGGGCAAGAACCAGCGGTTTTCCCAATCCTCTTTACCCAGTTGCGTTGGATCTTCAATGAGGTGTAGCACCGATAGCAGATTCAATATCTTGCTCCGGCGCAGGAGGCGATATGATGCGAGAGCTTCCGCAATGCGAAGCTTGCCGCGCCGGATCAGCGCCAGCCGATGTTTGAGGACATGAAGGGTATAACGCAAACGAAAGACGACACGCCGGCCAAAGGGAAGGCGCTTCAAATAGCCGGGCAGCCAGGCATCGGCAATCACGACAAGGGGAACCGGCTCTCCAGCAAGCCTCAATTGGCGCGCGACTTCATAGGCGATCACTCCCGCGACGCAGAGCCCCAACAGAATATAGGGGCCATGCGGCTGCGCCTCGCGGATAAGGCGCACATAATCGCTTGCAATCTCTTCCAACTCTCGCCTCGGTAGGGACTGGGGATTGCTAGGGTCGAACAGCTGAATGCCAAGAAACGGCCGATCTGCACCAATCATTCTGGCGAGCTTGTAGTAAATCATCGTATTGTTTATCGCGATGATTGGCGTCTTCCTACCAAGTGATTGAATTTGAACAATCTGCCAAGCCTCCAGCGGCGTCGAACGCGTGACCGCTTGGGCCGTGAACTCCCGTACGGTCGGCGCTTGAAAAAGGGTCATGACATTGACTTTGGTGTCGAACACATTTGCGACCTTATTCACGAGCCGCATGGCCATGAGGGAATGCCCGCCAAGCTCGAAGAAATTCGACGTGGGATCAATCTTTGAAACATCAAGGATCTCCCGCCAAACATCCATCATCCTCGTTTCATGATCATTCGGTTCGCCCTGGGACGACAAGTCTGGCGCTGGCCAGAGGCTGGCAGCCGTCGTCAAACCCTCACCAATTCCGGGCAGCGCTGCACCTTCACGGACAGGCGGAATTAAGCTGGACAATTTTGTTTGAGGATTGGAAACGGCAAGCTGGAAGGCCGTCATAAGGAATTCGAGCAGCGCTTCGGCCGTTTGCCTTTCGTAGAGGTCTGTATTGTACTCCACCGCCATTCGCCAGCCACTCGGCCAATGGACCAAAAAGAAATTAAGGTCATAGAGGGAGCCGGCCGAGAGGGAAGGCTGTCCCGTAAGCTCGAAGCCGCCATAACTTCTATGGTCCATGACATCGCGCAATACATTGAAATCGATGCAGATCAGCGGCGTGCGCTTCGGATCGCGCGGAGGATTGAGAAGTTCGACCAACCGGTGGAATGGCATGTGCTGATGGATCAATGCTTCCTGAATCGTACCGTTCACCCTCGTGAGGAAATCCTCGAAGGTCGGGTCTCCCGACACTTCGAACCTCATCACGAGATTGTTGAGGAAGACGCCGATCATGTTCTCAAGATCTGGATCGTCTCGTCCGGCAATCTGAGTCCCGAAAATGATGTCTGTACGGCCGCTGTAACGGTGCAGCGTCGCTGCCAGCACGGCGCAGCCGAAACTGAACAACGTAAGATTATGGTTCCGGGCAACTTCTTCCAATTTGTTGCCGAGCGGCTCGGGGATCATGGTTGCGAGGATCTCTCCTCCGTGGCTTCGTTGAGCGGGACGTTCATGATCCGGACAAATTTCGAAATAGGGCGCGTCCGTCAGCTTATCTTTCCAATAGGCCTTTTCCCGCTCGAAACCGCTGCTAGCCAGATATTCCTTTTGCCAAAGGCAATAATCGCCATACTGCAAAGCCAGCTCAGGCAGGCTGTGAGGACGATTGGCATCGAGTGCGGCCGCGATCGTTCCGAACTCGCGGGCGAGATTGCGGATCGACCAGCCGTCGAATGCAATTTGATGGACGGTAACCAGCAAGCTTGCATGGCTTGCCGACAAACGCAGCAACGTGACGCGAAGCAACGGCATTTTCGTAAGATCGAATGGTTTACGTGCTTCGAGGCCGCCTAGCACTATGGCTTGGTCGTGCCGCTCGGCTTCCGGAATGATCGTAAGATCGATAATGGACAGCCTGAAACTGTGATGCTCGGCGACTTCTTGCATGGGTTCGCCGTCCTTCTCGACGAATCGCGTGCGCAGGATCTCGTGCCTGTCTATAATTGTTTGGAATGCTCGCTCGATTGTCGATGTATGGAATACGCCCTTAATTTCCCAAAGCAGGGCGATGTTGAGAACCGCACTATCAGGATTGAGCGCCTGGATGAACCAGCACCGCTGTTGCGAAGCAGAGCAGGGAAATAACAAGTTTCCGCCGCTTTGTGCGATCGGACCGGCCGCCTCATCTGCGCCATGAGATAGCGTCATGCTGTACTCCGGCCAGCTCGGTGTTTGAAGCTTTGTAGGGACGGGACGTTTGCATTTGTCGTGAGCCGCCGTTCCTCCCGCTGGCTCTCTACGACAAGCGCGAGTTCAGCAATTGTCGGATGACGCATCAGGTCGGAGGCGTCGAGATTGAATCCCTGCTCCCGCATCCGCGCAGTGAGGCGGAAGACATCAATGGAATCTGCTCCAAGAGCAAATAGATTGTCATGGATGCCGACGTCGCCGGTTTGCAGCACGCTCGCCCAAAGAGTAGCGAGCTTAGTTTCGCCCGGTGTCCGTGGCGTCACGATGGTCCGCTCGACAGATGTGTATTGAGGCCGCGGCAATGCGTTGCGATCGGTTTTCCCATTTGCTGTGCGCGGAAGCGCGTCGAGACGTATGATCTGGGCTGGAACCATATAGTCTGGTACTTCGTGGCGCATTCTGGCTCGCAGCTCTGTGATTGGCCCGATGACTCCGTCGGGAGCCGCAACGTAGCCGACGAGATTCTCGTCATGAAGCACCACCGCTGCTTCCAGCCCGCCGGAAACGTGCCTAAGGGCTTCCTCGACATCACCGAGCTCGACTCGAAAACCGCGCAATTTGACCTGAGTGTCGGCCCGCCCGAGCAACACAAAATGATCATTCGGGAGATAGCGGGCACGATCACCCGTCCGGTAAAGACGTTCTGCCGGTTCCCAAAATGGATTATGCGGAAAGCTTTGAGCTGTGAGTGCTCCATTCTTGTAATATCCGCGGGCAAGCCCAGTTCCGGAGATGTACAATTCTCCCGGCACCCCGATTGGCGCCGTATTCCCAGCCGGGTCCAGGATATACATTCGAGTGTTGGCAATCGGCCGGCCAAATTCAACAGGACTGGCCTCCTGTCTTCGGGCAAGCGACCAGATTGTCGTTTCGGTGGGTCCATACATATTCCACAATTCAGCCTCGCCGAATCTTTCGGCTAGCCTCTCGTCGAGCGCCTCGCCCCCGCACAGGACTTTGAGCCCTTTCGGATTAAGCCCTGTTTCAAGCAAGACGCGCCACAGGGCTGGAGTCGCCTGCATTATTGTGGTTGCAGAACTGCGGATCAGGGTGATCAGGCGCAATGGGTCCGTGACGTCGTCCCGGCTTGCGATCACGAGCTGCGCGCCTACCGTTAACGGCAGGAAGAGTTCGAGACTGGCGATGTCGAAACACGGTGTTGTCACGGCCAGGAATATATCCGACGCATTAATACCGGGTGTTTCCCGCATGGCGGTCAAAAGGTTCACGACTGAACGATGTTCGACATCTATGCCCTTGGGCCGGCCTGTCGAACCGGAGGTGAAGATACGATAAGCAAGATCAGTTGGACGAACTTCGGGACCGGCAGGCAACAACCCCGCAGGGCCATCCCCAGCGACATCCTGGAGGTTGATGCAAACGGGAACCGCACTCTTGATGTCGTCCTGCAGCCTGTCTGACGTCAGGACGATCTCGACATCCGCCTCGGCTAGGATCGCTCTGATGCGAGCGGGTGGATAGACCGGATCGAGCGGGACGTAGGCGCCGCCGGCCTTAAGCACGGCAAGCATAGCGATGACATATTCCGCCGAACGATCCAGATAAATCGCGACAGGCGTTTCGCGCATAACGCCCGCGCCGGTGAGTTGCCAGATGATGCTGTCCACCCGATCCATAAGGTCCCGGTAAGTGAGGGCTCTCTCCTCAAAACGGACCGCAATGGCGTCCGGTGTTGCCCTCGCTTGCAAATCAATCATCCCATGGACTGTAAGCTCGGGAATGGGACTGATCGGACCGGTGAAGGCCGAATGCAGGGCACTCTCCTCTGCCTTTGTCAGAATCGGAAGCCGCAGAGCCTCCCGGTCCATGTCTCTTGCGACGGATTCGAGCAGTGTCCGGTAGTGGCCGATCCAACGCCGGATCGTTGCAGCGTCGAAAAGGTCGGTACTGTAATCGCAATCAATGACAAGATGAGTATCTTCCGCGACAACATTGAAAAAGAGGTCAAAGTTCACAAAGCGCTTGGGATTGGCATCGACAGACGCCATCAATCCCTCGAACCGGAGATCCTGCTCGATCCGCTCCAGGTTGAATTGCGCTTCGATCAAGGGAAGCCGATTGACGTTCCGCGGCATATCGAGCGCCCGGACGAGGGATCCGAATGTGTAGCTTTGGTGATCAGCCGCATCGAGAAGAAGGCGTTTGGTTTTGCGGGCAGCCTCTTCGAAGGTGATCCCATCCGCGAATTGCATTCGCAACGGTAGGAAGTTGACGCAATGGCCGACGAGCGGCCCTTCGCCTTGCAAATTCTGCCCGGCCGTGGGGATACCGACGACGATGTCGTATTGTCCACTCAAACGAGCAAGCAGCAGCTGGTAGGCAGTGAGTAGAACGGCGAACAGCGTGCAGCCCTTACGCGCGGCGCTCTGCTTCACACATTCGTACAAGGAACCCTCTATCGTTCCGTGAAGGGTATCACCTCGGAAACTTTTCAGGGATGGGCGTGGATGATCGAGCGGGAGAGCGAGCGGCTCGGGACGCTGCGCAAACTGCTGCAGCCAATAGATTTCCGCCTCCGGCTCCACCTTGCCGTACCGCGCCGCGTAAGCGGCGAACCCATGCGGTTGCGGCAGGCTGGCCGGAGTCCCACTTAGGCGGGCCGAATAGAGAGTTCCCAACTCCTCCAACAAGATGTTCATCGACCAGCCGTCACAAACAATGTGATGAGCGGTGATGACCAGCAGATGATGGTCGTGGCTCGTATCGGTCACCAAGGTGAAGCGGATTAGTGGTCCCTTCACCAGATCGAAGGGGCTCGAGGCCTCGCTTTCTATGACATCGGCGAGGCGGGTACCGAGAGGTTCCACATCGCTATCCAAAACGGCGAAGGCAAGTGATGCGAGCGGCGCGATCGTGAAACTTTCTCCCGTTGGATCAAAACGGATGCGAAGTGCCTCGTGCCGCTGAACAAGATCGCCCGCCGCTCCTCGCAGGGCTTGCCTATCAAGCTTTCCACGCAAATCAAGCGTGACCGATTCGTTGAAGGCGCAAGAAGCAGCATCGCCGAGCTGGGCGCTGAGCCAAATCTCAGTTTGGCTTTCAGTAAGCTGACCTCGACGTTCCTGGCTTTTCTCAGGTGACCCAAAGAAATCGGCCTCTATCATTTGTGCGGACGCAGCGTCAAAAGCCTCGATAGTCTTCGCAAGATCGGCATCGTCATGAGCGGTCGTCAGGAAGCAGGGAAACCCTTCCTGGATGTGAATTCCCTCCTGGCGCAGCAGATAATAAAAGAGCGGAGCGAAATGGTACTCCCGAGGAAATTTGAGGTAAAAGATAGATCCGAAGTTATAAACCTCCGTTGGCACCCCATGGCGATCGAAGACGGCGTTGATCTCATCGACGAGATGGCCGGTGCGGTCTGACAATCTTTCCTGAAGCCCTGGTCCAGCCTCCTTGAGGTGCTTTAAAACCGCGGCGGTCGCAGCAAGCGCGAGCGGGTGGCGCACGAAAGTGCCAGCAAAGAAGGTGACACCAGCCGCCGGATAGGAAGCATCACCATATTGCCAGAAGCCGCCGTCGAGGGCATCCATGAATGCAGCCTTGCCGGCTAGAACGCCGATTGGCATACCCCCGCCCACTACTTTGCCATAAGTGACAAGATCGGCATGTATCCCGAACAAGGCCTGCACGCCGCCTAGATGAGTGCGGAAGCCGGTGACGATCTCATCGAGGATGAATGCGGTCCCCGCTTTTGCGGTCAGGTCCCGCAGAGCCTGCAAGAATTGACGGGGACGGAAACCCGGTCGCCGGCTCTGCACTGGCTCGACGAGAACCGCCGCCAGCTCGTGAATGTGCTGTTCGAGCCAAGCAAAGCTCTCTGGAGTTCCGTACTCCAGGATGGTGACGTTGGAGATGGATTCGGTCGGAATGCCCGGGGCGATGGGGAACACCCGTGCAACGCCGTCACGGATGGTCCCGCGTGCTAAAACCTCGTCAAACTGGCCGTGATAGTCGCCGGCGAAATAGACGATGCGGTTGCGCCCCGTCACCGTTCGTGCGATGCGAATGGCTGCCATGACTGCTTCCGACCCGGTATTGCAAAAGGTCATCCGCTCATTGCCCGTGAGCTCGCAGAAAAGCTTTGCAACCTCGCCCGCAAGAGGCGTTTGCGGACCTAGCTCAAATCCCTTATCGATTTGCTCAATGAGCGCGTCGCGAACGAAGTCAGGCGCATGACCGAAAGCCGTGGGACCAAAGCCATTCAAGAGATCGATGTAGACATTCCCATCGACGTCCCACAGCTTGGAGCCCTTGGAGCGAGCGGTGATGATCGGATAGACGATTTCCTTCCATTCCGGATGAAATCCTGCAGCCACTCGCGGGTCCGCCAGGACGCGTCGTGAGGCTTGCGTTAATTCCTTGGAACCACGTGTACGGCGCGAATAGCGCTCGATCAATTCAGCGAGGAACCGGCGCTGTTCCTCATTAAGACCGGCACCGCCCGACTCTGAGAAGGGCTTGAAGGGACCAAAGGCTTCGCGGGAGTTTCTTTCTTGCAGAGCCTTTTGTGGCTGTGGTGGCGGAAGAGTGGCTTGCGTTTGTGGTCGGATAGCCGCTGCTGTGGCCGCTGTCCCGGTCTCGGGTGCCATCGGAAGTTGCCGTAATGTTTCGAGCTGTCGATTCATGAGATCCGTCATGGTAGCGAGCTGCGCCGCCATGATTTGCTCGATGCTGTTTCCGGTCGCATTCGAGGGGAGAACAGCTTTATGGTTCAGGGCAGGAGGAAGCGTGGCGTCGCCGCCGCTGCCCTCAACCGGCGCTGCCTCAACCTCAAAGTTCTCTGTTGTGAGATTCAAATGTTCAACCAAGGCATCGAGCGTTGCAAGCTCGCCCATCATTTCGCGAAAACTGACTGCGACCTTGAAGCGGCTCTCGATTGCTCGGGTTGCCTGGGTGAGGAAGAGCGAATCGAAACCAAGTCCAAGAAAACTGGTACCATTCGGCGCGTTGGTGACATCAATGCCAGAGAGACTCTCGAGCAGGGCCACAAGTTCGTCCCGGATTGCTGCTTGGCGGTTGGGCATCTCTGAGCGGCGCACAATCTGGGCAGCGGGGGACGGCTGCGATGTTGGGTTCGCCATGGCGCTAATGTGATTTCCTTCAAGAGAAGTGACCGCAGCAGAGCTGCAGGTTGGAGCGTCGATGAAATAGCGTTTCCTTTGGAATGGATAGGTAGGGAGGCTGACGCGCCGTCGCGGTGTGTCTACGTGCAACGCGCGCCAATCCGGTATCATTCCGGTGGCCCACAAGCGTCCGAGCGCATCGAGGAAGGCTACGTCTCCCTCGCATGTTTCGGCAGGATCCGGCAGCGACGCCAGGATCAGAGGTGCAGCCGACGCCGCTTGGCTTTGGCGAGCGAGGCTTGATAGCGTTCGCCCCGGCCCGCTCTCAAGCAAGATTGGTGATTCAGTTTCGAAAAGACTCATGAGCGCCGCAGCGTAGCGCACGGTCTCGCGGCAATGCCGCCCCCAATAAAGCGGATCCGTCGCCTGATCATTGGTGATCCAGCGCCCTGACATGGTGGAAACGTAGGGAATGCGTGGGGGGCTCAAAGGAATCCGAGAAAGAAGCGCAACGAGCGGCTCGATCATCGGATCGACCATGGCTGAATGAAATGCATGCGACGTCCGCAGACGCCGGGTACCGGTCCCGCGAGCGATCAACTCCCGCTCGAAAGCATCGATCGGAGAATGCGGACCGGCGACGACGCACATGGACTCGGCGTTGACCGCGGCGAGCGAGAGTTCAGGAGGCTTGTAGGATATTAATTCGGGCTCCGTAAGCATGACGGCAAGCATCGCGCCCTCCGGCAGCGCCTGCATCAGACTGGCACGCGTGGCAATAACCTCCAAGGCATCTTCAAGCCGCATGACGTCGGCGAGGACCGCCGCGACGAACTCGCCAACGCTGTGGCCAACCATCGCAGTTGGCTCTATTCCAAGGCTGCGCCACAGAGCCGCGACCGAGAAGCTGACCGTGAACAGGGCAGGCTGCGCGAGCGCGGTTGATTGAAGGCGCGCCGCGGCCTCCGCCGGGTCCCCAAAAAGCACGCTGCGGAGATCGAGGCCTAGGAAAGGTTCGAGAACCGCCGCGCAGTGATCGACTGTTTTCCTGACGATCGGATAGCGCCGGTAGAGTTCCTGGCCCATGCCGGCATGCTGTGCACCTTGGCCCGGAAAAAGGAACGCCAGCTTGGATGGTGAGGCCTCAGCCAATTCCTCCTTGCTGCCCGCAGCAAGCTTCGCGATTAAGCCGGGCCTGTCGTTGGCGACAAAGGCACACCGCTGACCGAACGCGCGTTTGCCGGTCTGCAGAGCGAAGGCAATGTCACCGAGACTCTGTTCTGGGTGCTTTTCGACATGTCCCGCGAGGCGGGTGCGGGCTTCCGCCAGCGCCTTGCCGTCGCGAGCCGATAGGACAAAAAGGTAGGCAGCGCTGTCATCCGGGCCGGCCGCCGCCGGCATCAAGGGCGCTTCCTCGACGATCAGATGGACGTTGGTCCCCCCCACGCCTGCGGCATTTACTCCTGCGATGCGTGGTTTATCGCCGCGCGGCCAAGCTGTAAGCTCCGTGTTGACAAAAAAGGGGCTGTCCTCGATCCCGAGTCTTGGATTGGGGGTCTTGAAATGGAGCGTTGCTGGCAGGCTCTCGTTCTCCAGCGCAAGAATGGTCTTGATGAGCGCTGCGGCACCTGAGGCGACGTCGAGATGTCCGACATTTGTTTTGACCGTGCCGATCGCGCAAAATCGCTTCCGATCAGACGTTGCACGAAAGGCCTTTGTGAGGCCGCTGATTTCGATCGGATCGCCAAGAGGGGTCCCCGTGCCATGGCATTCCACGTAGGAAATGGCGTCGGCGGTAATGCCCGCCAAGGCATGGGCCAGGGCAATGGCTCTCGCCTGCCCTTCGCTGCTTGGCGCTGTATAACCGACCTTTCGGGCGCCGTCATTGGTAACTGCGCTGCTACGAATGACCGCGCGAATAGGATCGCCGTCGGCCAACGCGGCATCGAGGCGCTTAAGGAGCACAATCCCTGCGCCGCTACCAAACACCGTCCCGGCCGCTTCAGCATCGAAGCTGCGGCAATGCCCATCTGGAGAGACCATGCCGCCTTGCTGATAGAGATAGCCGCGCTTCTGAGGGAATGTAATCGATACGCCACCGGCAAGCGCCATATCAGCGCGATAATCGAGAAGACACTGACATGCTTCCGCGACCGCAAGGAGCGACGTGGAACATGCCGATTGCACGGTCAAAGCCGGACCACGTAGGTCGAGTTTATAGGCGGTTCGCGTTGCGATAAAATCGGGACCATTTCCAACCAGCGCCGGATATTCCGCCACCTGGTAATTGCCTGTGAAACGTTCGACATGATGCCGGTTGCTCAAAACGTTATTGAGCAAGTAAGTACTGATGCTACTCCCGGCGTAGATCGCGATCTCACCAGGGTAAGCGGCAGGATCATAACCGGCGCTTTCCAGCGCTTCCCAGGCGATTTCTAGAAAAATTCTTTGTTGCGGGTCGGTCAGTTCCGCCTCGCGCGGTAGCAGATTGAAGAAACCAGTGTCGAAGAGTTCCACATCTTCCAAGAGGGATCGCGCACAAACATAGTTCGGCTGGTCTTGGACCATGCGACCGAAGGCATCTTCCAGCTCTTCGAAAGGGAAATTGGTGATGGATTCGACACCCCGCTGCAAATTGTCCCAGAAGGTTTCGAGCGTCGGTGCGCCTGGAAAACGGCCGGCCATGCCGATGACGGCAATGGCGGAAAGCACATCGTGGGCGGACATCAGTCACTCCGAACCGCAGACACACGAGTAGCTGCCACGGAAAGACGGCTTCGGCGCGCATTTAACTGCAGTGCTGCTTGCGTCGCGGCGTCCCCTGTAACCTCTGGGGATTGCACGCCCGAGAGCCGCGCGTGCAGCAGCCGGATAGTCGGCAAGTCAAACAAGTCGCGGATCGAAAGCTGTCCTGGGAAAAGCCGTTCGAGCTCGGCATGGACTCCCAGCAGTTGGAGAGAAGTGCCGCCGAGGTCGAAAAAATTTTGATCGACATTGACGCTTTTCAAATGAAGCTGCTGGCGCCAGAGATCGGCGAGTGTCGCTTCGACTGGCGTCGCGTAATCTCTTTCCAAACAGTCTTGCGCCCGCGCCTTCGCCGCCATGCGGCTCAGCGCGATGCGATCGATTTTAGCAGTTTGGGTCAGGGGAAACCGATCAAGGATCTTCAGACGAGCCGGAATCATATGCGGCGGCAGGCACTCTGTCGCAGCTTCCCGAAAAGCCGCCTCGGAAAAGGAACTGCCAGGAAGAGGAACGACGAAGGCAACCAGATGTTTTGCTCCATCCGCCAAGGCGCAAGCGACCACGGCTATGTCGCTGAGCTGGAGGTGTCGCCGTAGGACGGTTTCCACGTGTTCAGGCTCAATCCTGTAGCCATTCACCTTGAACTGATTGTCTCTGCGGCCGAGAAAATGCAGCAGGCCCGCCTCGTCGCGCCGCGCGATGTCGCCTGTGCGGTAAAGGCGTTGCTCTTGAGCGAACGGGTCCTCAATAAATTTTTCCCAGGTGAGCTCGGGCGCATCAAGATATCCAAGCGCTAGCCCATGCCCGCCAACATAAAGCTCGCCTGATGAGCCGTCGGGAACCGGGCGCATTTCTTCATCGAGGATACACAAAACCGTGCCGGCAATTGGCCGCCCGATTGGTACCGGTTTGTCGGTCGGCATATCTGGCGGCACCAGAAAAGTCGTCGTAAAGGTCGTGTTTTCAGTTGGTCCATAAGCTACGATGAAACGGCCAGGGCCGAGAAGCCGCGCTGCCTTGGCGACATGCGTGGGCGACATGACGTCGCCACCTGTGATCAAATAGCGAAGCTTTCGCAAAGGGTTCGGACGTTGGTCCATCATGAGATTAAAGAGGCCGCTCGTAAGAAACAGCGTTGTCACGCCGTTTTCCTCGATGGCGGCGCTTATCTCATCAAAGCTGAGCAAACCAGCTTCCGGAATCACCAACTCGGCGCCATTGAGCAATGCGCCCCAAATCTCGAAAATCGAAGCATCGAATCCTAAGGGCGAGGATTGCAGGAAGATTTGGTCATTCGAAAACTGAAGGTAACTCGGTTCTTTGACGAGGCGGACGATTGCACGATGCGGGATTACGACCCCCTTTGGCTCACCGCTTGAGCCCGAAGTGAACATGACGCAGGCGGGGTCTGAGCCAGAGACTTTAAAAGCGTGTCCGCTATTGTCCGCAGGCTTTGCCGCAGTCGCCAAATCCATATCAACGACTGGCACTGACACGGGGATCGACGTGGCTAAGCGAAGGAGGGTCGCGCCGTTCGAGACAAGACAAGCAAATTTGTGGCGCCCGAGGAGATCAAGAATGGCCCTCGGAGAGCTGTGCGGGTCGAGGGATACGAAAACCCCGCCGGCTTTTAGCACCGCGAGAAAGCTTGCGATGGCCGATGCTGACCGTTCTAAGGCAACGCCAACCAAGGAACCCTGCTTGACCCCGGCAGCTGCTAGCCGCGGGCGGAGTGCTTCAGCTCTGCCGTCTAGCTCATCGTAGGTTAAGCGTTCCTTGGGGCTTCGAACGGCTATGAAATTTGCTCTTTGGCCTACGACTGCTTGAAAGGCATGAAGTATAGTTTCCGAGTTATTGTTATCCATCAAACAGCCTCTGGTATTTTTATCAGCGGAGAGCGATCCTCTTACTGACTAATTAAATTATAACTTATATTTCTTATTGCGATTTTCTTATAACAAAATATATAGAATTATTTCAAATTGAAATATATCATCATAAGTATCAGAATACAGCAGGCTTCGCAAGCTGTTGCAGCGGTGAAGGTCAACGAAATTTTGGATAAGCAAGCCAGCCGCATTTGCGCAGCCCTCGCCGATGAAGCGGCGACGAGAGGGCCATTGATGGCAACGGCTGGCCATATCGCTCATCTCAGGCCTACTGATTAATTGCTCTGCTTAAGTAATCTGAGATCTGCTCAAGGAGACTTCCCACCCTTGGGATTTTCCGCTAAATGGCGCTCCTGATTACTCGTTTGGCCCCGAGAGCCCGATACCAGCACCTGGATCTTGAGAAATGTCTTTCGACTTTTGGCAGGGATTGCCCGTAGGCGCGATCCCCCTAAAGCCGTGCAACAAAACTCAAGCGCGGCTCTCTACCATCCTGAGGGAATTCGGGCGAGGGGTGGCGCACGCCAAATCAAACATGCCAACTAGATGAGGCTGCTCCGTGGCGCGAACGACTGAAACATTGAAGGCAAAAAGCGCGCGGCGGGTTGTTGGGCTGGCGCTTGCCAGCGTTTGGCTTTTGGCAAGCGCGCCTACAGCTGTTTGCCAAGGGGTGGTGAGATCCAAGCACGGCGATTGGGAACTGCGTTGCGAGACGCCGCCCGGCGCCGCAAAGGAACAATGTGCGCTCTTGCAGAGTGTCACGGCGGAAGATAGGCCTAACATTAACCTTGTCGTCATCATCCTTAAGACAGCGGACGGGAAAAGCCATCTTCTGCGCGTCATTGCCCCGCTTGGCGTGCTGCTCCCTTCCGGACTTGGGCTGAAGATCGACGACGTCGATGTGGGGCGGGCGGGCTTCGTGCGCTGTCTCCCGACCGGGTGCGTGGCCGAAGTCGTCATGGAAGACAAACTGATCGACCAAATGAAAAATGGTCAGAAAGCAACCTTCATCATTTTTCAGACCCCTGAAGAGGGGATTGGCATACCACTCGTCATCGCTGGCTTTAAGGAAGGATTCGATGCTTTGCCGTGAGTGGAGGCCAAGGCTCGTGCGTCGGGCCCACCCGATCAAACTCATCCTAGGCACCGCCGTGCTTTTGGGAGTCGCCGGCTGTGGCGGTCATCTCGGAGGAAATTTCGACACGCCCGATGCCGGCGGCTCGAAACTTGCCACCTTCTTGGGGTTTAAAAGCAACGATGCTCCAGCCGCGCCTGGAACGCAAGTGCGCCATATTTTTTGCCCCCAGGTTGTTATTCTCGAGGGCACGGCAGCGAGCCAGGCTTATGCCGGAACGCCGCCTTCAAGTGCCAATTTGCGGTATCAGTATTCAATCACCGATACCGCTCGGGAATGCACAGTCGATGGCGATCAACTCGCGATCAAAGTTGGTATCGCGGGCAAAGTGTTGCTTGGACCTGCCGGGAATGCAGGCAGCTTTAACGTGCCGGTGCGAATGGCTGTCCTCAATGAACACAATAATGAGCCCATCACGAGCAAGCTTTACCACGCCGCAGTGACAGTGCCTGCGGGCGAGACACAAGCGGACTTCACGATCGTCTCCGAGCCGCTCCGCGTGCTCTTCATCCAGGACCATGCCGAAAATGATTACACAATCAAAGTCGGCATCGATGAAGCCGTGGGCGTCGACAAGGGCGCCAAACATTGATGCAATGAACGGACTGCATCCAATCTTACCAAGGAGTTTCACGCGAAACCTTTCGGTAAGATCAATGCTGAAAGCCTTACAAAGCTTCACCAGAAAGAAGTTTTTCCAGCAGGTGAACGCACCGAAATCTGTGGCCGGCCTTTGCATGACAACCCCGTCGCATTGACAAAAGAGCATCACGCGCTAACTTTTGGGGTGTCAGATAAAAGATCCCAGCGGAAGAGACTGGCTCATACGATTGATTCGATGAGCTGGCGCCGAAGGCGCAACCGCCCCGGAAACGCTCAGGCCCATGGACCGCCGGGAGATGACACTCTGGAAAGCGATTTTCCATTCGAAATGGAAAATCCACCGAAGGAGGTAACTTCGTTCGAGACGGCTTTTCGTGCGAAGGAAATCTTTCAGGTTTCAGGACAGAGGGGGCGAGGCGCGACGGTTCTGCCGTAAAGCGCCGTTCCTTTGTCCGGCCGGGTTGCTCGATGTCTGATAGCCAAGCCACCGACTTTGACGTAACGGCGGGCGTTCTCGCCCACACACCTCTTTACGATTTGCATCGTGACCTTGATGCCCGGATGGTCGGCTTTGCTGGTTATGCCATGCCGGTGCAATATCCTTCGGGAATCATTAGCGAACATCTTCATACGCGGGCGCAGGCCGGGCTCTTCGATGTTTCGCATATGGGGCAGGCGATTCTCGTTGGGCTCGAGGCCGCACGCGGTCTTGAGCGGCTCGTGCCAGGCGACATCGTAACTCTCGCCCCAGGGCGGATGCGTTACACCCAATTGCTTGACGCCGAGGGCCATATTCTCGATGATCTGATGGTGACGCGGCTCGACGAGAAAGACGGCCGTGAACGCTTGTTTCTGGTGGTCAATGCGGCCACCAAGGCAGCCGATTTCGCCCATCTTGCCGCCGAATTGCCAGACTGTGCCTTGGCTGTTCTCGAGGATCGTGCCTTGCTTGCTTTGCAAGGGCCGAAGGCCGCAGAGGTTTTGAGCCGGCAGCTTTCGCCTGGCGAAGCTGGAAACCTTTTGGCCTTGCCTTTCATGTCGGCCAAAGGCCTCATTTGGAATGACACCGCGCTCAGCATTTCGCGTTCTGGCTATACCGGCGAGGATGGTTTTGAGATTTCGATTCCGGCGGCTGCCGCGGTCCTCTTCTCAAAGAAATTGCTTGAGGAGGCAGAAGTCCGCCCGATCGGGCTCGGCGCCCGTGATTCGCTGCGTCTTGAGGCAGGGCTTTGCCTTTATGGTCATGACATCGATCGCACAACCAGCCCGGTCGAAGCTGGCCTCTTATGGTCGATTCCGAAACGCCGACGAACGCAAGGCGGATTTTGTGGCTACGAACAAGTGAAGCAGGTGATCGATCGCGGGCCGGTACGCCAGAGGGTCGGGTTCTTACTCGAAGGCAAGGCGCCGGCGCGGGAAGGCTCAGACATTCTGACGCATGAGGGAGAAATCATCGGCCGTGTCACATCAGGTGGCTTCGCGCCGAGCCTCGGCCGGCCGATCGCCATGGGCTATGTCGGCGTCCCTTATGCAGCACCTGGCACCCAGGTTTCGTTGACGGCACGGGGCAAGCCGCTTGCGGCAAAAATCGTGCCCATACCATTTGTGCCGCACCACTATTTTAGGGGAGTCTAATGGTCGACACCTACTACACGAAAAGCCACGAATATGTCCGCCTCCACGGCGACACCGGCATCGTTGGAATCACTGATTTTGCGCAACGTCAATTGGGCGATGTTGTTTTTGTCGAGCTTCCAGAAGTTGGCCAGAGCTTGTCGAAAGGTGCTGTGGCTGCGACCGTCGAAAGCGTCAAGGCGGCGGCTGAAGTCAATGCACCGATCTCGGGCGAAGTCATCGAAGTCAATGCCGAACTTGCCGACAAGCCCGGCCTTGTGAACGAGGATCCGACTGGAAAGGGCTGGTTTTTGAAAATCGGTCTCACCAATACCGCCGAACTCGAAAGCCTCATGGATGAAGAAGCCTATCGTGAGTTTCTGCAAACGCTCTCCTGAGACCTGACCGCTTTGACGAATTGCTCAATGCCGCAGGCAGGATTTCGCCCTTTCGTCCCGCCTTGCTCTACATCTAAGAGAAGCCGACATGCGCTATTTGCCATTAAACTCTGAAGACCGCGTCGAAATGTTGGCACGCGTAGGTGTTGCGAATATCGACGCGCTTTTTGCCGATATCCCTGCCGACAAACAGCTCTTTCATGACCTCGACCTGCCGCCACGCAAAACCGAGATGGAGGTGGAACGTCTGCTTTCCGGGTTTGCAGCCAAGAACGTCCCGGCAGGATCGGTGCCGTTTTTTATCGGGGCGGGAGCCTATAAGCACCATGTTCCGGCGAGCGTCGATCATTTGATCCAGCGCTCTGAATTTCTCACTAGCTATACGCCCTATCAGCCCGAGATCACGCAAGGAACATTGCAAACTATTTTCGAATTCCAGACCCAGGTCGCGAGTTTGACCTCGATGGATGTTGCAAATGCATCCATGTATGACGGATCAACCGCAACAGCCGAGGCGGTCGCGATGGCACACCGGATCACCAAACGCCGCAGGGCAATCTTATCGGGCGGTCTTCATCCCCACTATGCGGAGACCGTGCGCACCTATGCGGCAATGGGGGGCGAGTATGCTTGCGTACTTCCTCCCGACGTCTTCGCAGAAGAAAGCTTCGACGCGCTGATCGATGAGGAAACTTCTTGCGTCGTGGTGCAAAATCCGGATTTCTTCGGCAATCTCCGCGATCTTTCTCATCTGGCCGATATTTGCCATGCAAAGGGCGCGCTTCTCATCGCGGTGTTTACCGAGGCCGTCTCGCTCGGCCTTATTCAGCCCCCGGGCGCGATGGGCGCCGACATTGTGGCGGGCGAAGGCCAGTCGATCGGCAATCGTCTGAATTTTGGTGGCCCCTATCTTGGGCTTTTCGCGACCAAAACCAAGCATCTGCGCCAGATGCCAGGCCGACTTTGCGGTGAAACCATCGACGAATCCGGCCACCGCGGCTTCGTCTTGACCTTGTCGACGCGCGAGCAACACATTCGGCGCGACAAAGCAACGTCGAACATCTGCACCAATTCTGGTCTCGCCGCCCTTGCTTTCACGATTCATTTGACTCTGCTTGGTGATGCGGGCCTGCGGCGGCTTGCCCGGATCAATCATGCAAATGCGGTCGCTCTCGCGAACCGGCTCGCGGCGGTTCCCGGCGTCACGGTGCTGAACAAGACATTTTTCAACGAATTTACGATCAAGGTTGTGGGCAACGCGGCGCAAGCGGTCGAGCGCATGGCGGAAATGGGCGTGCTCGGAGGCGTGCCTGTCTCGCGGCTTTTGCCGACGAGCCGATTGGACGATCTTATTCTTGCCGCTTCGACGGAAGTCAACACAAAGGAAGACCGCGCTGCTTTCGCGCAGGCCTTGCAAGGAGCCTTGTCATGCTGATGCAGCACGGGCGGCCCATCGAAGCAGCCGAGATTGCCGAGGAGTTCCCAACCTTTACCGGCAATCGCGGCCTCGAGATCGAAGAAGGACTTATCTTTGAAATCGGCCGCCCGGAAAATGCCGGTGTCGATCTCGATGAACCCGAACCCTTCGAGCACAGACTCGGCACGCTTGAACGCGAGCAACCGGCAGGTCTTCCGGGCCTCAGCGAGCCGGAGACAATGCGCCATTTCGTGCGGCTGTCGCGCATGAACTACGCCATCGACCTTGGGATTTATCCGCTCGGCTCCTGCACGATGAAGCATAATCCGCGTCTTAACGAGGCGATGGCGCGGCTGCCGGGCTTTGCCGATATTCATCCCTTGCAGCCGCAATCTTCCGTGCAAGGCGCGCTTGAGCTGATCGCTGAGCTTGCCCGCTGGCTGATGGTCTTGACCGGGATGGATGCGGTCGCCATGTCGCCGAGGGCGGGCGCACAGGGCGAGGCCTGCGGTATGATGGCGATCAAGGCTGCGATCGCCGCCAAGCGCGAGGGGGAAGCTCGCAAAATCGTTCTTGTGCCCGAGTCGGCGCATGGCACCAATCCGGCCTCGGCAGCAGGGGCTGGATTTGAGGTGCGTTCGGTTCCCGTGCGCCCCGATGGCACTGTTGCTGCGGCCGCTGTCAAGGAGAGGCTCGGCCCGGATGTCGCCGCAATCATGCTGACCAATCCCAATACGTGCGGGCTCTTTGAGAAAGATATTGTCGAAATTGCCGCCTTGGTCCATAGGGCCGGGGCCTACTTCTATTGTGATGGGGCAAATTTCAATGCGATCATGGGCAAGACGCGGCCCGGCGATCTCGGCATCGATGCCATGCATATCAATCTTCATAAAACCTTCTCGACGCCGCATGGGGGCGGCGGGCCGGGAGCGGGACCGGTTGTCTTTTCGTCCCGGCTCTCGCCTTTCGCGCCCGTGCCGTTTCTGTGCCGGGAGGAGGGGGGCTTGCGCCTCGTCGAACATCAAATGGAGGCGCCAGGGGCTTTCGGCCGCATCGCCGCTTTCCATGGCCAGATGGGGATGTTCGTGCGGGCACTCGCCTATATGTTGTCGCATGGCGCCGACGGCTTGCGGCAAGCCGCGGAGGATGCGGTGCTTAACGCCAATTATGTCCGCGTTGGCCTCAAGGATCTCATGTCTGAGCCTCTTGGCGATAGGTTCTGCATGCATGAAGTATTGTTTGATGAAGCATGGCTCAAGGCCAGCGGTTTGACAGCGCTCGATTTCGCCAAGGCGATGATCGACGAAGGCTTTCATCCGATGACGATCTATTTCCCGCTCGTGGTCCACGGCGCCATGCTAATCGAGCCGACCGAATCGGAATCGAAAGCTTCGCTGGATCTTTTCATCGCGGCCTTGCGTGATCTCGCCCTCGCGGTGACGCGGGGAGAGACCCAACGCTTTGCCGGGGCGCCGCGCCATGCGCCGCGCCGGCGCCTCGACGAGACGCGAGCAGCAAGAAGTCCGGTTTTGAAATGGACAAAGCCAGGGACATGAAAGGGCTCGTCGGAAACACGGCGAGGGCACCACCAATGGACATAAAGACTTGTTTATATGTTTATTGCCTTGAGTATCGAGGCCTGGTATAGAGCTGGAATTCTCATTCCGGAGCGCCAAGATCCCATGACCCATTCTCCCCATGATTACGCCATTGCCAACATTGAGCTTGCCAGTTGGGGCCGCAAGGAAATTGCGATCGCAGAAACCGAAATGCCAGGCTTGATGGCAACCCGCGCGGAATATGGCGCGAGCCAGCCGCTCAAGGGAGCGCGGATCGCGGGGTCGCTCCATATGACGATCCAGACCGCTGTGCTGATTGAGACATTGACAGCGCTCGGCGCCGATGTTCGCTGGGCTTCGTGCAATATTTATTCGACCCAGGATCACGCTGCCGCTGCGATCGCCGAGACTGGTACGCCAGTGTTTGCGATCAAAGGAGAAAGTCTCGTCGATTATTGGGATTACACTCATAAGATTTTCGAGTGGAGCGACGGGGGCACCCCGAACCTTATTCTGGATGACGGGGGCGACGCCACGATGCTCATTCATCTCGGGATGCGCGCGGAAGCGGGCGACACGGCCTTTCTCGAGAAGCCTGGCAATGAGGAGGAACAAGTTCTCTTCGCGGCGATCAAGAAGCGGCTCGCCTTCAACCCCGGCTGGTACAGCAAATGCGGCTATGCCATTAAAGGAGTGAGCGAAGAAACCACAACCGGCGTCCACCGGCTTTACTTGATGGAACGCGATGGCAAGCTTCTTTGGCCCGCGATCAATGTCAATGATTCGGTCACCAAGTCGAAGTTCGACAATCTCTACGGCTGCCGGGAATCGCTCGTCGACGGCATCCGCCGCGGCACTGATGTGATGATGGCAGGCAAGGTGGCGATGATCGCGGGGTTCGGCGATGTTGGAAAGGGTTCTGCTGCCTCGTTGCGCAATGCTGGCTGCCGAGTGCTGGTTTCCGAGATCGATCCGATCTGCGCCTTGCAGGCGGCGATGGAAGGCTATGAAGTCACGACAATGGAAGATGCCGCGCCGCGCGCCGATATTTTCGTCACCTGCACAGGCAATGTGGATGTCATCACGGTCGATCACATGCGCGCCATGAAGGATCGTGCGATCGTCTGTAACATCGGTCACTTCGACTCGGAGATCCAGGTCGCGGGCTTGCGCAACTTCAAATGGCACAACGTCAAGCCTCAGGTAGACGAAATCGAGTTTCCCGATAGCAAGCGCATCATCCTCCTCTCGGAAGGGAGGCTCGTGAATCTCGGCAATGCGACGGGACACCCCTCTTTTGTGATGTCGGCCTCGTTTACCAATCAGACTTTGGCGCAAATCGAGCTTTGGACCAAACAAGGCGAATATGGTCGCAAGGTCTACACCTTGCCCAAACATCTCGACGAAAAAGTCGCGGCTCTCCACCTCGGCAAGATCGGGGTGAAGCTCACGAAGCTTACAAGCAACCAAGCAGCTTATCTGGGTCTGCCCCAGTCTGGCCCATTCAAGCCGGATCATTACCGCTACTAGGACAGGCAATAACGACTGGTTGCTTTGAGTCTTGCGAGCTTGAATTCAATCAAAAAATGTAAGCGTTGGTCTACCCGATCAAGGCCATGAGCGATCACGCTGAATCGCTCATGGGCCGGCGGCTTTCAGATCCACGATCGAGAAACAGACCACGCTGCTGGCTTTATCGACTTCTTTGATGACTACCAATGGTTCACCGCGGTCCCGCATGGCGGCATGCTTGACCAAGTCTGGGGCCGAGATGTAAATCCCACGTCCTCCGTTTGTCTAAAGCAAGGTCCGAGGGCTACTTGCATGTTGCGCAAGATTCCTCGGGGGATCCCCGGACCGAAAAGTGGCACAGAAGCCGCACAAGTCCTTTTTTCGGCGTCATCCACAATTTCGTGAGGAACGAGGCTTTTGTGACCGCGTTGGAATGATATCCTGATAGGGATTCGACAACTGTTTGCATGACCTATTACGTTTGCCGCGTTGGACGGACGTTTTGGCCACGCTCGCGATTTCGTGGGAGATTGATCGTGGACCACAAGAATCCCGTTTCGCTCCGCTGTGACTTCGATGCAGCTACGGACATGTCCGTGATCGAATCCGTTGGCCTTGTTGAAATTTCCGGGCGAGTGAAGTGGTTTGACGTCGCCAAAGGATATGGCTTCATCGTGCCGGACAACGGCGCGCCCGATGTTCTTTTACACATCGCCACTTTGCGCAAAGATGGATTTAAGATCGTTTACGAAGGGACCTATATCGTCTGCGAGGCGGTGCGCCGCGCGAAAGGGCTGCAAGTCCTAAAAATCGTTTCTATGGATGGATCGAGTGCCGTGCACCCATCCGAATGGAGGTCGCCACGCACGCGTGTTGACGTGAAGTCAGCGGGCGGCTTTCAAATCGCCATTGTCAAATGGTTCAATCGCGCCCGCGGATTCGGCTTTTTGACCCAAGGTGAAGGCACGCAAGATATCTTCATCCATATGGAAACGCTGCGCCGGTATGGGATCGCCGAATTGCGACCGGGAGAGAGCCTCCTTGTGCGCTTCGGAGATGGACCAAAAGGGCTCATGGCCGCCGAAGTGCGGCCCCTTGAGGCTGTCATGCCCGCATCGCATTAAGAAAATGCTTCTTCGCTTTGAAATCGGACTGGCTTGAGCCGCGCGCTGGCGATGGGCTGTTCGTTGGATGAGGTGCCATCCAGTCCCCTTGCGAATCCTTTGTCGTTCGGGGCATGATCGCGGGACAGCATGCAGCTTTCTCGGTGCGTTGAGCTGCGGAGTCTGATAATTTTCGAGTGACCCCATGACGGAGCCAACGTCTTGATTTTGTCGATGGCCCATCGCACAAACGCCGTCAGATCTGCATGGCGAGTGGCCTGCTTCTTGATTTTGCTCTTTTGCGGGGGGTCAGGCGGTTTCGCTGAAGATGCAGCCTCTCCGCCACAAGCAGGACTTGAGAAGGTCGAGATCCTCACTGCTAGCGGGACTCACGATTTTTCCGTAGAGGTCATGCGGAGCGAGGCGCAACGGGAACGCGGCCTCATGTTTCGCCGCTATCTTCCCGAAAACCGCGGCATGTTGTTTGACTTTGGAGTCGAGCGGCCTGTCACGATGTGGATGAAAAACACTTATTTGCCGCTTGATATGATCTTCATCGGTTGGACCGGCAAGGTGGTCGGGCTTGCCGAGAATACAGAGCCCTTATCCGAGAAAATCATCCCCTCGGGCGCTCCCGCCCGTGGCGTCCTCGAAGTCAATGCGGGGACGGCGGCGCGGATCGGTTTGAAGATCGGCGATAGTGTCCGCCATCCTTTGTTCAGCAGGTGACGGCTGCGATCACAACCAGATCCGAGGCGGTCGCCGCGCGAGAATTTGCCTTAGAATGCTTTTCTTTCCTGCCAAATGTCGCACTTGTTCGTGGCACGGGCGCGTGATAGCGAAGGCGCGGTAAGGGGCAGGGGATCGTCTCCATGCGGGGTATAGCGCAGTCTGGTAGCGCGGAAGTTTTGGGTACTTCAGGTCGCAGGTTCGAATCCTGCTGCCCCGACCAATGTCAAGGTGGCCTCTCAGGATTCGGAAGGGAAAACGCCCGCCCCCTGTACAAGCAAAATTGCCTCAGGCAAGCGAGAGCGATACGATGGTTATGGCACGGATTTACCGCCCTTCTAGGACTGCAACTCAATCGGGCAGCGCCCGAGCCAAGCTCTGGGTTTTGGAATTTGAACCCGCCGCGCCGCGCCAAATAGACCCACTGATGGGATGGACAAGCTCAGGCGATATGAGGAGTCAAGTACGGTTGAAATTTGCGACGCAGGAAGAAGCTGTCGCCTACGCCGAGAAGAACGGCTTGAGCTACCGAATCGAAGAGCCGAATCCGGTCCAACGAAAAATCCTAAGCTATTCCGACAACTTCAAATCGACCCGTCTTGACCAATGGACCCATTGAGCCAAGATTAAATTTCAATCTTAAGCTGAAGAATCTGGGGCAAGCGTTTATTTTGTTTTATTTTCTCAGATTTCGTTGTGTTCAAGCGCGTCGGCTCCGTAGCTCAGCTGGATAGAGCAGCCGCCTTCTAAGCGGCAGGTCGCAGGTTCGAGCCCTGCCGGGGTCGCCAAAAGCATGCGATTAAGATCGAGCGCTGGTCTGGGCGCTCTGCGTCAACGGCATTACGCAATTTTGCTGCCTATGCTGCCGTACTTGCCGGATCTACGGCCGCGATCGTTCCACTGGATGCCATTCCGGGTCGAGGCTGCTTCGAGATAATGACCATCGGGCCGATTTCGGAGGGCAACCCGGCAAGCGTTTGGCTTATGGGTTTCCCGCAGGAACGGGTTCCACGAGCATCCGAACGGTTCTAGTTGGCAACGGCCTCTCGGAAATCTCAAACCAAGATGGCGGAAGGGTTGCCAAGTCACCGGAGTGTTTTCTGGCAACTGTTGCAAAAATATCCATATCACTGATTTTAAAGGAATTTTAAGTCTCCATGGCCTTTCATGAGCATCACGCGGAACATGTCGCGCCGCATTTTAGTCGCATTCTAAAGCGGAACTGCGTTGAGGCTTCGCCATAGCTGTAAGCTTTCGTGAACCGGGGGCTGCGACGCTATTAGTTTGCCTGCTTTTGAAAGTTGGCTGACCCGTGTCGAGTTGACGCTGCAAGCCGAGGGGAACGCGTATGCGAGGGAAACGAAACTGGTACGTTTCAGCGCGTTTCTTTTGCGGTTTTCCCTGGCTGCGCCTTGCTTCTGACGGGCGGATTTGCGTCGCCTTCGCAGGACTCGCTTGTGGCGTAGCTCTGAGCCTAGGCGGGTGCGCACAAACGCCGCCACAGCACCTTGCCTCTGCGCATTCGAAGGAATATTTCCCGTCGTCGATTTATGGCCCCGCGAGCCCACGGGTCGTCGCCGATGGCGAACCGGTCCCGCGCGGTGGCGGGATGTATATGGTCGGTAAGCCCTATTCGATCGCGGGACGAACTTATTATCCGAGTGAAAGGCATTATGCCGCGATTGGCTTGGCCTCTTGGTATGGCGATGCTTTTCATGGGCGCCGCACCGCCAATGGCGAGGTTTATGACCGCGATTCGATTTCGGCGGCGCACCCGACAATGCCCTTGCCGTGCTATGCGCGCGTGACCAATCTGCGCAACAATTACTCGATGATCGTCCGCGTCAATGATCGCGGTCCGTTTGCCGCCGATCGTATTATGGATGTCTCCCGCAAAGCCGCCGAGGCTTTGGGCTTTCGCCAGATAGGTACAACGCCCGTCAAGGTCGAATATGTCGGCGCCGCAAGCCTCGCTGGATCAGATGATCAAAAGCTGCTTGCAACCTTGCGTTCGGATAGGCCGGCATCGGTTGCCGCGGTTGAGGATCATGGCCCAAGTCTTCTCGCTGAGGGTGTGCCAATGCCTATTGCGGTCGCCGACACGCAGCCATTTCCCCCCGCCGCGGATGACGCCCTGAACGGGCCCAGTTCGACGCCCGCGGGCCATGCCAGCGGCAGCAATGTTCCTTTGCCGCCAGTGCGGCCGCTCAATCTCGGAAGGGCGCCGGGCACCGCAGGGCCAATAGCGTTGCGCTAGAACTGCTCCCAAATTGATTCGCCAAGAAAGACGGACGCGAGACATTGGCCACGCCATGGGCGAGTGCGGTTGTGGCACGAAGCCAGCAAGCCGTTGAACGCCTGCCCGCTGTCGCGTAAAAGGGAGTCGTGCTGAAGAGGCGTGGCCAAAGGGGCGGCGTTGCCAAGCCATAAACTCGGTTTGACGTTGATCTCCTTTCCGGTTGCTCTGACCTAGCGTAAGAAAGTCTTGCTTATCGCGGGGCGCAATGAAAACCACGGGCTTGATCATTCGTTTATTTCGCACGCTTTGCTGCAACCCGGCGCGCCGGGTCCATTTGCTCGTCTTTGCAGGTTTGATTTTTTTGACGCTCTCATGGGGCATCATCCCGTCTCTCGCCCAGACGATTCAAACCTCGGTTCCGCATGCGATTCTGATCGATTCGGCAAGCGGCACCGTGTTGTTTGAGAAGGATGCCGACGCGCTCGTCGTTCCGGCCTCCACGGCAAAGATCATGACCGCGGAAATCGTATTCCATGAGATTACGCTGGGCCATCTGAAGCTCGACGATCCATTTTTGGTCAGCGAAACGGCTTGGCGCTTTGGTGGCGCCCCGGCACGCGGATCCAGCATGTTCGCCGCACCCAACAGCCAGGTTAGGGTCGAGGATTTGATCCGGGGGCTTGTCATCGTCTCGGGGAATGACGCGGCAATCGCACTTGCTGAAGGGATCGCCGGATCGGAGGGAGCTTTTGCCACGCTCATGACAAAGCGCGCGCGTGAGCTTGGACTTGACCACTCAACCTTCACCAACGCATGGGGGAGGGATGATCCCGAGCAGAAAGTCAGCCCCCGGGAAATGGCGATTCTCGCCAACCACGTCATTCTGACTTATCCGGACCTTTATAAATATTTCGGTGAAAAGGAGTTTATCTGGAACAAAATCAAACAATCGAATCGTAACCCATTGCTGACGATGGATTTCGGCGCTGATGGTTTGAAAACCGGTAACATTAATGACAGCGGCTACGGGCTCGTCGGCTCGGCTGTTCAGAATGGGCAGCGCCTCGTTTTGGCACTCTATGGTGCGTCTTCTGCAAGGGAGCGCGCAGAGGAAGCCCGCAAAATTTTCCTTTGGGGATTTCGCTCCTTCGACTCGAAGGTCCTCTTTCAGGCGGGCGAGACAATCGGCAGCGCAAAGGTGTACGGCGGCAACTCGTCGGATGTGCCTCTTGTTGCTGACGGGGAAGTCAAGATTCTCGTCCCCCGGGCCGCAACCGAGAAATTCAGCGGGCGTATTGTCTACACTGGTCCGCTTATCGCGCCGGTCGAAGCAGGCCGGCAGGTTGCGCATCTCAAAATCTTCCGCGGAACGGAACAAATTCTCGACTTGCCTTTGAAGACCGGGGCAGCGGTCGAGCAAGGCACCCTGCCGCGCCGAGCCATGGATGCCGGGATCGAATATGCGACCGATCTCTTTCGAAAGTATGTCGTCAAACGATGAGCGAACCCAGCGCCCAAATTCCGGCTCCAAGCCAGCGGGGATTCTTCATCACACTTGAAGGTGGCGAAGGGGCTGGCAAGTCGACACAGATGCGCCATCTTGTACGCAACCTCCGGGACGCCGGAATAAGGGCGATTGGCACTCGCGAGCCTGGCGGTTCAGCGGGTGCCGAAGTTTTGCGTAAAGTGCTTCTCTCAGGTAAGCTAGCCCATCTCGGCGCCGCCGCCGAGGCGATCCTCTTTGCGGCCGCGCGCATTGACCATATCGATTCAACGATCAAACCTGCTCTCCAAGCCGGGACCTTTGTCATCTCGGATCGATTCTCGGATTCGACAAGAGCGTATCAAGGAGCGCACGGACAACTCGAACCGCAATTCTTGCGCGCCCTAGAGCGGGTCACCGTGAACGACGTGCGGCCGGATCTGACTGTGATCCTAGATCTTCCAGCCGCCGAAGGGCTTACACGCATAGCCGCCCGGCGCTATGCCGGAGAAACTCCCGATCGCTTCGAGCGCGAAAATCTGCAATTTCACGAAAGCCTTCGCACCGCATTCCTTTCGATAGCTGTGGCGGAACCTTTGCGGTGCGTCGTCATCGATGCGACTGGGCCCGAAGAGGAGGTCGCACGAGCAATCTTCGAGGTTGTATTAAAACGATTCCTCACTCCCATGGCGGGAAAACAGGCAGGTTATGGCTAGAACGGCCGCGTCCCAACCCCAGGAGGCTGGCCCGGAGTCCGATCGTTTCGAGGATATGCCGCACCCTCGTGACAGTTATAGCTTCTTCGGACATGCAGAGGCTGAAAAAAATCTTCTTCTCTCATATATGTCGGGTCATTTGCCGCATGCCATCATCATTGGCGGGCCAGCCGGTACCGGCAAAGCCACGCTTGCCTGGCGGCTTGCCCGGTTTCTCTTGGCAAATCCAGATCCGGCTGCTGTTGAGGCCGAAGCAGGCCTTTTTGTGCCTCCGGCGCATTCGGTTTCCCGTCAAATCAGCGCGATGGCGCACCCAGACCTCATTCTCCTGCGGCGTGAATGGAATCCAGAAACAAAAAGGCACTTTGTACAAATTCAGATTGAAGACATACGGCGGGCCATCCATATGTTCCAACAAGCGGCGGGAAGGGGCGGTTACAGGATCTGCATCCTCGATTGCGCTGAGGATCTCAATCAGAGCAGTGCCAACGCGCTGTTGAAACTCATCGAGGAGCCGCCGCCGGCCTCGCTTTTTCTAATTATTGCGCATCGGCCCGCCCGTGTTCTGCCGACCTTGCGTTCGCGTTGCCAAAAAATCTCTTTCAAGCCCCTCTCGGCGTTGGCCATCCGGGATATTGTGGCGGCACTCGGACCGCCCTGGTCCATCTCCAGCCCGGACGACGCAAGGCTTCGGTCCGTGATCGCGCGAGCTCAGGGCTCAATTCACAATGTGTTGCGCCTTCTCGACCCTCAAGGACATGAGCTTGACGTAGAGCTTGGACTCATGCTGGACAATTTGCCTCAGATCGACTGGAGCGGGGTCCATGCTTTGGCGGACCGGATCGCGGCGCGAAATCCTAGCCACGATTTTGAGACTATGCTGGCTATGATCGAGGACTGGCTTGATGCACGGGTGTGGCACGGTGCGCGAACGTTGCAGGGCCCGAGTGCGGAGCTGCTTGCGCCTTACGCTCTTGTATGGGAAAAACTTGGTGAGGCGGCACGCGAGACCGAGGTTCTAAATCTCGACAAGCGGTCATTTGTCCTGTCCCTTTTTACCGATTTGGCAGCGGCGGTCGCGGCGTCTTCCTCCTGAGTTGGAGCGAAGCAAGAGCCGTCACCCAGGGTTTTGCACAAAGCTTCGAGATCACAGATCCATGAATGCCCACGTTCCGTTTTATATCACGACTGCGATACCTTACGCCAACGGTGCACCTCATATCGGCCACGCCTATGAGCGCATAGCCACTGATGCGATCGCCCGCTTCAAGAGGCTTGACGGGTTCGACGTATTGTTCGTCACCGGCATGGATGAGCATGGTCAGAAGATGCAAAGGACCGCGGCTAAGGAAGGCCTATCTCCACAACAGCTCGCCGACCGTACAGCGGCGCAATTCGACACCATGGGAACCGTTCTTTTTGCCCGAGCGGACGACGTGGTTCGCACCACCCAGCCCCGTCACTATTCCGCGACAAGCGAGCTATGGAGAAGGATGGTTGCAGCAGGCGACATCTATCTTTCCAAATATCCTGGCTGGTATTCGGTCCGCGATGAAGCTTTTTTTGACGAAGCCGAACTCATGGAGGGGCCGGATGGCAGCCGCTTCGCCCCGACCGGCGCCCCCGTCGAATGGATTGAGGAGGAGAGCTACTATTTCAGGCTTTCAGCCTACCAGGAGCGGCTTCTAAAGCTTTATCGCGACTGTCCGGAGTTCGTGACCCCGCAAAACTATCTCAACGAAATCATTGCCTTTGTGGAGCGGGGATTGACTGATCTTTCGATCAGCCGTTCAACGTTCGACTGGGGGATTCCGGTGCCCAATGACCCTCGGCATGTGATGTATGTGTGGGTCGATGCGTTGACGAATTATCTCACCGGCACCGGTTTCCCAGATCCTGCAGCGCCACGTGCACGATTTTGGCCAGCCAGCGCTCATGTGATCGGCAAAGATATTACAAGATTTCATGCAATTTATTGGCCTGCGTTCCTAATGTCGGCCAAAGTAGAGCTGCCCCGCCAGATAGTCGTTCATGGGTTTTTGTTCAATCGGGGCGAGAAAATGTCGAAGTCGGTCGGCAATGTGATCGACCCTATTGAACTGGCCAACCATTATGGCACCGATCAGCTGCGTTATTTTCTATTGCGGGAAGTGCCATTTGGCCAAGATGGCGTTTATTCCCATGAGGCTATCGTCAATAGGACAAACGCCGATCTTGCCAATGATCTTGGCAATCTCGCGCAGCGTTCTTTATCGATGCTGGCCAAGAATTGCGGAGGAGTTTTACCGGGACCCGCAGGGTTGAGCGATGCCGATCAGAGTCTTCTCGCATCCGCCGCGGCGCTTCCCGCGAAATCCCGCGCAGCCATGCAAGATTACGCCTTGCACGTGATCTTGATCGAGATTTGGAAGGTTGTGAGCGAAGCGAACCGCTACTTCGCCGCAGAAGAACCCTGGGCGAAAGGCAAGAGCGATCCGGCCCGGATGCAGACCATACTTTATGTGACCGCCGAAGTCCTACGTGTTGTCGCGATCATGGCCCAACCCTTCATGCCAGCGTCAATGGAGAAGCTCCTCGGCTTTTTGAACGTGCCAGAGGACCAGCGAACATTCGCGAATGCTGAGATCATGCAGGCTCTTGTGGCAGGATCATCTCTGCCGGCTCCATTGCCGATTTTTCCGCGTTACGTTGAAGCGGCGGAACTCTTGTCCCGGAGAGGCCCTTCGTGTTGATCGATAGCCATTTCCACCTCGACTTTGCAGATTTTGCATCCGAGCGCGACGCCATTGTCGAACGCGCCCGTGCTGCCGGTCTGAAACGGATGATCACCATTTCGACGCGCACGGAGGCTTTTGGAGCGATCAAGGAACTCGCCGAAACCTATGAGGACGTTTTCTGTACGGTCGGTACACATCCCCATTACGCGGATGAAGGCATCGAAGTTACCCAGGAACGTCTGGTCTTCTTGTCAGACCATCCGAAATGCGTCGGAATCGGAGAAGCCGGTCTCGATTATCATTACGACAAGACTCCACGCGACATTGCTGCACGCGTATTTCGGACGCATATCGCGGCCGCCCGGGAATGCGGCCTCCCGATCGTTGTTCACGCGCGCGATGCGGATGCTGATGTTGCTGAAATTTTGCAAGACGAAATGGGGAAGGGGACTTTCAAGGGCGTCCTCCATTGCTTTACCGCCTCGGCGGCGCTGGCCGAGGCCGCGCTATCGCTCGGGATGTATATTTCCTTTTCCGGCGTCCTCACATTCAAGAATTCGCAAGCGTTGCGCGAAATCGCCGCGAACGTGCCCCTGGATCGGCTACTCGTCGAGACCGATGCGCCTTTTTTGGCTCCGGTTCCCCATCGAGGAAAGCGAAACGAGCCGGCCTTCGTAATGGCTACTGCCAAAGCCTTGGCCGAAGTCAAGGGTCTTTCGATCGAAACCATCGCTAGAGAGACGAGCGCCAACACGCTCCGCCTGTTCAATAAAATGCCGGCTCCGGACAGGGACGCGGAGGCCGCGTGAGCGTTGCCTTCACTATTCTAGGCTGCGGCTCTTCTGGAGGAGTTCCGCGGGTTGGCCAGGGCTGGGGGGCTTGCGATCCCAACAATCCAAAGAACCGCCGCCGCCGCTGCTCGGTGCTTGTCGAACGCACCGGCGAAAATGGTGCCAAGACCCAAGTCCTCCTGGACATGTCTCCAGATCTCCGCGAACAATTGCTCAGCGTCGGAATTGGACACCTCGACGCCATTCTGCTCACCCACGCACATGCTGACCATATTCATGGGATCGACGACATCCGCCCTTTGGTCATCATGGCGCGGCGGAAAATCGATCTCTATATGGACGCTCCGACCGCCGCGATCGTGCGAGAGAATTTTCGCTATATCTTCGAAACACCGCCGGGCAGCCAATATCCTCCTCTCCTCAATGAACATCGTATTATAACTGGCGAATCTATCAGTTTAAATGGGCCGGGTGGTTTCCTGGACGCCATTCCATTCCAGCTTGAGCATGGTGAAATTAACGCGCTCGGTTTTCGCTTTGGTGACGTCGCCTACACGCCTGATCTCAGTGCAATCCCGAAGCAAAGCCGCGCCTTCCTCGAAGGCCTGGATCTCTGGATTGTCGATGCCCTACGGTACACGCCGCATCCGAGCCATTTTTCCGTACCCGAGACTTTAGAGTGGATTGCTAAGCTGCGGCCGAGGCGCGCGGTTCTTACTAACCTCCATACCGATCTTGATTTCGAACGCCTAAGGTGTGAATTGCCTCGCAATGTTCAACCGGCCTTCGACGGAATGAAGCTACTGTCCTAAAGCTTTAGTGTAATCTTAAATGGACGCTGCAAGCAGTTGATTTACAAATTAAATTTGCATTATAGCCCATTGGCCAGGCGTGGTGAGACACAGGTTCCATAATATATCTTATGCGAATCTAATCTTCGCTATGCGCCTCGAAATTCTCTAAACTCCGCCGATTGGAGTAGCCAAGTTGGCAAACAATTGATATGTTTGTTCCTCACGGGATTTTCGACATTTTGACTTTTGACCATCGGCGTGGTGTTGGGCTGGCGCCTTGCGGCGCTGGCCTCTTGGCTTGTGCGCAACTGTCGTCGGACGCCTGTTGGCGTATGGCCAGGTTCAAGATTGGCGGGATGGCTGCTATGTCCTCTTTGCTGCGATTAGCCCGTGTGGGCCAAGGGATGGCGTGAAGACCTTTGTCATGGCAAAGGTCGATTGACGCGAAGGTTTGAGACGAGCAGGCATCATATCATGAGCAAAGGTAGAGACTTCCGGGGACCCAAAAAACGCGGTTTCGACGATGATGGGCCGTCGCCCTATGATTCGCCTAGGCCGAGCCGGACCCCGCGATCGAGCTTTGGGACTGGCAGCGGTGGCCAGGACATAGCACCTCCAAGTGGACCGAGCGTCGATGCGGTCGTGAAATGGTTCAAAGGCGAAAAGGGCTTTGGTTTCGTCGAACTGAGCAATGGATCGGGCGACGCTTTTCTTCATATCGGCGCGCTTCAAGCAGCTGGATATGACTCAGTACCTCCCGGCGCGAAGCTAAAGGTCAACGTGAGCAATGGTTTGAAGGGTGCTCAGGTCACGCGAGTCCTCGAGGTCGACACCACCGGAGCGGCCGAACGAGCTCCTCCGTCCCGCGGCTTTGGCGATTCGCCTCGCCCGCAGCGCCGAGCCCCTGATCCTTCGACGGCGGTTTCGATCACCGGAACAGTAAAATGGTTTGATGAGCATAAGGGCTTCGGTTTCGTCCAATCCAATGATGGCGGCAAGGATGTTTTTGTTCATATTTCGATCCTCGGGCCCTCGGGCATCCAGGGTCTTTCCGAAGGACAACCAGTGACAATGCGGGTAGTTGACACCCCGAAGGGGCGAGAGGCTTTGTCGATTTCGCTCGATTGATAAGTTTCGGTCTGCCACTCTTGGCGAGACGAGAATTTGTATCGAGGAATTAAAAGGATATGGCGATTTCCATTTTCCTTTTCGCTCATGGTCATGGCTGATGCAGCCATCTCGCGACCCTAAGCGGCTCATTGAGATTATGGCGGCTTTGCGGCGTCCGGGAACGGGCTGCCCATGGGATCTTGAGCAGACATTCGAGACCATAGTCCCGTACGCTATCGAGGAATCCTACGAAATCGCCGACGCCGTTGCGCGCGGCGATGTCAATGACTTGAAGGAGGAACTCGGTGATCTCCTCCTTCAGGTCGTATTTCAGGCTCGCATCGCCGAGGAACTTGGATTCTTTGATTTCGGCGGTGTGGTCGAAGCAATCACGCAAAAGATGATCCGGCGCCATCCGCATGTGTTCGGCGCCGCGCGTGGCTTCACGCCGGAGGAGGTCACGGCACTCTGGGACAACATTAAACGGGAGGAGAAATCCGCAAAGGGCGAGCCTGATTCAACGCGACAGGAAAGCTTGCTTGCGGGGGTTCCCATCGCCCTGCCCGGCTTGACCCGTGCCGTTAAACTGCAAGCTAAGGCCGCAACCGTGGGTTTTGATTGGAATGATGCGCGTCTCGTCCTCAAAAAGATTCGCGAAGAAACCGATGAAATCGAAGCCGCGCTCGATGCGGAGGATTCGACGGCCATTGCGGACGAAATCGGCGATCTACTCTTTAGCATCGCAAATCTCACGCGCCATTTGAAAGCCGATCCGGAGGCAGCGATCCGCCAGGCCAATCGCAAATTCGAACAGCGGTTTCGCTTCATCGAGGAGACGCTTGCCCGCAATGGCACTCCGCCCGGTACGGCAGCGTTGACGGAAATGGAAGCGCTCTGGAACACGGCCAAGGCTCGAGAAACCGATTCTTCCCCCTAGCCTCTTTCTCGGCGTCCGCGGTAGTTGGCGGCATTCGCGGGTTTCGATCAGGCGAGCCCTGCCCCGTCATGCGGATCTGATGGCGGCAGCGCGAAACTTCTGGCGTAGCGGCTCAGCCCGTTCAGGAGGCACGCGTACCCGCAGGTGAACGATGCCATCCGCCTCCATATCTTTTTGCATGACCTCGGTATTTTCATGCAGCCAATTCAGTCCGGCGCCATTGGCTGGATCAAGGGTAACATCAAACATAATCCGGCCGTCCGCGAGCTTGGTTTCTATCGCTGCCCGCAGGTCTTCGAGGCCCTGCCCCGTCAGTGCTGAAACGATGATTGGCCTGTCACCCTGTTTCCGGCTTGAACCGGTCCGAGCAACTGAGAGACGTGCGTCGTCCAAGAGATCGCACTTGTTCCAGACGTCCATAACGCGCCGGTCGCTGGCGGAGTCGATTCCGAGACCGGCAAGTATGGCTTCAACGTCGGTGCGTTGGGCTTCGGCATCTTCAGTTGCGATATCACGCACATGCAAAATAAGGTCAGCTTCAAGGACTTCCTCCAGCGTTGCCCGGAAGGCCTTGATAAGCATGGTCGGTAAGTCGGAAATGAAGCCCACCGTGTCGGATAGGATGACTTCACCGCCATGGGGAAGCGCAATCCTGCGCAAAGTCGGATCGAGGGTCGCGAAGAGCATGTCTTCGGCGACAACTCCGGCTTTGGTCAATTTGTTGAAAAGTGTCGACTTTCCAGCGTTCGTATAGCCGACAAGCGCGACCACGGGGTAAGGAACCGCGCGGCGGCTTTGGCGGTGCAGGCCACGAGTCCGCTTGACGCCATCCAGGTCCCGTTTGATTCGGGTCATTCGTTCCTCAATGAGGCGCCGGTCTGCCTCGATTTGTGTTTCGCCAGGGCCGCCGAGAAATCCAAAACCACCCCGTTGACGTTCAAGGTGGGTCCAAGACCGCACTAGCCGCGATTTCTGATAGGCTAAATGAGCAAGTTCGACCTGTAGCGCGCCTTCCCGTGTGCGTGCTCGCTGGCCAAAAATTTCAAGGATTAATCCCGTGCGATCGATGACCTTCGCCGCAAGTGCCTTTTCCAAATTGCGCTGCTGCACAGGCGACAAGGCGCAATCCAAGATGACAAGGTCGATGTCTTCCTCGCTAATCAAATCGGCGAACTCGCGGACATGCCCTTTTCCGATGAAGGTGGGAGGACGTATCTGTGTGAGCAGGACAATTCGTTCTACGATAATCTGGAGGCCGATCGCGTGAGCGAGGCCAACAGCCTCACAAAGACGCGCCTCGTTCGTACGCTTCCCCAGTGGCTCCAAGGGCGCGCACGGCTTACCTGTTCGACGACGCCCGCTCATCTTGAAGTAAGGGCCAATGACCAGGGCGCGCGCGCGCCTCTCCGTGTTCGGCGGCGGACTGCCATTTGGAGCAGCTGCCGATTTTATGTCGTTTACAGGGGCGCCGATGCAAAACTCCCTATGTTCAGATCCGAGTGAGCCAATGTAAGACACCAAACCAAATCAATTGCTCAATTTATCGGTTCCAGGCATCACGAAATAAACCCTAGAGGTTGCCGTGTCCCGTGTCGTCGCCGGGTTCGAACATCTGAATTGGCTGGCCGGGCATGATCGTCGAAATGGCGTGCTTATAGACAAGCTGGGAATGCCCATCGCGGCGAAGCAAGACGCAAAAATTGTCGAACCAAGTAACGACGCCCTGTAGTTTTACCCCGTTGACTAGGAAGATTGTAAGTGGAACCTTGTTTTTTCGAACAAAATTAAGAAAAGTATCTTGGAGATTTTGCGGCCGCTCTGATCCCATATCTTAGAATCCTGTTATGTTCTTGGCGCCGCGCCAGGCGCAATCGCGGATAAAAAATTGCTAGTGCTATCCGGGGTTGTTATCCATGAAAGGTTTGCACTCTTCATATGTTTTATGTGCGTATTCTTTTGTGCATCTAGCACTATGCGCAGCTTCCTTCTGAAAAGGGCAAGTTCGACGCTGGCATTTCTTCCTCTTTACAGCCCGAAACAAAATTATAGCCTAAAATGAGATCGCTCAAAAACAAGCCGTTTAGAAAGATCGCAAAAGCAATGACTTCATGCCGTGATTCAGCCTCCTATTATCAATTATATTAGACCTATACGCGATACCGCAAGCCCCACTTTCACCATTGTCATCAACATTTAGAATTAACTTGAAATACCCTTACAAAGCTAGGTCGAGCGAGCGGCGGCGTCATGAAAAATCGCCCGCAATTTTGATGCGACGGGCCCTGGTGCTCCCGAGCCGATTTGCCGCCCGTCGATGCGCACAACTGGCATAATGAGGGTTGTCGCTCCTGTGATGAAGGCCTCTCGCGCGGCGAGTGCCTCGGCGACAGTGAATTTTCGTTCTTCCAGTTTCAGACCGTCCGCGGCGATGATTTCGATCAATGTTGTTCTTGTGATGCCCCGCAAAATGGAATGATCGAGCTGACGCGTCACGATTGTTCCAGTTTCGCTGACGATCCAAGCATTCGACGCCGCCCCCTCAGTCACCATGCCCTCAGAGTCGACAAGCCAAGCCTCATAAGCACCATGCTCCCGCGCGAGCTGGCGGGCTAAAACATTGGGCAGCAGAGAGATCGATTTGATATCGACGCGCTTCCAACGGAGGTCGGAGGTCGTGAGGACACTAATCCCGCTCCGAGCGGTAATTTCATTTTTTTTCGGATCGATCTGGCGTGCTGTCACGATTAGGCTCGGGCGCACAGGGCTTGACGGAAAGACGTGATCGCGGGGCGCCACGCCACGTGTCACCTGCACATAGACGAAACCATTTTCGAGCCTATTCCTGGCCATGATTTCGCGGACCACCACAGCGAGGGCTGCGGCCCGCAAAGGAGAAGCGATTTGCAATTCCCCAAGGGAATAGGCAAGCCGGTCGAAATGGCGCTTCTCGTCAATGAGGGCGCCCAGAAAGACTTCGCAGACTTCATAGACGCCATCTGCGAATTGATAGCCCCGGTCTTCGATATGAACCATGGCGTCGCGATGCAATACATAGCGGCCATTGACATAGGCTATTCTACTCACTCGCACGCTCGCAGTTCTACGAGGGGAAAGGCCCCGCTTCTTTATCTTTCATCGTCGCGCCGCGGCCGCGCCATTGAGGTGGCGGAGTTTGGCCTCGTCACTTTTAGTCTGATCACTTTATGAGAACGTCATGGATGCCGGTTACGCTGGTGCCAGTCAAGGAGCTTTCTCCTGTTTTGGTTGTGCGTTAACTGGTCACCGCCGTTTTCCTGCTCCTTGATGGCGATGCTCTCATCGGATGCACGTTCTTGGGCGAGTAAGGCACTTTGTAAATTTTAGTGGTTCACGCCTCGCCTTTTTCTGGTTATGGTGGAGCAAAAAAGGTTCACGCCCTCTTGAACCTGCTGAGAAAAACATTGGGAGGATAGGATGCAAACTTCGCGCGGGAAGTTGGTAGCCGGCTTCACGGTGGTTGGTTTTCTGACCGCTCTTGCCGTGCTGGCAGTTCTATTCTCCGGTGGTCCCGAGCCGGTGGCCACGGTCGCTCGGACGCCTGTTCCTCCTGAGACGCCTGTTCCTCCATTGTCCGTGGCCCAGACACCTGCTGCCCAGGCACCGGGCGGTTCGATCCCCGCAGCAACCGACAAAGCAGCGCTACCGAAGCCTGCCCTGCCCCTTGGCATCTCGTCGCAGCTCTACTCCCTGACAGTGGCGCCGGGCAGCGAGCCAACGGCGTCGCTCGTGGCACTTGGCGAAAAATTGTTCAATGACAAGCGGCTTTCGGTCGACGACTCGGTTGCCTGTGCCACCTGTCATGATCCCACCAAAGGATTTACCGATCATCGCGGCAACAGTGCGACCTCGGCGGGTGTTCAAGACCAGCATGGGCAGCGCAATGCACCAACCATCTTGAACGCGATGTTTCAGGCGTCGCAATTCTGGGATGGCCGCGCGCCAAAGCTTGAGGATCAAGCTAAGCTTCCGATTCTCAATCCGGTCGAAATGGGCCAAAAAACTCCAGAGGATGTCGTCGCAAAGGTTGCCAAGATCCCCGAATATTCGGAGGCGTTCAAATCGCTTTACGGGCGTGATCCGACTTACGACGATATCGCGTCCGCGATCGCCGCATTTGAGCGAACGCAATACTCCGGCAATTCGCCGTTCGATCGCTTCCTAGCGGGGAACCTGCAAGCTATCAGTGATCAGGCCAAGCTCGGCTGGGCCTTGTTCCAGGGTAAAGGACGATGCAGTTCATGCCACGCGTTCAACTCGGTCTCGCCACTTTTCTCGGATCAGAAGTTTCATAATATCGGAATCGCCGCGCACAAGCAGAATTTTGCCGAGCTAGCGCGCAAGGCGCTTGGCATTCTCAAGACTGGCGACACAAAACAGATCGACGAGCTCGCCTTGCAGACAACCTATTCTGAGCTTGGACGCTTTCTCGTAACCAAAAATCCGGCCGATATCGGCGCCTTCAAGAGTGAGACTCTTCGCAACATTGGCGTGACCGCCCCCTATATGCATGACGGTTCTATGGTTACCCTTTGGGATGTGGTGGACCATTACAACAAGGGCGGCGTTCCAAATCCCTACCTCGACGGCGGGATGCAGCGCCTCGCGCTGAGTGAAGCCGAGATCGATGATCTCGTTGCTTTTCTCTTCACGCTGACGGACGACCGCTTCGCCGATTTCAACCAGGCGGAGATAGTCCGGCAAACGGCACTTAAGGCCAATCGACCACAGCGTGATACTGACATCGCAGAAGGCCGGAAGGGGGACTTTGGAGATATCGGGACAAACCCGGACCTGCGCAATCCGGCGTCAATCGGCGCCTTCTAGAGCATGCGCTTCGAAACGAGTTACTTTCGAGGTTGCCGCACGCCAAAATTAAGATGAAGGCGAAAAGGGTTTCGCTTGAGACGTTTCGCCGGGGAGTAAAGCCATGGTGCACAAGAGCATCGAGACCAAGCATTATGAGGAACGCGCTTCTTTTTTCGACGATCTCACCCGAATGGGGCGCCTTTCGAGGCGGGGCTTTCTTCATATAGCCGGGGTGTCGGCCGGAATCGCCGCCGCAAAGGGGCTCATCGTCCCGCAAAGCTTTCAGCTTATCGAGATCTCGCGGGCGGCGGAGAGCATCCCTCCTTTCACCATCGCCTATGTCTCTGATACCCATCTTTATACCCGGAATGTGAACGACCGATTCGTGCGGTCTGCGGTTAAAGCGGTGGAAGACGTTAACGCCCTCGACCCGCAGCCCGATTTTGTACTCTTCGGCGGCGATCTCGCTCAGCTGGGCCACCGAGAGGAACTTGATCTCGGCGCGCAAATCCTCAAAGATCTCAGGGCGCCAGTAAAGATGATGGTCGGCGAGCATGATTGGTACCTCGACTTGGGCGAGCATTGGCGCTCATTGTTTGGCCCCCCACAATATTCCTTCGACCACAAGGGCGTGCATTTCGTGACCTTGATGAGCGTTCAGGAAAAGGATTTTTGGACCGCCCGTGGCATGGCACCAGAAGAGCGGATGCAAACGGTCGCCGGGCTCGACAACGGTATCCAGTCGCGCTTCGAGGTCGGGCCGGAAGGGCGTCAGTGGTTACAAAACGATCTTGAAAAGATCGATAAAGCGACACCTATCGTCATTTTTTCCCATTCGCCTCTTTACAAATATTACCGCAATTGGAATTTCTGGACTGAGGACGCTGATGAGGTTCAAGCGATCCTTTCCAAATTTGATACGGTGTCGGTCATTCACGGCCACACCCATCAGCTGCTCCTCAATCACATCGGTAACATCAGCTTCTATGGTTTGCTTTCGACCGCCTGGCCGTGGCCCTATGCTCCCGAGGGTTTGCCCAAGCTCACCGTTCAAATGAACCGCGCTGATCCCTTCAATGCTTTCGACGGATGCGGCGATGGTCAGCTGAATGTGCTAGCCTCGGGCATGATCAACAAAGTTTACAATCTTTGGAACCGTAATCCCGTGACCGTGCGGGCGAGCTATCTTTCGTCGAGTGGCACAAAGGAGCAGCCGCCCGCAACGACGCTTTCCAGCTATTGAGGGGGGAACGATCATGCGCTTTTCTTCTGGTCTCGCGCTCGCTCTCTCGCTCGCCGCGGGTACCGCCGCGGCGGGCAATGATTTGCCACAACATCAGCTACCGGGTTCCCCCGACGGTAATTTGGTTGTCGGACTCTGCGACGGCGAAACCTCAATCGAGGTCAAAGGTGTCAAACCCGGTGATCCATTGACCCGGGAGCAAGGGCAACAAATCGCTGACACGCTCATGAAAGAGTGGCGGAGTAAACATCCCGACTCCGGATGGGTCGTCGTGGCAGCCGACCCGCCTGCTCAAGGCCAGCTACCGGGTGTCAAGGCTCCGGTTGAAAATCAGTTCCAGACTTATGGCGCTTTTAGCGAGCGCGACCAGCAGATCTGGAAAGATTCAACCGATCGCCTCGTAGCGGAGGGCAAGCGCATTTTTCATGATGCCAAGGCGCTTGGTGGTACGAACGCCGTATCCTGCGATATGTGTCATCCTGATGCTTCCAATACGCATCCAGAAACCTATCCTAAATTCCAGGTACAGTTAGGACGCGTTGCCTTACTCCGCGACATGATCAACTGGTGCATCGAGAATCCGGTCCGGGGCAAGCCTTTCGCCGATGACGATCCTCGGCTTAAAGCGCTCGAGGCCTATATTCTCGCGCAACGCAAGGGTGTTGCGCTCGATTACGGCAAACACTGAGTATGGCCGCCTCCGAAATCCTTGCTCTGTTGCAGACAGTGCGCGCTGACGGGAATGTGTCAGATTGAAAGTTAGCCTCCGGGACAGAAGCGACCTGAGCATATGCGGCAAGCGGGAGAATCAACACCACGGGGAGCTCTGGCAGAATGGTCTCGCTACCTTGTTGAACGCCTCGAAAGGCGATCGTTAACCGATGCGGAAGCGAAGCCGGAGTTTTCCTATGAGCGCGTGGGCACTCCGTTTAAGCTCAGCAGCTAGAGCCCAAATCCGGGTCGTGCGTGCCCAGGCAAAGAGACGGTCACGGATATCGACCAGCCAAGACATGAGCCTTGCAAACCAAGAGATGGTTTTGAGCTTTCTCTCCCCCGCATTATAGATCCGCTCGACGATGACGAGACTGACGAGGTAAGCTACCGCCATCATGGCGAGACCAGTCACGAAGTGCCCCTCGCCCATTAGAAGCAAAGCATAGACTTTTGCGGGTTCGGCAAAGGCCAAGGGGACGGCAAGCAAGACCAATATGGCATAAGGCGGAAGAGCCGCGACGATGACCTGCAAACGAATGACAAACCGCAGCCTTGCCACCCAACGCAGCAGGGGGCGGAATACCGGCGTAACGATGCCATCCAGAATGACATAGACAATGACAATAGCTTTCGCCACCCAAAGGAGAACGCGGCGCAATCTGGAACTTCCATGAGGGGGCGGCAAGGATTCGATCCTCTTGAAAAAGCGTTCACATTAAACGAACGACAAGGCGCAATGATTGAGATCGCTTACGCGATCCAACTGAATGTCTGCTGGTAGAGAGTTCGCGAGAATATCCGTGTCCCACGCATAGTGCCCTTGCCGCGGGAAAACCGTGGTGACACGTTCTCTCCAAATCCCCTTGATTGCAGTTAGAATGTGAAGCTTATCATCTATGACCACATAGTGCTTCGCTGGATAGAGCTGTTCAACGTGGCTGAGTTCTTGCTCTTTGTGGACATATATGAGCACCCTACCCTCGACGGCCTCCCACAAGCCTGAGCGGTCGATTTTCCGAGGCTGAAATACCGCATCCCCATCGGAGAGAATGACCGCAGGGCCCCATTGCTGCACATGCGCGATGGCATTGAGAGCTCCCTCGTACACACGTTCAGCGAAGGGATAGTCGATCAGCCAGCTTGACATTCGCGGCACCCTTTGGTCGTGCAGCTTTTCAAGCCGGAATTTTTCCAAAGCCCCTAGGTAATCGGCATAGCCAAGGTCACGCCGCAGTCTTTCGAAAATTTTCCAGTAGAGATTGCTGGCTTCAGCCCCAAACAGTTCAGTCAAACGAACCGTTAACTCGCTCTGGATGCGATCATTATCAATGAGCGTGTTGTCGACGTCGAAAAGAAAAACGAGATCATTCTCCATGGTCATTGGCGCGCCGCCGGGGTAGGATTGTGCCAAGGGCCATCGGCCCCGATGAGCTGATTGGCCTCTTCTGGTCCCCAGCTTGCCTGGGGATAGGTGATCGGCGGAGCGGCGTCGTTCAGAACCGGCTCCACGATGCGCCATTGGGCGTCGACAATGTCCTGCCGACCAAAAAGGTCGCCGATGCCATGCATCGCATCGCCAAGCAAACGCTGATAAGGCGGCCGAAAGGCGGTCTGCTGATCGGTCAGGATCAGCTCGACGTCTTTGCCTTGCATGCCCTCTCCCGGGCGCTTCACGCGCAAACCCAATGCAATGTTTACGTCTGGGCTGATCCTCATCCGCATATGACCTGCTGGCGGCAAGACAAATTCCGAGAAGGTTTCACGAGGAGGCCTCTTGAAGGTAATCATCACCTCTGTGGAAGTTACCGGAAGGGCCTTGCCTGCTCGAATATAAATCGGCACACCCGCCCACCGCCACGAATCAATATAAAGCTTGGCGGCGACGAACGTCTCAACCTTCGAATCCGGCTCGACGCCCGGGACAGAGCGATAACTCGCGTATTGACCACGGACGACATCTGTTGGCTCAAGGGGCCGCACGGCCTTCAGCAGGGCTGCTTTTTGTTCCCGCGTAGCATCGTATTCTTCACCCGTGGGAGGGTCCATGGTCAAGTTGGCGAGCACTTGCAAGAGATGATTTTGAAATACGTCGCGAATGGCACCAGTTTCATCATAAAATTTACCTCGGTCTTGCACGCCGAAGCTTTCAGCCATGGTAATCTGGATATCCTTGATGTAGGTGCGATTCCAGATTGGCTCGAACATTGAATTCGCGAATCGCGTGTAAAGGATATTTTGGACCGGCTCCTTGCCGAGGTAGTGATCAATCCGAAAGATGCTTTCTTCTGGAAAAAAGCGGCTCAGAATACGATCGAGTTGGCACGCCGACTCTCTGCTGCGCCCAAACGGCTTTTCAACGACAAGACGTGCGTTGGTCCCGACGCCATGCTGCGCAAGCCCTTCTGCGACTGTCGCAAAGAGGCTCGGAGGAATTGCAAGGTAATGAAGTGGCCGTTTAGCGTCCCCTAATTCCTGGTACAGGCGGACGTAGGTTGAGGGATCATTGTAATCGCCGTCCACGTAGCGGAGCAAGCTGGTAAGTTTGGCAAAGGCTTTGGCGTCAAGTCCACTATGAGCGGACAGGCTGTCCTTGGCGCGCGTCTTCAACTGATCGAGCGACCATCCTGCTTTGGCAACGCCAATGATCGGGACATCGAGTCCTTCATCGCGAACGAGGCCTTGCAGCGAAGGAAAAATTTGCTTGTAGGCGAGATCCCCTGTGGCGCCGAAGAAAACGATCGCATCGGAAACCGGCCCAGACATTCAACGCTTCTCCCTAACTTGAGGATTTCTCGACGTGGCCACCAAATTCATATCGCATGGCGGACAGCAACTTGTCCGCATATTCGGCAAGGCCGCGCGAGTCGAACCGTCCAAACAGTGCCGCGCTGATGACCGGTGCCGGCACCCCCTCGTCGATCGCGGCCGCCAAAGTCCAACGGCCCTCGCCAGAATCCGATACATGTCCTTCGAAGGTCGACAGCTCCGGATTTTTGCGCAGTGCCGCGGCAGTTAAATCAAGTAACCATGAGCCGATGACACTGCTACGGCGCCAGACCTCGGTAATCTCAGCGATATTAAATTGATAGCAGTAAAATTCCGGATTGCGCAACGGCGTCGTTTCTGCATCCACCTTGCGATCCGCACGGCCTGCATCAGCGTTTTTGATGATGTTCAAACCTTCTGAGTAGGCTGCCATTATGCCGTATTCAATTCCGTTGTGTATCATTTTAACGAAGTGACCGCCTCCATTTGGTCCGCAATGGAGATAGCCATTTTCGGCTCGGCTTGGCTCGCCCGTTGCCCCAGCCGTCCGTGGAGCTGCGGCCACGCCCGGTGCGAGGGCACGGAAAATCGGATCGAGATGCTCGACAATCTCTTGCTCTCCACCGATCATCTGACAGTAGCCTCGTTCTAGACCCCACACGCCTCCACTGACGCCGACATCAACGTAATGAATTCCAACGCGCTTGAGTTCGGTCGCGCGGCGGATATCGTCATGATAATAGGAATTGCCGCCGTCGATCACGATGTCGCCTGGTTCAAGAAGCGGTGTCAGGGAAGCGAGCACTGGATCGACCGCGGCGGCTGGCAACATGAGCCACACGGAACGGGGCTTTAATAGACTGTTCGCAAACGCCACTAGACTGGTTGATCCCTTGGCTCCTGTTCTTTCCAATGCCTCAACAGGCTCCGGGTGACTGTCATAAACCACACACTCATGGCCCGCCTTCAAAAGGCGCGTCGCCATATTTGCACCCATCCGCCCGAGACCGATCATTCCTAACTGCATCTCCGCCTCCTATGTACGAAACGTGTGATCCTGCACCTTGTTCCCCAAACCCTCTCGAGCACGGTACTCTTTAGCGAGGAAATCTATGACTGGCTTTTGTCCATGAACCATTTTGCCACGATCGTCGCCAGCATTGGCGTGGCAGACTACCCTCTTTGGATGGGAGTGCTTCAGGCAAGAATGTCGGTGCCGCACAACAAAGTTGTAAGCGCGCTACGCTGGGATAGCCCGAACCCTCTGGCACGCTATCTTGTTGTCGAGGGACATAGTTTGATCAGGCTTAACTTCAGCCATTGCAGCTGGAAGCGCGTATAGCGGCCTCCTAAACATTTGCGGAGACTCTGGAGAAACATGTCTGCGGCGCATTCTCCCAATCGTTCACCACAAGGCAGCAACTACAAATGCGTTGGGGACGCTGAAGGAACCTCCCCGATCCGAAGGAAAAGCGACGGTGTTTTAGCTACACCGCTGGCTTGGGCCAGTCGGCCCTCAATGAAAGTTCAGCACCATGCCGTTCAAGGTTCAAATCGGTCCACCGCAAATCTCTACCCACCAGGGACAGACCGTCCTTATCAGCGATCCTGATGGACAAATAAATTGGCCCAGCGAACGTGGACTTTACTTTCTCGATACCCGCGTCATCAGTAGTTGGACCGTTTATGCCAATGGAGAATCTTGGGAGCTACTCAATGGCGGGCCTATCACTTATTACGCTGCTCGCATCTTTCTGACCAATCATTCCATCGCGACGGAAGCTGGGACCATCCAGCCACGAGCGCTCGGCTTTACCATCAGCCGGTGGATTTATGGCGGGATGCATGAAGATCTCGACATCACGAACAACAGCATGAATCCAGTACGATTCCAGCTTGAAATTGCAATCCGCTGCGATTTTGCAGATCTCTTCGAGGTGAAATCAGGTCATATCGTACGTAGGGGACGGATCACCACCAAATGGTCGCAAGCACGGCAACAGCTTAGTACCAGCTATCGCAACCACGACTTCAGCCGTTCAGTTGTAATTTCCGTGCACAGAAGTCCCACAGAGCCCGTCTATGCGAACGGCCGGCTCAGCTTTGAGGTCGCGCTTGCGCCTGGCGAAGCATGGCATGCCTGCCTTCTTTATACCTTAGTAGATGACAACAAGCCTTCGACTCCACCACGCGACTGTACTACACACCATCACACTTCGGGCCACGCCGAAACCTTAGCGGAATGGCTGCGGACCGTCGTCAAAATTCAGACTAGCAACGAAGAGTTCTATCGCCTTTTTCAGCGTGCACTTGAAGACATGGCAGCGCTCCGCCTCCCGATCGAAGGTATGGGCCACACGGTCTTTTTGCCAGCAGCTGGGCTTCCTTGGTTCATTGCACCATTCGGACGCGACAGCTTGATCGTATCCCTTCAAAACATAATGATCCATCCAGAATTTGCCCGTGGCTCGCTAGACATACTCGGTTCCCTTCAGGCGAAGGAGGATGATTCTTATCGAGATGCCGAACCAGGGAAGATTTTCCATGAATTGCGCTATGGTGAACTGGCACATTTCAAACTCATCCCGCACACCCCATATTATGGAACCGCTGACGCCACTCCACTTTATCTGATCACCTTGCACGCGGCTTGGCGAGCCACCGGCGATCACTCCTTACTCGAGCGGCATCTTGAGGCGGTTGAGGGTTGTCTTTCTTGGATCGATAATTATGGAGACCGCGACGGCGACGGCTTCCAAGAATATGAGACGCGATCCCCAGTCGGTTACGAGAATATGGGTTGGAAGGATTCCGGGGATTCTGTTGTCTATCCAGACGGCTCGCTGGTGAAGGGCCCGAAAGCACTCTGTGAGCTTCAGGGCTATGTTTATAGCGCGTGGATCCGCATTGCGGAGTTGTTTGACGCGCTCGGGAGATGCGACCGGGCGCAGGAGTTGCGTGCAAAGGCCGCAGCCTTGTTTGAACGGTTCAACGCGGTATTTTGGGATGATGAGCTCGGCTTTTATGCTTATGCGCTTGATGGCGATAAGAAGAAGGTTTTGACTGTTGCCTCGAATGCCGGCCATTGCCTTTGGTCTGGCATAGTGCCTCGACAGCGGGCCAAGATGGTCGTAGAACGGCTAATGGCGCCGGATATGTGGACAGGATGGGGCATTCGCACCCTTTCGGCTGATAATCCCGCCTACAATCCCTACAATTATCAGACGGGATCGGTGTGGCCGCACGACAATGGAATCATCGCTCTGGGGTTCAAGCTTTATGGCTTCGCTGCCGAAGCGGCACAAATCGCACATGACATTAGCATCGGAGGCAGCCATTTCTTGCTGAACCAGTTGCCGGAACTCTACACTGCCTTTCCGCGAGATGGAACGACATTTCCCGTGCAATATATTGGCGCGAATGTACCGCAAGCCTGGGCAGCTGGATCGATTTTTATGCTAACGCAGGCCATGTTAGGATTTCTGCCCGATGCGCCACGCAATAAACTCTATATCGATCCACTGCTCCCGGAATGGTTACCGGACATCACGATTCGTGATCTTCGGTTAGGTAAAGACAAATTCGATCTCCGCTTTTGGCGCGAGGGTGCGCAAACTAAGTTCGAAGTGCTCAACGGCGATGCAAGCCGAGTAGAACGTTGCGAGATGGGAGCTAAAACGGCACAGCTGGTGGCCCACACTGAGCCAATCGGATACCGGAACGGAGCGTTCTTTGCGGAAGACCGCTGATCGCCTGGAATTACGGCAAGGATCGCCTGCACATTCCTCAGGGGCGGAAGTTCCCAAAGAAGCGGCCGAAAAGGGTTGCTCAGAGGTCCGTTGCGAGCGACGCTTGCTCAATGCATCGGGAAGCTGCCCTCAGTGAGGGTGCGGGCAAGGACCTTGCCGTTCTTGTCCAGTGCTTCAACCCTCCAGACATAGCGGTGAATGCCGGCCTGCCGGCGGGCAAGGCCCGAAGTAATTAATTGCGCCTTCTGGCACGCGTCCACTGCCGTCATATGGAACCGTACTGCCGCCGTGCCGAAAGTTCGGGGCGTCCCTATCGCTCATCGTAAAGCGCAGGCTGTGGGTCCCTTTTGGCGGGTCCTGGATCATGAAGGCAGGTGAAGTTCTGACACAGGTGCTGATTCCGGACCATGAGAAGCTCGCACTGAAGGCTGATGCATGATGCATCACGGTGAGCATAAGAGCCACCGCCAAACCAAGTTTCCGAGGCAACCTGCGCATCTTCGATCCCCTTCCAACGGTGCAATTGTAGCCAATATTGTCCCTCATGAGCGTGCCATTGGGAAGCTACTTGTACTGTGCCACCTACTCTTTACTTTAATCGCCTGCAGAATTCGGCAAAGCCTAGATCACGCCCTGGGGCTCTGTCACAAACGGGACAACGTCCGTTGAAGCTATTTGCCCAAGGAAACGGTCCAGTGAAACGCAGCGCTGGTCTCCTGATGTTTCGTGTCTCCAACCGCAAGATAATGGTTCTGCTTGTCCACCCGGGTGGCCCATTCTGGCGTAACAAGGACCATAACAGCTGGTCTATCCCGAAGGGTGAATATGGTGCTGATGAAACAGCGGAAGCAGCTGCTCTAAGGGAATTCGAGGAGGAGACCGGTTTTCGTCCCGTCGGTGCTCTTCTCCCGCTCGGTGAGGCTGTTCAGGTAGGAGGTAAGCGGGTTACGGCTTTTGCCATGGCAGGTGAGATCGATGCCGCCCAAATCAAAAGCGTATCCTGCGAGGTCGAATGGCCGCCGCGTAGCGGACACCTCATTGAGGTGCCCGAGGTTGATCGCGCAGCATGGTTTACGCTCGACGAGGCGCGGGACAAGATCGTCAAGGCCCAAAGCGTCTTCCTTGACCGCCTCCTGCAAGAAATCCTTGCGCCCAGGCCGTAGAGAGGTCGGAGGATGGTTTTAGGCATGTTTTGATTGACCTTCATCGGCGCCGACGACCTCCGGTTTAGCTGTGAGGCATCGCCAATTTAGCCTTTGTTCAGATTAAATGACGCGACTAGGGGCGCGTGCAGCGAGCCGAGGACCGGCTCCTTCGCCGTGACCTCGTCCTGCAAGCCCTCGCTCAAGATTGTGACGTTCGTGCAGCAGGTCGCGAGCGTCGGTGAAACCAAAATATGATCAAGAAGCTCTGCACGTCCCGCATGTACGACACTAAATCGACGAGATTCTTCAATGCGGGCCGCAAGGGGTGTGAGTTTGCGGCTGGAGGTATCAGTTGCGTCTTCGTCTGGAATTCCGAGCAGAAGCCGTTCTGGAAC